>CAITIQ010000044.1 GCA_903892415.1 uncultured delta proteobacterium | reverse complement strand
GCTCGCCGAGGCGCTTATGCTCGGCGCGCAGCCGCTCGATCGCCGCCTCGTGCTCGCGTCGCTCGTCGGCATGGCTGGCTAGCAGTGCCTCGCGCACCCAGGCCAGCACCTCATCGTCGAAGCGGAGGCGGCCGAGCATCTCCGTGAAGCGCGTCTCCAGCACCTCCTCGCGCACGCATTGGGTACAGGTCGGCTTCCGGCCCTCGATTTTGGCGGTGTATCCAGTGCAATGGTAGTAGACACAGCGCTTCTTCTTTATCTCGCCGACCACCGAGCAGCCGCAGGTGCCGCAGGAGATCAGGCCGGAGAAGGCGAAGTCGTGCTTCGCCCGGCGGTGCTTCTTGGCGAAACGGCCGTCGAGCACGTTCTGCACCCGCTCCCAGAGATCGACCGAGATGATCGGCTGGTGGCGCCCCTTGATCAGCTTGCCGTTCCACTCGTACCAGCCGGTGTAGAGCCGCGCGTGGAGGATGGTATGGATGGTGCTGACCGGCACCTTCGCCCCGCTTTTGCGGTAGACGAGCCCGGCCTCACGCGCCATGCGCGACACATCCTGCATCGCGTACTGGCCGGTCGCATACCATTCGAACAGCTTGGCGATGATCAGCGCCTCTTCGGGATCGACGGCGATGATCTTCTTGCCGTCCGGGCCGGTGACGTTGCGGTAGCCGAGCGGGCACTTGGTCGGCCAGATGCCCTGCTCGGCCTTCTCCTGCATGCCCTTGCGCGCTTCCTCGGACAGGTTGTCGATGTAGTTCTTCGCCATAAGCACCTTGATGCCGTGCATGAACTTTTCCGACGAACGCGACTCCCGCGACAGCACCACGCCCTCTTTCGGGAAGTGTATTTCGACCTCAAGCTCGTCCACCGTCACCCAGTCCTTGAGGTTGCGGTAGAGCCGGTCGGTCTTCTCGACCAGCATCACGCGAACCGTCGGATGGGCCTTGAGGTAGGTGACCATCTCACCGAAGGCGGCCCGGCCTGTTTGCTTGGCCGTCTCTACGTCCACGTATTCTTGCGCCACCGAGAAGCCTTGCGCCGAGGCGTATTCCTTCAGCAGCTTCAACTGCGCCGGGATCGAGAAACCCTCCTTCTCCTGCTCCTTGGAGGAGACGCGAGCATATATCACCGCCTGCTTGCGGGCTGGCTCGGCGGTCGGGATGGGCTTCTGGGTCTTTGTCATTTGTTTAGTGTAAACTGTACAATACATTTCGGCAAGGTCTCTCTTTCGAACTGCCGGTCGGGGTACCGATTGGGAGCAGCTTCTTAGTTCGAGCCCGAGGAGCCATACCTAAGACCCCCCGAAATCAAAAAACCAAACATGGCGGTCGGGTTTAAGCCGAGGGGCCAAAAAGTCCCTGCGTGCGGTGGGGCGCGGTCTAGGCGCAAAAAGTTCTAAGAGATAGAACTACCCCCCCCCCTCTATTTCTTCCAGGCAATGAAGTTCGATGGCGGCAGATATCGGGCGGGCTTTAGAGTAATATTGAGCTAGGCTCAGGACCCATTAAATGCTTGCCGCGACGCGGCGGCGTGTGATTCTACGTGTGACGGAGGTTCCGCCATGCCCAGTCCCAAGCCGCCCTTTCTGCTGACAGTTGGCCAATTGCGGGGCTTATCGCCGCACTTTCCGCTTTCTCACGGTGTGCCACGCGTGGATGATCGCCGTGTGGTCAGCGGCATCATCTATGTCATTCGCCATGGCCTTCAGTGGCGTGACGCGCCTGCGGCCTACGGCCTACGGCCCTCACAAGACGCTCTACAATCGCTTCGTCCGTTGGAGCCGATTGGGCGTGTTCGACCGCATTTTCGCCGCGCTAGCCGCCGAGGGTGGACCGCCCGAGCGCCTGATGATCGACAGCACACACCTCAAGGCGCACCGCACCGCGGCCAGCCTCCTCAAAAAGGGGCTTTCCCCCGCTGTATCGGCCGAACCAAGGGCGGCTTGAACTCCAAGCTCCATGCTGCCTGCGACGGTCAAGGCCGTCCCGTCGTGCTGCTACTTACAGAAGGTCAGGCCAGTGATCACCGCGGTGCCGCCTTGATGCTGCAAAAACTCCCGCCAGCGCGGGAACTCATCGGTGACCGTGGCTACGACAGCAGCTACTTTCGCGCCGAACTGGCCGCCCGTGGTATCGCCCCATGCATACCTTCAACCCGCAGTCGCAAGGTACCCATCCCACACGACGCAACACTCTACCGCCAGCGCCATCGTATCGAAATCATGTTCGGAAGGCTCAAGGATTGGCGCAGAATCGCCATGCGCTACGACCGCTGCGCACGCACCTTCTTAAGCGCTATCACCCTCGCCGCTATCGTCATATTCTGGCTCGGACAATGAGTCCTGAGCCTAGCCGCGTAGATCCCTCTTTACTTCCCAAATTAAAATTGGGACCCTGACGAGTTTCCCTATATTGAAAAGCTCTATTTTCCAATG
>CAITIQ010000043.1 GCA_903892415.1 uncultured delta proteobacterium | reverse complement strand
TCGGATGGTCCCATTCGAGGCGTCGTGACCCTGCTAGCACCGCTGATGACGCTGGGAGTAGGGGTCGTTGCGACCCGGCCCTCATTCCGGCCCATCCATGCCGCCCTCGTGGCTGCGCTGGGGACTCTCCTGAGCGCCGCGGTGGCGGCACTCATCATCTCCAATACTTCTTGGACGAAACGCGGGCTGTCACTGCCGCTCGACGGTTGCCTCCTAGCTGCAAGCTGCCTCGGTCCCTGTCTCGGGTTACTCGCTGCACTCCAACGCAGGACTGGCCGCGCGCGTCCAAACTCGCTGATCGCCGAGATCGATGCCCGCTCGAGCTGGTTTGCGCTCGCTGCGCTTGCCGCGCTGAGCTCCTCAGTACTGCAAGTCGCCGAGTTCGTCCCGAGCTACGGTCCTCGACTCGCATCGTTGGGGACTGGCGCACTCGCAGTCATCCTAGTGCTTTGGTTCTGCGGTCGCAGCCTGTGGACCTGGACGAGAGCCGTCGCCATAAAGAAGGCAGCTCGTGAAATGCTTCCTTCCACCCACAGCACAGGGACCGAGCTGCGCCTGGACCTTGGCTTGGGCGAGGACCTTGTGGAATCGGCGGCCGGGAGTTCCGCTTACCGTTCAGCAACCGTGCGCAAACAGATTTATGGCTCGCCCGTTGTTGCGGCTCGGGTTGCCGCAAATCACGCCATGGTTGCGTTGACCGTTAGCGGTTTGGTCGTGGTCAGCACCATGGCAGCAGCGATCGACTCGAAGCGCCAACCGCAGATAGCGGCCAATCACTTGCAGGAGAGACGGTAATGAGCGCACCGGGTGCCATGCACGATGGCGAGCAAGCCAACCCTAAACTCTCGCTGGTGCTGGCTACCGCCGGTTTTCTCGCGGTGAGCTTGGTTCTCGACGCTCTTGCGCCTTCGCTTCGGGCTGGCCGGCGAGAGTTGCTCGCCGCGCTGTTGCCGTTGCTCGTGCCAATCCTGATGGGGCTGCTTGGACTCATGCTCGACTCGAGGAGGCTGTGCCCAACCTTTGGGAGGGCGGCCTTGCTCGCCAGCCTGCTAGCGCCGTTGCTCGGCGCTTTCGCGGGCCTTTCGATTGGCGTGCTGTTTCCTGAGCCACAATTACTGCTTCGCACCGTCGTGGCGGCGAGCAACCGGGGCGCAGGGGCGTTCGAGGGAGCGTTGGTCGGAACAGCCTTTGTCCCATTCGTTCTGCTGGTTTGGCGAAGCACTCGAGCTGCCGTGCGGTCGACCAACGAACTAGATCTCGAGCGCCATCAGCGCGCCGCCTGGAGTCACGTCGCGCTAGCGCTCTGCCTGCCTCAACTGCTCATCGCTGCGCGCACTCAGCCCCTCGGTCCGCGCACCGACGTGTCCTGCGCAATCGGTCTATTAGCGGCCCTATTTCTCGTCTGGAACTACTTCAGCGGCCATCTTCAACTCTATGCGCTGAGGCGGGCAGTACACCTTGGCTTGGAGGAAGACAGCGATCACGAGACGAAGCGAAAGCAAGGACGAGTATCGCAGATGAACGCAGAGGTATTTCGTCGTGGGGGCGCGGGCCTCGTTGGCGCCCTAGCCGTTGCGTTTGCGCATGTTTTCGGCCCCAGCGCATATCGCTTGATCGATTGAAAGCTAGAGCCTTAGCGGGTTGCCTTTTGAACTGACCGCTGGCTTCGCGGTCGAAGTTGGGGGGGGTGGCGTCGTTGGTTGAGGTGCAACTGTTGGTTCCACGACTGCTGATGGGGCAACCGTTGGGAACGAGGTTGGCGCCGCGCTCGACGCGGAAGTCACCAAAGCAGTGGCGCTGCTTGTCGCCCGCGACGTGGCGCTGGGTTCGATTGGGGTGGGCGCAGGTTCTACGTTCACCGGCGACGCGGTCCTCAGCTCTTCGGAAACGCTGTGCGCAGACTGAGGCTCGGTGCTTGGGACGTCCGAAGGAACGCGGCTATTGCCGGCCCCGTTGACCCGGAAATAGAACATGGCCGCGACAACCCCCGCCAACGCCATTCCAACACCGAGCAACACAACCGTACGCGTGTTCGTCCCGTTGGGAGGCACCTCGCGAACGGCGGGCGACACGGTTTCGCTAGCAAAAGGCCCCTTAGCAGCAACTGCCACTGCACTCGAGCGCTCAGTCAGGGTTCCAGCGATGCCGGCCTCAATCGCTTGGGCGAGTTGCTGCGCCGATTGGAAGCGCTTATCCGGGTTCTTCTCAAGCGATCGCTGAACGACCGTGTCCACCCACGACGGCAGCCCTTCGACCACCACGGAGGGCGGCTTGACCTCGTCGAGAGTCACAGCGACCGCCACGGCGGTTGGCGAATCTCCGAGGAAGGGCAGAGTCCCAGTCACGAGCTCATACAAGATGACCCCAAGCGCCCAAACATCAGTCCGCTCGTCAGCCAACTTTGCAGAGCGCACCGACTCGGGAGCCATGTACAGCGGAGTACCGAAGGCAGCCTGAGTCTGCGTCAAACGCACGCCGTTCTCCGGAAGAACTCGCGAGATGCCGAAATCCACGACCTTCACGACCGTTTCATTGCCCTCGGTCGCCAAGAACAAGTTGGCGGGCTTGAGATCGCGATGAATAACCCCTGCGGCGTGAGCCTCGCTCATGGCAGCACAAGCGGCGATCACATACCGGCCGGCTTCCTCGACAGGCAACCTGCCCCGCCGCCCCAGCTCCGCCTCGAGATCGCCTCCTTCGAGGAACTCCATCACCAAGAACGGCAACCCGTTCTCCAGCGTTCCTCGTCAAAAACCTTGGCGACATGCTTCGTCCGCAACTTTGCAACGGCACGGGCCTCAGCGTGGAAGCGACTCACAGAATCGTTGTCGCCGAGGTGGTCTTCTCGCAGCACCTTGATGGCGACGGTGTAGCCGATCTCGATGTGACGGCCTTGGTACACCGTCCCCATGCCACCTTCGCCGAGCACCCCGGTCACAGAGTACTTGCCGGCGAGCACGCTGCCTGGTTGCAGTTTCATGAGCGGTTAGAACTCGAGTCGGAAGACTGGTACGGGGCCGATCTGAAATGCGCCGCTGGGCCGAACGCGCGTGGGCTGATTGCGACTCGCTGAGGGGAGGTAGCTGGCCGTCGGCTGACAGTCGGAGTCGGCTTGAGGCCCAGCAAACACCGGAGTGGTGCACGGTGCAATCGAGCCTTCATCGGGAGAGCGCTCCGTCAAAAGCGCGTACGCAAGCCCAGCTCCGCCGCCAGCGGCGAGCACGCCAAAACCAATCGTCCAAAACCACCACTGAGTGTAGGCAGGGGCCGAACCAGGCTCGATCCGCTCGGTTCTTACGTCCGTGGGACCAAGCTCTACGGTGATCTCGTTGTCGTTGTAGCCAACGGCGGAGAGAACAACCGTGTGTGCCCCAGGGGCCAGCCGCACCTCCGTTGGGACTTGCCCAACGTCCTTGCCGTCGACTCGAACCTTGGCGCCGGCAACCGGAGACTCGACGCGAAGTACCGCCGTCTTGTCCGTTGCGGCTAGAGCCACAGTGAAGTCTTTGTTGCCCCTCTTCGGCAGTGGAATGGTGTCGCGATAAGGCTCATAGCCATCGGCCGTGACCTCGAGAATGGCTCCGTCTTGCGCGTTCACGCGCTTCTTGGTGACGAGCGCCCCACCAATGACCTCGTTACCGAGCTTGACCGTGAGATTGCGAGGAGCCTTGTCTCCCTTGACCTTCACGGTGATAGACAACTCGCAGGTCTGCTCCTCGATCGCTAGAATGAGCTGCGCAAGGTTCGGCAACTTGGCGTGAAGCTCGGGGCTCGCCTGAGCGTCGAAGCGGCGAAGTAGGTCAAGAGCCTCAGGAAAACGGCCCATCAGCTCCAAGGCGCGCCCCTGATTGTAGAGCAGCGCGGCGTCAGCATGCTTTGCGTAAGCGTCTTCGTACTTCTTCAACGCGCCGGGATAATCCAGCGCATCCATCAGAGCATCGCCTTGCTGCTTGAGCACGGCCGCTTCTGCAGCTGCACCGGACGTTGCTGGGGTACTTTCCGGGCCAGCCCACACGGATGGCTCAGCGGCGAGGGCGAGTCCAACCACAAGCGGCCCCCCTAACCGGCGAAGTACGATGCTGTAGTAAGCGTAAGTGAACACAGCTGAATGATGGCGGCTCTCAAGCAATTTGTGAAGGAATCTTCCTTTCAATTTACCCGGACTCCTTGGCTGGAGCGTGGCTAACGGGCTGCTCCCGACTTCAGGTGCAAGCAGCGCGGAGAGTCCACCTCTACACGCACGCCAACGTTCGAGGGCACGGCCTGGTTCCATGTCTTCGTCGTCGCTGGGTCGCCCGTAAAAATGTCGATATGGGTTCCAACGACCTTGCTGCCTCGATCTTCGGCCAAGAAACAGCCGTCGTGCTGAGATCCGTTTGGCCGAGCGAGACCCTCGTAATCAGGGATGTACAGGGTCGCGCCCAGCGGAATCACCTCGTCATCCACAGCCACGGTGCGAAGCGGCGTCACCGGCTGACCCAGCGCGCCTCGACCACTTGGAAACTTCTTTGGGTCGAGCTTCTCAAAGCAGATTTTTTGCCCGCTCTTGGGGCATTCGAGAGCGCACGCGCAATCTCGCTTGGCGAAGCTTATGGTCTCTCCGGTTCGCAATTTTCCGCTGCCTTGCAGACAGACGCGGTCGTGGAACTCTTGCGTGACGTCCGCGATCGGCTTGCACTCAGCGTCAAAGACCTTCGCTTTGCGCGCGCCTTCTCCTTCGGAGGGAAAATCATAGTAGGTGTTGCGGAACAGCTCCGGACGTCGGGTTCCCGTCTTTACCAGCGTGGAGGCCAAGGCAGTTGGCTTTGCGGTCGATTCAGTCAACCACTCTTGTGATGCGTCGAGTGGGCGTGCGTCCCCGCGATCTCGGACAAAGTCGGTGCCGCCGCACCCGAACAAGACCGCAAGACCAACTCCGAGGAAGGCTGATCCTCCAACGTTCATGCGCAGACCTTAGCGGTGGAGCTCTGGGAAAGGTAGACTCGATGCGCCGTGTTCAACGACCTTCGCTCTGCAATCCTTCCATTCATTCCACTTGCATTGTCCGTTGGCTGCGGTGCCGCAGACTTTGGCGACCCAGAGGAACCGGCAAACCAACGGTCGGCTAAGCCGCTCAGTTCGGCAAGCTCGGCCCCCGCAACTCCAAGCGTCGCGGAGCTACCCAACATCGAAAGCGCAACACCTCCAGCAGCCAAGCCGCCGCCCGCAAGGGCACGGCTCGCCAGCAAGCTTCACGAGGGCTGGCTACTCTGGTCGACTCGCGAAAAGACCTTCGCCGCAGTCACTTCTTACGCTGAAGAAGGCAACGGAACTGGCATCGTCGGCAACGTCGGCTCTGCCGGCAGCAAGACCCAATACTCGACGCTGTGCGAGCCGAGCGACCCTTGCCCTGAGGAGCAAGATGAAGTGGTCGCCCTGATCGAGAACTGGCTTCGCGATCGCAATCTCGAGGGGCTCGCACTCGAACCGGCGCCGTTCAGCGAAGCGTCGCCGATATCGGCCGAGCTCGGCTCGTTGGGCGGAAAATTAATCTGGAAGACAGACCACCTGGAGCTTGTGCGCGGGTCGAAGACCGTAGCGCTGGCCAAAGTCACGTCGGGTAAAGAATTCACGCCTCGCCCGTACGCCGCAGCGGCCTCGCCGGACGGAAAGTTCGTGTGCGTGCTATTCGAGTTCGACCCTGGGCAGAACTACGCCAAGGGCTGGAACCTCTACGTCGAGCCCGTCGTCTACGCGATGCCCTGAGCGGCTCAATAACCAGCCTCGAACACCAACGTTGGTATCGTGATCGGGCCGATTTCGCGCGGGGTGCACTTGCCGTCCTCGCAGGTAACGTCGAACACTTCTTTCGCCAGCGTCACGTTCTGCATGTCGAACACCAGCCCGACGTAGGCGCGCTCACCAAAGATCCAACGCTTCGACAGACGGGCATCAAGCCGAAAGAACGGCTTCACCCTGTCGGGGTTGGACGCCAGATCCCCAGCTGAAACCTCCTCCGCCGGAAAGCCGGAGTAGAGCAGGCTGCGTAGCCCCGCCTTCCAGTTCTTGCCGAGGTCATAGAGAAACGCGACCTGCGCAACGTGTGTCCGATCGTAAGCGCTCGGCACGACCCGCCCCTCGTCGCTTCGGGTGGTGCGGGAGAGCGTGTAGGACGCCAGGAAAAAGATC
This sequence comes from uncultured delta proteobacterium, assembly GCA_903892415.1. Lineage (GTDB taxonomy): Bacteria > Myxococcota_A > Polyangia > Polyangiales > Polyangiaceae > Xiheicaenibacterium. The sequence continues at coordinate 125,414 of CAITIQ010000043.1, read as the reverse complement.
GACCGCGAGAGTGCGCCACGCGCCGAAAGCTCCAAGCCGTAGCTGTCTCCAGTCGAGCGGTCGAGAAAGCGCTCAGCGCCGAACCCACCGCCGCGATTCTTTCCGATGGCGTCTGTCAGGTTGAACGTCGCCTGGCGAAAGACGCTTCCCCTAACGTCGATAGGCCCAGTCTCCCCTTCGGCGCCAAAACTGGTCTGCAACGAGCGCTGCAAGCCACCTGGAATCCCTCCTATTTGTAGTCCGGGTAACGGTGGAAAGCCGGGCAACTGAGATGCGAGCCCCACCGACGGAACCAGCCGGAAAGCGTCGGTGATGCCAAATCGACCGGTCAACTTTGGATCGATCGCAAAGTCGCTATTACCGTCCGAATGAAAGTAGTCGAAGCGCAAGCCCGGCGTCAGCGTTGCTCGATCTCCCAACACAATCAGCGTGTCGATCCAGGCTCCCATCGCTAGGTCGAAGCGTGAAGGGAAGAGCACCTCGAAGGCCTCTCCCAGTTGCGATTCGGTGTCGGCGCCGAGGAGCCCGTCGCTGCAAACGAACGTCGTGCACTCCTGGGTGCCGCCGGGTGTCACGTCATAGCCGTCGAGCGATAGATCGAAGCCACCACGCAAAAGCAACTTGTCCGAGAGCGGCTTCGACAGGGTTGCGCGACTCGCTAACTTGTAGTCCCTCGCCTGTTCGACGCCGAGCCCCCGCGATTGATCCAGCCCTAGCGTGGCGCCCACGCGGGCGGACCCGCCACCTGCGAGTTCTTTGGTGAATCGCATATCGACGCGATGAAAGTCCGAATCGAGCAAGACGTCCCTCACGTCGTCGGAGACCGTCGCGAGATAGTCGTAAGAGCCGAATGTAAGCAGCGAAAACTGGCTCGTATCGTCGACCTTCAGCGTCATTCGCCCTTGGTAATCGCCATAGCGCAGGTCGATCGAAGGGACGGCGGCGGAGAGGATCTCAGCTCCTACCGAGTAATGGCCTCCGAGCAACAAGCTACCGCGATCATCGGGCAAGGGCCCCTCGACCAGCCCGCCCACGTCGACCGTACGAAACACGCCCTCCGCGCGAAATTCCTTCTGGGCCGGGGCCGCATCGGCGTCCACGATCGCCCCAGCGAGCCTTCCAAAGTTCGCTGGGTAGGGGCCCATGTGCAGTTCGACCCGCGAGACCATGCTCGGGGGAATCACGCCTGGCCCAGCACCAACGTGAAACAACATTGGCACGGCGATACCATCGTAAAAATATCCGATATTGCCCGGCGGTGCTCCTCGTATGAAGTAGAAGGGAACTCCGCTGGCAACCGGGGTAACGCCTGGTTCGACCTCGATCGCGCGGTAGGGGTCCCCTAGCACGCCGGGCATCTCGCGAATCACTTTACGGCCGAGCGAAGACGCCCCCGCCGGGGCCTTATCCCCCTCGACGGTCACCAGGATCGGGTCGTCGTAAACCGAGAAGGTTGGGCCAGGTGGACTTACAATCAACCCCGGTGGATCGGCTGGAGGGCCCGGCTCCGGGGCCGGAGCAGGCTCTTCTTGCGCGGATACCGAAGTAGCGCACAGCGATAGCGAAATTGCGCCGCCCAGCGCCGAGAAGCGAACCGCGTCTCGCGCCGGGACGTTGCGCAACCGCAGCAGACTCACCAGCCCAAACGCTCGCCGATGTAGTGCGGCAGCATACGGCGCCACCAAGGCCAATCGTGATTCACATCGTAGCCCCACAGATCGAGGTTATGCGCGATGCCACGAGTCGAGAGCACTCGTGAGAGTTGCTCGGAGCGATGCGGAGCCTCGTAGGCGCCCCGACCGGAAACAATGTGAATCTGGGTGTGGTGCTTCAACAGGTCGAGGTCGCGGCCATGGAGATTCGACAAGTACGACACCGGATTGTTGAAGTAGATGTCGTCATTCATGTGGCCTTCGGTGTAGCCGGGCTCCAAATCATAGAAGCCGCTCATCGCGATCACCGTGTCGAACAGATCTGGCCGTCGGAACAGGGTGTTGGCCGCGTGAAACGCGCCGAAGCTGGCGCCGCTGGTGGCAATGCGAACATCTCCGCAGACGCGACAAATGTGCGGGGCGACCTCTTCTTCGATGTACTGCGAATAGAGCCGCTGACGCCGCGCTTTCTCCAAGGGGTGGAGGTCATCGTTCATCCACGCGTGCTTGTTGATACTGTCGATCGAGAAGACCCTGACCTTGCCGGCGAAAATCAACGGCTCGATCGACTTGATCAAGAAGAAGCGCTCATTCTCGAGAAAGTCAGCTTGGGCGGTGGGGAAGAGCAGTAGCGGGTGACCTCGTTCGCCGTAGCTTACGATGGGCATGTCGAGGCTCAGGTTCGGCGAATGCCACCCGAAGATGTGACGCGGCAGGTTGGGATCGACGTATTGCATGGAGCCCGTTCTAGTACGAGGCAGCTTGCGAGCTGGCAAGAGGAAGGGGCTGCCGCTCCAACCGAAAGTCAGCGCCAGGGTGGGTCAAACCACCACCCAAGTCCCCGAGTTGAACGACTTAGCCCGCAATGCTGGCGTTGACCGCCCGTCTTCCCGCGACTACCGAAAGGCCATGAGCTTTGCGTTCCTCTCTCGTTCGGCCCTTGCCTCGCTCGTCGCTGTTGGCGCACTCGGTTTCGCCTTTGAGGCGTCCGCACAACAGCTCCGCTTCGGCACCACCCAACCCGGCAACGTCATTGCGGCCGGAAATACGCTCGGGCTCGCCAAGCAGACCGGACTCAATGGGCCGGGAACGCAGGACGCGATTGGCACCTTCATCTCGTTGGACCCAAACAGCGTGGACAACGTGCCGGCCAACGTGGCCAACCCTTGGGGCCCCAACACAACCTCGGATTGGACGGTCAACGGCTCCTCTGCTTCGCTCGCCCTACCGGTTGAAGCCTCGGTGCTCTACGCCGAGTTGGTCTGGGGTGGCAGCTTCCAATACGGCGATGAAAACGTCCTCGCCGACCTCGGCGCCTCGGTGACGCTCTCCTCCGACGGCGATCAAATCACTGTTTCACCGGACGCTGGTACCGGAGTGACCGTGAATGAAGCTGGGTCCTTCCCGATTCGCTACTACATGCGCAGCAACGAGGTGACCCAGTTCATCCAAACTCACGGCAGTGGTGCTTACACCGTAGAAGGTGTCCCGGGCACGCAAAGCGCTGCCACCAACACGACGAACGCCGCGGGTTGGACGCTGATTGTCTCCTATCGCTACGACAGTGAGCCGATCCGCAATATGAGTGTGTTCGTCGGGGGTCTCTTCGTCGATGAAGACTCCACCGTGGACTACCCGGTCTCCGGTTTCTGTGCTCCGCCCACTACGCCGATCGAGGGAAAGATCGCGATCGCCACGCTCGAGGGCGACGCGAACCGCGTAGGCGACCAGCTCGCCATCGGTGAGACCGTGGCAGACCCCAGCTTCATCTTGCTGTCCGGTCCCAATAACCCGGTAAACAACTTCTTCTGCTCGCAGATCAACGGCCCAGACGGCTTGGTGGACACCTCAGGGTCGTTCGGCACGAGCAACCACGAGACGACCGACACCAACGCCACTCCGTCCCAAAACACCAACAATGTTTCGGGGGCCCGCCAAGGCTGGGACGTCGCGCAAATCGAGCTCACCAGCGCGGCAGGCCACCTCGTGCCCAATCAAGAGAGCGCCGTGCTGCGCACCCAGACGGACAGCGACAGCTACATGCCTGTGCTCGCCGGCATCGCCATCGACGTAAACGCACCGAAGTTCCTTTATGAGAACTCCGGCACCTCGATTGACAAAGACAGCGTCACCCTCGGGGATACCTTCACGGTAACGGCCAACATCCTCAATGAAGGTAGCGCGCCCGCCAATGATGTCGCCTTCACGCTCGACCTGCCGAACGGTGTTGCACTGACGAGCTTCTCCACCAACGGCACCGCAGGCGACATCAACGGCAACACGGTCACCCTACCCACCCTCGAGTCGGGTGTGGATATGGGAGACATCGATACCAACCAGGGCCGCGAGGTCGAGCTGACGCTCGAGGTCACGGCAGCGCAAGCCTCCAATATCGTGATCAAGCCGATCTGGGAGTACAACTACACAATCTGCATCAACGACAACCCGACCAATGAGGTCTTCAACGGCAAGATCGACTCCATCACCTACGTTCCGGAGATGGGCCAGGGCGGCGCTGGTGGAGCGGGTGGTTCCGGCGGCAGCGGCGGCGCTGGTGGCTTGGGCGGCCAAGGCGGTGAAGGCGCGACCGGCGGGCTTGGCGGCTCCGGCGGCGGCAACGAGGACGCGTTCCCGCAGGGTGGCGGCTTGTTCTCATGCCAGAGCAACGCACTCAGCAGCAGCCCCTCCTGGTTCGGTGGAGGTGCGTTGCTCGGGCTGTTGGCGCTCGCCAGCCGACGTCGGCGTCGCGGCTGAGCGAATTCGTCAAAGCGAACGGCATCAAAACCAGTGGTCCCCTCCAGCTTCGCGGTGGAACTCGGTCACTGGGATACCGTTTTCACAGCAGATAAGCTCCGCAGTCGTGAAGTAAGTCCTCGAGAGGTCCTCGAGGCCGCGCGGCTGCGTGCTGAAGAGGTCGCGCACCTCGGAGCCGTCGTAGCCGAACGTTTCGCGCAGGCCACCGCGGAAACCGGCCGCAGCGGCCCCTTCGCCTTCGTGCCGACCTTCATCAAAGACCTGGCGCACGTCAAAGGGCTACGAACGCAATGGGGCTCGCGCGCGAGCGGAAGCTTCATTGCGCGCAAGCACAGCCCCATCACCGAGCGCTTTGACGATCTCGGCTTCGTTACCTTGGGCAAGAGCGCAACCCCGGAGCTTGGACTAATCGCTGCGACGGAGCCGCTGTCCCAAGCTCCTTGTCGAAACCCTTGGGACCCCAATCGCAGTCCCGGCGGCTCATCGGGGGGAGCTGGGTGTCTTGTCGCAGCCGGGGTGGTACCGCTCGCGCATGCCAGTGACGGCGGTGGCTCGATTCGCATCCCAGCAGCAGTCAACGGGCTCGTGGGCCTCAAGCCCTCCCGGCGAAGGCTTGACATGGAGGGCTCCAATTTGCTGCCCGTCAACATCGCCACCGACGGCGTTCTGACCCGGACCGTCCGCGATACAATCGCTTTTTACCAGCATATCGAGCGAGCCCGCCCGCCGCGGGGAGTAAAGGCGTTGGGCGTGGTTCCGCCAAAGCCGGAGCGCGCGCTGCGAATAGGCGTATTTGTCAACTCTCCGATCGGCACCACGGTGGATGAGGACGTGAAGAACAGCGTGCTCGACGCCGCACGAAGCTGCGAAGAGCTCGGCCACAACGTTGAGAGCCTCGCCTGCCCATTTGCCGCACAGGTGGTGGACGACTTTCTACTTTATTGGGGCTTGGCCGCGTGGCTTCAGAAAGTAACCGCGCGCATCATGCTGCATCGCGGATTCGACCAGCGAAAGCTCGAACCCTGGACGTTGCATATGGCGCAAACGTTTCGCGAGCAGCCACGCGTCTGCGCGGAAGCGAGCCTTCGTTTGCGCAGCTTTCAGGCGACGTATGCCCAATTGTTCCGCCGCTTCGACGTGCTCGTATGCCCCACGGTCGCTTCAGCCGCCCTCCCCATCGGCCATTTGGCGACCGACCTACCCTATGAATTGGTGCGCACCCGCCTGCGAACCTTTACTCCCTTCACGCCCATTCAAAACGCCTCGGGTGCACCGGCGATCTCGCTGCCGCTCGGCCGTAGCGCGAGTGGTTTGCCAATCGGCGTGCAGTTTGCTGCGGCCTGGGGCGAAGACGCGCTGCTGCTGTCACTGGCCCGTTCACTGGAGGAGCACTGCCCGTGGCCGAAGCTCGCGCCGGTGTCGGCACCAGCCCCTGTTACGCAATAGGCTCCACACGGACAGAGGCCTGGAGAGTCTCCGCGCCACCGCCCACGTAGATTGTCCCGGAGGTAGGCGTCGCGTCGACATAGCTACGGCCATGGGCAACACGAATATGCTCCGTTTGCGTGAGTACGCCGTTGGTCGGGTCAAAACCCACCCAACCGACCTCCGGTAGATAGAGCTCCACCCAGGCGTGAGAGGCCTCCGATTGTGCAGTATTCTCGGCCTTGGGCCCCGTATACACGTAACCGCAGCTGTAGCGCGCAGGTATACCTAATAGCCGCGCCAGCGAAATGAATAGATTCGTAAAATCTTGGCACACTCCACGACGATTCGCATACACGTCAAACGCGGTGGTCGCCAACGTGGTTGTCCCTTGAAGGTACTTGTACTCCTTGAAGATCGACCGGTTCATGTCGAGCACAGTACCGATGAGGTCATAGTCGTTCCGCTCGACGAAGGTCATGGCGTACTCGGCCAACTCCTGAAGCTGAGTCTCGGGCAGCTCCTCCGGTAGCAAGTAGGGCGCCATCATCTCGCGTTGCCACGGCATCCACACCAGCGGGATCGCCCTTCGAGCATGCAGCGGCTTGAACACCAGCGGATCGGTGTCGAGCAGGTCCACCTTGGAGCGCGCGACCACTGAAAGCTCTTTGTACGGCTTTTCGATCAAGAGTCGGCGGGCGCGATTGCCAAACACATCGTCAAAGTCGATCTGCCGCCCCTCGAAGATTTTGCCGTCCAACATTAGCTCAATCGAGTGCTCGCGGACCCGTTGCAGCCGCGTGTGGGCGGGCGTCAGCTTGAGCAGGTGGCTACTCCGTTCAACGGCTACTTTATAACGATAAACCGTGCTGTGAATGATCTCGTAGGAACGCGGCTCGGCCTTCTGCGGCGACTCTTGCACCGGCCGGATCGTCCGGGTCGAGGTCATGGGTGCACAGCTATCTCCACCGATCTCGGCAATGACGGCGCCCTGGCGCACGACGATCAGGTGGCTGGGTGGGACTCGGGTCCACTCCATGGGCTTGCCGTCTGCCCGCTCGAGCGGCGAGGAGGAGACCACCACGCCCTTCCTGGAGATCTCCCCGCGACGCGTGAGGTCCACCTGCAGTTCGTCATCACCGAACACCAACGTATCCCCGAGCGGTGGCAACAACCGCGAGAGATAGAGACCACCGTCCCCGCCGGCATCCGCATAGATCAAAAGGTCCGTACCGTCGCTGATGACTAGCGAGAGCGTGCCATGACAATTGAGGTCCTCGAGTTCGGCGCGGAGCCTCTCGAGATCACAAGCGCCGATCGACTTCCAGCCTGACTCTTCAATCCGCTCGAGTAAGTCGCAGAAGATGATCTCGGTGTCGGTCGAGCCCACAGGCTCGAAGCGCCCCTCGCTGACCAGCCGCTCACGCAAGCTACCACTGTGTCCGATCAGCCAGTCCCGCTGGCCATAGGACCGCGAGAAAGGCTGGGTGTTTGCGTCGCTGTTCTGGCCCCAAGTCGCCGTTCGAATGTGAATCACAAATAGTGAGGAAGCGAGGTGATCCCAGGCTTTGACCAACTCACTTCGAATGCTGCCGCTCGACGGCGCGGCCTCCTTGAACACCGAGGCGGAGGGCTCACCGCCGGGGTAGTAGCCAATGCCCCAACCATCGGGATGTTTGCGGCCAGGTTGCAGACACCGAAGGTCGAACGAGGGGGCAAGCGTGCCTTCGAACGACATCGCGAAGAGGTTGGGCATGACCTCTCAACAGCTACCGCGGAGCGGCGATCATTGCGACTGGTTTTGCAGCTGGGTCCGAGGCCCCGCGTTAAGAAGTTCTTCTGCTATCGAGTTGCACACTTCGTGAACCTGCTCGACGACGTGGGTGAGAGCCGCGTGAACCCCACCGCCGCTCAACGATTCCAACGACAGGCCCTCGATGAAGGACTGCAGCTCCGCCAATACGCGCAGCGCAGCGGCGCCGGGGACGTGCGATTGCCCCTGTGCCGCAAGACAGATCGCGGCGAGCCGTTGCCGGGCATAGTCAGTCGAATAGAGCACCGAGCGCGGGAACTGCGCCTCTTTGATCAGAAACGCGGCCACGCTGGCCCCACTTACCTTACCTCGGTTGCGCTTCATGAACGCCTCGAACCCCGAGCAGGCTCGCAAGAGCGAGAGCCAGAGGCCGGTCTCGAGCACTGCGTGCTCCGCTGAGTCCGCCGACAAGGCGTGATGCTCGACATCGAGCAGCCGCGCGGTCTGACTGATCCGTTCGAGTGAAACGCCGAGCCAAATGAAATCCAGCGGCATGTCGTGGAGCATCGTACTGCGCAGCAGCCCCAGCCCGAGCTGAGTCGCTTTACGGATGCGACCGTAAAAGGCATCCCGATTATCCTCGAACATTCGCGCCGCTTCCTCGGAGTGGAAGAACACGTAGAGTTCATTGATGGTCTGCCAAACCTCGAGGCTCACGACCTCACGAATCGAGCGAGCGTTCTCCCTCGCAGCGACGATCGATCGAGCGAGCGACACGGGGTTCTCCTCGTCCCTCACGAGATAACGCTGCACCGCCTCGCCCTCCCCGAGCGCGTCCTTGCCGAAGCGTGAAACAAAGTCCTGCTCTTGGCCCGAGACGATGACGAGTGGCGGCCATATTCGCGACGAGGGCAGCTCGGCGTCGAGCACGATCGAGCTCGTGACCTGCAGCTGCCGCGCCGTGCTCTCGGTGCGCTCGATATAGCGACCCAGCCAGAAGCAGTGATCGGCGACCCGGGTAATCATCGTTCCTCCGAAAGCACCCAGGTGTCCTTCGACCCGCCACCCTGGCTCGAGTTGACCACGTACGATCCCTCGCGCAGCGCGACCCGCGTAAGGCCTCCGGGCAACACCCAAGGCCCCGACGGCCCGGTCAAGATATAGGGCCTCAGATCGACCCGCCGCGGAACCAAGTTGCCACGCTCGGCATCCCAGGTTGGACAGCTCGAGAGCTCCACCCGATGTTGGGCGACGTAACTACGAGGGGAGGCTTCGATCCGCCGCTTGAACTCGTCGCGCTCCGCCGCCGTCGATTGTGGGCCCATCAACATTCCGTAGCCGCCGGCCTCGTCTACCGCCTTCACTACCAGGTCCTCGAGATGCTCCAAGACGAAGCGCCGGTCATCCTCGCGCGCGCAAACGAACGTTGGCACGTCCGCGAGGATTGGCTCCTCACCCAAGTAGTAACGAATGATCTCTGGAACCAAGGCGCACACCGCTTTGTCATCCGCGACGCCATTGCCTGGGGCGTTGGCCAAAGTGACATTGCCCTTGGCCCACGCGCGCATGATTCCTGGCACGCCTAACAGGCTATCCGGGCGAAAGACCTCCGGGTCGAGAAAGGCGTCGTCGATACGCCGGTAGACCACATGTACGCGACGCAGGCCGAGCGTGGTTCGCAAGTAGACGCAGTCGTCCTCCACCGTCAGGTCGCTGCCCTGAACCAACTCGACGCCCATGGTGCGCGCGAGAAAGCTGTGTTCGAAGTACGCGGAGTTGAACGGGCCTGGCGTGAGCACCACGACCAGCGGATCCTCGACGCCCTCGGGGGCCACGGCTCGCAACGTTTCAGCGAGCTTGGCGGGATAGACGTCCACGCGCCGCACCCGTGCTTCGGCGAAGATGGTGGGAAAGACACGCTTGGTGACCAGGCGGTTCTCAATCACATAGGAGACGCCCGACGGCGTACGGAGGTTATCCTCCAGTACGCGGAATACCCCATTGCCGTCGCGGATCAAGTCGATGCCGGCGACGTGAATTCTGACCCCACGCGGAGGCCGCAGCCCGCGCAAACCAGGCAGATAGTGTTTAGCGCCGAGCACGACCTCCGCCGGGATTGTCCCAGAGGCCAGGAAGCGTTGCTCGCCATACACATCATCAAGAAAAAGCTGGAGCGCTTGAATTCGCTGCTCGAGTCCGCGCTCCACCACCGTCCAGTCTGCGGCGGTGACGACCCTCGGTACCAAGCAGAAGGGGAAGATCTTCTCGGCGCCGCGTTGATCACTATAAACGGAGAAGGTCACGCCTTGATGCAGGAGCGATAGCTCCGCCAAGGCTTGCGAGCGTGCCAGATGGTTCGCTTTTGTCGCCAAGAGAGAACGCAGCGGGCCTACTAATTCCGAGCGGATCGCACGTTGCTGATCAAAGAGCTCATCCCAGGTTCCAGCGATTGGCTGATACTGAGTGAACAGGTCGCCAGACTGGGCAACGGCCATCACACCACCTCCTCGAACTCGGTGGGCTCAGGGATGGGATGGTCCATGGAGAACCTTCGCAGGTCGAGCGTATGAGGAGCGTCAGGATGCATCGCGCTCGGGGCGACTCGCACCGGACGCAAGGTGGGGCCTTCGATCGTAAAGCGTTGTGCGCGACGCGCCGCCGCTTCGAAGCGGGTGAGCGGCGGTAAGTCATACGCGCGGCCCTCGGGGTGCCAAACGTGATAGGCGCAGGCTGCGAGCGAACGGTTCGCCCAGCGATCGATGACTTCAAAGCGCAGCGGATGGTGAATGCCAAGATGCGGGTGCAAACTGTGGGGCGGCGCCCAGGCGCGAAAACGCACCCCAGCGACGTATTCGCCGGCAAGTCCCGTCTTACGCAGCGGGAGCTCCCGGCCGTTGACCATGACCTGATAACGCTCGGGGATGAAGCCCGTAACGCGCAGCTCGACTCGCTCCATCGATGAATCCACGAAGCGCGCGGTGCCGGTGGCAACAAGCTCCTCGCCAAGAACGTTCCACGGCTCAATGGCGTTACGCAGCTCCAAGCAGAGGTCCCCAACCTCCATCACCCCAACCACCGGAAAGCGGTGCTCGAGGAATACCCGATAAGCCTCTGCAGGGAGCCCGAGCTGCGCGCGCTCGAGGTGAGCCAGCACCTCCTCGAAGTCGCGCCAAATCCACGTTGGTAAGAGGAAGCGGTCATGCAGTAGCTGTCCCCAGCGCACGAGCGGAGCGCGGTAGGGCTGCTTGACGAAGGAAGCGATCAGCGATCGCAGTAGCAGCGTTTGCGCCAGCGTCATGCGGACGTGTGGAGGCATCTCAAAGGCACGCAGCTCGACGATGCCTTGGCGCCCGTAGGAGCTCTGTGGGTCGAAGAGCTTGTCGATGCAGATCTCACTGCGATGGGTATTGCCCGTCAGGTCGACGAGCAAATGCCGAAAGAGCGCATCTGCCAGCCAGGGAGGCGGGTTGGTCGCTGGCTCGTGCGCCTTGGCCAAGGCGATCTCGAGTTCGTAAAGCGAATCAAGGCGCGCCTCGTCGACGCGGGGCGCCTGCGAAGTGGGCCCAACGAATAGACCACTAAATAGGTAGGACAGCGACGGATGATGCTGAATGAAGGTGATCAGACTCGCGAGCAAGTCTGGCCTTCGCAAGAACGGGCTCGCCAAGGGCGTAGGCCCACCAAAGGTAATATGGTTACCGCCACCGCTCCCCGCTTGCCGGCCGTCTAACTGGTATTTCTCTGCGGAGAGCCCCGAAGCAAGGGCCGCAGCAAAGACGCTATCCATGAGTTTGACGTGGTCCCGGCAGTTGCTTGTCGGCGGGATATTCACTTCGATCACCCCCGGATCGGGGGTCAACGAGAAGTGGAACAGCTCGGGAGACTTGGGCGGCGGGTAGCCCTCGAAGGCAACATTCAATCCGAGCTCGGCAGCACAGCGATCCACCGCTGCAACAAGCTCACAGAACCTTGCGGAGCTCGGTTGTGGCGGGAGAAAGACGAACAGCGCCCCGGCACGCAATTCGACACAAAGCGCCGTTCGCAGCCCACGAGCCGGGGCCGCGGCATTGCGCGTCTCGACCTTGAGCTGTTCGGAGTCGTCGGACCGCCTCGGGTCACGCTCCCCCTCCCATCGCTCCTCCTCCGGTTCTGGCGGGCCTTCCCCTTCGATCGAGCGCAGCGGGAGCCGCAAGCCTAATGGGCTATCACCAGGTACTAGGTAGAGTCGCTCGCGGCGGAAGAGCCAGCGCGCCGTGAGCCAGCCGGCGGGAACGGCCGGCGCCAGCGGTAAAACCCAACCGACGGGGGTCTTCAGCCCTCGCTCCAACACCGACGCCAATCGACGTCGCTCCTCGGACGAAGCCAGATCGACGGAGTGGGGATCGACGCCTACTGGCAGCAGCGCCTCTTCCTGCAGATAGTGCCATGGGTCCTCGAACGCAGGCTGCGCTGAACCAGCCTCGAGACCCAATGCGGAGCTCAAGGCCAGCGCAAGTCGCTCGGCATCGTGGATTGTCGGCTGGACCTTCGACCGCGACTTTGACTCGCTGACCAGCGAGCCGCCGTCTCGGCGAGCAACCACCTCGAGCGCCCAGCGGGGCAGGCTCTCTCCTGGATAGTGTTTACCGAATCCGTGCAGCAAAAGGCCTCCGGGCGCGAGATCCGGAATCAGCGCTTGGGCGAACTGCAAGGCTTGGGACCACTTGGTTTCACCGAGCGCAGCGCCGTTCCATTCTGGCTTCTCGGGGTGAAGGCGAGAGCTAAACGTTGGCTCCCCGCCCATCGTCAGCGCAACACCCGCGGCCTCCAACGTTGCATCTACCTGATCGGCCGCCGACAAGAGCTGCGTCCAGATCTCTTCTGTGAATGGGGCCGTCGGGCGGGGCTCGTGACCCAGCCGAGTTACCGTCATATCAAAGCTGACCTGGGAAGCAACGACGTCGCTCGTCCCCTCGATCGGAGCCGCAGACGAGGGCCTTGCCGTGCACGCTAATGGGATATGCCCCTCCCCGCATAAAAGACCGCTGGTTGCATCGAGGCCAATCCAACCAGCGCCCGGAAGGTACACCTCGGCCCAAGCGTGCAGGTCGACAACGTCTTTGGGCACGCCGCGCGGCTCATCGGGAATCATGCCCTCGTCGGTGAGTTGCACCAGGTAGCCGCTCACGAAGCGAGCGGCGAGTCCGCGTGAGCGCAGGGCTGCAACCAGCAATACCGCTGAATCGCGACAACTTGCCTCCCCGCGCGTCAGCGTCTCTTCCGGCAGGTAAACGCCGGTCTCTTCGCGAATCACGTAGCGCAACTTGGCGTTGACGGCTCGATTGACGGCCACCACGAAATCCACCGTCGGGCCTGTGCGCGGGAGCTCGGCCAGAAACGCCGCGAGCTTTGGTCCGCCTGCGATCGCTGGGTCGTCCGTCGAGAGGTTTGGAGCCAGGTCCTTCTGCAGATCCTCCGCGTACTGAAACGGGACCTCTTTGCAGCGCGGGTCGACGAAGAAGTCGAACGGGTTGACTGGCCGAACATCTACCGCCAGTTCGACCGTAAGGTCGAGGGAGGGCACGCGCTCGCCTGCGCGGAAGGTCAGTCGTGCAGCGTGATTGCCGGCTGGATCCTGTTGCCAGCGCACAGCGCATGGCTGCTCGACCACGAGGGCGTACGACTCAATCTTGGCCTTGGCGTGCGTTGCGGGCCGCAGCCGCACGGTATGGGGGCCAAGTGCCGCCGGGGTCTCGTAAACATATCGACTTCGATGCGTGAGAAGGAGTCGCACGCCTCTTCATATAACGAACGAATGTTTCGGCCTCGTTTCCTGCAACGAGCTTCAGGACCAGCTATTCAGCGGCTTTGCGCAAAGCCTCGAGTTGATCCTTGGCGATCTTCTCGGCCACGCGCTTGATCACTGGTTTCAGCGCCCAATCCAGCGCGCCCTCCCAGGTCTCCACCGAGCGCACACGCGTGCCCCCAGCAGCTGACTCGAACAGGAAGCGATGGCGAGCCCGCAGGAGGGGGCTCCCTCCGCCCCAGGTGATCTCCTCGGCTCGGTCCACCACGAGCACCTCGATGGGCGTCACCACGGGTAGACGGGCGATGTACATGGGCAACTTGTCGCCAACACGCAGCGGCCCGCGAGAAGTTCCAACCGGTCGAAAAGTGGCCGGCATCCAAGCGTGCCACGAAGGGTGGTCGACAAGCTTGTCGAAGACAGCCTCGGGCGTAGCAGCAATGACGATCGAGGCCTCGGCGATGAAGGACATTGTCGACATCAGACCCGAGTGCCCCCACCTCGAGCAAGGCCTTCGCGCGCGACGGGCCGTTGACGTAGACATTTGCCTCGTCGCCCGGCCCGAAGCCGCTACAAAGTGCTACCGTGCGCGCGTTCCCAGAGGAGTTTAGCCATGTTCAAGAAAGTCGCCCAAGCAGCGTCCGCCGTCGTCAATCGCGCCGTCTACGGCAAGGCCCCCGAGGGCGGTCCCACCGAGCTTGGCGCGATCACCTTCAAGCGGCTCGACGGCACCCCGCTGCCGATCGAAGAGCTTAACGACAAAGTGCTGCTCGTCGTCAATGTTGCGAGCCGTTGTGGACTTACCCCTCAATACGAGGGTCTCGTAAATCTCTATCACCAATACCGCGACCGAGGCTTGTTGATCGTTGGCGCCCCGTGCAACCAGTTCCTGGGTCAAGAGCCAGGGAACGCTGGAGAGATCGCGTCTTTCTGCAGTGCAACCTACGGCGTTGACTTCCCATTGCTCGAGAAACAGGACGTCAATGGCGCCGAGCGCAGCCCGTTGTACCAATTCCTAATTGGTAGTGAAGCTGGTGGCGGAGCAGACATTGCCTGGAACTTCGAGAAGTTCTTGATCGCTCGCAACGGCAAAGTCTTGAATCGGTTCTCGCCTCGTACCTTGCCGGACGCCAAAGAGGTCGTGAGCGCGATTGAAGGGGCCCTTTAGCGCGTGCCTTCGGCTCGAGGGTGACCTAGCGACGATCGCTCGGGTCACCGTTACCGAGCTCAGCATTGCGCTCCTTGAACAGCGCAAAGGCCCGGTTGAGTTCCTTGGTTCGGGCCTCAGCCAGGCGCCTGAGTTCAGGTGAAAGGCTCGCGGCAGTATCCGGGTGCACCTGTTTGACCAGGTCGAGATAGGCCTCTCGCGCAGTGTCTAGCGAGGCACCGCTCTCGATCCCCAGAATCTCATGCGGGAGCTTACCGCCGAGGCGCTCGGGCTCCTGCCGCTTAGCGGCGGCTCGGGGGCGCTTCGTAGGAGCGAACAGCTTACTCTTCGAGAGCGCGCGCCAGGCAACCCACAGCACCGCGGCGATCAGCAGGTAACGGAATAACACTCAGGGCTCGCTCGAGAGACCAACGAAGGGCGCCAAAGCCAAGCGTATGGCTGCCTCGACGCTTTCAATGTCCCCATCCCCGTGGACGTGGACAACTTTGTCTCCGGGAACCAACGCGTCAGCGTGGGTGTAGGCTTTGGCTAGCCGCGCTTGCAGCGCGAGCGTCTCGTAGAGGTCCTCGACCCCACCACGTTGTCGCCTACGCTCTGCGGCAACTTCAGCTGAAACATCCACGACCAGCGTCACGTCAGGCCGACGCGCAAAGCGATTCAACCCTCGGATCCAAGCCACCACCTCGTGCGCCTGCAACCCGGAATCCGAAGCGACCGATTGGTACGCCAAACTCGAAAGATCGTACCGGTCACTGATCACCACCTCCCCGCGGTTGAGCGCTGGCTCAATCTCGCCTCGCACGTGATCCAGCCTGTCGGCAGCGAAAAGCTGAGCCATCACGTCGAACGAAGGAGACGAGGCCAACTCGGCCTTCCCGCTCAAGATCGAACGAATGAAGGTGCCGATAAGCCCGGTAGAGGGTTCTCGCGTTATGTGAACCGCGATCCCACGCGACCGAAGATAGGCAGCGTAGAGTTCCATCTGGGTGGTCGTCCCGGCGCCATCTATCCCCTCGATCACGATGAAGGTTCCACTCTTCACGACGCACCTCGCAAGGGAGAGCCCTCTTCTCCGAGCACGACATTGTCGATCAGGCGCGCGCCGCCAAGGCGCACAGCCAGCGCCAAGAGCGCGCGCTCCCCTACTTCACCTTGCAGCAGCTCGATCGATTGGGAGTCGGCAACGGTGACGTAATCGACCGAGTCCACCTCGCTGGCGACGACCTCCCGCGCAACGGCCTCTAGCCGCGCCACGCTACGTTCACCTTGCGCATACGCTGCAACAGCTCGATCGAGGGCCAGGGGAATGGCGCGCGCCTTCGCGCGATGCTCAGGCGCGAGATAGCGATTGCGGGAGCTCATGGCCAAGCCATCTTCCTCTCGCACCGTCGGGACTCCAATCACCGTCACGGGGAAGAACAGGTCGGTGGTCATTCGCTCAATCAGCTTCAATTGCTGGTAGTCCTTGCGACCAAAGCAAGCCACCGAACGACCTGCGAGCGAAAACAACTTTGCGACGACCGTCGATACACCCTCAAAATGAGTGGGCCGCACCTCTCCGCAAAGAAAGCGCGGTAGCAACGAGAGCTTGACCCGGGTTTCATCTCCTTGCGGGTACATGGCCTCAGCCGAGGGAGCAAAAACCACGCTCGCACCGGCCGCCTGCGCAAGTTCGATATC
Source organism: uncultured delta proteobacterium (assembly GCA_903892415.1). Classification (GTDB taxonomy): domain Bacteria; phylum Myxococcota_A; class Polyangia; order Polyangiales; family Polyangiaceae; genus Xiheicaenibacterium. The sequence goes on along the minus strand of CAITIQ010000043.1, from coordinate 109,197 downwards.
AGCGTCCAACGTTCGCGGGTACTTGGCGAAGTCCTCCGCTGGGCCGAATTGGGTCGGATTAACGAAGACGGTCACCACGACCTCGTCTGCGCGGCGGGCTGCCTCCTCGATCAAAGCAGCGTGGCCCCGATGCAAAGCCCCCATGGTTGGAACTAGACCAACCCGTTTGCCCGAGGCGCGGAACTCTTCGCACAGCGACTGAAACTCGAGCGGGGCGAAGACCTTTCGCATGGGCCCTCTTAAACCAACTGCGTTGGGAATGCATCGGGACGGCGGCAACCATGAATGCACAACGAAATCGCGCAGCGTGGAGAGTGGATGCTAGGCTCGCGGCGTGCGCCCTGATCATCGTGAGGCCGATAGCCTGCGTGCCCACTTGGATTTTGCTAGCGAGCCGCCTGGTTCGACACCGGTACCTTCAGCTGTTTTCCAGCTGGATTCGGGAGATCCCTCGCACTACCTCAACCGCGAGCTCTCATGGCTGGAGTTCAATTCGCGCGTGCTCTCCGAAGCCGAGAACCCGGATGTTCCGCTGTTTGAGCGGCTGAAGTTTCTAGGCATTTTCTCCTCGAATCTAGACGAGTTCTTCATGGTCCGCGTGGCGGGCCTCAAGGCTCAACGGGGCGAGAAGGTCGCTGATTTGCCCCCGGACGGGCTGACCCCCGAAGAGCAACTCGCGGCGATCAGCGTGCGCGCCCATGCTCTGGTGGACCGAGCATATAGGCTCTGGAACACCGATCTGTCGCCGGCACTGCGACGCGTCGGCATCGTGATCGTCAGGCCGGAGGAGCTCGAGCCTACCGAGCTCGCTTCGCTCGATGAGCGTTTTCGCACTGAGGTTTTCCCAGTGCTCACGCCGCTGGCAATCGACCCTGGCCATCCCTTCCCGCATCTCCGCAACAAGACGATCAACCTGGGCATCATGCTCACCCGCGACGCAGAGACGCTCGCGGGCTTTGGCGTGATCCAAGTGCCGGCGATGCTCAACCGTCTGATCCCGGTGCACGTGCCCGGCGCGGAGCGAGCCTTCGTTCTGCTCGAGGACGTGATTGCGCGGCACGTGAACGAGTTCTTCCAAGAGAAGCGCCTGCGCGGGACCTACCCGTTCCGCGTGATGCGCAATTGGGATCTCGAGATCGACGAGGAAGAGGGTGAAGACCTTCTTCAAACCATCCAGGCGGAGTTGAGACGGCGCGATCGGGGCAACGCCGTGAGGCTCGAAATTGGCATGGGCGAGGGCGTCGACGCCAGCGTCTCGCGCCTGTGCAAGGCTCTCCACATCGACCCACAACACGATGTCTACCGTGTTTCCGGACCGCTCAATTTCGGCGATCTGGTCGCCGTGATCGAGGGAGACCAGCGGCGGGAGCATCGCGACGAGCGTTTTCACGGCCACACTCCGTCGCCGCTAAAGGACAAGGAAGACCTTTTTGCCGTCATTCGTGAGCGTGACGTCCTGCTGCATCACCCCTTCGAATCCTTCGAGCCGGTGGTTGAGCTGATCAATCAGGCGGCCGACGACCCGGACGTGCTGGCGATCAAACAAACGCTCTACCGCACCGGCGGTGATTCACCGATTGTGCGAGCGCTGGCCCGCGCCGCGGAGAACGGCAAACAAGTCGCGGCCATCGTCGAGCTGAAGGCGCGCTTCGACGAGGCCAGCAACATTCGCTGGGCGCACACGCTGGAGCAGAGCGGCGTGCAGGTGATTTACGGCCTCTTGGGGCTGAAGACGCACGCCAAAGCGCTTTTGATCGTACGCCGCGAAAACAACCGCATTCGTCGCTATGTGCATCTTTCCACCGGCAACTACAACCGCGGTACAGCCAGGCTTTACACAGATATAGGTCTATTCACCGCAAACCCCGATATTGGGGCGGACGTCACCAGTCTGTTCAATCTGCTAACTGGCTATTCAGCCCCCGAGAAATGGAACCGGCTGGTAGTTGCGCCTCTCGGTCTACATGAGGCCATTTTAGGTCTGATTGGCCGGGAAACGCTGAATGCGCGATCCGGAAAGCGGGCCGCGATCTACGCGCAGATGAATGCGCTCGTCGACGTTGACGTAATTGATGCGCTGTACGCCGCGAGCGAGGCGGGCGTGGAGATTCAGCTCCGGATTCGCGGCATTTGTTGCCTGCGGCCGGGGATCGCTGGCCTGTCCTCGCGCATTACCGTTCAAGCAACGATCGACCGCTTCCTCGAGCACATTCGGCTCTTCCGCTTCGAGAACAACGGTGCGCCTGAATACTTCTTCTCCAGCGCCGATTGGATGCCGCGCAACTTCCATCGTCGCGTCGAGGTGCTTACACCCATCCTCGACGAGCGGATGAAACGCGAGGTCGAGCAGATCCGCGAGACGTCCTTCAGCGACGTGGCGAAGACCTGGCAGCTGACCCAAGACGGGACCTATGAGCGGGTGCCGGCGGGGCCGGGCGCACCTCGCTCGCAGCAGAAGTTCATCGACCGCGCGAAGGAGCGCTCGCGCAAAGGCGACCAGATCGCCCGCCCGAGCGCGGTGCATGTGCTTGCGCGCGTGGGAAGCGAAGAGGATCGCAAGCTACGTCGAGCGAAAGAACGGCAGCGGAAGAAGCAGTCGATCTAGGCCTGCGCAGGCGTTGCGGGCCCGCTCCCAACGGGCTGGGCTCGCACGCTTTGGCTTCTCTCACCCGAACCATTGCCCTTCTCTTTGAATCGAGCCGCCAAAAAGCTACGCTCGTCATGTGTGGCATCGCGTTCGTCCGCTCCTGCTCGTCTTCCCGCTGTGCGCGGGCTGTAACGCGATCGTCTCGCCCTCCGAGGAGCAGTGCGCCGCAGATGCGGATTGTACTGCCAGGGGCTTCGAGAATGCGGTGTGCTCGGAGTCGGTGTGCGTAGAAGCCGAGGAGATCGATCCGGTTTGGGCCTGCCTCGGCAGCGTTACAGAGCCCGAGCCAGATCCTACAAAGACCGTCTCCTTCCCAATCGGATTGGTCTACGCCATCGGCGGCGCACCGATTAGCTCCGATGCAGTGATCGACGTCTGCGACAAGCTCGACGTGAATTGCACCGGCGACGACCCGAAGTACCCCAAGGGAATCAACCCAGGAGCCGACGGGGTCGTGCAGGTCGAGGTACCTGAGGGCTTCGACGGGTTTGTCCGAATCACCGATCCAGGAATCGTTGATTCGCGGGTGTACGTCGGGCGCCCGCTGATCGAGCCTCCGACCGTCGAGCAGATTCAGCTACTCAAGCCGATGGAGTACACAGGGCTCGCATCGCTGGCCATGAGCGAGGCCGATCCGACGCGTGGCTCGATGATAGCGCTGGCCATCGACTGCAACCGCGAAGCGGTTTCCGGGGTTAGCTTCGACGTGCCCAGCGCAGACGACGTGGCTGTCCCGTTTTACCTCATCAACCAGGCCCCCGTACTCCCGCCCAACGCGATCGCCACCGACAAGGACGGCTTTGGTGGCTACTTCAACCTCCTGCCGGGAGGTCCGGTCGTAAAGGCCTTTCGCGCAGCGGACGACGCCTACATTGGTGAATCAAGTTTTCAGATTCTCGCGAACACAATCTCGTACGTTCTCGTAGGGCCCACGCCTCTTTAGTCATGCAAGCCGACCGCATCGGGAAATACCGCATTATCGCCAAGCTCGGCCAAGGGGGCATGGCTACGGTGTTCCTATCCATCGCGGCTGGCCCCGTCGGCTTCAACAAGCTGCTCGTCCTCAAGCTGCTGAAGGAAGAGCTCGATAACGACGGCGACTTCTTGGCGATGTTCTTGAATGAGGCCCGGCTCGCCGCTCGCCTCAATCATGCCAATGTCGTGCAGACCTATGAGGTAGGCGTTGAGAACGGCCGCCACTTCCTGGCGATGGATTACCTCGATGGGCAACCGCTGCATGCAGTGTTGCGCAAGGCGTCGCGCTCCTTCATGCCGCTCGACGTTCATGTTCGGATCCTGGCCGATATGTTGGCGGGGCTCCACTACGCCCATACCCTCACAGACTTCGACGGGACGCCGCTCAATGTCGTGCATCGTGACATCAGCCCGCAGAACGTGTTTGTCACGTATGACGGCCAGGTAAAGCTCGTCGACTTTGGCATCGCCAAAGCGAATGGCGCCGTGAGTACGACCCAGAGCGGTGTCTTCAAAGGGAAGCTCGCCTACGTGGCGCCGGAACAGGCAGGCGGAGACGCGGTGGACGCCCGCGCAGACATCTTCAGCGTCGGCGTAATGCTTTGGGAGGCGATCTCCGGGCGGAGGTTTGCGCAAGGGGATGGCCAGACCGCTGTGTTTGCCAAGCGGCTGGCAGGCACCGAGCCGCGCATTCGCGAAGTGGTGCCCGACGCAGACTCGGAGTTGGCGGACATCTGCGATCGAGCCATGGCTCATCGAGCGCACGAACGGTACTCATCCGCACGCGAGTTCCGCGACGCACTCGAGGCCTTCCTCGATCGGTTCAGTCGGCGGGTCGGCAGTCGGGAGGTCGCTGAGCTGATGAGCCAGCTGTTCTCCGAGGAGCGCGACCGAATTCGGCGCGTGATCGACGAGCAAATGAAGCAGCTGCTGCGCGAGACGGCGCAGGCCCTGCCCATGCTAACGCTCAATCAGGAGCCCGACGTCCAACCGGTAACGCGCGTCGAGGGACCGCGCAATTCGCTTCCCCAAGGGGGCTTCGCCGGGGCCGTCGAGAGTTCGTCCGTCTCGCAGACGTTCGGCACGCTAGGGGGCGCCAATTTGAGCTCGCCCCCAAACGGACCCCGGTCGAAGGCCGCCTTGCTGCTGGGTGCGCTGAGCGTGTTGGCGCTGCTTTCAGTGGGTGGGCTCTTGGTGGTGGTGCTCGGCATGAAGGACGAGAGCAAGGTCACCGAGAACGCCAGCAGCGCCGCCACAACCACGTCGGCGAACGCTGCGACGGCGAGCGCGCAAGCTTCGGATCGCGTGCAGCTCAAGATCACATTTGCTCCTGCGGCCGCCACAGCCAAGTTGGACGGGGTTCCGCTGTCGCAGAGTCCGTTCACCGCGCAGGTCCCGCGTGACGGCTCGATGCACCGCGTGGAAGTCAATGCGCCGGGGCTCGCGCCACAGACGTTGATGGTCAGCTTCGAGAAGGACGTCACGCTCGATATCGTCTTGGTTCCAGAAACGGCGGCCGCGAGCGCTTCCGCAAGCCCAACTGCCGCACAACCCAATCGATTGCCAGGCCCGCTCCCCGTCAACACCAACGGCAAGCAGCCGCTCGGGATCGACGAGCAGGACCCTTACAAGAAGAAGAAGTGAAGAACCTCTCTTTGCGACCCCGCAGTGTCTGGCTGAGTCTCGTAGCGCTTGGCCTTGGCCTTGCGGCAAGCCCGGTGCCCGCGTTTGCGCAGGCGAAGGATGAGCCGACGGCTGCGCAGCAGGAGGAGGCAAGCGAGCGCTTTCGTCGGGGCGTAAAGCTCTATAAGGCCCGTGACTACACCGCCGCTTGGGTCGAGTTCAAACGCGCCTACGAGCTATTCCCAAACTACAACGTACTCTACAATCTAGGCCAGACCTCACGCGAGCTCAAAGACTACGCAACAGCACTGACCTCCTATGAGGAGTATCTGCTGCAAGGTGGCAATGAGGTCACGGCGGCCAGAAAGAAGGAGGTCCAGGCTTCGATCGATGAGCTGAAGCAGACCGTCGGTCGCATCACCGTCACGACCAACGTCGAGGGCGCCGAGATCTTCATCGACGACGTGGCCGTTGGAACTTCGCCCCTGCCGAAGGCGGTCGTCGTCAACGTCGGGCAGCGACGGATCGTGGCAACCAAGAGCGGCTTCACCGAGGCCCGTCGAGCGATTGAGATCGCTGGCACTGACGCCGTCGAGGTGAAGTTGGAGCTCGTTTCAACCGCGCAAAAACCCGTCCCTCAACCGATCGGTCCGCAACCCCTACCCGCTCAATCCGAGCCCGCCCCGCCTTACGCAGCCTTCATCGCGCTCGGTGTCACCGGCGCGAGTGCGATCGTTACCGGCGTGCTCGGCGGGTTGGCGCTGTCTGCTCAGAGTGACCTCGACGAGGCGCTGGGGACCTTTCCGGGAGACCAGACGGCAATCGCCGACGCGCAATCACGCACCTCGAGCCTTGCCGTTGGGACCGATGTGATGATCGGCATCACGGCGGCCGGAGCTGCAACGACGGTCTTGCTGTTCATCTTCACCGGCGGTTCGAGTGAGGACGCAGAGCCGCAGAGCGAGACCTCGCTGCGGGTCTTGCCAACGATGAACGGGCTCACGCTTACGGGCGCATTTTAGTTAGCTGGGCGTTGGGCCACGTTGCGTTGATACCGCAGTAGGCGACGCTACAGCGTCGCCGCCGGAACAACCTTGGCGCGAATGATGAAGTCAAGGTTGGGGAACTCGCGCGCAAGGAAGCGGCTCCCTTCGCTTTGCAGGTCCGCCTGCTTCGAGGTGGGAAGCTCACCGTACTCGCCGTTGATGCGCGCAATCGTTGCATCACTCTCCCCGACCAGCTCACAGATTGGTGCAAACCCCATCGCGTCGAGGGCCGTATTGTCGGCCAAGTTGATGAACAACTGCGTGGTTCGCGTGTTGGGCGAACCAGCCATCGCAAACGTGATGGTGCCCTTCTTGTTGGAGGTAACGACGGGATCCGGCGCGAGGGTCTGCTTGCGCCACGCACGGCTGACCCGGGGATCACCACTGATGCCAAACTGGATGACGAACGGGCGTGGCGTCTTCACCACGCGAAAAAAAGCGACCTCGTTGAAGAAACCGATCTGCACCAGGTTGAAGATTCGGTCGGCGCCGAAGGGCCCGTTGCTGCGAGTGCAAGCAAAGCTCAGCGAACCCGCGGTGGTTTCAAACTCTACCGTGAAACGCGCGGGTGCCTGAGCCGTTGCCTTGCTTGGATCCAGCAAGCCAGGATGCGCAATCGCTGGGGCAGCTTCCGCAGCTGAGGGTGGCATGACAGACGCTTGTGGTGTCGAAGGCGGCGCCGTAGGAACGGGAGCTTCCACGGGGGTGGAGCTGCTCGCGCGAGGGGCCTGCTCTTGGTTGAGGGCGGGAACCGAAGAACAGCTGGCGACGCCAGCAAGCGCCACGCAAGCAACGAGCTTCATCGGCGCACCTTAGCGCGAAGAAACGCGAAACCCCCAGGTCCTTCGGGGAGAAGAACTGGGGGCTTGCGAACGAAACCGTCTAACTACTTCTTAGGCGCGGGTGCCTTCGGAGCGGGCGCAGGCGCCTTGGGTGCGGGCGACTTCGGAGCGGGCGCGGGCGCCTTGGGTGCAGGCGGGGCGGCCTTCGGGTCGGTCGGTGCTACCGGTGCGGCCTTCGGGTCGGTCGGTGCTACCGGTGCGGCCTTCGGGTCGGTCGGGGCTACCGGTGCGGCCTTCGGGTCGACGGCGGGGGTGGGCGGAGTGGAAACCGGGTCTCCAGCCGGGGGAACGAGAGGGAGAGCACCGTTCTTGGGTGCAGGCGGTGCTTTCTCGGTCACCAAGAACTGCACGCGGCGGTTCTTTGCACGACCCTCTTCATCCTTGTTGTCAGCAACAGGGACGTCCTGGCCGTAGCCCTTCGCCGTGAGACGAGCGCTCTCGACGCCGCGCTTTTCGAGCGCCTTCTGCACCGAGTTGGCGCGGTTCTGCGAGAGCGTTTTGTTGAGCGGCTTGGAGCCCTTGTTGTCGGTGTGGCCTTGGATCTCGACCTTGCGAATTTCGGGGTGCTCTTTGAGAACTGCGGCGACCGAATCCAGCAGCGCGTCGCTGGCGGGCTTGATCGTGGCCTTGCCAGTGTCGAACTGAACCTGCTCGAGGATGATGATCTCGGTCGCGGTGACGCGAACGAGCTTCGGACAGCCGCGCTTGCTCGGATCAGCGTCGTCGACGCCCTTCTCCTGCGGGCAGGCGTCTTGATCGTCACGGAAACCGTCACCGTCAGAGTCACCGGGGCAGCCGTTGGTTGCCGGATCGGTGGTCACGAGACCGGGGATCTCCTTGCAAGCGTCAATATCGTCGATGACGGTGTCGCCGTCGGTGTCCTTCGGTGGCGGACAACCGTTCTTAGCCGGGTCAACGTTGGCGATGCCGGGCACGTCCTTGCAAGCGTCGAGCTCGTCGAAGATACCGTCACCATCGGTGTCGACCGGCGGCGGACAACCGTTCTTGGCCTTGTCGGCGTTGGGCAGACCAGCCACGGCCGGACAAGCGTCATCGACGTCGAGGATGGTGTCGAGGTCCTGATCCTTGGGCGGAGCAGGAGGCAGCTCCTTCTTCAAACGCGTCTTCTCGAAGCCGACAGCGAAGCCAGCGCGGAAGCCGAAGATCGCCGCATCCCCTGCGCCGACATCACAGCCGTCCAGCGTTTCATCCGTGAGCAGCATGTAGTCGGGGCCAGTTTCAGCCCAGAACAGCGCGCCCGACTGCAGGGCCAGCTCAGCGCCGACTGCGCCCTTCATTCCGAACGCCGCGGAGTCGCTGCCGGAGCAACGGGTGCCAACAGCTTGCCCGCCGGCCGACTCGTCGATCAGCACCTTGTCGGTGTCCAGGCTTTGCCACGACGGGCCGCCGGCGATGCTGACGTAGAGCGCGAACGGATCGAAGCGAAGGGGGTACACACGAGCGTCCACCCACAACGTATTGAGGTCACGATAGGTGTTGTCGAATGAGACCTCGTCGACGTCGGTTCGGTCGCGCTCGAGATCTGCATGCTCATAGCCGACGCCGAAGCCGAACCAGCGGATGGGCCGGAAGATACCGGTGATTCCGACGCGAAGACCGGTGCGCGAGTTGATCTCGCTCACAGCTTCCGGAGGGTCATTGAAGCGATGGCTCAAGCCGAGATGACCGAAGAACGCAAAACCAAGCCCTGCCTCTTCCCCCCCCGTGTTCCAAGGCTCCCAGCTGTCTTCCCATTGCACCGTGTCAGCGCCGGGAGCCGGAGGAGTTTGCGCCTCCAGTGCGGGGGCAACGCCCGTGGTCACCGAAGCACCAGCAGCGGTTAGAGGCGCGGCAGAAGCCACCTTAGTTACGGTCACAGCCTGCTCAGAGGCAGGCGCAGTTTCCTGTGCGGTGGCCAAACCGGGAACGGCCAGGCAAAGGATACTTGCGCAAATACTCGAGGATAGCCGGCGGCTTTTCACAATTCGCCTCATTCGGAAGGGTCCGCCAGTCTTTTGGCGGTGAGGGCTCCTTACGCGAAAGGCGTGCCCGACGAAAGTCCAAGCTGATCAACGTAGGGAATGAAACCCCAGCACGGCGCCTTCGCCTGCTTTTGTGGAGGCGCCGTGTTTGGCTCGGATTGCTCGCGCCGCTCAGCGAACCGTGAGCTTGTCGTCGCCCAGCTTGCAAACAGGGTCACAATCTGGGCCGTTGGGGCGTACTTCTTTGTATTGGGGGGCTGACTTCAACTCGCCGACCTTCTTGCCATCCCGGGACACGGTGATGGTGGCTGCCTTGGGAGAAGAGGGCAGCTTGAGCTCGCTGATGACGGCGGGAGCTGCGCCCTTTTCACTTGCCTTGTCGCAACCGGCAGTGACCACGCTGACCTCTACGTCCCCACCACACTTCGGCGCCTTGTCGCCGCAGAACCCCGGGGCGGCGAAGGTACATGAGCCCTTCTTACCGTCCGCCTCGATCTCGATTAGGTACTTACCCTTGGCCAGCTTGTCCCCGCCTTCGACGGCGACGTTGAGGGCGCCCGTGCAGCCGGCACGCGTGCATACCTTACCAAAGTTGGGCAGGGTTGGTTGGGCACTGGCGGAAGCCGTCGCAGCGACTGTGGCAGCGGCCGTTGCGGTCGCAGTGGCCGGCGCAACGTCCGTGGGCGTTGAATCAGGCGGAGACTTGTCGCCATCATCCACCGTAACGACGCAACCCGAGAGCAAAGCAACCGAGAGGACCAACGCGAGCTTCATCGCTGCGCTCTAAGAGAACCTGGCACGCGAGGCAAGCCATGGTCGCAAGAGTGCCCGGTTCCCGCGATTGGGCGGAACTTGGCCCGACCTTTGGGTCTGTGCGACCTCGAGCAGGTGAATACGCCCGGAGCCAGAACGTGACGCGGACCGACCGCTCGGAGAGCGAACTTTCCACCCTTCGCAAGCGAGCACTGGAGCTAGCTTCGGCTCGCAAGGAGCGGCCCACCACCGTGCACCTGCTTGCCGCCATCGCTGGCCGACCGGGGCAAGCGCAGGAGCTCCTGGCAACGCGCGGACTCGACGAAGAGACGCTGCTCAAGGCGGGCCGCTCCTTCGACGAGAGCCTGGCAGATCCGATCGCCGTGAGCTTGGGTGTAGCCAAAGACGTCGCCAAGCGAGCACGCGGCCCCGTTTCCACCGACGAGGGAAAACGCGGACAGCCTAGCATCAGCCCCGACTCGAAGATGACCCACCTCGAGCCGAACGCGTTGCATTTGTTGGTTGCGCTGCTCTCCGAACGACAGCTTGCAGCCCACCGTGCGCTCTCGCTCACCGGAGTCGACACCTCGCGCCTGCGAACTGCTGCGCTGGCACTCGCGCTGGGCGTGTTGCCGCAGAGGCGGGCGGTCTCGACGCTAGGCGAACAAGCGCGCGCTGCCTCGATGGTGCCGGTTTTACCGCGCTTCAAGCCTGAGCTGCCGAACCACAACGCGCCTCGCGTCGTGCCGCTGTTTCAACAGCCGAAGCGCAGTGCGAGCCCCTCGACACCGCCTCCAAGCAACGCTGAGACCAAGCCTATGGAACAACCCAACCCCAGCGACGGTGGAACCAAGCTGCGCGGGAGGCAACCAGCACGCAAGCCCGACGCCGCCCCTCCGGCAAGCTCTCGCGACGGACAGCCAAACGTTCCTGCGCCAACGAGCCCCGCCGTCGCCGACACCGCCGTCCCGCCGACCCTGCTCAGTTTGCGTGCAGCGACCGTACCCGCCACCACCATCGTCGGCCGCAACGAAGAGATTGCGCGCGCGCTCGACACGCTCTCGAAGCACAACGGAAACGCCGTCGCGCTGATCGGCTCGAGCGGGGTTGGCAAGAGCACGCTGATTCGCGCGCTCGCGGCGCCGCTCGCTGCTCACAAGCGCCCGCTGCTTGAGATTGGCTTGGGAGCGCTGCTCGCCTCCGGCCCGCGCGGAGCGTTGGCCGACAAACTGGGTACGGTGTTCGAGGAACTGCGAGCACAGCGCAGCGGGGCGGTCTTGTTCATCGACGATCTGCACGATCTACTGGGCGCCTCCGACGACATCGTGAGCGAGCTGAAGACGCAGCTCGCGAGCTCGGATGTGGGCTTCGTCACGGCCACCACGCCGGAGATGTACCGCCGGCTGGTCGAGAGCGACGCTCAGCTCACACGCCGACTCGTGCCGATCTTCGTCGAGGAACCGGAGGAGGAGGAAGCCTTCTTGATGACGCGGGCCGCGCTTCCCTCGTTCGCGAAACACCATCGTGTGGTTTTTTCGGATCTGGCGATCGCCGCTTCGGTCAGCTGGACGATTCGCTACCTCCCAGGTCGTTCGTTGCCCGAGAAAGCGATCGCGACGCTCGATCTCGCGGCCGCGAGAGCACGCCGCAAAGACCTCGGGGCAGATGTAGAGATCACGCCGGAGGACGTCGCCCGAGCGCTCGCAGCCGAGGTGGACGTGCCGGTGACCCGCATGCTCGAGAGCGATGGCCAGCGCATGTTGGCGCTCGAAGAGCACCTCGGGAAACTGGTGATTGGGCACGAAGCCACCGTCAAGACCATCGCCGGTCATCTGCGCAAGTCAGCCGTTGGTCTGCGCGGCAAGCGCCCGCTCGGGTCCTTCTTGCTGCTTGGTCCCACCGGCGTCGGCAAGACCGAGACCGCGAAGGCGGTCGCCGAGGTCATGTTTGGTTCGAGCGAGGCAATGACGCGGATCGATCTGTCCGAGTACGGTGAGGCGCACTCGGTGGCACGCCTGCTGGGTGCACCGCCTGGCTATGTTGGACACGAGTCCGGCGGGCAGCTCACCGAGGCCGTTCGAAAGCGCGCCTACCAAGTCATCCTGCTCGACGAGCTGGAGAAGGCCCACACCGACGTGCTGCTCGCCTTCCTTCAGGTGCTCGACGAAGGGCACCTCACCGATGGCCGGGGCCGCCGCGTCGACTTCAAGAACACCATACTCTTTGCCACCTCCAACCTTGGTTCGCGCGACGTCGCTGAGGCGTTGTCGGGCCGCAGCGTTGGCTTCGGCGGTCAGCGCGGCGGATCCTCCCAGGGACTCTCCGAGAAGGCGATCGGAGCCGCCAAGAAGGCCCTCCCGATCGAGCTCTTCAACCGCTTCGACGAGGTGCTCTTCTTCGCGCCGCTGTCGCGGCCAGAGGTCCGCTCGATCGCAAGGAAGCTGATGCTCGAACTCAGTCGTATGCTCGAAGCACGCGACATGCGGCTCGAGGTCGATGAAGCAGCGCTCGACGTATTGCTCGATAGCGGCGGCTTTCAGCCCGAGCTCGGTGCACGGCCCATGCGACGGGTGCTCGCTCGTTTGGTGGAAGCGCCGATCGCCGAGATGCTGCTGCGCGGAGAACTCAGACCCGGGATGGTCGCGCTCGTTGGCGAGGAGGACGGACACATCCTCGTCGACGCAGTGGATCGAACGGCGAGCGCCATCCCTCCGCCGGTGGCGCTGCTTTCCTAGCGAGCCGTAGCTTGGGCCTTATGCGGCCCAAGCCCGAGTTTGGCGGTGGTGGAGCGTAGCTGGGCCTACAGCTGATTCGCGCTCGCCCCAGCCGAACCGTTGTTTCCACCCAGACCACCGCTGCCGCCGCTTCCAGCGTTGACGGTGTTGCCGGAGATCACGCCCGTCGTGGTCGAGCGGTAGATCCCGTAGGAAGGACCGCCAGCACCGCCCCCGCCGAGCCCACCGTTGCCGCCGTTGCCGCCGTCTCCACCGTCGCCACCGCGACCAACCTCACCGGTGCAGGTCACGGCACCGTTTCCGCCGTTACCACCAGCACCTCCAGTACCACCGTCGCCGCCGTTGCCGCCTGCGCCGCCGTTACCGCTGGTGATGAGGTTGTTGGTGATGGTGACGCTTGCGCCAGACGCGATCAGGAAGACGCCGAACGAGCCGCCACCGCCGCCACCGCCAGCACCTCCGGTACCGAAGCAGCCGCCAGCACCGCCACCACCGCCGCCGTTGCCCTGGCCGTCGTCGCAAGCAAAGCAGCTTTGGCCGCCGCCGCCTCCACCGCCTCCACCGCCGTTGCCGTTGGTACCGTTGCCAGCCGTGCCGCCCGAGTTGGAGGTCCACAGGTTGGACACCAAGCTCCCGCCTGTTCCGCCGCTCCCCGAAGACCCAGTGTTGCCGCTGTTCCCGCTCGTACCGTCATTGCCTGGCTGCCCCGTCGAGCCGTAGGCCCCGCCAGAACCTCCGAGGGTACCGCCGACGCCAGGACCGCCGGGCGAGCCGTTGTCGTTGTCGTCGCTACCTCCCTGTCCACCACCACCACCCGTGCGCGAGCACCCGGAGGTACCACCACCGCCGCCCGGACCACCGGGGCCGTTTGTATCGCAGCTGCCGTTACTGCCATTGCCGCCGTTGCCACCGGAGGTCCCAGCATTCCCGCCCAATCCAGGGATACCGTTGCCGCCGTCACCCGCGGTGATCGTGTTGTTCTTCAGCGTCAGACCATCGCAATTGTTGCAATAAACAGCATAGTTGGACACGCCAGCTACCGAGGTATCGAAGGTGCGAATCGTCATGCGGTCCACGGTGGTCGAGGCAATGATGTTGTTGCCGTCCAGCGCCGTCACCCGACCACCGGAGACCGCAGAGGATCGAATTTCGGCAATGTAGAGCGATGAGCGCTGCCAGTTGTTCGTGGCCGAATAACCGCCATGAATCGAGATGGCCGGCACCAGCGAAACGCGTCCAACGTAGACGCCCGAGGACACCAGCACACGCGATTGCCCGCCCGACTGCGCCCGCGCGATGCCCGTTAACACAGTAGCGACGGGTAGCGCTTTGGTTCCGGGATTCGCGTCGTTGCCCCCCGTCGAGACGAAGATCGCATCGCTCAGGTTGCCATCGATCCCGTCGCAGTTGCTGTCGGTGAAGGCGTCATCAGGGTTATCAGTCGCGGAGATGAAGCTGCAGGCGTACTCACAGCCGTTGGCGGCGTTCCCATCAATATCGTAGTACCCGGGTAGGCAGCCTGCCGTTTGGCAGCCACCAGCCTGGCAACTGGTCACCGAATTCGCAAACACGTTGTCGCAGTCCACCGCGCAGGTACCGCAGTGGTCTTTGTCCGTAAGCAAGTTCGACTCGCAACCGTCCGCGGTGAAGCCGTTGCAGTTGCCGAAGTTCTGGTCGCACATGCCCATCACGCACGAGCCGCCGCTGCAGCTCTCCGCAGCGTTGTCGAAGGCACACGGCGAAAAACAGTTTCCACAGTTGTTGACGTCGGTGTCGGTGTTGACTTCGCAGCCGTTGGCCGCGGTGAGATCGCAATTCTCGAAGCCGGCATCGCAGCTCCCAAGCAGGCACACCCCAAGGCCGGTTATCAGGTTGGGCGTGCACATCTCCGAGGCGTTGGGCAGCGCGCACGGGAGGTTGCAGCCGCCGCAATGCAACATGGATAGTCCGAGGTTGGTTTCACAGCCATCCACCGGCATCAGATTGCAATCACCGTAGTTGTTTAGACAACCCGAGACGTTGCAGTTTCCGCCGTTGCAGAAAGCCACGGTGTTGGCCTTCTCACAGCTGTTACCGCACTTGCCGCAGCTCATCACGTCATTGAGCAAGTTGGTCTCACAGCCTGTGCCGGCCATCAGATCGCAGTCGGCCATGAACGGATCACAGCCGGAGAGCGTGCATACGCCTTGAACGCACTGCCCAGTGCCACCACCCGGATCGCAGGGCATACCGCATTGGCCGCAGTGCTCATTGCTGGTGTTGGTGTTGGTCTCGCAGCCATTTCCAGCTTCACCATCACAGGCACCTAGACCTTCAGGACAGCCCGACTCACTGCCAACGATCGGCACCACGGTATCTGCGACGGGCGAACCACCGAGCTCATGTTTGACGGTTACGTCCTCCGCAGGTAGCGGGCCAGTGGCGCCAAGCGCTGTGTATTTGACCTCGAACCAGAGCGAGTCCCCGGGTTGGCGCGCGAGCGGTAGGTTTGCCTCCACGCGCAGGTAGTTGCCCGGATCCCCCGGATCCTCCTCGAAACGCACCACCGTGACTTCGAACTGCGAGTCGTCAATCAGCGTCTGTTTGAACAGCACCTCGTCGCTCGTGCCATTGTCGATGCGGAAGGTCCGGGTTTCGAGCTGGCCGCTCGATACGACGCCAAAATCGAGCTCGCTGGGAGATTGGCAGGCATCGTACGGACCACCTTCGTTGAGCACGCACAGGTCGAGAGCGCCCGAGCCGCCGCCACCAGCCGCACCACCGCCTGAGCCTCCACTACCGCCAGTCGCGCTGCCACCGCTCCCCCCGACTCCGCCCTGGCCCCCTGCAGCAATGCCACCGCTGCCACCACCACCGCTGTTGGCACCGGCGCTACCACCCGTCGGGTTGGGCTCATCCCCTGCGGCGCAGGAGACGAGAGAATAGAGGAGACCGACGCAACAAAGCCGCGACAGGAAGCTCATAGCGTCAGTGGACCAGAGCCAACCCCCGTTGTCGACGCCGCCTTTTCCCCCAACGCACGGTTCTGTTAGAGGAGCTAGCCGATGGCAACCGACGCAAGCGCGAAGACCCCGGGAGACTTAAACGAGCGTTCGGTGCGCTTGGCGATCCTGGTCGCGGCCTTGGGCTACTTCGTCGACATCTACGACCTCATCCTGTTCTCGTTCGTTGGCAAATCGAGTCTCAAGGACATGGGCGTCGAGGCCTCCTTGATCGACTCGACCTACGAAGGGGTCTTCAACACTCAGATGTTGGGCATGTTGGTCGGTGGGGTGCTGTGGGGCGTACTTGGCGACAAGAAAGGCCGTTTATCGGTGCTGTTTGGCAGCATCCTGATGTACTCGCTCGCCAACGTCGCCAACGGCTTTCTCGAGACCACCACCTACTACGCACACCTGCGCTTCATCGCCGGAATCGGCTTGGCCGGGGAGCTAGGAGCGGGGGTTACGCTGGTCGGTGAAATCATGAGCCGCTCCTCGCGTGGATGGGGTGCGACGATCATCGCCGGGGTCGGCGTCACGGGCGCACTCGCCGCTGGCCTCGTAGACAAGCTCGCCTCTTGGCGCACGGCCTACTTCATCGGCGGGGCGATGGGACTCGCTCTGCTTCTCTTGCGGGTGGGCGTACGCGAATCCGGCATGTTTGAGGCGGTCAAGAACGACAAGGCGGTAAGTCGCGGGAACTTCTTCGCACTGTTCACCAACGCCAACCGAGCCCTTCGTTACATCGCCGTGATCCTTAGTGGTGTGCCGATTTGGTACCTGATCGGCATCTTGGCGGTTCGTGCTCCCAAGCTCGGCAAAGACATGGGCATCAGCGAGACCATCACCGGCCGCACCGCGATCATCCTCGCGTACAGCGGGCTCGCGCTGGGAGATCTCGCGAGCGGCGTCATCTCGCAGTGGCTTCAGAGTCGTCGCAAAGCGGTTGCGTTCTTCATTGGCTTGGCTGGCCTCGGGTCGACCATTTACTTCACGCTCGGACGCAGCTCGCCCGACATGCTTTACGCCTCTTGCTTCATCGCCGGTCTCGGCGGCGGCTATTGGGCCGTATTCGTCACGATGGCGTCCGAGCAGTTCGGCACGAACTTGCGCTCGACCGTCACGACCACCGCGCCCAACTTCGTCCGTGGCTCGCTCGTGCTCGTGAGCATGTTCATCTCGGCGATCGAGCCAGCGCTGGGAGTCTGGAAGTCAGCCCTGGTGGCCGGGGTGGTTTGTCTCGCGATCGGACTCGTCTCGCTGCTGCCGCTGCGAGAGTCGTTCGGCAAGGACCTCGACTTCGTCGAGGAGTGAAGGACCGCCTTCGCGTCGGTGATCTAGCTTGACCGCCTGCGACGCGACGGGCGCAGCGACACCAAGGTCGAACCGAGCCCATCCGAGCGGAAGTCGATCACCTGGGGGTGCCGAGACAACTGCTTCTGCACGCGCTGGCGTTGCACACCCTTGCCGCGACCGTGAATGACACGCACCTCGGTTAGCCCCTTCTTGGCGGCTTCGCGTAGGTATTCATCGACAACGGACGGGATGTCCCGCGGCGCAAAGTGATGAAGATCGATCGCAGCTTCGATCGGCACGATCAGCACTTCGTCGCTTGGTTCGCTCAGGGGCTCCGGCTCTGGGGTCGATGCGAGAGCGACCGACTTTTCGCCGCACAGCCAAGCTCGAACCCGTTGCCACAAGCTGTTCGGCACGGTTCGCTTTGCGCCTAGGCTGGCCGCTTCGACCGGATGACCGCATTGCGTACTCCCGTGGGGAGCGCGTTACCGGCAGCGATTCCAAGAGCGAGCGGAAACGGAAACCGCAGCGTGCGCTTCTTGCGCCGCAGGCCCGAATCAATGATCTGGGCGGCGCGGTCGAGCTCGACGATGAAGGGCATTTCAAAGCTGTTCTTGTCGGTGAGCGGGGTCTTCACGAAGCCGGGACGCACGTCGGTCACCGTGATGCCGTGTGGCTCGAGATCACTGGCCGCTGAAGCGAGAAAGAAGCTGAACGCGCATTTGCTGGTGCCGTAGTCGGCGGCCGTCGGCAGGGGAACCTCTCCAGCCAGGCTGGTCACACCGACGAGGTGTCCGGAGCCGCGCTGAATCATCGAAGGAACGACGGGCAATAGCGTCGCGACTGCGCCAAGGAAGTTGGTCTCGATCGTCTCGCGTACGCCGGAGAGCGTTTGCCGCGCCACCGGCTGCTGCTGCCCACCGATCCCCGCGTTGGCTACCACCAGATTGAAGCCACCAACGGCCTCGTTGAGCTTGGACACCGTCGCTTCAGTGGCCTCTGGTTGTGAAACATCCAAGCTGACCGCATGGGCGCGGCCGCCGTTTGCCGAGATCTCGGCCACGAGTTCAGCCAGGGCGGATTGCCTGCGAGCTGCGACCCAAACCTCGTAACCACGCTTCGCGAGCACGCCGGCGAGGGCCCGGCCGATCCCACTCGAAGCGCCGGTGATCAGCGCCTTTTCTCCCACGTTCACTTGGTCAACCACTTCACTCTTTCGGTCGGTCGAGACCGCGTCTTAGCGTCTCGGTCCCCAACAGGTCGAGCCCGCGAACCGGTTCCTTTCGGCTGTGTGCGTCCTCCTCGAGCGCGCTCGTGAGAGCGTCGATTTGCTCGCGGCAGGAGTGAAAACGCATCGCTGGAACCACGTCGCAGGCGCGCTTGAACCAGTTGTCGAAGGCGGGACCAATTGAAGTGGCCGCACGGACACCGCGCGCTGCAGCCACAGCCGACGGTGCCAACTTGGGCCCAGCGACGATCGCCGCCAAGAGGTCCGACATCGGGGCCGGGGACCAGTAGCTCTCCGAGGTAAGCAGCCGAAACGCAACGACCGCGAGAGCCCAACGGTCGGTCGCGGGCGAGACTGGGGCGCCTTGGACCTGCTCAGGAGCCATGTACCAAGCTGTACCGAAGAAGCCTTTGCCAACAACTTGGGTTCGGCCAAAGTCGAGCAGCTTGATGCCTTGGCGACCCTCGACCTGCGTCAGAAACAGGTTTCCCGGCTTCAGATCGCAGTGCACGATGTTCGCTGCGTGCGCAACGTCGAGAGCGTTGGCCACATCCCTCAAGTGGCTGAGCGCTTCCGCCGCAGGGATTGCACCGTGCTTCTGCAACATCGCTCGCAGATCCTCACCTTCAAGCAGCTCCATCGCCAAGAAGGGAACGGGCCCGAGCAGCGGCTCGGTGGGCCTCACCGAGGCTACCAAATCCAAAGAGACCCCAGCGCCAACCACCTTGACCACGAACGGCGAAGCAATTCGTGAGAGCCGCTCGGCCTCGCGAATGAACGCATCCTGGTCGGGATCTTGAGTCATACGCTCGCGGTCGAAGAGCTTGAGCGCAACCGGCTCCCCCGCCCGCAAGTCATGCGCCCGAAATACGAACCCACTGGCACCTTGGCCGAGCGGACTCTCAATTCGATAGTGATCTACCGTTTCCCCGGCGAGCTTCTCGCTGATGCGCGCCATATCCGCGCCGCGCCCAGCCACGGTTGGAAAGATGGAGGGGCTGATCGAGACGCCCTGCGGCGGCCGCATCGTGCCCGCTTGCAACAGCGAGTCGATCAGCGGGGTAGGCCGCGGCGAGACTTTCGGCAGCGACGGACGGGTTCGCGAGGTGTCGGAATGAGGCAAGAGTGCGCGACGTGTCACCGGCGGGGTTGGCACACGTCCACCCCGACGGGAAAGCTCCGCGCTGGACGGACTGCCGGGCTGGGCGACACCGAAGGGCATCCCGCCGTCCCTTTTTCCTTCGCCGTTCACTTTGTACTAGAGGCTAGCCGGAGTGCTGCGCTGCATCAAGGGTCCAGCGTCAACGCGAGAGGCAGCTCGGCGGCGGCGAGAAGATCGTGGGCGCGCTGCAGACTCTGCACGAGACCTCGCAGATAGAGCTGCCTACGTTCGAGGTGTGGAAGGTCGCCTGCCCGGCCCTTCGTCGCTTCGTAGAGCAGGATGCCAGTGGTAACGCTCACGTTGAGGCTCTCTGCGTAGCCTCGCATCGGCACGCGCACCGCTCGGCGACAACGCGAGGAAAGATCCTGACCGATGCCATCGCGCTCGCTGCCCACCACGATCGCGAACGGCTCCTTCAAAACGGTAAGATCGCCTGGCTCGAGCTCGCCATCGGGGTGGGCGGCGATCCACTCGACGTCCTTGGGAGGTAGCGCCTTCGCTATATCGTCGACGCTGCGATGGGCCGTCACGTCGACCCATCGCTCGGAACCGCGAGCGACCGAGCGCGCCGCCAAGAAGGACTCATAGCGTTCGAGGACGTGCACGTATTGCAGACCAAAGACGTCGGCCGTACGAACGATGGCCGCGCCGTTGTGCGGGTCATGAAAGGAATCAAGGATGACGTTGACCGAGCGCACGCGGCGCTCGATGTTCCGCAGCAGCTTCTCGCGGCGTTCGGCCGTGGCGAAGCGCTCGAGGGCTGCGATGCGAAGCTCAACTTCATTGGCGGGCAGCTTGTTAACGGCCAACGCCACTGGACGCAGGCGCGCCATCTGGTCGATATCGCTCAAACTGCGTCGCATTGCCGACGAGCTACAGTGTTCGGCTCAGCCCGCCAAGTCCTTCCAGGCGACGTATCGGACACAGGTCGACCGGTCGCCAGGTCGTGGTACTGTGCCGAATCCCGATGTGGCGCCGAGCCCAATCTTTTGCCCTTCTCCTGTTGGCTAACCTGGCCCTGACGACCGCGGCCGTCGGCCAGCCTGCACCGCCCCCACCGCCACCCGTTGAAACGCAGCCTCCCGCGGCACCGCCCGCCGCACCAGCTCCGCAGCCTGGCCCGATGCAGAGCCCGGGTGTTCCGCCCGGTGCTTGGATCGAGCCACAGCCGCAACAGCCAGCGCCCTATTCGCAGCAGCCGGCTCCGTATCCGCAGCAGCCGGCTCCGTATCCGCAGCAGCCACCGCCTTACGGCTATGGACCCTACGGCCAGTATCAACCCGTACCGTACCAACCGCCGGTCGGGCCGCCGCCTCCACCCTTGCCGCCGAGGGAACCCTCCTGCTGCCGCTTTGGTATCCGCTTCGACCCGTTTGATCTCCTGTTCCGACGTCTTTCGTTCCAGACCGAGGTTGGACTCTGGGGGCCTTTCTCAGTCGAGGCCGAAACCACGTGGATTTTCGGTTCACCCACCGAGAACCTCGACACCACGGGCGGCGCCCTCATGGGCAGTGTGCTCGTCTACATCAGCGGCCGCTACCTCGAGGGGTTCTACGCCAAAGCCAGCGTCGGCTTCGAATCGTTCGAAGCCGTCCTCACCGACGAACCACTGCAAAAGAGCACAACCGCCGACGTGTCTTCGCCCATTTTTGGCATTTCAATCGGCAGCTCCACCGTCTTCGGGGGCGACGACTTCGGCTTCAACCTGGCTGGCGGAGTCGGCATCGGCTTCGCGACCGGTGAGCCAGTGACGCTACAAGCTGGGCGCTACGAGACGGTGTTCTACGACAAGAGTTCGAGCGTTCAACTGCTCGCGTCTCTTGGGCTCGGCATCGGTTTTTAGCGACGCATTCGCAGTGAGAGCGACAGCCGGAAGAGCGTTGCGTCGTGAGAGCCGGTCTCGCCGAGCGAAACCTTGCGAAAGGCTCGAGAGACGCAATCTCGCATACGAAGGTCATTGGGCATGCTGTTTACGCCGTGGCTCTCGAGCACTTCGCCGAGAGGAGAAACGAGGGCCTCGAGCGTGACCACTGCGTCAGCCGAGAGGCACGGTCGAAACGAGTCCATCGACGCCGCCACGGCAGACTGAACGCGTGATGGATCGAGCGCACCACCTGCAGACTGGACCGACGAGGCCGCTACTGATTTGGGGTTGTCGTCCTTGGGTTTGGTGCTCTTGTCGTCGAGGGGTTTGGTGATTGGGTTGCGCAGGTCCCTCACCACTTTCTCTTCGCGGTCTGTCTCGAGGACGGGTAAGCCGCCCCGCTCGAACGTCAGCAGGCTTATCTCGATATCGGGCGACTCCTTGGGATGGTCAGGAGGCGGCGCCGGCGGCGGTGGGGGTGGAGCATCAGCCAACTTCGTCCCCTGGTCGGTTGCTTCAGGTTCGGAAAGCGCAGCGCTGCAAGCGCAAGCCAGTAAGAAGAACGGAGCAACCCAAGCGTAGAGCCTCATAACGTCCCCTTTCGCAGCTTCAACTTCAGCGACACAACGGTTGCTTCACCACCGCGAACGTTGCCTACGCGAAGTTTGCGCAAGACAGCGGCGACACAGTCGCGAGCCAAAGGTACGTCGGGCTGACTCTTTGTGACCGAAACCTCGGACAATTCTCCAGAAGGCCGCACTTTCATGGTGACGTCGAGCACCGTATCCTCGCGCAAGCAGCGCTCCATCTCTGGCGAGTTGGCGTCGAGAACCGACCGCAAATCAGCTTCCTGGACCTGGCCCTGAAGTGGAGAAGCCACTGCGGCGAGCACCGATGCTCCCTCTTTCCTTTCGAAGTCCTGAGGAAGGTTCACACCGCCCGGCCCTGCATCCTCAGCGCTCGATTCACCAGTCGTCGCGCCTTTCATTCCAATTCTTGCGCCGGACGCAGCGCTGGCGGCAGCCGTGGCCGGGCTCGCTGGACGGCTCGAGGAAACCGCAGTGGCGTCCTGCACACTGGCATCTTGCCTTTGCGAACAAGCCGCAAGGAACGCCATCAGCACACACAATCCGAGGTCCCGCTTCACGCGGCCGAGGCTAGCACCGGCTGACAACCCTGAGCGAATCGAGCGTGGACGGAAGGCGTTCATTTCGACTGCTCAGACGCTCGAGAGCGCCAAAAGAGTTCCGTTGATTGCACCCTGACAAAAACGTGGCGCAACTTGAACCTGGGTAGGCTTTTTCTCAGCGCGTAGGGCCGTCGCGAGCAACCTGCGTACAGGAGGGTGCGCTCAACATCGAAAGGGCCAAGCGGACGTTGAATACGTTGCTGTTTCGCCTGTCGAATTTCTAACGAGGGCGTGGCTAGCCGCTTGCAGAATGTGAAACGCACATCGACGAAGCGCTGGCTCAGCCTGGCCCATCGCGTAAAGGCGCCTGCAAATCTTCAGCAAAACCGTGTTGCTGACTCTGGCCGCATAATTGCTAATCCGAACCTCATGACCCGACTCACCCAACGTCCACTTAGCTTCCTGCTCGCGATTCTTGCTGCACCTGCGACGGTGTTAGGACTGGCCGCCTGTGAGGGCGACGATCCCACCCCTCCGGGAAAACAGGTTCAGGTCGATCCGCCGAGCAACCAGAGCACCGTCATCTCCGAGGTGCGTCCGCCGGCCCTGTCGGGCGGAACGTTGCTGGCGACGAAGAACGGGCAGCGGCTGATTGTGTCGGACCCGGATCGAGATCGCGTGCTGGTGGTGGACGCTGTCGAGCATTCGGTCGTGGCCGAGATTGCGCTTGAGCCCGGGGATGAGCCCGGTCGCGCGGTGGAGGACCTCGAGGGCCGGAGCCATATTGCCCTGCGAGGTGCGCGCTCGTTGCTGAGTGTGGACAACCTCACCGGTGAGGTCTTGAGTCGCCGCGAGGTTTGCGCCGCCCCCCGTGGAGTCGCACTCTCCAGCTTCGACGACAGTGAGGACAGCCTGCTCGTGGCGTGCGCCAGCGGGGAGCTGGTGGAGCTCGGGGCAGCGCCCAATGCGGCAATCCAAAGCAGCACCATGATCGGTGCTGACCTTCGCGACATCGTGGTCGTCAAAGGTGCCAGTCGCCAGGAGCGAAAGCTCTTGGTGAGCGCCTTCCGCTCGGCGGAGGTGCTGTCGATCGGGCCCGACATGAAGGTCAATCGACGCGGAAAGCAAGGGAACTACACCCATGACTTCTCCGCTCGGAGTTACTCGCCGACGGTCGCTTGGCGAATGATCCCCGACCCCTCGGGGGCCGGCGCACTGATGTTGCACCAACGGTCGAGCACGACCGAAGTCGTGATCAACGACCCCGAAGTATCGCCGGATGAATCGGGCAGCAGCGTGGGCACGACCAGCGGCGACTGTTTCGACTGCGGCGGGGGTGGCGGCTCTGGCAGCGGCTACGGCGGGGATATCTTTGATTGCGGCATTACGATCGTCAATTCTGCGACCACCGGCTTCGATGATGACGGCGAGCCGATCCATTCGGCGAGCGTCGGTGGGCTGGGCGGACTCTTGCTCCCAATCGACCTTGCGTCCCACCCCAACGGCACGGTCGCTGCCCTAGCGGCAGGCGCCGAGATGGTGGTGATCACCAGTACACAAGGTCTTCAGAGCCACGACGGTTGCACCGACAACTTCGTCGACGGACTGCAGCTTCCCGTTGGGCCGGAGCCCGTCGCCGTCGCCTTCACCACGGCTGAAGGACAAAGTAGCGGCGGGGATTTGGTGATTCAGCTTCGCGAGCCATCGACGCTGGTTTTCTACGACGCTGAGACCTTCACCTGGACCGCCACGCTGAATTTGGGCGGCCCGAGCCGCGCCGACTCTGGCCATAAACTCTTCCATCGAAACCCCGAAGCGCCCTCGACGATCTCGTGTGCGTCTTGTCATCCGGAAGGCCGTGAAGACAGCCACACTTGGCTCTTTTCGGGCTTCGGGCTGCGCCGAACACAGTCGCTCGAGGGCAACATCATGAACACCGCTCCCTTCCACTGGGACGGCGACCAAACCGACCTCGATGACCTGATGGTCAACGTGTTCCAGCACCGCATGGGCGGATTCGCCCAGTCGGCAGAGCGTGTTGCCGCGCTCAACTCGTGGCTCGAGACCATGCCGGTCGTTGCAGGTCCCAAGCTCGACGACGCGGCTGTAGCCCGCGGCAAAGCCCTGTTCGAGAGCAGCGCAACCGAATGCGCTACGTGCCATGCCGGCGAGCAACTCACCCGCAGCGGCTCGTTTGACGTCGGCACCGGAAAGGCGTTCCAAGTTCCGTCATTGGTCGGCATTCGCAACCGCGCACCGTTCATGCATGACGGTTGCGCCGAGACGCTCGCGGAACGCTTCGACGAGAGCTGCGGCGGCAACAAACACGGCAAGATCAATCAACTGAACCAAGGCGAAATCAACGACTTGGTGACCTACATGGAAAGCCTCTAAGCCTCGTTAGCCCAACGAGTACTGAACAGCTTTCGCAGGCTGCCGACAGCTCGGTAGCAGCACCGCCGAAGACCTCCTCACAAGGGAGGTCTTGGGCATTTCATTGACCGTCGAAATCGTGCTCTCGCGGGCCGGCGCCTCTTCCCAAACCCCCTGATGGAGCGACAATGACCCCTATGCGAAAGCTTACCCCCTTATTTCTCTTAGTTCCTTCAATCCTCGCCGCCGCCTGTGAAGGCGATGACACCTCTGCACCGCCGACTCCAGAAGAGGTTGTGGTGGACTCGCCGAGCGCGCAGTCGGTTCATACTTCGAAGGTGCGACCGCCGGCCATCTCCGGTGGAACGCTGGTCGTCTCAGCGGACGCAAGTCGCGCTGTCGTCTCTGATCCGGATCGAGATCGTGTCGTGATAGTCGACCTCATCAACGACACCGTCGTCAAGGCGATCGACGTCGACGCCGGCGAAGAGCCGGGCCGCGCGGTGATCGACCACGCGGGGCGCGCCCACGTCGCGCTGCGCAACGGCAACCAGCTCTTGACGGTGAACATTGCCAACGGCGAGGTCGAGGGCCGATACACAGTCTGCAGCTCGCCTCGCGGAATTGCCACCTTCCAAGCGGTCGAGAACCAAGCAGATGAGTCGCTGGTGATCGCCTGTGCCACTGGCGAGGTGGTTGAGCTCGATGCCGCGACGGGAGAGCAGATCGCGCACGCCGAGTTCGCGCCGGATCTGCGAGACGTGGTGATTGCGGGACCGGGCACGCGCGCTGGGCGCCGAGTGCTGGTTTCCAGCTTCCGCTCCGCCGACGTCCTTACGCTGAACACCGACCTCGAGCTCGAGCACAGCGCTCGGCCCGGCGGCTACGTGCACCCCGGTTCCCAACGAGCCTTCGTTTCCAATGTCGCTTGGAGAATGGTTCCGGCCGCGGGAGGCGCGCTGATGGTGCATCAGCGTTCGGCCACCGTGCCGATCGGTGACGCCAATCAACAGGTTCCGCAGCAGTACTACGCCTCCATTGATTGTGGTTCCAGCGTGGTTCACGGCGCCGCTACTCAGTTCGACGACCAAGGCAACGCATTGCCCGGAAGCCGAGGCGTTGGGCTCGCGGTGCTGCCCGTGGATATCGCCGTATCAGACGAAGGAGGCTTTGCTTACGTTGCAGCAGCGAGCGGGTTCGTTGAGATCGGCCAACTTCCGGCCGAAGGCACTCAGCCGTTCGATCCGTGTGACCAAGCTGGGATCAACGGACTCCGCATCAACGCGGGCCCGGAACCGATCGCGGTGGCCTTCGCAGGCGAGAACGTGATCGTACAGACACGGGAACCCTCGTTGCTCCTCCGCTACTCCCCGAACTCAATCACCCAACAAGGCATGATTGCGCTTGGCGGTGAAAGTCGACGAGACACGGGCCACCAAATGTTCCACTCGAACCCCGATGGGCCGGTCACAATCTCCTGTGCCTCGTGTCATCCGGAGGGCGGTGATGACGGTCACGTTTGGCAGTTCACCGACATTGGTATGCGGCGCACGCAAACGCTCCAGGGCGACATCACCCAAACTGCGCCCTTCCACTGGGATGGTGATTTGACCGACCTCAGCCACCTTATGTCGAAGGTGTTCGTAGAGCGCATGGGTGGTGTCGAGCAGTCGGATGATCGTATTGAGGCCATGACCGATTGGCTGAGTGGCGTTCCAGCTCTTCCCGGCCGAGCCAACCCAGACTCCGCCGCTGTGGCGCGCGGCAAGGCCATCTACGAGAACGACAAGGCCGCTTGCGCCAGCTGTCACGGTGGGGAGCAGTTGACCAACTCGGAGACAGTGGACGTCGGAACGGGAAGAGCCTTCCAGGTTCCTTCGCTGCGAGGCATCCGCAACCGCGCACCGTTCATGCATGATGGTTGCGCCCCGACGTTGCTCGACCGCTTCGACCCAACCTGCGGAGGTACGAACCACGGCGATCTGTCTGGCTTGACCGACGCGGATCTCGAGGATCTCGTCGCCTACCTCGATACGCTCTGAGCCTTCACTGTATCCACCGAGAGGTGGAGGTCGGGCCTTTCACCCACGGTGGTGAGAGGCCCTTTCATTTTGTCGGCGCGCTCAGCAAGCTCAAGGGCGTTACAAGCTGCTGAGTTCCTCCGGGGAAAAGCTACCGCGCTCAGTGATGAGTCGGGTAACGAGCCGAGCCGGCGTCACGTCGAAGGCTGGATTTGCGACTGTGACGAACGGCAGCTCACTCACCTCGGAGCCAGCCCGTTCTTCAATCGGGATGTCATCCCCCGACTCGATCGAAAGATCGACGGTGGACCAAGGCAACGCCACATAGAACGGCAGCCCGCAATCGCGGGCGGCGAGCGCCTTCAAGTAGGTGCCAACCTTGTTGCATACATCGCCGTTGCGGACGGTGCGGTCGGAGCCGACGATGCAGGCGTCCACCAAGCCGCGCCGCATCAAGAGGCCGCCTGCGTTGTCTACGATCAGCGTGCACGGGATGCCCGCCTGCGTTAGCTCCCAGGCTGTCAGCAGGCCCTGGTTGCGCGGCCTCGTCTCATCGACCCAAACGTGCAGCTGGACCCCACGTGCATGGAGTTCAAAGATGGGGGCGAGCGCCGTTCCCCAATCCACTGTAGCCAACCAACCAGCATTGCAATGCGTGAGGATGTTGAGAGCACGGCCCTCACGCTTGTGAGCCAAGAGCAGAGGAGCGCCATGCTCCGCGATCGTGCGACAAGCGCTCACGTCAGCATCCGCCAGGTCTGCCGCCAGCTGATAGAGGCGCGCCGCTCGCTGCTCCATCGGCTGATCCCGCCAGGCCCGGCTCGACTCGGAGAGCGCCCAGGCCAGATTGACGGCGGTCGGTCGCGTCGCCCGAAGCAGCGCCTCAGCCGCGAGCAAACTTGCATCGCTGGGTGCAGTACGCGCCGCGAGAGCCATACCGTACGCGGCGGCCACCCCGATGAGCGGAGCCCCGCGGACCTGCATCGAGCGAATCGCGTGGGCCATCTCATCGACGGTAGCGATCTTGGCTTGAACGAGCTCCCGCGGCAGTTGGGTCTGATCGATGATGAACACGTCGCCGAGCGGACGCTCGACCCAGATTGTTCGCATCGCCTTTCCGGAGACCAGCACTCAGTGCCCCGGATAGCTGAGCAAGGAGAACGGAGTGCAGCCTCGTTCTGCAACCAGTTTGGCGCCGCCCAAATCCGGAAGGTCAATGATGAAGGCCGCCTCGACGACCTCCGCCCCAACTCGTGACAAGAGCTCGAGCGCCGCAAGCGCCGTTCCTCCGGTCGCGATCAGGTCATCGACCAAGAGCACGCGCTCCCGGGCTTCGATCGCACCAACGTGAAGCTCGATGCGGTCGGTGCCGTATTCCAGCGCGTAGTATTGTCCAATCACTTCGCCGGGGAGCTTCCCCCGTTTGCGCAACGGAACGAAGCCTGCGCCAAGACCTACCGCCAGCGCGCCGCCAAGGATGAAACCGCGAGCCTCGATACCGACGACGCGGTCGATCTTGTGGGAGGCGTAGCGCTCGACGAAGACCTCGACCGTCGCACGAAGCCCCCGTTTGTCGCGCAGCAACGTGGTCACATCGCGAAAGAGGATCCCAGGCTTGGGGAAGTCCGGGATGGTTCGAACCAGTTGTTCAAGCTCCTTCACGTGCTCTCCTTTTGCAAATACCGTCGTACAATCGCCTCGTTCCTTCGCAACATCTCGGGCGCTCGAGCCGCCGGAGCGGTCATGATCGCTGAGTCGAGCGCATGGTCGCAGCCGTGCGGGCAACCACCGTCGCTGCGCATTCGCGCTAGCCGTGGAACCACCTGGCGAACGAGTTCACGAGCGCGCGCTGCGTTCTGATTCAAGACCGCGATCACGTCGGCGACGGTGACGTGACCGTGCTCGGGGTGCCAACAATCGAAGTCGGTCACCATCGCCAGCGTCGCGTAACAAATCTCCGCTTCTCGCGCGAGCTTTGCCTCGGGCATGTTGGTCATGCCGATCACATCGCAGCCCCACTGTCGGTACAGGTTGGATTCAGCGACGCTGGAGAACTGAGGACCCTCCATCGCCAAGTAGATGCCACCGCGAACCACGCCTGCGTCGGAGTTGACCAGCGCCTCGGCCACGCGACCACAAACGGGGTGCGCCATCGAAATGTGGGCCACGAGCCCACTGCCAAAGAAGCTCTTCTTGCGATCGATCGTTCGATCGATGAATTGATCGACGGCAACGAAGGTCCCTGGCGGCAGTTGCTCCCGCAGCGAGCCCACAGCCGAAAGCGAAACGATGTCAGTAACGCCCAAACGCTTGAGAACGTCGATGTTGGCCCGGTAGTTCACCTCGTTGGGCGGGACGCGATGCCCTCGCCCATGACGCGGCAAGAACGCCACCTCCACTCCCGCGAGTACACCAACGCAGACAGCGTCGGAGGGCTCGCCAAACGGTGATTCAACCGCACGCCACTGTGCCCCTTCGAGGCCGTCCACTTGGTAGATGCCGCTACCGCCGATAACGCCAATCACGCCCGGCACCATAGCGCGAACCCCGCCACAGATTGGCCACAAAACCTCCTCCAAACCCGCCGGCTAGCTCCCGGTAGTAGCCACAACCCAGGGCCATGCTCCCGGCATGGAACGTCCTCTTCGTGTGCTCGCGATCGCTATGATCTATGGGGCGGTCTCGCTCGCTTGGCTGCTCTTGGGCGGGGTCACCGAACACCGCTCAAACACCATCGACCCTGGCGAACGCCAAGAGGTCGAAGGCCTTTGGGGAGGTGCCCATAGGCAACAGCCACCCATCATCAAGACGCGGGTGCAGCCAACCAAGAACGGTGAACCCCTGACGCCCGACGCGGTGGCGTTCGACCCAACGAGCAGCCAAATCAATGTCGATATTGCGCTAGACCAGCGCCTCAAAGGCCTCCGTTGGTTCGCCCTGTACGACGTTACCTTTGATGGTACCTGGGACCTCGAACTCGAGGGAGATGGACCGTATGACCTGCAGTTCGCCCTGCCGAGTAGCTCAGCGATCTATGACGACTTTCGACTCAGCATCAACGACGAGGAGTTGGCGGTCGCACCGCAGAACGGCCAGATCGTAGTACCGCTCCCCAATGGCCTTCGCGACGTGCAAGTAGGTCTGCACTACAAGAGTCGTGGACTCGACCATTGGCAGTACGTGCAGAACTCTGGCGGAGGCGCACTTCGCGACTTCAGCTTGCGCATGACCACCAACTTCGACGCCATCGAATTCCCCGAAGAGGCGTTGTCCCCCTCATCGCGAACAGAGAGCGCCAACGGCACAACGCTCGAGTGGAAGTTCTCTAACATCATCACGAACCGCGGGATCGGCATGGTGATGCCGCAACGAATTCAACCTGGCGAGCTCGCCTCAAAGCTCGCGTTCACGGCCCCGCTATCGCTGTTCTTCTTCTTCTTGGTGATCGCCATCTTGGCGAAGCTCGAGAAGCTGGACGTTCACCCCATCAACTATATGTTTCTAGCGGCGTCCTTCTTTAGCTTCCATTTGTTGTTCGCCTATACCGTCGACCTGCTGCCGCTCGGACCTGCGTTTGCTCTAGCGAGCATCGTCAGCGTTGGCATGGTGACCACGTATTTGCGCTTGGTGGTCTCCGCTCGCTTCGGCTTCCTCAAGGCTGGACTTGCGCAGCTGCTCTATCTCGTAGGCTTCTCGGCTGCCCATTTCTTGGATGGCCTGACCGGCCTCACGGTGACGGTGCTATCGATTGCAACGCTCTTTGGCATGATGCTCCTCACCGGTCGCATCAAATGGTCGGAGGTGCTCGCGAAGAGCGAGCCGACGAAGAGCGACCAAGGCCCCTACCGGACGAGCACTCCGGCAAACGCAGAAAGTTAGTCCGCGGAACCACGTCGGGCGCGCTCGTCGGGGCGCGCTAGCCGATGACTTCGGTTGCAGGCTCAGGCTGCAAACGGGCCAGCTTTCGATCGACGAAACGACTGCAAACCACGCCCAATAGAATGGCGGCCAAGGTGATCGAAACAGCCCAGCCCGTGCTCGCAGCGGCCAAGCTGCCGATTCGCTCGGGCTCGGTTGCACCCGGGGCATAGGCCGCGAAGAACGTAGCGGAGGCTGCCTCTCGAGCGCCAAACCCTTGCGGGGTAATCGGCAGCGTCACCACTACCAGCAGAATAGGCAGGTAGACGAGCGCCGTACCGAGGGGGATACGAATGCCAAACAGCCGAAAGGAGATCCAGGTGCCGAGGACCAACACCGCAAGATGCGGCAAGCGCCCGACTAACGCGCGAAGATGACCGCCTAACCCTGCCTCGAACAGCGGCTTAAGCAACGTCACTCCACGGAGAAAACGTGGTGGGCGAGAAACAACCAGCAGATAAAGCCCACCGCAAACCAGCACCACCGGAACGAAGCCGAGCGGCAGGTCGGTGAAGGGCACTGCAATCGTCATGCAGCCGACGAGACAGCCCATCCAAGTGGCATAGGAGACGAGGGTCGTTCCCGCCATTCGCGCCAACGGGATCTTTAGTAGACGCGCCTGCAAATAGGTCATGTAGGCCTGTCCGAGATGATGGTTGATCATCCCAGGTAAGTAGGAGGCCCCTCGGAATAGATAGAAATCGATGTAGCTTGCTTGCGGCATCGTGCGCCGGTACGCGACGAAGTTACCGAACGCATCAGCAGCCAAGAGCACCGTTTGCCAAAGCATGGCAAAACCGAGCAGCGCGAAAGGATCTACCTTCGCTAAGGTCTCGAAGAACGCATCGAAGTCGAGCTTGCGCGCCAGTAGCCAGAGCAAGAACCCAGCTACCAAGAACGGCAAAGCGCTGCGCAAGGGCGACAGCTTCGGCCGCGCCATACTTGGCATAGCCGGCTCTGAGGCCCGCTCACCGCTCGGCACCATCGTGGGCTCAGGCTCGGAGGTCATGCGCCCTGACGTTCACGCAGCGCAAAGGCACGCGCCTCTTCGCGCAGGCCTTGAACTGCTGTCACGCGCGGGGTCCAACCAAGCAAGCGCACGGCCTTGGCCGAGTCGTAGACCACCTTCCGCGTGAGGATCTTCACGACGAAGGGCGATAACGCGGGTGCCTTTTCGGGAGCGGTCACTCGCTGGGCGAACTCGGCGATTCTCCCCAGGGTCATGGCTACTCCGTAGGGCAGCGAAAGACGGGGACGGGCTGCACCAATCTCGTCAGCGATCAGCTCAGCTACTTCGCGAACGCTCGGCGGGGAGCGGCTGACGTCATCCATGACGTTGAACGCCTGACCTGCCGCAGCGGGCTGCTCCGCGGCCAGTAGACAGACGTCGACCACGTGATCGACCCAGACCACGTTGAGTGGTGCTTGCCCACCGTCGATCAACAGGAACTGCTTCGCTCGCAGCGACTTGACGGCTCTGGGCATGAAGTTCTTGTCGTAAGGGCCATAGATGATCGGCGGACGAATCGCCGCGACCTCCACGCCGAGTTCCGCCCCCGTGGCAAATGCTGTGCGTTCGGCGTCGACCTTGGTGTCGTCGTAGGCAACACCGCTGTGTTTGGTTGGCCAGGTCTCTTCCACCTGCCCTTCGTCCGGTCGGCCATAAACCGCAGTCGACGAGAGCTGCACGAAGCGGCCTACGCCTACTCGTGCGGCCGCCACCACAGCGCGCCTCGTTCCGCCAACGTTGATGCGCACGAATTGCGACGTGGCCCCAACGTCCCCAACCTGCGCCGCAAGGTGCAAACAGGCGTCGGTTCCCCGTGCAAGCTCGGCGAGCGAGGCTTCATCCTCGAGGTCACCACGCACCAACTCCACGCCGAGAGCGGCCAGCCGTTTCGCATCCGCGCGACTCGGATCTCGCACCAAGCCGCGCACCGCGAGGCCACGCGAGAGCGCGACCTCGGCGAGCCGCATGCCCACCCCACTGGTGATTCCCGTCACTGAAACGCGCGCCAACGCCATTGAGGCGCTTATAGCTCAGCACATCGCTCAGGGTAACTGCACCAGGCTGGGCACGTTGGTCGAGTCGGTGGTGCCAATTCCGAGTTGTCCGAAATCATTACCGCCCCAACAATAAAGCTCGGTTGGAGAGACATAAGCGCACGAATGCAGCGTGCCGGTGCCAACGGCAACCACGTTGCTCAAGCGAATAGTGACGGGAAACGGGCTCGAAGGCCCAGCCGTACCGAGCTGACCACTGCTGTTACTGCCCCAGCAGGCAACCTGGCCCTCGCGCAGACCGCAGGTATGAACGAAGCCCGGCGCAACCTGCTCAAAGCTCCCGTCCACTAGCAGCGGGAGGCTAAATTCGCTGATCGACCCATCTCCAAGCTGACCGCTGTCATTGTCGCCCCAACAGGCCGTTTCACCTGCAGCCGAGGTGGCACAGGCATGGTTGCCGCGCCCTGCTCTCACCGACACGGAAGTGAACGGCAAGGCGACCTGCACCGGAGTCGTTACGTTAGCCGGCGCGGAAACGCCACATTGCCCCTGACCGTTCTCACCGACGCAAGACACCGAACCCGCTTGGTCGAGGCTGCAGGTGAAGAAGGCTCCGGCGGCAGCGGCAACACCACCGTCGAAGATCCCTTCCGAGATCGGTGGGGTGAAGCCGACGCCCCAGCAACGAACGGTGGACTCAGCAGCAGAGGCTGTCACTGCGCAAGAGTGCCCCTCCCCGAGCGCAAGCGAGGTGACCTCGCCGAAAAGCCCCTCGACTGCCGCTGGAGTCGGGATTGCATTTTGCTCGCCGAGCTGCGGCAAAGCCTGCCCGAATTCCGAGGCACCCCAACAATAGACACTCCCCGATAGCAGCAGCGCGCAGGTGTGGAAGCTACCAGCCGAAAGGAACGTGGCTGGTTCGGGTAGCTCGGCTTTGACCGGGTCCAGCGAGTCGACCGTGTCACCCGTACCGAGTTGGCCCTTAGAATTTCTGCCCCAGCAATAGACGTCGCCGTCGAACGCTCGCAGACACGAATGCCCCGCCCCTAAGGCCAGCTGCTCGATCCCGCCTACCCCGCCACCTTGGCCACCTTCCCCGCCTTCCGCGCCAAAGCCGCCGCCGCCAAGCCCACCTCCACCGGTCGGCTGCCCCGCGCCTCCTTCGGCGCCATCAGTCGGTAACGATGAGCGTGCGCCGCAGGCCAGCATAAGCAGGCAAACGGAAGAGACCCGTTGTCGAGTACCCGCGGACATGAGAAGACTCCTAGCACGTGTTCTGTCGCAGAAACGAGACCCTATGCGCCTTCTGATCGACGAGCAGCTAGATGCGTATTGCCAACGGCACACCTCAGAGCCCAGTCCCAACTTGGCAGAGCTAGTACGTTTTACGCGGGCCAATGTGGACGACTCGCAGATGCAGGTTGGGCATGTCGAGGGGCAGTTGCTAGCGATGCTGATCGCCATTTCGGGGGCCAAGCGGGTCCTCGAAGTGGGCACCTTTACTGGATATTCAGCCTTGGCGATGGCGGAGGCGTTACCAAGTGACGGCCTAATCACGACGTGCGACGTCGATCCGGTGAACACGCAGGTCGCCGCTCGCGCCTTCAACGGCTCGGAGCACGGTCACAAGATCGAGCTGCTGCTCGGCGACGCGAAGACCACCATCGCTGCCATGCCTGCAGAGCCGACCTTCGACTTCGTCTTCATCGACGCCGACAAGGGTAGCTACGTGGACTACTACGAGCTTGCTCTTGCGCGCATGAAGCCGGGCGCAATTTTGGCAGCGGACAACACGCTTTGGAGCGGAAGGGTGCTCACACCCGCCGACGCGGATGACTTGGGCATCGTCCGCTTCAACACCCACGTGCAACAAGATACGCGAGTAACCAATGTCCTATTGTCAGTGCGTGACGGCATCATGTTGGTGAGGAAGCTGTGCTCCTAGCGGTCGACGTCGGTAACACGAACATCAGCTTTGGCCTGCTCTCGTCGGGCAAGCTCGTGCACCATCTGCGCAGTGAAAGCGCCCGGCAGCGGACCTCCGACGAGTACGCCATCCTGGTTCGCCAGATGATGACGCTCTACGGTGTGGAGGCTTCCGCCATCAAGAGCGCGATCATCGCCAGCGTGGTACCAGCGCTGACCGACACGATGGTCGCCTTCGTGCGGCGCGCCTTCAGCGTCGAACCGCTGGTGGTGGGTCCGGGGATCAAGACCGGCATGCCCATCCTTTACGAAGATCCGCGTGAGGTCGGGGCCGATCGCATCGTAAACGCGGTTGCTGGTTACGATTGGGCCGCAGGCTCAGTGATCGTAGTTGATTTTGGTACGGCGACCACCTTCGACTGTGTGAGCAAGAAGGGTGAGTACCTGGGCGGAGTGATCACGCCGGGCGTACAGATCAGCGCCGACGCGCTGTTTGCTCGCGCCGCTCGTTTGCATCGTGTCGACTTCGCGGTGCCGGCAAAGGCCATCGGTCGGAACTCGACGCAGTCGATGCAGTCGGGCATCGTGTTCGGGTACGCGGCCATGGTGGACGGGCTTTGTTCGCGCTTGAAGAAGGAACTCGGAGAGGACGCGCGCGTGATCGCCACGGGGGGGCTTGCCACCCTGATTGGGAAGCAGACGACCTCGATCGAAACGGTGGATAGCGACCTAACGCTGACCGGGCTTCACCTGATTCACCAGCGAAATCTGCCCTGACCGTGACAGCCAAGCACAAGCCCACGGGCGGTGGGCGCAACCCACGTTTCGGAGCGCTGCGCAGCCACGCGCGCAACCTTCTCTGTATTTGGCTCGCGCTAACCCCACAAAGCGCATTGTTCGCCCAGCCGAGCCCCAGCGCCGAGATCGACCTCGAGGCGCTGCGTAAGCGCTTCAAGCGCGCGCTCGAGCTCGAGGAACGCTCGAAGTGGGCTGAGGCAAAGGCCGAGTTTGAGGAGATCGGCAAGGTCAAGATGACCGCGCAGGTGCGCTTCCACATCGCCCTATGCGAAGAGTCACTGGGGCAGCTTGCGACGGCGCTCGGCCACTACGAAGCGGCATTGCAATTGGCCGAGGCTGATCGCGCCAACAACGAGGACGTGCTCTCGACGGCACCCGAACACATCGCCGCGCTCGAGCCTCGCGTTCCCAAGCTGAAGCTCACCGTTGAAAACGAAGGTTCGGCCGAGATCATCTTGGACGGCCAAGCCAAAGGAATCGCCAAACGTGGCGTGGAGTTCCGACTCGATCCCGGCGACCACCGCGTGGAGGTCGTGCGCCCGGGTCAAAGCAACTTCCTGCGCAAGTTCTCCTCGGAAGAATCCTCCGTGCTCGAGTTCTCAGTACCAGAGAGCAAAGCGATCGTTAGTGTGGAACAGGCGACGGCTCCACCGCCCAAACTGCTCACCGAGACCGAACCGGGGAACCCCGTTCCAGGCATCGTCGTAGGAGCAGGCGGGCTTTCCTTGCTCGTTGCGAGCGGCGTTTTCGTGGGCTTGTGGCAAGCGGCCATCTCCGACGTCCGAAGCACCTGTAACGAGCAGGATCAGGAATGTGATTCGGCACTTGCTGGGCGAGTCGATGACGGCAAGCTCTACAGCGGGTTGGCCTGGGGGCTCGGTGCAGCCGGCGTTGCGATGGCTGCAACTGGGGCAGTCCTCTACTTCACGCTCGGACAAGACAGCACGGTCACCCGCAAAGCGGCGCTCCAACTCGGACCGGCCAGCGCAACCTTCACCTTGCAGCTCGACTGACCATGACCTCCCTCGACGAAGACAGCTCAGCATCCAACAACGATGAGGAGACCGTTCGGAAAATCCTGGGCGGCCCTCCCTCGGTTTTCGGCCCGCTGCTCGCGGCCTTCGTGATCATTTTGATCGAGGCCACCTCCAGGCTCGACTTCAAGTTTCCTAATCCTCCCGCCATTCTGATGACCATCTGCGTCTTTTCCGCGTTCACCGGCGGAATGAAGATGGGCTTGCTCACCGCGGTGATTACGGTCACGTATTACCTCGGCTACTACGCAACCCCGGCCTGGTCCTTCAACTACACCGAGGATGACCTGCTCAGGGTGCTGGTTCATTTCGTTACCACACCAGTAGCTGTCGTAATGAGCGGGCTCTCCAAGCGAGCTGCAGATCGCCTGGCCACGGCCTCCCTACGACAAGAGCGTGAGCACTCCGCGTCCTTGCTTTCACTCTTGTCCGCTCGGCGTGAAGTCGAGAACGAGCTCTCGCAAGCCAAGGAGGCCGCCGAGGCGGCTAACCGTGCCAAGAGCTACTTCTTGGCCAACGTCAGCCATGAGATCCGCACGCCAATGAACGGCATACTCGGTATGACCACCTTGGCGCTGGATACCGACTTAACGCACGAGCAGCGCGACTATCTCGAGACGGTACGAGCGAGCGCAGAGGCGTTGCTTTCGCTGCTCAACGACCTGCTCGACTTCTCCAAGATCGAGGCTGGAAAGCTCGACCTCTCCCCCGCGCCCTTCAACGTCGTGGAGATGACCGCCGCTTCGGTGAAGAGCTTCTCGTTACGTGCTCAGGAAAAGGGATTGGAGCTGCTCGTCGACATCCCGAGCGAGGTCCCGCAGGCGATCGTCGGGGATGAAAACCGCCTTCGTCAGGTGTTGATCAATCTTGTCGGCAACGCCATCAAGTTCACCGATAGCGGCGAGGTCGAGGTGTCACTCACGGCAACGCCCGCGGAAAATCGCAAGATCAGACTCGGCCTCTCCGTGCGTGATACGGGAGTTGGAATCGCCAAAGAGAAGCTCGGCTTGGTCTTCGATGCCTTCACTCAGGCTGACGGCTCAGCAACGCGGCGCTTCGGCGGGACCGGACTCGGTCTCACGATTTCGGCCCGACTCGTTCAAATGATGGGCTCGAACCTTCAGGTAAGCAGCCAGATCGGCGAAGGAAGTCGGTTCTTCTTCGAGATCGATGTGGAAGAGGCTGATGCGCCCGCCCGAGATACCTTTGGCGACTTGGTTCGAACGGTTGGTCCCAAGCGGGCGTTGGTGGTGGAAGACAATCCTCGCGCCCTCGCCCTGATGGCGTCCCGACTAGAGCGCGCAGGCTTCACGGTTGACGGAGCTGCAACAGGCGAAGCCGCCTTGCGCGCGGCGAAGGCGGCCTGCCCCGACCTTCTCATCATCGACGAGTCCGTCGCACTTGGTGCAGGTCGTAAAGAAGGTGCCGAACTAGAACTGGCGACGCGGTTGCAGCGCGAGACGAAGGCACCGCTCATCATGATGCTGACGGCCAAGAGTCAATCCGTGTTGGCGCCACGCATCCGAACGCTGGAGTCTGCTCTTTCGATCGTGAAGCCCGCCAACGACAGCAAGCTGCTCGAGGCGATCGCGGTTGCGCTAGGCCACCGCCCGAGCATCGATGAAGCCCCGCTGTCTGAGCGCTCGCTCCCGATCGATAAACCCTCCCTCTCGATCCTGGTGGCCGAAGACAGCCCGGTCAACCAGAAGCTCCTGCGCAGAATTCTCGAGAAAGCAGGGCACGTGACCGTCCCAGCCGATGACGGGCAGAAGGCACTCGCGGCTCTCCGCGAGGCCACCTTCGACCTTGCGCTCATGGACATCCAAATGCCAATCCTCGACGGGCTGGCCACCATTGCTCTCTTCCGCGCCCATGAAGCGCAAACCGCCGCTCGGCGACTACCGGTGATCGCGGTAACTGCGCACGCCATGGCGGGAGACCGCGAGCGCTGCATCAGCGCCGGGTTCGACGGCTATGTGACCAAGCCGATCCAAATCCCAGAGCTTTTTACCGAGATGGATCGGTTGTTGGGGCAAGGCCCACAGGCGTTTGCACGCGAGGTTGAGAAGCGTGATTCCGTGCCACCCCGACCCCGAAGCGAGAAATCCCGCGACGTCAAACTATGGGTCTCTCGGACCGGTGGAGACGAGGAGCTCGCCGTCGAGCTGGGAGAAATGTTCGCCGAGGAGGCGCCCAAGTTGCTTGAAGCGCTAAAAAGCTCGCTAAAGAAAGCGGACCCAGCCACGTTCGTTCGAACAGCGCACACGCTCAAGGGGCAGTCGGATCACTACGGGGACAAAGACGCGTTTGAGCTGGCTCGGTCGCTCGAAACTCGCGGGAAAACGCAACCTTTGGCCCTGCTCGAGCAAGACGTAACCCGACTCGAAGCGATGATCGTCGCGCTCTCGGTCGACGTCGCGAAGTATGTAGCGTCCAAACGCTCGGTCTGACATACCATCGGCCGGTCATGACGCGCATTCTGGTTGTGGACGACTCGCCAATGGATCGGCGCCTCGCCGGGGGAATCCTCGCTAAGAATGGCTTCACCGTGGACTACGCGGGTGACGGTCGTGCGGCATTGCAGGCCATGGCGGTGGAGCTGCCTGCTGCTGTTGTGACGGATCTGCAGATGCCCGAAATGGACGGCTTGGCGCTGGTAGCGGAGTGTCGTCGGCTGCACCCGTCGATCCCGATCGTGCTCATGACGGCTCATGGCAGCGCGGACACCGCCGTTTTGGCGCTGAAGACGGGTGCCGCGAGCTACGTCCCCAAGCGAAGTTTGGCCAGTGATTTGGTCAACACCCTCCGCGACATTCTGGCGCTAACCCGCGAGGTGGACCGCGCTAGCACGGTTGATCCGCTCGAGGTTCACACCGTGAACCTCGAGCTACGCTCGAGCCTCGAGGCCATCGCGGAGGTCGTCGGCCAGCTTGAGTCTCACCTGATTCAGCTCGCGTTGTGCGACGAGACGGGGATGCTTCAGGTTGGCGTCGCGCTTCGCGAGGCGCTGGTCAATGCGGTTGTCCATGGCAACCTGGAAGTGAGTTCCAAGTTGCATGAAGAGTCACCCACACGCTTCTTCGAGGCTGTGAAGGAGCGCCAAGAACTGTTGCCGTACAAGGCTCGGAAGGTGAAAGTGCTGGCCGTCTACAGCCCCTTGGAGGTCATCTACACCATCAAAGATGACGGCCCCGGCTTCGACACGGCTGCGCTCCCTGACCCCACTGATTTGGAGAACCTCGACAAGCCGTCTGGACGTGGCCTGATGCTAATTCGAACGTTTATGGACGAGGTCAGCTTCAGCCCAACTGGAAGCGAGATCCGAATGGTGAAGCGACGGGCCAGCGCGAAGTCTTTGGCTGACTGATGAGAACTACGTCGGGGTAGCGTTCAATCGGCTGAGCGGAACAGGTCCCCCTCGAAGCGAAAGCCGAGCGCGACGTACGGCACGGCCTGGCTGACGTCCTCTCCAGTACGGAACGGGTGCAACAGCCACCATCCGGCAATCGCAAGTAGCGTTGGCTTGTTGAAGCTCGCGCCTGGCTCGTCAAAGAAGGTGTACGCAGCCAGCGGGCCTAGGCGCAGGAGTGTCTCTCGGTCCTCTGCCTCGCCGAGGTTCACCTCATCAATGAAGGAGTGGCTGAGTGAAAGACGTGCTCCAGCCGTTAGACCAAAGTCACTGAGGTAGACCAAGTCTGTGTCATTGTGGACGAACCACGACTTGTCCTGCGTGAGCACGTCAAAGCGGATGTGATAGTAGAGCGGACGCTCTTCCTCGAGGCCGAGGTTGGTGTAGGTGAACAGAACGTCGTCTCGCAAAACGATCGGGCCGAGCTTGACCAGCGCAGTCGCTCGCGCGTTGGCTTCGATGCCTCCTCGCGGGTGATTGGCATTGCGCTCTGTGCCCTTCTTCAAGGCGCTATCCGAGTAGTCCTCTTCGGCGCTGGCGAAGGTCTGAACTTGGTTGAAGGAACCCAAATACCCCACCTGATGGAAGCCAGCTGAGAGCGTGAGGAGGCTCAGGGGCTTTACTTCAATGAAGCCGCCCATCCGGGCATTGGCTGGGCTGACCGTAGGGGAGATGCCAATCGAAATGGCGTTGTCACGCAAAGCCAGCGAGTCACTGGCGTAGAGACGGTGGCGATAGGCAAGGTTGTAAACCACCTCCAGACCGAGCGGGTTGAGCCGAGCACCAACCAACGTGTCGTAGGTAAAGCGGTCACTGGGAATACGGGGGGGCGCCTTGGGTGCCGGCTCTTTGGGCTCCTGCTCTTTCGGCTGAGCAGCGGGCCCGCTCTCCACTGCCTTCGCCGCAGGTTGAATCGTTGGTGAACTCGGATCTGGCTCCGCCGCCTGAGCCACGCCGCCCGCAGAGATCACCACCCCAAAACCGAAGCCCCAACGTCCCGCAGTTCCCATAGTTCGCAGAGCTTAGACGAAGCTGAGAAAAGCTGATCGCGTTCTTGACAGACAAGCGGACGAACCAATCTTGGCCCTGCGAAACTGACGACCGAGCCAGGCTCGAAGCGGTGAGCAAATCAGCGCAAAAGCGCGTTTTTTCGCGCACAACCCGTTCTTACGAGGAGTTTTTCGTCATGCAAAATCGACTTTTTGATCTCGCTGGTCCGTTGGCACTTTTCGACGGTTTCGCCCAAGTCCGACCGCGGACGCTCTGGGCCACTGATTCTCAGGCCGTCCGTGAAACGGAGCACGGTTATGAGTTCTCGATCGACCTCCCCGGAGTGGATCCCAACACGGTGGAGGTGGCTGCAGAGGGCACCGTCTTGTTTGTTCGCGCCGAACGCAAGCCGCGCTTCGAGGGCAAGGAGGCCGGCATCAAGTCTGGGCGTGAACGGTACTCGCGGCAGTTCGATCTACAGCGCCCGATCGATACCGCTGGAGTAACGGCGGCTCTCGATCAGGGCGTGCTCTCCATCGTAGTGAACAAGGCCGACGCAGCGAAGCGCGTCAGAATCCCTGTGCGAGTGACGCCGGGCCAAGCCGCTTCGTGATTGTTGGGACTAAACCAACAGGCGTTCAGCTCGAGACTTTCTCGATCGCTTCGATCAACGTCTCGAGCTCGAACGGCTTATCCAAACGCGTGTTTGGGATCTCTTGCAAGAAGGAGCGTGCCTTCTTGGTGAAGGCGCCCCCGGTCATGAAGATCATGCGGCGCTCGAGACTTGGAAACAGCTTGCCAATCATCTCGTAGAGACCGGCCCCATCCATACCTTGCATCATCATGTCGCAGACGATGACGTCAAATGGATCACTGGCGCGCATGACTTGAAGCGCGCGCTCCCCACTCTCAGCGGTCGAGACGCTGTGGGTATGGGCAAGCAAACCACCAAGAGTCCGCAGCAAACGTGGCTCATCGTCCACGAGCAGCACACGACGCCGCGGAACAGCTACGACAGGGCGCACGTTGGTGGCGCCGCTAATTTCGCGAACTGGCGCGGTTGGCAGCAGGGTTACTAACTCGGTTTGATAGGGCGATTCGAGGCCAGCTTCGCTGGTCCGAGCGAACACCTGCCCACCGTGCTCGAGCACGATACGTCGGCAGATCGCCAACCCCAGACCAGTTCCACTTCTTGCCCCTTTGGTTGTGAAGAAGGACTCGAAGATCCGAGAACGGTGAGCTTCATCAATGCCAACTCCTGTGTCGGCAATGGCAACCTCCACTCGCTCATCCGACAAGGTTCGGGTGCGAATGCGGATGCGATGTTGCTGCGACGTATCATCAGGGAGGGCTTCTGCTGCGTTGATCAGCAGATTGAGAAACACCTGGCTCAGGCGAGCTTCATTGCCCAAAACGGGTTGAACGGGTTCGTAGTCTTCCACCAAAAGGGCACGGGACAAGAGGCTCTTGTCGGCCATGCGCAGGACGCGGCCGAGGACCGCGCGAACGTCGACCGTCTTTACCGAATCTG
This sequence comes from uncultured delta proteobacterium, assembly GCA_903892415.1. GTDB lineage: Bacteria > Myxococcota_A > Polyangia > Polyangiales > Polyangiaceae > Xiheicaenibacterium. The sequence continues at coordinate 66,930 of CAITIQ010000043.1, read as the reverse complement.
TGTCCCCCTTGGAAAATGCACGCAGGTCCCCGACTACTCCCCGCAAACGTTCGAGCCCCTCGCGGATCGTCTCCAGCGACTCCGCGGGCATGCGACCGGAGTCAGCAGACCTTTGCGCCAATTCCACTTGGGCGAGCACAAACGCAAGTGGGTTGTTGAGTTCGTGAGCCACGCTTGCCGCAACTGTCCCGAGCGACGCCATACGCGCCGAGAGCAAGGCCTGCTCTTGATGCTCCCGCTTCTGTGTCACGTCGTAAGCGAATAACGGGGCTACCTCGTGGTTGCGCCAACGCAGGCGCGACCCCACCTCGAACTCGAGCTCCAACGCGGAGTCGCCGGAAGCAAATCGGAAAACCTCACGCGAGCCAGTCGCCGAAGCCAGAAGGAAGGCTTGCAGCCTGCCTTTCTCATCCGCATCCGTAGCCAACGAAACGAGGTTCGTGTTCGGGGTCAAGCCCTGCGGCCACAACTGTTGGAAGGGCCGGTTGGCCCACTGGATCTGCGCGTCCTTCAGCACACACGTAGCAACGGGAAGCGCGTTGAGTAGTGCTTCGTACTCGAGTTCAGACGCCGGCTCCTGGGGATTCACACTAGCCTCGTAGAACTCGCACGAAAAAGGGCGCGCACACTGCCATGTTGAAATGCGCACTGACCTCGAGCGCCTTGCGCACTCGCTGGGCCGGCGCGGTTCCACGCAGGGCGCGCAGAGCTCCGAGTGCGTACTCGGCGCCTGCACCGACCGCGTCGTAGCCATCGGCCATTTCGTTCACTTGGAAGTCGGACATCACGCTGTAGAGCCGCGACTTGTAGCCGACCAAGAACTGCCCGCCCGACTCGGCGTTGGCCTCGATCTTCGCAACGCCTCGTTCTTTCAGCAGCGTACGCACGCTCTCGGCAAACACCGTCACCATGAAACGCATGTCGTCACGTTCGAGCCGAGAGCTGCCTTGCGCGGGCACCACGAGCGAGTGTTGAAGCAGCTGACCCATGCGAAAGCTGGAGGTGTAACCAATCAGGAAAGGCCCCCTTTGGAACACCTTCGGCAGACGGGTTACCCGAGACGTCCAACCGAGGACCGACGCTGAGTCGGCCCCGATGTAGACACTGCCTTTATCAACAAGTCCGACGATACAAGTCATCAGCAATCGTTGGGGCAGGTGAAGGCGTTCTCTCCGCAGAACGGTTCACAGAAGAAGTTGCCGCAAGCGCAGATCGCCAAGCAATCGGGTTGGCAATTGAAGACCGTCTCACCACAACCTGGATCGCAGAAACCGTCTCCGCAGGTACACCCACCCGTGCAGTCGAACGGGCAGCTGAATTCGTCCTCGAAGCATGAGCTCTGACACACGCCATCCCCGCAGGCGCAAACCCCGCAATCGGTCGGACAGACGAACGGGTCTTCTCCGCAAAGCGCGCCCTCGCAGACGAAGTTGCCACAGGCACACACCTGGAGGCAGTCACCTTGGCAATTGCCGACGTTCTCGCCGCAATTCGGGTCGCAGAAGCCGTCACCACACTGGCAGAAGCTTCCGCAGTCGGTGCTGCAGCTGAAGACGTTCTCACCGCAGTTTGGGTCGCAGAAGAAGTCACCGCAGGTGCACGCGAACTGGCAGTCGAACGCACAGGTATCAATGGTTTCGCCGCAGAACGAGTCGCAGAAGAAGTCACCGCACTGACAGAAGTTGAAGCAATCGTTGGGGCAGGTCTGCGAATCTTCGCCGCAGTTCGGGTCGCAGAAGAAGTCACCACACTGACAACCGGTGGAGCAATCGGGAGAGCAAGAGACGATGTTCTCGCCGCAGGCTGCGTTGCAATTACCGTCACCACAGACGCAATTCATCCCGCAGTCGGAGGGGCACGTACCGCTATTTTCTCCGCACTGAGCGACGCACTGACCGTCACCACATTGGCAAGTGACACAATCTGAAGGACAGGTACTGGCTGTCTCTCCACATTGAGCCTCGCAGAAGAGGTTACCGCACTGGCAGTTGATCGCGCAGTCCTGAGCGCAGGTTAGGACGTTCTCACCACACTCGGGTTGACAGGCGAAGTTGCCGCACTGGCAGCTCGAGTCACAATCCGCCGCGCAGGTAGCAGGCGACTCACCGCAAGCGGGCTGACATTGGCCGTTGCCGCAGACGCAGTTGGAGCCGCAGTCTTGGCTGCAATTGGCGGAACTTTCACCGCAATCGGGCTGGCAGATGCCGTTGCCACAACCGCACTGGGTCGTGCAATCCGAGGGGCAGCTGGCGTTGGTCTCGCCACACTGCGGTTGACACGTGAAGTTGCCGCAGATGCAGGGCTGACCACAATCGACGGGGCAGCTCGAGCTGTTTTCTCCGCAGGAGGGAGCGCAGCTGCCGTCCCCACAGATGCAATCGAGCTCACAATCGGCTGGGCAATTGAAGCCGTCCTCAAAACACTGAGGCTGACACTGCCCGTTGCCGCAAACACAGGTGGAACCACAATCCGTGGCGCAGTTGCCTTGCGTTTCCCCGCATGCGGCCTGGCACTGCCCGTTGCCGCACACGCAGGGTTGGCCGCAATCGATGGAGCAGGTCGAGGTGTTCTCGCCGCAGGCGGCGTTGCAGGTGCCATCCCCACACAAGCAGTTGGGACCACAGTCTTGCGAACAAGAAGCGGAACTCTCACCGCAGGCAGGTTGACACTGACCGTTGCCACACACGCAAGGGGCACCACAATCACTGGTGCACGTACCCTGGTTCTCTCCACACTGCGGCTGACAAAGGCCGTTTCCGCAGACACAGGGCGTTTGGCAATCGAGACCACAGGTCGCTTCATTCTCGCCGCATTGCGGCTGGCATGACCCGTTGCCACAAACACACTGCACTGGGCAGTCGAAGCCGCACGAGAAGGAGTCCTCGCCGCACTGCGGCTGACAGACCCCGTTACCGCAAACGCACACCTGTGCGCAGTCGAAACAGTTGTTGGCCGTCTCGCCACACTGCGGCTGGCAGACACCGTTGCCACAGATGCAGGGGTTGCAGTCTTGGCAGTTGAAGGAGTTCTCCCCGCATTGCGGTTCACAAACACCGTCACCACAAACACACGCGCTTCCGCAATCGAACGAGCAGGAGAACGGGTCCTCGAAGCAATTCGGCTGACAGAGCCCGTCACCACAGAAGGAGTTGAAGCAGTCCGAGCAGTCGTTACCGCAGCTGAACTCGTTCTCCCCGCAGAATGGGTCGCAGATGCCGTCACCGCAGAAGGAGAAGTCGCAGAACTGGCAGTCGATGTTGCAGCTGCCACTGTTCTCGCCACAAAGCTGCTGACAGACGCCATCACCACAGAAGCCGCAGATCCCGCAATCAAGCCCGCAATTGAACTCGCTCTCACCGCACTCTTCTTGGCACTGGCCGTTGCCGCAGATGCACTGGACTCCGCAATCGATGTTGCAGAAATTCTGCTCACCACAGTTGAAGTCGCAGAAGCCGTCACCGCAGATGCATTGCCCGCCGCAGTCAATGCTGCAGAAATCAGGCTCACCGCAGTTGAAGTCGCAGAAGCCGTCACCACAGACGCAGCCTCCACAATCCTGCCCACAGAACTTGGGCTCACCACAAGCCGGGTCGCAGAAACCGTCCCCACAGAAGCACTCACCACCACAGTCGAAGCTGCAGAACTCCGGCTCGCCACAGACATCGTCACAGATGCCGTCGCCACAGACGCAGCTCCCGCAGTCCACGCCGCAGAACTCAGGCTCGCCGCAGGAGCCGTCACATACGCCGTCACCACAAACACACTCGATGGGGCAGTCATTCGGGCAGTTGTCACTGCCCTCGCACTCGGGCTCGCATACGCCGTTGCCGCAAGCGCAAGAGCCGGTGCACTCACGCAGGGTGGCGTCACACACGCCATCGAGGCAGACAGCACAATTTTCGCCGTCGTTACCGCAGGCGTCAGTCTCCGTCCCTGGGCGGCAGAGGCCGTTTTCACAGCAGCCCGCACAAGTTGGTCCACACGGATCACTTCCGCCGCCGCCGCTCGCACCGGTTCCAACGACGTCCGAGTCTTCAACGGCAGAACGGCCGCAGGCTCCCAGCGTTAAGAGCACACAAGCGACCACCAAAAAGCGGGCCCAAAGCATCCGACGATAGTATCCAAACGTCGTCTCACGACCTAGAACATCGTCACTTTGTTCCGCTCGACCGCGGCTTGGGGTGGGAAGCATGTGTTGCATGCCCGGACCGCCGAATCTTGATCAGCAAAAGTTGATGACCTGCGGTTGTGGCGACAGCCCTGCGCATCCGCCACCTGCTTGACCCGAAATCGGACACTCAGTCGGCAACGAGCAGCACGCGCTTTTCGCAGGGCTTGGCGTTTTCGTCCTGTCCGACGCCGGCGATGGATAGAGGATTCGCACGAAGGGAGGCCAGCTCGAGCTTCACCTTGCGAATGATCAATTCATCAAGGTTGCCGCTGGTGAAATTGTCATGAGTGCCACCGCAACTCGACTTCGCGTCACCAGCTCCGGTGGATTGCGGGCCAGCGCCCCCGCGCAGGACGAACATATTGGAGCCGCCAGTGAACTGCGCGACCTGGCGAAAAACGGCCTGTCCGACGTCGTCCATTCCGGAGGCCGAAATGGTGTGCACTTTGATCCCAGCGGCGGCGGCTTTCTTCGCGCTCGACGAATAAGGCACGCCGTTGGGGTAGTCGAGATGAGGGGGGGCATCGGCAATCAGGAAGGCCAAACGAGAGGATGCGTCCGCACTCCACTTGAGCTCCGAGAGCGTGGCAGCGAGACCGCTGTTCACGTCCTCGGGTGTATCTCCGCCGCCAGAGGCCGAAATGCCGTCGATCTGCTTACGGAAGGCAACCAAGTCGGTAGTGAACGGGTAGACCTTCGTTACGAACGAGTCGCCCTTGTCCTTGTACTCCACGAGACCGACGCGAATCGTCGCCGAATTGTCGAAGCGCTTGACCACCTTATCGAGCGTCTCCTTCACGCTCTCGATCTCTTCGGACATGCTGCCGGTGGTGTCGAGGACGAAGGCCAACTCAACCACGGGCTTCTGGGCTTCTACGCGGCTGGTCGAGAGCTTCAGCCGGGTGACGCCATCTGGTTCGCGCGCGTCGATCGTGCCCGTTGCCGTCGCGTTTTTTGAGCCGCACGTAGCTAAAACTTTGAACGTATTGCTCGACAGGCTGTGAGCCTTCGGAAAGAGGATGGCGCGCCCACTCGCCATCGTCACGAGCGACACCGTGGTCTCCCCTTCGCTTATCTTGAGCGTACAGTTAGGCACGCCCTTCCCCTGAGCGTCTTCGACCACCACGAACTGGCGATTGGAGACGTTGAGCGTCTCGATGCCGCGGGCCGAGCCGATGTACGCGAGGAAGTCACGGTAGTTCGCGTTGTCGTCCCACTCTCCAGCCTTTACGCCCAAGGATCGCTGTGCCGGCGGGCTCGGAGCCGCCACGGCGAGGTCAGCTGGTGCGGCCACGCTCGGGGCACCAGGACTTGCAGCTGTTGGCGACGCGAGCGCGGCCGCCTCCGACATGGGATAGCCCGCCTGGGGATAGGCTTGAGGAGCTGGTTCACGCTGAGCCGCTGGGTAGTATGCCTCGGCTTCAGACGAGCGCGCGCCCCCGCAGCCAACCAACCAAAGCCCCGTGAGCACGCAAGCAATTCGACCCTTCATGTCGTGAGAACGCCGCTGTTCGGCGGACCTTACAGCGAGCCCAGCCGACAGCAGGATCCGAAGAATCTTGGCGCTGGATGTACTAGCGTCTGCCGCCGGAGAAACGCATGCAGCTCTGGCTTATGGTTCCAGTCGGTCTTGTCGCGGTGATTGGTAGCGCCGTCGCCGTGGCGCTGGGCACGAGCAAGCGGACGCTGACCTTGGGCCTCGCAGCGTCGGTTCTCACCTTGATTGCGAACTCGGTGACGGTCGTGCTCGCCATGCGGCAGCGTCTCGTGGTGGACAAGGCCGACAACGATCCGGTCTTGATCGCGCAGGCCCAGCAGGAAGCCCACAACATCTCGAAGCTGGGTTTGGTGTTCGGCGGCGTAGCACTGATTCTAGCGATCTTGGCGCTGATCCGTGGCGTGCTCTTCGAGGCCAAGGACGTACCGCCGCTCTCGACGCGCAAGCGGTTGCCTGACGAAGAACCGGATTTCGATCAAATCTCGGAATCACCAAGGTCACTCCTGGCGTTGGTCGTTGGTTCACTCACCGTATTCTCGTTAGCCGCCGCGGCGATGCCGTTGATCTTGCCGATGCCCAAGCCGAAAGTGGATACCAAGCTGCAAGCCGCCTTCACCGAGGCAGAGAAGCTGTTTGAGGAGGGCCAGTTCGATCAGGGCTGTCGCAGCCTCGAGAAGGCTCTCGCCGAAGGAGCGGACGCCAAGCGCTCGGGACGGACGGACGGCGACTCGTTTTATGGCGAGTGCTTCGAACTGTACGTCGCGCAGGCCCAAAGCGGCGGCGCAGATGAAGAAGCGCGCAAGCTCGCGTTGTCCCGTCTCGATGGTACGAAGCTCCCGCTCACCGAGGCGCAGAGCGAGCGTCGAACCAAGCTGCTGGCCCAACCATGAAACCGCGTTGGGCTGCGGTGCTGGTGCTTTTTTCGGCCTGCGCGCCGGCTTCACCTTCCCCTTCCGTCGCAAACTCCAGCCGCGTCGAAAGCAGCGCAACCCCCAGCGAACCGCAACCGAGCTCGGAGCCCACATCGTCACCCTCGCTGGCGGCGCCCAACAATGAGCCGCTCATTGACCTAAAGACGCTCTGGTCGTGGCAAACCGATCCCGCGTTGGCAAGCGCTGTTGCGGCCAAGCGGGAAGGCAAGCCGGAGCAGGCAGCGAAGCTTGTCGCGGCGGCGCGAGAAGCCTCCCCGAGCGATCAGGCTCGACTGCTCTATCGCGAAGCATTGCTGCTCAAAGACGCAGGAAAACCGACAGCTGCGCTCGCTCGGTTTCGCGAGGTCGCCAGCGCGGATTCACCGCTCGCTAGCCACGCGCGGCTGCGTGCAGCCGAACTCCTGGCAGCCCTTGGGCGCGACGGGGAGGCGGTGCGACAGGCAGCAGAGATCGATCTTGCGCTGATAGAGGAGAGCACAGTCGCACAGGCAATCGTCCTCAGCGCGGCTCGCACTGCGCCGCTAGCGCAAGCCGAGCGCTACTGTGAGCTTTCCTTCATCGGCCGGGAACAGCGCAAGCCAGGTTGGGCGCTCGAAGGGCTACGGGTGCTTTCGTCTCTTTCGCAACGCAAGGAAGCGGCTGCACTCCCGCTGGCGTTGAGGCTCGCAGACACGCTGCGTTTCGAGAGCCCGCGCGGTCGCGCCGCGGATGAAGCGGAGAAGCTGCGACAAAAGCTGCTCACGCGGGTGAGCCACGCCGATCGCGCCGCACAAAGCGAACTCAGTGACGCGCAGGCGGTCGAGCGCGCCGAGCGGCTGACCCAATCTTCACAGGAGAAAAAAGCGGTCGCGCTCCTGGATCGCTTGCAAAAAAAGTTCACCAAGTCGCCGCCACAAGGCGCGCTAGCTTGTGACTTCCATCGTGTGCGCGGCAAAGCGCTTGGCTTGGTCAAGCGCAAGAGCGAAGCCTGGGAGTCGTACTCCGCGGCGCTCCCCCACTGCGACTCAACGAGCCATCCGGACCTGCAATTCCAGGCCGGTAGAGCTGCAGCTCGCGCTGGTGTCGTGGATGCCGCAACCAAGCTGCTCGCCGAATATGAGAGCGCCCAACCAAAGCGGGAGCTTGCGGATGATGCACGGCTCGAACAAGTGCGGGCCTTGCTTCAGCTCGGCAACACCGAACGCGCGCTAGCGCTCGCTCGCAATGCAGCAGCGCTCTATCCGCTGGGAGACCGCACGCGGGATGTGCTTTTCGATTGGCTGCTCGTCGCGCTCGAGCGCAACGATCTCAAGGACGCGACCGCCGCCCTCGCGGCGGAGGCCGAGCTGCACAAGGTCGCTGGATTTCGTGAAGAGCGCAGCTACGACCGCGCCGGGCGGCATCAGTACTTTCGCGGCAAAGTGGCTTTGTTGAGCGGCGATCGAGCCAATGCCGCAAAGCAGTTCGAGCGTGCGATCAAGAGCTTTCCCCTCTCCTACTACGGCGCGCTGGCGACCGCCCAACTCGAGGCGCTGGAACCCGGACGGGCCGGTGCGTCGCTTTCAACTTGGCTTGCAGCTGAGCCAACGACGCAGGTCGCGGGCATCGCCGCAGCGCGAGCCGAGGAGCCTCAGTTGAAGACGCTTTTCGCCTTGACTGGAGTTGGCGATGTGCGCGGAGTGGAAGACGCGCTCGCCTCGTTGCGCCGCCGAGAGCCGAAGAATGCAGCGTGGTATGGCGTTGGGGCCTCCCTCCTGCACCTCGCGGGCGACGATCAGAAGGCGCACGCTTGGCTTCGTACGCTGCGTGAACGCGAACCCTCGGGTGATGCAGAGGAGCTGCTCGGATTTTTGGACGAGCTGCCGCGCGGGTCGCACCGTGAGCTCTATCTACGCGCCTACCCCAAGCTCTTTACGAAAGAACTCGAGGCAGCGGCGAGCGAGGCCACAGTGCCGCCTCACTTGCTGATGGCCCTCGCTCGAGAAGAGTCGGCATTTCTTCCGCGAGCCCTTTCGCTCTCCGACGCACGCGGCCTGCTGCAGGTGATTCCGCCCACCGGCTCTCGCATGGCGCGCTCGCTGGGCATCCGCTTCACCAAAGACACCCTCTTTGATCCAACGGCCAACACAAGAATTGGCGCACGCTACCTCAAAGGGCTGCTCAAGCGCTTCGACGGCATGGCTCCGCTAGCGATCGCTGGCTACAACGCTGGGCCGGGTGCGCCGGAAAAGTGGCTCGAAGAACGGCCTGGGACGGACTTGGATTTGTTCGTCGAGCGCATCCCGTACTTGGAAACGCGCAACTATGTGAAGCGCGTTTGGTCGAGTTACTACGCCTACCAGGTCTTGTACTCGGGTGACCTGACACCGCTATTTGGTACCGCAACGCAGTTACATCCCGCGAGCGGAAGCCCGTGAACAAGCTCGCGACGATTCAGCGGGCCATCGTTCGCTGCAAGAAGTGTCCGCGACTCGTGGCTTGGACGCGAGAGGGTGGCTGCGACAAGCCGCGACGATTTCAGGATGATGCGTATTGGTCCAGGCCTGTCCCCGGCTTCGGACCCGAGGATGCGGGGCTGATGGTGGTGGGACTTGCGCCGGGCGCACATGGCGCCAACCGTACCGGTCGCGTCTTTACTGGGGATCGCTCGGGTGACTTCCTCTACGCAGCGCTTCATCGAGCTGGGCTCGCCAATCAGCCGACGGCCGTGGGTCGCAATGATGGGCTCGAGCTGAAGGGCGTGTACGTCACCTGCGCCGTGCGCTGTGCGCCGCCGGACAACAAACCGAGCCCAGGCGAACAGAGCGCGTGCCTTCCCTTTCTCGGGCGTGAGTTCGAAGCTTTGCCGCAGGTGCGCGCAGTCTTGGCCTTAGGCGCAATCGCCTGGAACGCCGTGCTGGCAGCCGCTCGCGAGCGCGGCCTCAGCATCCCGCAGCCGCGGCCGAAGTTCGCCCATGGCGCAAGCGCGGACCTTGGCGCCTTCACGATGTTCGGCTCGTATCACGTCAGTCAACAGAACACGTTCACAGGGCGGCTAACCGAAGCCATGTTCGATCGCGTCCTTACGCAGGCGTGGGCTACCGCTTGCGCAAGAAGCTCTGCAGACGGTCGAGCGCTGCGCTGAGATTGCGGCGCCCGAAGCCGATGCGGAAGCAATTGTTGGGGTCGTCAAACAGCGTCCCGGGCATCAGCAACACCCCCGTTTGCTGCACCAAATCGTGGCAAAAGCTGTCCACGTCCCCGCCGCGATAACCGACGAAGGCAACGGTTCCCGCGCTCGGGCGGTTCCAATCGAAGGTCGCGCTGTGAACGGCGAAGAAGCGATCGAGCTGATCGAGGTTCGAGCGAATCAAAGCCACGTTCTCGTTCGCGAGGCGCTCGCGGTGACGCAAAGCGACCTCGGCGAGCAGCTCGCTCGGTGCGGAGCCGCAGATGGTGGTGTAGTCCTTCAGCTCGGCCAGACGTTGATAGAGCGCACGATCCTTGGTGGCGATCCAACCGACGCGCAGACCAGCGAGCCCGTAGGTCTTGCTGACCACACCCAGCGAAACACCGTAGGGGCTCAGATCGCACGCAGCCGGGAGCCGAGTTGCCGGGTCGTGCTCCGATTCGCGAAAGACCTCATCACAAAAGAAATGCGCGCGCATATCGGTGGCCAGCGCTACAGCCGCGGCAAAGTCGTCGGCCGGCATCGCATACCCCGTGGGGTTGTGGGGCGTATTGACGACGATGGCCTTCGTTCGCGCGCTAACGAGCCCTGACAGCTGGGCTGGCTCCAAACGGTAGGCGCGCTGCGGATCGCCGAACCAAGGCCGCACATTCGCGCCGAGCGCGCGCGGCAGCTCGAGGTGGGACTCGTAGCAGGGGGCGTGCACCACGACCTCGTCACCGCTCTCCAAGAGAGCCGTGTAAAACCAAAATATCGCCTCTTGCGCGCCGCAAAAGACGAGAACCTGCTCCGGCTCGATCGAGCTGTAGATCGAGGCAATGGTCGCACGCAATGACGGCGCTCCACGCGAATCCACGTAACCGAGCCTCAAGGCCATGAGCTGGTCAGGAAGGTCCGGCTCTAGCTCGGCCAGATCGCGCACCGAGCGCGTCTCACAATCGGACGCACAGAGCACATGCTCCACCGAAAACTCGTACCGCGCGAAGAAACGCTCGAGAGCAAAGGGTCTCAGCTGCACGGAGGAAGCGTAGTCGACCAACGGTCGAGGGGAGCCCGGAAGTATTCTCTACCTTCGGTGGAATGACTCGTGCCACGTTGATGATCCAACGGGGCCTTTGGCCGTTTTCTTCGGAGAAGGCACGAGTCATTCTTGTTGCTGCATCCACCTTTGGTGGAATGACTCGTGCCAAAGTCGAAGGTGCTAACGGGGCCTTCGGCCGCCCTTGTCGAAGAGGGCCCGAGTCATTCTGTTCACTCATCCACCTTCGGTGGAATGACTCGTGCCAAGTTGAGGGACAAGCTGGGCCTTCGGCCGTTTTCTTCGGAGAAGGCACGAGTCATTCTTGTTGCTGCATCCACCTTTGGTGGAATGACTTACACATCGTAAACGAAGCCTGTACAGTCGCGACGTCGGATGGAGACCGAGAGCGCCGCACAAAGGTTAGTCGGGGCCACCTTCAACGGTCGTTGGAGGCTTGGTCGGCTGATCGGTGAAGGCGGAATGGGCGCCGTCTACGAGGCGACTGGAACGCGAGGAGAAGGCGTTCGCGCGATCAAAGTACTGCACCCGGAGTTCATCTCCGAGGAGCAGATCCTCAGCCGCTTTTTCGCTGAAGCCAAAGCGGTCCAGTCGCTCAACCACCCCAACGTCGCGCAAATTTTCGACAGCGCGCGCGCGGAAGACGGAACGCCTTATCTGGTGATGGAGCTGCTCGTCGGAGCGCCCCTTTCGAGCTTTTGTGGCCCCGGTCGGCCAATGCCGCCACAGAAAGCAGCCGGCATCATGCTCGGCGTACTGCAAGCACTGACGCAGGCCCACCAGCGAGGGATCGTTCATCGCGATCTGAAGCCCGACAACCTCTTCCTGGTCAATGACGGTCGCGGCAATCACATGGTCAAGGTGCTCGACTTCGGCATCGCCAAAGTGATGGATGCCGCCGGCGGCATGGGCTCAAAGACAAAGACCGGTGTACTGCTTGGAACCCCGGGCTACATGAGCCCCGAGCAGATCAAGAACTCCAAAGGCGTCGACCCGCGAAGTGATCTGTGGTCGGTGGGCATCATTCTCTACGAGATGCTCACCGGCTCAGAGGCGTTTCCAGCCGACAACGAATTCACGCGGCTGACACTCGTTCTCACCCAACCCATTCGACCCATCGGCGAGGTTTCCCGAGAGCTCGCCCCCTGGAGCGCTTTCTTTCAGCGAGCGCTGTCCAAAGAGCCGTCGACCCGATTCCAGTCTGCGCAAGAGATGGGACAAGCGCTGGCGGCGATGGCTTCCGGCGCTGGCAGCGCTCCAGGTCGAGACGGCGGGACGGTGGCCTTGAGTCTTCCCCAACCCCCTGCCCACCAGCAGGGCCCCGCAACCTTCGCGCCCCATGCTGCGCAGCGGCCAACGCCAGCCCCGGCGCCGCCGTCCGCGCCAATGCCGCAGCAGCAGCACTACCAGCAGGCCCCTCCTCAAGTAGTTCACGTCAACTACTCCCAATCCCAGCCACCGCCTGCTGCCGGGCCCAACACCCACATGAGCGCTCGACCAGGGGGCGTGGTGACCCTGGCGCAAGGCAGCAGAAGCCCCGCGGTGGATGTACTTGCGCCACCGCCGGTGGGCGTTCCCTGGTGGGTCGTGGGGGCAGTTGGAATGGCCGGCTTCGTTTTGGGGTTCATCATCGGCCACTTCGTGCAGTAGAAGGGTGACGGTTCCGCCGAAGGCGGAAGCAGCTTGAAAGGAAGAACCTATGAGCGAGCTCAATACGCGGTGCCTTGATGCGTTTCCCGAATGGCTGAAGACGCTTCCCGAGGACGCTGTCGCGCTCTCGCTGCTGCTGGACGACGAATCGCTTCCAGAGCCGGCGAGAAGGCGAGTAGCCGGCTCGCTAAACTATTTGTTCAAGTCCCTCGATCTAATTCCCGACGGAATCGAAGATCTTGGTTTCTTGGATGACGCCTTCGTGATTCGTGTTGCCGCTCGCGTGGCTGCCATTGATCTCGCCACTCCTCCGGCCATCATCACGACCTTGGCTGCTCAGGCCGCGCTGGTTGAAGAACTGTTGGGCAAAGACTTTGTTCGATTGGCCAAATACGTGGACGGGCTGGTGAATGGTGCAGCCCGCGGTAGAACGCCGCAGGAACTCGTCTCCGACGCAGACGTCCGAACTTCGTTCCGCGCTGAACTCGGCGCCTGGTCACAGAGCTATCAAGCGCCCAGCTTCTCGCGCGATGAGAAGAACCTGGTGAAGCTGACCTCGTTCCTATCGGCCAAGCTCCCCGGCTAACGTAGGTCGCCAACACCAAAGCGACGGGCTCGCCGGGCCAATAGCAGCACGCCGCAACGACAGAACGCCACAACCTGGGAGGGCTGTGGCGTTCGTCTTTGCGCGATTGGGTGACTAAGCGTCGTGACGCGGCTGCGCCTTCGACTCGGGCGAGCTTTCGGGAGTGACGCCGGCGCTCATCAGCTGCGACACGAGATCACGACACTCAGGCCGATTGCGTAGATGCGAGAGCAGCATCGACGAACAATCACTGAAGGCCTTCTCGAAGCTGAGCCCCTCGCGTGTCTTGTTTGCGACCTTCTCGCGGCCTTGAGCGAGATCCTCCTCGAGCGCCTCTGCGTAGCGCACAAGCTGGGCTCGCAGATCCTCGATCTGCCGACGCAGATCTCGAGCGGTGCTCTCACGAGCCGCTTTCTTCGCTTCGTAGCGCTGAAGCTGCTCTCGCTTAGCCTTTGCGGTGGCATTGGCAGCCCCTGCACGCTCAAAGACGCCTGGATCGAAGCTGCCTGCTCGCACCGCGACGTCGGCCTGCTGCCGCGCTGCGAGTGCGCCCTTGTCAGCGACGATCAGCTCACCGCGTACCTTCTCGACGTCTTCTGAGTCCACGGCTGCTTCACGCAGCACTCGGGACTCTTCATGGGCAAGCTCTTCGACTTTGCGACCAATCTCAGCTCGCAACGCTCGTCCGCGTCGCTCCAAGGAATCAAGCTTGCGGGTGTACGTGGACACCTCACCCTCGAGCTGATTTGCACGCGCCGCCAAATCCCAGATCTTGGCGAGTGAGGAAGCGATGTCCGGCGGAGCGGCGTTCGCTGGGTACGCACGTGAAACCATGCGGGCGAACAGCGCTGCGCGCGAGGCCCACTCGGTAACCCCTGCAGTAGCCGGGGGAGGCGGAGGGGGCGGCGCTACCGCTTCGTTGCCACCTGCATCGATATCCCAGGCCTGGGTCGGCAAGCTCCGTTGGAGCGCCTTCAGCTCCTCTTGGAGATGATGGGCGTCCTGATAACGACGGCGCGTGTCTTTCTCGAGCAGGCGAAGACAAATCGCTTCCGCCTGCGGATGTGCGTCGGGCCGAATGCTGCGCGGACGCGGCGGCGCCCCCGAGCGTTGCATCTCCAGAAGCTGTTCACGGTCATTGGATCGAAACGGCAGCTGACCGGTCAACATCTCGAACAGCAGCACGCCGAGCGCGTAAAGGTCCGAGTAGCTGGTGGCGTCTTCTCCTCGCGCTTGCTCGGGCGACATGTACTCGGGCGTCCCGAACACCGCGCCCTTTGGTGCAAGCCGCGGATCGCGAGCGATCGCCGCTAGACCAAAGTCGAGGATTTTGACGAAGTCCTTGCGACCCCCGCGTTGGGTCAAAAGAATGTTGTCACTCTTCAGATCGCGATGCACGACGCCGAGATCGTGGGCGCGGGCAAGCGCCGCACACATCTGCTCGAGAATGTCGATGGCCCGCGCTATGGGCATCGGCCCACGCGCCAATTCCTGCGAGAGCGGAGTGCCGATCAGGTACTCCATCACGAGGTAGAGTTCCCCCTCCTCGGTCTCACCAATGTCATGAATGTCGATGATGTGAGCGTGATCGACGCGGTTGGCCGCACGCGCTTCTCGCAACATCCACGCACGCAAGTGCGTCTCTCCACGCAAATCCGGGCGGATCAGCTTGAGAGCTACAACGCGGTCGATGAGAACGTGACGAGCGCGATAGACGACACCCATCCCGCCTTCACCAAGACGCGCCTCGAGACGATAACGACCTGCTACGACCTTACCGAGCATCGGATCGGCTGTCGATCCTCGACGCGCTGAGCTTGTGGCCACGCGTAAGCTCCTCTCGCTTCCAGAAGTGTTCGAACCTTCTGCGGAATGTACCAACGCGAAACCTGCCACGTCGACCTCGTTGTTTGGACGAACTGAGATAAGACCCGACCGAGGTCGAGTTCGTTGATTGACGGCATGCGCGCATGTCGCGCGTTTGCCCACCTAGGTGCGAATATCTCGACCCAACCGAGAGTCCTCAGGCCGTGGAAAGGGGATTCCAGCGTCAGTGGCGGGAAGCTGTCGATTTGACTCGCGCTGCTCGCAACCAACCCTCAACCGGCGTGAGTCGTGCTTTTCGCACGAACGACCCGCGACTCGGGCTTCCAAGGTAGCCGCACCACAAAACTTGCTCCACCCATCGGGGAGCTTTCAACCGCCAACGAACCGCCGTGCTTTCTGACGAGGTCCGTTGAGATCGAAAGCCCCAGGCCTGTGCCTTGTCCTTTGGGCTTCGTTGTGAAGAACGGATCGAAGATCCGGTGCTTTAGCTCCTCTCCAACGCCGGGGCCTGAATCTTCAACGCGGATCTCGGCGTCACCGCCCTCGCTTCGCGTGGTGATCTTGATCTCGCGCACTTCGCGTTCACCATCTCCAACCGACTCGAGCGCTTGGATCGCGTTCATGAGCAAGTTCATCAACACTTGGTTCAATTCACCCGAGCGACAGGTGACGAGCGGCAGCGGCTCATACACCTTGGTCACCTGAATGCAGCTCTGGCGCAGCCTCGAGGTAAGCAGCGCTAGCGTCTCGTCGATCGCCGTCTCGAGGTTGGAGGGCACCGCCTCCTGCGTACTGCGCGAGAAGTTCTTGAGGTTCTGTACGATGCGCACGGTGCGGTCGGTTGCGCGACGAACCACGCTGGAGATCCCCACGAGGTCGTCCAAGGAAGCCTCGAGATCGAGCTCGCCACGCAAGGATTCGACCTCTTTGCGGCGCTCGGGAGGTAGAAAGCGCTCCATCGTGCGATAGGCGTCGAGCACCCGCCTGACGTCGGCGACGACTTGCTCGAGCGGCTCCGCCGATCCGGCAACGGCGTTCAGCGGGTTGCCGATTTCGTGCGCCAGACCAGCCACGAGCTCACCTATCGAGGCTAGCCGCTCTCCCTGTACGAGCGCGGCCTGCGCCTCGCGCAGATCGACAAGGGCCTTCGAAAGCTCGCGGGTGCGATCAGCGACCTTCACCTCCAAGTTCGCGCGCTCGCTCTCGAGCTCGCCGATCGTTCGCGCCAAGTTCTCGCGCATTCGTTCGACGCTCACCGAAAGACGCGCCAACTCGAGCGGCTCGCGCACCGCCGGGACAACGGCCTGGAGCTCGCCCGAAGCGATCACCTCGGCCGCCTCTGCCACGCGCACGATCGGACTCGAAAGCTCCGTCGCCACGCGCGCGATGACTCCACCGACAGCGAGCACGAGCATGGCGAACGCCGCCACAAGCGCAACGAAGGCCGCCCCTTCTTCGCTCGCTCCCAGGCTCAGCCCACCACCGAGTGCGCGGTAGAGCGAGATCGACGAGAAGAGCATCAACAACGCCGCAAACACCAGCGGCCAGCCAAAGGCTCGCAACATGCGGTCGCGAATCAGATCCCCAGCCGCCTCTTGCGCAGGCTCGCGCATCTGGGCCTTGGCTGGTTGTTCGTGCAACCACTCGAGCAAGGTGAGTTCAACATGACTCGCCGTCTCTCGATCCCAGCCTTTCTGATAGTGCGCGACGCCCCAACAGAAGAGCGCCGCGTACAAGAGCTGCATCACCGCATCGACTTCGCCGAAGGAAGATCCGGTGCGGAAGTAGAAGACGCCGGCTGCGGTGCAGGCCAACCAAATGGCGAGATTCAGGCGGGAGAGCCGCAGGTGAAGCGTGCTCAACTTCGTATGCGCCTCGACCAAGCGCGCTCGCGGCGACTCCGGCCCTTGCGCCAAACAGGCCGATATCTCGCGCGTCCACGCGAGCATCGTCAGGGTGTAGACAATGGTTGCAGCGGCCGCGAGCGCAGGCAGGAATTGCCACCAGCCGCGAAACAGAAGTTCGCTGCCAGCGCGCAAAAACGCGACCGAAAATAGGAGCAGCAGGTGACCACCGAGAATGCCTGCCATGGCAGCGCTCTCGCCTAGGCGACCTCGCATCCACGCTGCGACCTCGGCGCCGCCCTTGCTCGGCGTTGGAAGCGCAAGCAACTCGCGCCGATACACTGCGCGACGCATGGCTGCAGCCATCAAGCCGAACATCAGCGTGGGGATCCACAAGCGAGGCTCGCCCAGGCTTTCATGTGGCAGAAACGCGAGCGGCCAAGCGAGGAGACGAAGAGCGCTGCCAACCGCGATCGCGCGCTCACCACCTCGCCTCACGCGCGCGGCCAGCACGATCGACGCAAGCAAGGTGAGCACGAACACCGCGCCTGGCCACGGCGATCGCAGCGCCTGCGGCATGATGGCGCTGGCAAACAGCAGCGCTGAGAACGTTTCCCACGCACCGCACACCAACTCGGCGCGATGAACGCCCCGAGTAAAGTAGCGGCTGGCAAGCAGTTCATTCACCATCGAGGTTGCAAACGACCAGCGCGAGGAGCTGAGCTGGCTCGAGCGGGAGGTTGGCAGATTCGCCCACGAGGCGGAAGTCGGCCGAATCATTCTTGTTGCTGCATCCGCCTCTGGCGGAATGGATTAGACCGAAGAACGTCATGCTGAGCGCCTCGTGGCTTCATCTCTGGTTCGCCCCACTGAGACGGCCAGCCTTTGCGGTGGCTACTTTGCTGCTCGCTCCCGGTTGTAGCAGCCAACAAAACGGCGCTGTGCAAGCGAGCGAGTCCCCACAATCATCCACCCATTCGCAGACACAGACACAGACCCCAACGGCAACTGCAATCCCTAGCCTCTCAGCCGTTCCAGACGAGAGCGCGCAGCCGCTCCCGAGCGCACCGGAGCTCATGCCGGCAGCGGAGCGAGAGCAACTGCCGCGGGTGTTCAGCGTCGGGCAAACGACCTGGGTTCGTAAGAAGCCCGAGATCAAAGAGGGCGCCTTCTTGGGCTACGTCCGCACCGGCTATCAAGTGCCGCTACGCAGCCGCGAGCGCATCAAGGGCGAGGGCTGCCCGGCTGGCTACTACCAAGTGGAGCCACGCGGCTACGTCTGCGCCGACCGCACCGTGACCGAGTCACCACGGGAAGGTTTTCTCGCGGCGGCCTTGGCCACACGGCCCAGTGATGGCCCCTTTCCCTTCAGCTACGGCTTGTCCAACGGCACGCCCATGTACAACCGTATTCCCGTCGCTCGGGAGCAAGAGCGCTATGAACGCTGGCTAGGCAAGCCGGGCAAGTTCGACAAACTGCCCAAGACGCTGCGCAGCCACGAGGAGCTCGCGGAAGACCGCGTGATGGAGGCGCCCGATCCGGTGCCAACGTTCTTGCTCGAGGGCGGTTCTCCCAAAGAGGCGCCTTATGACCTGGTCGAGCAAACCATCCCCTTGGGCGCGATGCTCTCCTACACCAAGGTGTTCGAGAGCCAGGGGCGCCCCTTTTTGTTGTCCACCGACCACACGATTGTCCCGGCAGACCGCGTACGCCCCTTCCGACCGAGCAGCTTCAAGGGCACGGAGCTCGCCCCTGGCGCCATCGAGCTGCCCATCGCGTGGATGCGCGTGTCAGCAAAGAAGAAGTTTTTCCAACGCAATGACACGTTCGAGGAGGCTGGTGATACGTGGCCCGTGAGGACATTCGTCGGCTTGACCGGCCGAGAGGTCAACGTCGGCAAGACGAGTTACCTGGAGACGCGCGAGGAGAAAGCTGGAGCGCCGCTATTCATCCGCAAAGAGGACGCAACGGTCGTGTCCGCCGAGACGAAGCGCGCAAGCGGAGTCAAAGAAGGCCAGAAATGGTTCATGATTCGGCTCAGCGCGGGCACGCTCGTGGCCTACGAAGACCTCTTGCCCACCTACGCCACGCTGGTCTCGCCAGGGAAGGGCGGCGTGCCAAGCAAAGGCAACGACAACGTGGAGCATTCGACGACGCCGCTCGGCGCTTACAGCATCACGTTCAAGGACCGCTTCGCGACGATGTCACCGGAGACCGGGAAGAATCGCTCCTTCTGGATCCAGGACGTACCCCACACCATGTACTTCGATCCGCCGTTTGCCATGCACGCGGCATTCTGGCACGAGCGGTTCGGCGAGTTCGTGAGTGCAGGCTGCATCAACCTCTCGCCGCTCGACGCTGAACGGCTGTTCGACTGGGCCGATCCTGTGTTGCCAGCGGACTGGCAGGGCGTCACCGGGGCGGGCGCAAGCGAGAACGGCGCTACGACCATCGTGGTCGTGCGGCGCTGAGCGCACCTGCCCCTTGCGAGGGGCACTACATGCGCGCTTCGACCAACGCGAGGATCTCGCGCTCTCGCTCGCTCGCGCGCGTCGCGAGGGCACGGGCCTCGGCCACCAACCGCGCTGCGAGCTCCTTGTCGTCGAGCCCAGCGCAGTTGATACGCACGTTGAGTTCGGCGCCGAGGACGGCCGTTCGAGCGCATAACGCACCAACTCCTGCGTCCGAAACCGAAGCCGCGTTCCCGAGTTCGGCCATCTTTGCAATGCCCTCCATCGACGCCAGCGCGACCTTCATGACCTCGAGCGGCACCTCTGCCGCGTGCACTGTCGCTCGTTGCATCGCCTGCCGACGTGCGGCCTTCTCTGCATCCGTCGACTTGGGCAAAGACATCGCGTCCATCACCCGGTTGAAGGCCGCCGTGTCCTCATCCACCAGCGCCAGCAGCCGATCGTAGGCCAGCTTCCCCTGCTCCGCGTAGTCGCTGAACTCCTCCCAGCGCGCGTCCCAACCACGTTTGTGTGAAGACAGGTTCGCCACCATGGTGCTCAGAGCTGCGCCAAACGCTCCCACCGTCGCGGCGATCGAACCGCCGCCGGGAGCCGGTGACTCGCTGGCAGTCTCCTCGGTGAACGCGCGGACGCTCTTTTGTACGAGCAACGCCGCCGATTCGCCGAGCTTCTTGGCGATCGCAAACTCGATGATCTTCTCTTCGGGCTTGAATGCGTAGAGATCCCCCAGGCCGAGCGACTTCACCGCAATCTTGATCAGCTCATCATCCGAGACGCCGAGCGACCGTTGCTGCTTCTTCAAGAAGTACCGGCCGGCATCCAAGAGCGCTCGCAAAGGCAAGAGCCCTACGAGTTCGCTGCCGGTCACGCGAACGCCTCGCGCTTCGGCCTTTTTGCAAACCTCATCGAACACGACGTGGAGCGGGGTGACCGAGATGTCGGTGAGGTTGAGCGACACCTGCGCGACCCCGTACTCTTCGATGAACCAGCCGATGCCCTTGACCGCCTTGAGCGAGCCAGGCACCCAAATCGGTTGCCCCTGCTCGTCGCGCACGGGCTTCATTGTGTTTGGGTCGAGCTTTTCACGGCCCTTCTCGCGCACGTCGAAGGCAATCGCGTTGGCGCGTCGGCTCGAGGTCGTGTTGAGGTTGACGTTGTAGGCGACGAGGAAGTCTCTGGCGCCGACCGCGGTTGCGCCCGTCTTGGCTTGGAACGTGTTCGGTCCAAAATCAGGTGCATCCCCGTTGGCCAGCCGAGCCTCCAGCGCTTCGTATTCTCCGGCGCGAACTTCAGCGAGATTCCTGCGCCCAGCCGAGAGCGCCGCTTGCTCGTAGCAATAGATCGAAAGGTTGAGTTCCTCGCCCATGCGCTTGCCGAGATCGCGAGCCAA
Source organism: uncultured delta proteobacterium (assembly GCA_903892415.1). Taxonomy (GTDB): domain Bacteria; phylum Myxococcota_A; class Polyangia; order Polyangiales; family Polyangiaceae; genus Xiheicaenibacterium. The sequence goes on along the minus strand of CAITIQ010000043.1, from coordinate 46,374 downwards.
CTCCACCACGCGCTCCATCGAAATCCCGCGCACTGGAACGAGCGGGCACACGTCGAGCGCGCCGAAGCGCGGGTGCTCGCCCTTGTGCAAGCGCATGTCGATGAGCTCCGCGCTCTTCTTGGCTCCTTGGAAGACCGCCTCACACACGGCGGCCGGAGGGCCAACCAACGTCACCACCGTGCGGTTCGTCGCCTTTCCCGGATCGACGTCCAGGAGGACCACGTCTTTGACCTTGGTCATCGCCTCGACGATGGCCTGAATAACCGACGGATTCCGACCTTCACTGAAGTTCGGCACGCATTCGAGCAGTTCACCCATGCGGCCGGTTTTACCACGGTCAGCGGCGTCGACGGGTGTTCTGCAAACGAGTGCGTAGCGCGACCAAATCATCCGCCAATTCGCGACACGATTGGATACGTCGACCAGGCTCCTTCTCCAAGAGCTGCATGATCATGAACTCGAGCTCATCAGGAATGCTCGGGTTGTGACTGCTTGGGGGAGTTGGCGTATCTCGCAGTTGCTTCATCAACACCGCCATCGCCGACTCGTGCTGAAACGGCAGCTCCCCGGTAAACATCCGGTAGGCGATGATTCCGACCGAGTAGAGGTCCGACAGGTGACTCGCCGAATGGAAGTCATTCACCTGCTCCGGCGCCATGTAAGCGGGAGTCCCGGCGCTGTAGCCGGCTTGTGTGAGGTTTACGCCGGCGCCCTGCTTGGCAATGCCGAAGTCCATCACTTTGACCTGGCCGGCGCTGGTAACAAATAGATTCTCCGGCTTGAGATCGCGATGAACGACGCCTCGTTCGTGCGCGAACTGCAAGCCCTCGAGAGCCTGAACCAAGTACCCCAAGTCCCGAATCAGGTCCGAACCTTGATTGAGAATCTCGCTCAGGTCCGCCCCGGAAAGCAGCTCCATCGTGATGAAGCTGGCGTGCCCATGGGAGCCCATGTCGTAAAGCCGAACGATGTTTGGATGGTTGAGCTTGCGCGCCACAGCGAGTTCCTGCTTGAACCGCCCGAGTTGCGTCGCGTCCTCTCCGGTGGGAGCAAAGACCTTGATGGCAATATCTTCATCGAGCTCGAGGTCGCGTGCTTGGTAGACGCCAGCCATGCCGCCGCGCCCGACGCGCATCTCGACGCGGTATCTCCCGGCAATCACGAACCCAGCAGGCACGTCGAAAACGTTGAAGATGCCCTTGGGCTCGCGAGCTTGGGGCTTTGGGGACCGCGGTAGCGGCTCCTCAGCTGTATCTGCAGCTCGCTCCGACTTCGGTTTGGCTGGCGGCGCTTCAGCCTGCCGTTCAAGCGGAGAGGGCGCCGCGCGCACAGAAGCCGGTTCTGGCGCCGGGGGAGCCTCCTGACGTGAAGGCCGATTGGGGCGCGCGGGGATCGGCGGGAGCTCGGGCAAGGAGGGAAAACTCTCGGAGCCGGCCACCGTCTTCGGCGGCTCGCGTCCAACCCGTCGGAAACCAGCGTCTTCTCGAACCACGCGCTCCATCTCGCGAACGTCACCGCGAATCAGACGATCCAAGCGCGCGAGTCTCGACTTCACCTCGGGATGGTTGGGAAGCATGGTCGCAATGCGCGCCACCGCTTCACGGGCGTTCTCGACGAACCCTGTTCGTTCAAACAGCGCGGATACTCGCAGCAGCGGATCAACGTCAGCGCTGGAACCGATCGGATCGCGAAGGAACCTGCCGAGGAATTGGTCCAGATCGAAATCAACGATCTCCTCGTGGTCCGCTAAGTCGATGGCGTGATGACAAGCCGCGCGGTAGCTCGGATGGTCTGGCGAATAGCGAAACAGCGCTCGCATCGCCTCCTCCGCTTGGCCGGCTGCGCGAAGACAACGGGAGGCCGCAAGGTGGTCCCCGAGACCGGTGAAGAGGCGGGCTGCTTCAACGTGGCGCCCAGCAGCCTCAGCCTTCTCAGCGAATTCACGACCGTTGTCTGCGCCTTCGGCGAGGGGTGGCCGGGACACGCGCCTTTGCTCACCCGGGTCGGGAAGACTGCTGCGACGACCGACCGAAGCTGGTGGAGGGGTTGAACGGTCAGGAATGCTAACCCGAGAGCGACGAACCAGCTCTTCCCGTGCCCCGTCGTGCCCGAGCCGAGCGTGAATCTCAGCAGCCTCCTCGAAGCGATTGGCGGCTTCCAGCAGCCTGGCGGCTAGGGGCAAGGCCGACTCGGCCAAGCGACCGACGTCAACTCGACCGCGACCACAAAGCACAATCAGTGCGTCATCGACGCGCCCCGCGTCCGCGAGCGTAGTGGCCGCGTCTTCAATCAACCCGCCTTCGAAGAGCAAGCGAGCGGCCGCTTCAATCCGGCCTTCACGAACGAGGGCCTTGGCCCTCTGTCGGAACGTCTCCGGGTTGGACACTCCTGCCCTTTACCACCTCTTGGGCGCCGATGCGGCCGAAATCCAGGGACTAGCCGTCTTCCAGCGATTGAGCGGCGCGACGACAAAGAGCCGGATCTGGCGCAACCTTGAGAGCCTCCTCGAGGTCGATCAACCCCTGCTGAAGGAAACGCCCAAGGACCGTGTCGAGCGACTGGTTGCCCGAGCCATCCCCCTCCGTCGACTTGATCAGCTGATCCACGAGGTGCAGTTTGCCCTCACGGATCAGATGAGAAAGCGCGAAGGAAGGCAGCAGCACCTCGACGGCTGCCACCCGGCCCTCGCCGTCGGTGCGCCGTAGCAGTTGTTGCGCGACGATGCCACGGAGCAACATCGACAGCGCTGAGCGCACTTGAGACTGCGCGTCTTCAGCCACGATATCGAGCAGCCGGTCGATGCACTTGGCGGCCGAGTTGGTGTGCAGCGTGCCAAACACAAGTACGCCTGTCTCCGCCGCAGAGAGCGCCAACATCACCGTTTCAACGTCGCGCAGCTCGCCTACCACGAGCACGTCGGGCGATTCACGGAGAGCAGCCCGCAGCGCCGCGGCGAAGCTCTCGGTGTGACTGCCCACCTCGCGCTGCGTGATCAGACTCTTCTGGGTGCGGTGCACGTACTCGATCGGATCCTCGATGGTGAGGATGTGACAGCTGCGCGTACGGTTGATCTCGTTGATGATGGCGGCGAGGGTGGTGGTCTTCCCGCTGCCGGTCGGCCCGCTGATCAAGACAAGACCGTCTTTCAAGGTGGCAAGTCGTTGCACCGCTCGGGGCAGCGCTAAGTCTGCGACCGTTGGCACACGATTGGGCACGACACGAAATACAGCCCCCATCCCCGAGGACTGCACGAAGGCGTTCACGCGGAACCTTCCGACGTCTGGGATCGAGTGGGCGAAATCGAGCTCCTGCGTCGCCTCGAACTGGTCACGCTGCGTCGGCGACATGATCTCGTACAGAAACTTTTTGGTCTCCTCGGCCGAGAGCAGCCGAAACGGCAGCGCCACGAGCTCACCGTCCATGCGAATCTTGGGCACAGAGCCTGAGTGAAAGTGCAGGTCGCTCGCCTTCTGATCGGCAACAAGACGCAAGAAGGAGTCGATGCGCGGCGCCATTAGACTCTTCGCCCCAAGGCGCTGGCGTCACTGCGCGAAGGCCGATCACGAACCTCCGCGTCATCTGGGGTGCTCGAGGGCAGGCCCAAAGCCGCCTCGAAGCTGCGCTTGTCGACCACGCGCGCATAAGCCTCCTCGAGCACGATGGCTTTCTCGCGAGCCAGCCGAGTGAGCTCGGTATCCATCAGCTGCATGCCCTGATCGCGTGAGGTGGCGATGATCGTCGGGATTTGGAAGCTCTTACCCTTGCGAATCAGCGATTGGATCGCGTCATTGCCGATCATCACCTCCACCACCGGGAGGCGTGAGCCTTGGGGCGTGGGCAAGAGATGCTGACAGGTCACCGCTCGCAAAGACTCCGCAAGCATGTTGCGCACCTGGGCTTGTGACTTGGTCGGAAACGAGTGGATCAAACGGTCAACGGTGGCATCCGCTGAAGTGGTGTGCACGGTTCCGAACACGAGGTGCCCCGTTTCGGCGGCGGTGACCGCAAAGGAGATGGTGTCGAGATCGCGCAGCTCTCCGACCAAAATGACGTCAGGGTCTTGGCGCAGCGCGGACTTCAACGCGCCACGGAAAGTCTGCGTGTGCGCCCCGACCTCGCGCTGCGTGAGCATGCTCTGTTGATGTTTGTGTACCACCTCAATCGGGTCCTCGATGGTCACGATGTGGCGCGCCTGCGTTCGATTGATGTGGTCGACGAGCGCCGCGAGCGTGGTGGACTTCCCTGCGCCTGTGGGGCCGCCGACCAATACGAGACCGTTGGGGAACTCGGCGAAGCTGCGTACCACCTCGGGGACCTGGAGATCCGCGAGCGAGCGGATGTCATTTTTGACGATGCGGAACACTGCGCCCAAGCCACTGAGCTGGCGGAACACGTTCACTCGGAAGCGTAACCCTCGGGAGGCCAGGTCATAGGAAAGGTCGACCTCCTGGCCAGCGTCGAAGGCCGCGCGATGCGACCGCGAAAAGTGCGGCATGACCAGCTCTCGAATCTGGTCCTCCGAGAGCGTAGAGCTGCCGAGCGCCGAGATTTGGCCTTTGCATTTGATGAACGGCACCTGCCCGGCGAGCAGGAAGACGTCGTCAGCCTCGTCCCTGACAGCATGCGCCAAAAGCCCGTCGAGAGAGCGCACTGAAGCGACCTCATTGACTTGCTTCTGCATACGAAACCGGCCCAAGAGTCGGCCTGCCGCCTCACGCACGGTGGCAGAAGGGTCCTCTTCACAGCCTTTGGCCCAAAGCGCAAACGAGCCATCATCGAGCTCCTCGAGCATGTTGATGGCGGCAACGCGAATGTCCGGATCGAGATCCTGGGTCAGCTCCGCTACCTCCGGCAGCGCCTCTGTTGCGCGCAACGCCCGTAGCGCCGCAATACAAGCAACGCGAATCTCGGGACGACGTGCCAAGAGATCAACGAGGTAGGCGGTTGCCCGCTCATCCCCCAACCGACCAATGGCCTCGACAGCGAGCTCAGCGACGAACCAGTCTTCATCGTTTTGCGCGACTCGTACCAAGGCGCCGAGCGCACGCCTGTCCTCGATGCGAAGCAGCGCTGAAACGGCGAACCGCCGCACGACACCGGAAGGATCGGACAGGTAGTCCTTGATGATGTGCTTGGTGATCGCCTGCGTATCGAGCTCGACCAAAGCGTCGAGCACGCGCTCTCGCACCCACCAGTCCTCATCGCGCAAATACTTCAGTAACTTCGGAGCGAGCGTCCCTTCGCGGTCTTCCACCCGATTGGCGATCTCAGCGGCCAGCCGTCGCACGTTGACCTGACTCGAGCGCAGCAGCCAGACGATGGCGCGCGCGGCGTCGATGCTACCGCTCTTCGACAGCTCAACGACCGCGTGGCCTGCGCGCGTTCGTATCGTCACGTCTCGATGCGAGAGCGCTTCAATCAGCGTCGGGTACAGTGCTTCGGAACCGGCTGACTCAATGGCCTCGATGATGACCATGCGAATCGACTTGGGACCTTGCCGAAATCGGTCACGGAAGAGAGCAGACGCCGCGTCCCCGGGCTGCTTCGCGCCGAAGCTGAGGAACGCACGGATGACCTCGATCCCTCGCCCCTCGAGCGCAGGCTCGACCCGATTCCAGAAGTCCGGGTCCTCCAGCTGCCCGAGCGCAGTCACCGCTTGCGCCACCACCAGATCATCTCGGTCCGGCAGCGCGAGCTGGATGGCAGCGATAGCGTCCTCGAGCTGACGCGCAAATCGTGAGCGGTCCCCCAGGATGCGCAGCACGACAATTTTCTCCTGCGCCTTACCGACCTGAAGCACCGCCCTGAGCAACGGCAGTGAGTGTTGCGCGGCTCGACCAACGAAGGCCGCCACGGCCTCTGAGCGGCCGAGAAACGCTGGGTCCAGCGACTTGCGTGTGGCGAGCTCCAGCGCCGTGGGTCCACCCACTTGCTTCAGCGTCTCGACGGCCGCAGCTCGCACCGTGGAGTCCGTGTGACCAAGAAGCTCGACCAGCTCGTTGTGAGCGGCGATGTTGTTAACCTGGGGCAAGAGCGCAATCAGCGTGGTTCGAAGCGGGCCGTCGGCCGTCTTCAGCGCGCGCACGAAGGGAACGAACAGCTCGGGCGAAGGTGCGCGTACCGTGGCCTCCGCCAAGAGCTCGCAACGCATCGCGTGCTCGGTCGCGCTCGAGCGTGTTTGCAGCTCCACGACGGCGCTCAGGATCTTGGTCACGTGACTGGTTTGGAGCGCCCCCAGCTTGCCGAGAAACGCCTTAACGTCAGCCGCAGAGCCGAGCGCTTGGCCCTTCAACTGGCGCGTTAGGTCGTTCCACTGAAACACGCCTCAGTCATACAAGATTCGGACTGGTGGTTGTTGCAGCAACCGCATCGAGTGCGACGCAGCCAGCCGCCTCGCGACCGTCCCAACTCATTCACCCACGCGCAGCGACCGGGAGACTTTTCCCGTACGCGTATTTTCCACCGTCAGCGTGAACTCTCCCTTGCCGCGGACGACCCAGGACAGCTTGCGGCGCGGGGACTCCCCTGTCGATCGCAACAACACAGGGGTGGTGGAGCGGTCGTTCCCACCCCACCCAGGCAAGTGGCCGAGCTCGCGCACCGACTCGTGACCCTCGAGAAGCAAACCGTCCGACGCGAGAGCACTCGCTCGAACGGGGTCGGAGAAGGAGCGCTGCTTGGCCGAGCCGAGAAAATAGGAAGGCAGAAAGCCCTGATTTTCGACCTCCGCACTGACGAGGCTCAAGCCCTCGTCGAGGGTGCGCAGTTCGAGGGAGCTGATCACGATGCGCGGCGCCAACGCCGCGAGCCGCAAAAAGAAGCTGGATTGGGCTTTGCACAGCTCGTTCAGGCGGGAAAGCGGCGGGTTCCAAACCCCAACCAAAGGGTCGTACCCGCCAATTTCGACAGCGCCGAGCTGGGGGTGCTCGAACGGCCGCCAAGCACCGATCATTCGCCCACCGTTGTGGTCGCGGTCCCACGCGGCGATCTGCGTGATAGCCGCTGGTCCGCAGTAATCCTCGTAGTTCTTGATGAACGGTCGCTTGACCTCGAAGCCAACCTGTTTCCAGAAATCCCAGAGCTCGCAAACAAGGCCAATCGCGCCGCGGTCAACGTACGCGTAATTCGCCAGGTCCCCGTGCAACGGCTTGTCGGGCTCGTAGGTGAACTCCGTAAATCCACTGACGGTGGGGTAGCCGGCAAACTCTTTGGCCCACGTCTCGAGCAGACGAAACACAGCTGCATCGTGCGGATCCAACTTGCTGTCGGGCTTGTCATTCAGGGGGCGAATGTAAACGCCACCGAAGGTGTGAAGGCTCAGCCACGCGAAGATATTGGGATTCCGCGCCGCAAACGCGACGACCCCGCGCGACTCCGGTTCACTCATCGGATAGGGCCCTGCTCCCGCTTGCTCGGGCTCTGCACGCCAATCGGTCGGGAAATTGCGGTTGAGGTCGGTTTGCGTATCGCACAGGTAGTGAGCACGCGGCACCGAGAAGCCATCCCAGCGTTCGATCGTGCCTTCAGGGTAGACGCGATAGAACGGCCCTTCATCCTCGACCGTGCGCGGCAGCATCAAGTTGGGCACGTCCCTCGACTGCACGAAATCACCGGTAGCGTCCTTGACTCGCATCAGCAGGGAGAGACCGTCGCCGTCCACATCTTGATGGCGCCAATACGGCCCGTGATTGCCCAGCCGATGGTCGCGATGGTTGGAGCGAACGAAGTGGCGCTGCGAAAGCACGCGCTCCGCGCCATCCGGGCTCAAACGCGGTGCGATGTGAAAGAGCACTCCAGCCCTCATCCAACTCGCGACGTGTGCGGGCAGGTCACCAAGAGCTTCTCCAGCAAATCCGCGCAGCAGGTCTTCGGCGATGGCGAGACACACGCTCGAGCCACAAAGCTCGCTCGCGTGGATGTTGCCGTCGAGCCAGGCCGCCGGTCGCTTGCGCTCGGGCTCTTTGCCGATCGTCAGCAACCATACTTCACGGCCCTCCTCCGACACGGCCAACGATTGCAAACGCGCAAACTGCGGAAAGGCCTGAGCCCAGCGCTGGAGCTGCTCGCTTAGTTGTGAGTGATTGAGGAACTGCTCACGAAAGCCCAGGCTCAAGGAGTCGATCGAGGTCACGTTGGCGCGGAGTGTACCCGCTTTGCAAGCCGCCCGGACCGACGTTCAATCGCTGCGTCTCGCATGCGCTCCTCCTCGGGCGTTTCAACCACGAGCTCTGGTACACTCACAGGGCGCCCCTCGCGAAAGGCGACGAAGGTGAGAAAGCCGGACACGCACGGCCAGGTTTCACCTGTCACCGCATCTTCTCCGCGCACGTCGACGAACACTTCGCACGAGGTTCGAAAGGAAGCCGTCACGCGAGCCTCGAGCCGAACCACCTGCCCCACGCGAATGGGCTGCTCGAACGAGAGGTCGTCGATGCCGGCGGTGACACCCACCGAGCCCATGAACCGTTGCGAACAGATGGCAGCACACAGATCCATCCAAGCCAGGACCTGACCGCCGAAAACATTTCCCAGGGCGTTTGCGTGGGTTGGAAGCACATATTCGGTCATCTGCGTGAAGGACCCGCGAGCGTGCTTCTTGGGCCTATCGGCGGAAATTTCTGACATGTCGCTGCCCTTGACCCGCCTGCACGCGGGCTGCAACCTTCCGCTCTCAGCCATGAAAGAATGCTGGGCTTTGACTTGGGGACCGTCCTTCGGTCTGATGGTTCGGTGCGCTCTGCCTTCGGTCTGGCCCTTGTCGTGGTCTCGCTCCACGGTTGCGAAGCCTCGCTCGAGGTTGACCCAGTGGTGGTCCAGACCCGCACGAGCACGCAGCCTAAGCCAGAGGCGGAGCCCTCGCCGCGCACCAAGGCGAAGGTCAGCGGGGATGTCAGCGTCAAAGTGCTGCATCACGATGCTTGGACAGGAAGCGTCACTCTGCTCGGCATCGATCCCGAACAGCGGCAGGCCGTCGTTCGGCTCGAGTCGCATGACCCACCGACGCTCTCCTTCGAGACGATCGATCTCGCGGGCAAAGGTCGGGTGCGTTCCTGGTCGACGACGGGGGAGCGCGCCCGCGAAGCGATTGGGCATCCTTTTTTCTCGCAGCTTGGAGATGATTTCGCCGAGGACGCCGGTCGCTTCGCGACCTTGCTGCACAAGCTTGGGCCTTGGCATTCGCGCGGCGCACTTGCGTCTCCCACCTTCGCAGTGGGGCCGCGGCCCGAACGCTTTCTGTTCGGAGCCGCAGCAACCGACGGCTCAAAGGGTGATTGGCTTTTCGGCGCTGCATTTCCAGGCGCGAGCCGTCGGCTCGATGCGGGCCTCAAGGCGAGCTATCGCCCCGTGTTCGATGTCACAGGAGAAACGGTCGCCTTCGTCGGCTGCCAAACCTCTCCCTGCGACTACGGACTCTTCCTAACGAGTTTTGGCGAAGGGAAGCCGCGTCGAGTCGCCGGCATCCAAGGGGCCTCCAATCCGCAGTGGCACAACGGTTCGGTGTTGACGCTCGGGACCAAAGGCAAGGCTCGCTGCCTCTTTCGCGCCCCCAAAGGTGCGGGAATGGCAACGGCGCTCGAGTGTCTCGAGGGAGTGGAAGAGGCCGCCTTCACACAAGACGCTGAGGGGAGAACGGCGGTCTTATCGGGCACCCGTGGGCGCGCTGGAGAACAGCGGGTCGACGTGGTTTGGGTGTTGCTCGAGGACGGCTCGGTGCTCGCCGAGCATACGGTGGAGAAAGCCGTGGGCTCGAGCGTGCTTTCGGATTCTGGGTTGCTGGCGCTACCGATGCAAAGAGGCTCGCTCTCGGTGGTGGACCTCGTAACGGGCGTCTCGGCGCAACTGGGAGAACACGACGGTTGGTTCTTCGGCTTCGACGGCGCCCGCTGGGTGGGAGATTCGTTGATCCTCCTTCGCAAACTCAGCGATCAGCCCGGCTTTGATGTGGTGAGCGTGGACGCGCGCACCTTGGCACAGCGGAACAAACCCTGGCTTTGAGGCAGACCGCGGGTCCTTCGGCTCCGCAACAGGCTGTTCGCCTGCAGAAAGTTCTCGTGGCGGGCGCAAGTCCACCGTGGCAATGGGACTGCGTTTGGGGGACCGTGCCGTGAGGGCGCGCTCGAGCTTGAACAACTTCACCAGGTAGGAGTTCTGATGATTCGGTCCGTTGCGCTCTCCAGTCTTTTGCTCACGGGTTGCTTCTTTGCGCCTGACGCCCCTCAGCCGAGCGGCGCGAAGGCCGCAACGCCCTCCAACGTGCCAACGAGCAGCAAACCTGCCGAGCCCGAAGAGCCGCCCTTCCCCAAGCCCGCCCAGGTGGATGAGCATCGTCTTTCGGTGGGGCTCGAACGGGTGTGCCTCGTCAAGGGCGACCGCGGCTACTGCGTTGGGACGAACAACAACCTCGAGCTCGGCGACGGAACCACAGAGTCGCGTGGCGCGGGCACCGAGCCAGCGCAAGGCAAGCTCAAGGACGTCTGGCAGATCGCAGCCACCGAGAACGGTCACTCCTGTGCGCTCGCCGGCGGCAAGGCCTGGTGTTACGGCAAGTACGGGGTTTCCGAGACGCCTGCCATTCGGCCGGAGGTGAAGAAGGCCACTTGGATGAGCGGTGGTTATGCCAACTACTGCTTCGTGCATGACGGCGGCAAGGTTCAATGCGTTGGCCCAGGGCTCTACAAGGAGAAGACCTTCGCGGTCAGCGGCATCACCGACGCGACGCGCGTGAGCTGTGACAACGGCGTGAGCGGTGAACAGTGTTGCGCCGTGCTCACCTCGGGCAAGGTCGCGTGTTTTGGCGGCGACAACCAGAGCGGCGCGCTCGGTCGCGGTTACGCCGGGCCGCCTCCCTCTGGGCCCACGCTCAAAGAAGCGGGAGAGGTCGTCGGGCTGAGTGACGTAGTCGACGTAACAGGTGGGGATGACGCATGGTGCGCGGTCACCAAGAGCAACGAGCTCTGGTGTTGGGGCGACAACAAATTCGACCGCTTTGGTGTGAGCGACGACAAGACCAAGCAGTTCTTGCAGCCCACCAAGATCGCCATCCCCGAGGTGACCGACGTCGCCGTTGGTTCAACCTCGATTTGCGCCATTCAAAAGAAAGGCACCATCAACTGCTTCGGCTTCGGCTCAAGCAGCTATTTCCCGGCCGGCAAAGGGTATGCAAAAGCCGGGAAGCTGTGGCCAGGAGCCAAGCTCGACACGCCGACCGAGATCGCCACCAGCGGACGCCTCTTGTGCGTGCTCGCGGCTGGCGACAAGGTCACTTGCTACGGGGACGGTGCGAAGCTGGGCGTCGCCGACGGCGCTCCCAAAGAATTCGCGTTCTGACGTACGGCCGGAGCTAGCGGCGTCTTGAGCTTGAGGAGCGCGGCCACGTCGAGGTGGCCGCCCTCCGCGCTCACTTCTTCGCGGCCCCAACCAGCTTCTTTTCGAGCGCGATCCAAGGCGCAAGATCGTCGTCATAGCGGAAGTAAGCCGGATCGAATTCACGGCCATTGATCAGCACAAACGGAGTGTGGGTCAGGCCAGCTGCATCGCCCAACGCGAGGTCCTCCTCGATCGCCTGCTCGGCCTCGGGGGAGTCCTTGTCGGTACGGTAGCGCGCGATATCGAGCCCAACCTGCGCGGCATAGCGCTCGAGGTCTTGATCCGAGAGCGCGCCCTGGTTGTCGAAGATGAGCTTCTCCATCTCCCAGTAGCGCCCTTGCTTTTGAGCAGCGTAGGCCGCGCGCGCCGCGTACCGAGCGCGCAGATGTTTGCTGAGCGGGAAGTACTTGTGCACCAAGCGCACGTCCTCCGGGAATTTGCGCTGCAGCTCCTCCAGTAGCGGCGTTACGGCCTTGCAGGCCGGGCACTCGAAATCGCTAAAAATGACGACGGTGATCGGCGCGTTCTGCGGCCCCAAAACGGGGGAAGTACCCACTGGCAGTTCAACGACGACGGAAGGATCAAAGCGGAGTTTCAGCGCCGCGCGTGCATTGGCACGGGCAGAGCCCGAATCCACCTTCTCGACCAAGAACTCGAGCGCTGGCTTGCAGGTCGAGCAACTGCGTTGTTCCTCGACGCACTGCACCAGCGAAACCGCCTCGTTCGTACACGGCGCGTAGGACTGCTGGGCGATATCCCAAACCGCTTGGCGCTCACTCTCGTCGAGCTCCTCTTGGTTGATCCCAGGCAACGGGCGTGGAGGACCAGCGCTAGGGATGTCGTCTTTCGCGGGCTTCGTGGCCGAGGCCGCAGTCTCAACAACCTCGGCTCGTGGCGAAAGGCCCAGACCGCAACCGAGCAGAGCAAGCGATACGGTTGCGAAGAGAAGCGTGGTGGACGGTTGAAGACGCAAAACCATAGGGGTCCCTGAGCTCCGCGAGGGCCGAGCTTTTCGAGAAGGTGGCCTGCCTTTGGCTCCGTGGCAAGATGGCAGCCAAAGTCGGTGGAAAACGTTGCCCATGCCCTCGCTGGAATTCTGCTCGCCGAGCTTGCGCTGACGCGTACTAACAAGAACGCAGCTCCCGAGAACGAGGGCCAGCTGCGGGCCGGCAAGGTCGCGGTCGTGGTCTCGGCGCTCGCCAACAACGTGCCCGACACCGACCTTCTCTATTCGTGGATAACGCCAGGCCCGCTCGGCTACCTGCTTCACCACCGTGGACACACCCACACCCTGCCGATCGCGATGACGCTCGGATTATTGGTGGCGGCACTGGCGCTGCGCGTCGCAAAGCCAACTTCCCATCGCCGACTGATTCTGTTGCTCGGCTTGTTTGGTCCTGTGCTTCACCTGCTCATGGACGCTTGGAACATCTACGGCGTTCACCCTTTCTGGCCGTTCGATAGTCGATGGTACTACGGCGATCGCATCTTCATTTTGGAGCCGCTGCTCTGGGTCACCGCCATCCCAAGCGTGTTCCGCAACGCACGTTCACGAGCTTTCCGCATCCTGCTGGGCGGGCTCAGCGCCTTCATCGTGGTGGTCCCGTGGTTTGCCGGCTCCTTCATTCCCTGGCAGCTCAGTCTGCTGATCAGCGGGGTGTTCGCGCTATCGGTATTCGTTGCTAGCCGCACCAACGCACGGCGACGCATCGTCTTTGCCTGCGCGGCCTGGTTGAGCGTGCTTTTGGCGTTCTCCCTCGCTCGCCTGCGCGCCGAGCAGCAGGTCATGCTCGACCTGTACGACGAGCACCCCGATGCAATCGTGCACGATGTCGCGCTCACGCCTCTCCCGTCGAACCCATTCTGTTGGACCGTCTACCTAACGATGGTGCCCGAGCCGAGCAGCGACACCTTCATCGTGCGGCGCGGGACCGCAACCCCCTTCGTGAGCGGGCTGTGCCCGAGGAGCCCCAGCAACACCACCGCGCAACTGGTCGAGGTCGACGCCTCGCCGAAGCATGTCGTTTGGGCAGGCGAGGTGCGACTCTCGCAAAACAAGCTGCGGGAGCTAGCGGCTCGCTGCGACGTCGCGGCAGCCATGCGCTTCTATCGCACGCCATTTTGGGTCGAGCACGAAGACTCCTTGGTGCTCGGGGATCTACGCTTCGACCGCACGGAGGGCCGCGACTTTCCCGAGCTCACGCTGCCAGCGAACGCGCCTGCCGAATGTCCGAGGTTCGTCCCGAACTGGCAGCCGCCCCGGCAGCGCCTGCTCGAAGCTGGAGACTAGTGCGCTGCGCGCACGGTGGGCTTCTCACCAACCGGCAGAAAGAAGCGCAGAGGTGAACGAACGAAGCCATAGACCACGTGGAACAACAGCCTGAGGGCCTGCAAAAAAGAGACCTCTCGCGCTCGCATCGCCACCCCCAGCGCCAGCCCGAAACTGACGACGAGGTTGAGACTCAAGATGCCAAGCAGGCCCAAGAGCGCCGAGTGAAACTCGGGCGTGGACAAGGCCGACAAACCGAGCGCGCGGAGCGCGAACGTGAGAGAGCTGGTGCTAATCGTGATGTGGCGGATCTCGACGGGCAAACCGACGAACTCACCCAAGATCGGTGCAAAGCCCAGCATCAAACCGATCGCCAGGTTTCCTCCGATGCCACCGATGTTGCGCCCGACGAAGCGACCAGCGGCCCCCATCAGGCGGCGACCAAAAAAGCGGCGCCAGCGATGTTCCTCGATGGCCTCGGGGAGCCTTCGATAGACAGCCCAGTTTTCTACCCAGCCTGCGGCCAAACTCGATAGCCACAGAATAACGCCGGTCAAAATAGCGAAAAAAAGCGTGCCCGACTGGGTTGGATGGAGGGACGCGATGGTCTTGTGCGCGTAGTCCTCGGTGAGTACGTGGCCCTGCGTCTTAGACAGTTTTGCAACCCACAGCCAGTCGAGCGCGATGCTGGACGGAATGACGAAAAGTATGTTGCCGGCCGCCGCCGCGATTTGGGATCGAACGAGGCGCGCAACGGTGGTTACGAGTTCGCTTGAGTCGGCGGTCTTATCGCTCAGCGCTCCAGCCAAAGCCGCCGCCGTCATGCTTGGCTGCTTGGTCGCGAGCGTGAACCCGGCCAGCTGCATGAGGATGAAGCTGCCCGCGTAGTTGGCCGAGATCAGGAGGCCCTCCTGCAAGAGCGGCCGATGCAAGTGACCGACGGCGAGCTTGCCGACGTTAGTTCCGGCAGCGAGCAATCCGCCACCGCTCGCGGCAAGGAACATCTTGGCGAATTCGCCCTTGGAGATCGTGATGTAGTGCTCGCCGGTTTGGCCCGCACGCTCGATGATCTTGCGCGCCAGCATGTGGGTGTTGGTCCGGACGATATCGAGCAGGCTCAGATCGCGACGGCGGTCTTCGAGCAAACGGATGAGCGTTCCCACGCTCCGCGCCGCAAGCTCCTCGCTCGCTTGGGGGACCAGAACGCTCAGCAACAGCTCCAGGCGATTGAGGCTCCGCTCAATCAGCTCGAGTCGGTAAACGACGTCGACGCTGACGCCAGCCGCCTCGAGTCGAGATTGCACAACTTGCTGCGTTAGCCGACAGCTCGTCACCAGTTCGCGAACGTGCTCGACCCAAAGTGCGATCTCCTCGGCGTCGTATCTCGGGGTAGCGAGCAAAGCATCGATCACCCGAGGCAGGCGAAAGAACGGTGAATCCTGCAGATTCTTGAGATTGGCCCGCGTATGAATCACGTCCGAGAGGCCCGCGGCCGAGACCCGCGACGCCAAGAGCAGCGTCGCTTCGAGCATAGCCACGCGGAGCGGCAAGTAAGCGCTGGCCGCACGGCCCGTGGAAGGCAGACTAGCCCGCGGGTCCGGCAGCGGAGGCAGGTCACCGAGCGCTGCGTCGGCCGAAGAAAGCTGGCGCGTGCTCCGCGAAGCAGGTGCCGCTTCAAGCTCGGGAGTGCGGGTGAGCTCAATCAATGAAACCAGCAACGAGGGCGGAACGCGAGCGAGCCAGGCCCAATCAGCGCGCTTAGGAAACAACCGCTCGACCAGCTGGATCAGGTCCTGCTCATCGATCGGCTGGGGCAATAGCCGCCTCGACAAACGATCGATCGTCTCCGAAAAAAGTCCGCTGTCCCCCGGGATTCCAAGCCGGGCGAAGAGCGCTTGCCCAGTCAATTCTCCAAGGACGGAGCGCAAGAGCTTGGATAGCCGCACACGAAACGGCCCCACCAACCACAACGCATGACAGAGAAAGCGCAGCCGGCGCACGGCCGGTGGCTCGGCGAGAGCCTCGGCGAGAGCCTCGGCCGAACGTGCTGGTACGTCTCCACCACGGCGCAGCCAGAGGCTTAGTGCAACAAGTTGCTCTTCTCGCTCGAACAGATCCACCTTCGGGTCGACAGCGGCCAACAGGCCGTACAGCCTGCTTGCGCTGCGCGAGCTCCCGCCCGCCGGCAGGACGGCATGTAAAAATCCCTTTAGATCGGGGCTCACGTCGGCCGGCGCGTGGCCCGATTCACTAGGGAAGGACATTACGCTGGCAAGCTAACGGCATCCGCTCGGTCGAGCTAGCTCACGTGTGCTAAGACGCAGCGACGATGTCGAGAGAGGATCGCAAAGGCTTCGTCTCGGAGAAGCCACTCTTGGGGATGAGCGGTTGGACGGCGTGTCTTGCGCTGAGCGTGGCACTTGGAGCAATGGGCGCGTGCAGCACCGGCACCACCTCGAACGGCGCCCCTTCGAGCGCCACGCCGGCGACGGCGGAGGCCAAGCCTGCGCTGCGGCTGTACCTGCTTTCCAACGTCGCCGGAGCACTCGAGCCATGCGGCTGTTCGAAGGACCAGCTCGGCGGCGCAAGCCATTTCGCTAGCCTTTTCGAGTCCGAGAAAGGTGCGGCCCAGACGAGCCTGATCATCGGTGCGGGACCGCTCTTCTTCCAAGACCCCAAGTCCACTCCCAAGAAAGCCACGCAGGATCTCTGGAAGGCGGAAGCACTGGCCAAAGGCGCTGCCAAGCTCGGCGTGCTCGCATGGACGCCCGGCGCGAACGACTTTGGCGCTGGAGACGCGGTGTTCAAGCAGCTCGCCGAGAGTTCAAAGGTGAGCTTCCTCGCGGCGAACGGTCCTGGAACTGGGCCGCTACAAAAGAGCCGCATACTCGAAGTCGACGGCGTCAAAGTTGGTTTCACCGGAGTGCTGGATCCCAAGGTCGCGTCGAGCACGGGAGGGCCACTCTCCGCGCCCGTGGAGGCGCTACGCAGTGAGGTTCAGGCGCTTCGCACGCAGGGGGCCCGCGTGGTGGTCGTCATGGCCGTACTTCCTCGCGGAGAAGCCCTTCGACTCACTGACGAGATCAAGGACATCGACGTGATGCTGCTCGGCAAGCCCTCGGAAAAAGGCGAAGCCAACGACGCACCGCGCGCGCCAGTGATCACCGGCTCGACGCTGGTGGTCGAGCTCTCCAACCATTTGCAGACAACCGCCCGTCTCGACCTCCACTTCAAAGAGCCCGCAGACTCGAGCGGTCGCATCGTGCTCGCGGACGGAGGAGGGCTAGCCCGAGCCGAGCAATTGCTTGGTATCAACCAACAGATTCGCGATCTGGAAGCACGCATCAACGGTTGGGAGAAATCCACGGTGGTGCGCGCCGACGACCTCTCCGCCCGCAGAAAAGACCTGGAACGATTGCGCACCGAGCGCGCGACCTTGGAAGGGCAGACCCCGGAAGCCCCTAGCGGCAGCTTCTTTCAGTACAGCCTAGTGGAGGTTCGTGAGAAGTTGGGCAAAGAGCCCGGGCTCGAAGAAGTGGCGCTCGGTTACTACAAGCGCGTGAATGACCACAATCGCGAGGCCTTCAAAGGCGTGATGCCTCCCGAAGCGGGGGACGGCGCGTCATACCTCGGAGTCGAGGCGTGCTCGAGCTGTCACGCGGAGGAACGCGCTGTGTGGGACAAGACCAGCCACGCAAAGGCCTACGCCACGCTCGAGAAAAAGTTCGTGGAGTTCAACCTCGATTGTGTCGCCTGCCACGTCACCGGCTACGAAAAGCCTGGCGGTAGCACCGTGACATTCGTCGACTCGCTCAAGAACGTCCAATGCGAAACCTGTCACGGGCCAGGTAGCCTGCACGCGAAGGAACCCAAGAACAAAGCCCTCATCCAGACCAAGCCGGATCCCAAGAGCTGCGTCTCCGAGTGCCACCATCCCCCCCACGTCGAAGCCTTCGACGCCACCGCGAAGATGACCTCCATCCTCGGACCAGGACACGGACTCTGATGATTCAGCTCCCTCGTGACGACGAAAACATGCAGTCTCTCATCGGCGCTACTGTGCCGTCGGAGATCGCCGCCGGCGTGGTGTACAAGCCCGAACTCACGCTCGGAAAGGGTGGCGGTGCGGTGGCTTTCCTCGCTCACCGTCTGTCCCCGGAAGGCAAAGCGCCGGTCGTGATCAAAGTGTTGCGCCCTGCCTTCGTGCGCAAACTCGGAGCAACGGCCGGGTTGCTCATTCGCAAAGAGGCGGTCGCGCTCGGGAGGCTCAACGAGCGAACGCCGCCAACACCCTTCGTTGTGCGGCTGATCGATACTGGCGTGCTCAAGGTCCTTCGCTCCGGCTCTGAGCTCGAGTTGCCCTGGGTAGCGATCGAATACGTGCACGGCGGGTCGCTCGGGACGACGCTAGCGGAGCGCGTGCGCAAGAACCTCCGAGACGTCGGCTTCGCTTTCGATCCCGCTCGCGCGTCGACGGCCATCGATTGTATCGGCCAAGGGTTGGCTGCCGTTCACGAGGTCGGCGTGATCCATCGCGATCTCACGCCCAACAACATCTTGTGCACCGGGCGGGGCGCTGGCGAGATCTTCAAGATCGCTGACTTTGGCGTGGCCCGACCAACGGGCGTCGCTGGGACGCTCTCCGGTTCACTGGTGGGAACGCCAGGGTTTGCCGCGCCTGAATTGACCACCGGGGACCCGATCGGAACCTTCACCGACGTGTTCAGCCTCGCCTCGTTGATCTTCTTCATCCTCACCGGCGAACCGATCTTCAACTCGATGGCCGAGGTCATGCGCAGCCTGGAGACGGGCCGCAGACGCTCGCTCTTGGAGATGCCCGGCCTCCATCCCGAGCTGCGCAAGAATGAAAAGGCCTGCCGCTCGATCGATCTCGTGTTGGGCTGGGCGGCCGCCCCCCGCGCTGACGCGCGCTTGGGTGAAGCCCTCGCTGTCAGCAGCATGATCCTCCCTCACCTCCAGGGTCAGAAAAAGCGCGAGCTTTCGTTCACGTCGATCAATCCAAAACAGCAGGAGAATGCCCCATCGCTCGAACCTGCGGAGTGGCGTTGGTCCGTCCCGCATCGCACAGGCTCCGCTTTGATCGTTCGAAGCGTCGCGTGGGATGGTCACGGCCGAGCGATCGCCGCGACCAAGATCGGACTCTCCTTCTGGAACGGTACGACCTGGAAAGTGGCCTCCACCGAGGGGCTCAAGCTCGCAGGCGGAGTGCGCTTCGTTCAGCGCGTGGGAGCTGGCCGCTGGATACTCGGGGGAGACGACGGCCAAATCGCAATCTACACCACGGGGGGAGAGGTGGAGATCATCGAGGGACCGCGAGACGCGCACAAGGTGGAGTGCTTCGGCGGTGACCTCGAAGACATCAGCGTGCTTGCCTGCAAAGGCTTGGACGGCGTCATCTCGCTCAATACGTATGCAACCAAACGCTGGCTCAAGCCTTTCCCCATCCCCGGAGTGTTTTCGCTGATGGCGATGACGCGCTTCGACGACGCGCGTTGGCTCGTCGTCGGACGACGCATCGAGGGTGGCGCGTACGCAGCGCTGTACCATGCACTCGATTGGGACCTGATCGAGATCCCGGTCGACTCGAAATGTGCGGCGCTCCTTGCCTGCGTTGGGCGTCCAAGGAAGTCGCTGGGCTACGCCGTTGGCTCGCACGGTACGCTGCTTACGCGAGACGCCGACGTGACCTCGCTCGAGCAAGTGCCGGGCGAGCCCGTGCTGAGCGCGATCGCGCTAGATCCGTTCGGGCGACCGTGGGTGGCAACGGCCGGCGCGATCTATCTGCGCGACGACTCCAAAGGCTGGATGCCGGTGTGGAAGGATGAAACGGTGGAGGTCCCGATCGTTTCGCTGTTCCTCGACACCGGACTCTGCATCGCGATGACGGTGGACGGCGGCATCATTGAGGGTCGGGCGGCATTGCGACAAACGGATCTGCCACCGCCGCCGCCACCCCCGGCCTGACTCAAGCGAAGGCAGCGCTGGTTCGCAACCTGGGCGACTGGTCCAAGAGCGCACGCGCACGATCACCCACTCGCGGCAAACGCCGCTTTTTCGGCGGCTCCCTCGCGGATGTGGTACGCGGCCGAAGTAATGGCCGATCTCTCAGTGCCCATCGGGAAGAACGTGGTGACCCACGGTTCGCCGTTTGCCGTGGTTCTGCGCCTGGCGTGGCCAACGTTCTTCGCCATGCTGCTGCAAAGCGCGGTCAACGAGATCGACATCGTCTTCTTCGCCAAGCTTCCAGCTGCAGAGGCCTCCAACGCTCAAGCCGCGCTGCTGCCATCACTCATCATCTTGTGGCTGTTCGGCGGGTCGCTCTCGGGCATCGCAGTTGGAACCCAAGCCATCACAGCGCGCCGCTTCGCGGAGCAACGGAATGAGGACGCTGGAGCTGTGCTCTTCAACGCGGCCTTCTTTGCGTTCGTCGGCGGCCTGGTGTTCGCAACCGTGGGCTATGTCGCGATGGACGCCATCCTCGGCCTTCTGATCAAAGTGGACGGTGCCCGCGAGAGCGCGCACCAATACCTCAAGTACCGCTTACTCGGCGTGATCAGCATGGCAGTAACTGCCGCGTTCAAAGCCTTCTTCGACGGCATCGGGAGAACGCATATCCACCTGATCTCATCGGTGGTGATGAATGTGCTCAACGTCATCCTGTGCGTCCTGTTGATCTTCGGGACCTGGGGCTTCCCGCGAATGGGGATCGGCGGGGCAGGTCTTGCCGCCGTGGTCTCGACCTTCGTCGGGCTGGGCATCATGGTGTTCTACGCGCTTCGCTCGGACAACGAGGTGAAGTTCAAGCCCTTCCGCGTGAGCAATCTCAGCAAGACGTTGCTTTGGTCCGTACTGAAGCTGTCGATCCCGGGAGCCATCGCGACCATCGCGGTCATGCTCGGTTTCGGCATGTTCGCTTGGGTTGCCAGCAAGCTTGACGAGCTCTCTCCTTCGGCCAGCGGTATCCCGGTCAACATGGCCTCCACCACGGTCATCGTCGGCATCCTCAAGCTAACCTTCACGGGCTGTCTGGCCTTCGGCACTGCGACAGCAACGTTGGTCTCCCAATCACTTGGCGAGAAGGCGCCGGAGAAGGCCACCATGTTCGGCTGGACGAGCGTGAAGCTCGGGCTCATCATCTTCGGCGTCGTTGGCATCTCGGAGGCGATCTTCGCCGAGCCGATACTGCACTTCGTCGCCGCAGGTGATGCCGTGCAACAAGCCGCCCTAACGCCGCTGCGAATCATGGGCGCGGTAACACCAGTCATTGCCGTGGCAATGATTCTCACCCAAGCGCTGTTCGGCGCGGGGGACACGGTCTTCGTGATGATCGTCGAGCTGGTGCTCCACTTCCTGTGCCTCGTGCCCCTAGCGATGGCGCTCGCTGTTTGGATGAACTTTGGCTTGATCGGGCTGTGGGCAGCGGCGGTCATCTACGTCATCGCCCTCACCATCGCGATGGCGCTCAAGTTTCACTGGGGCAGCTGGAAGAAGATACAGCTCTAACCCTACTCTCCTGCAGGGAAGCCAGGCATAATGCGCGGCCCATGACGATGCGCTTACCGCTCTACGTTGCCTTGGTCACCGCGTTGATGGCTGCCTGCGGAGATGATTCCTCCTCTGGCGGCTCGAGCACGGGAGCCGGAGGCTCTGGCGGAGGCACGGGAGGAGAAGGAGGCCTCTCCTGTGAGGATCAAGGCGGCACCTGTCTTGCGACGCCAATCGGCTTCAAAGGGCCTGTTGAGCTTTCGGATAGCGGTGCAACCACCTGCACCAACGACGCGTTCGAGGGCACCTACGTTGGTGAAGATTTCGAGGCCACTCCCGCCGAGTGTAACTGCGCATGTAGCCCCGAATCCGCCTGCGACCTCGCGGTGACCGCGTTCGGGGATGCGGCCTGTCTCAGCGGTCCCGCCGCAGTGTCGGTGACCTCGGGCGTGTGTCAAGCAGCCCCAGCGGATACCGTTGCGCTCACCGCACAGGCCACCTTAGGCACCTGTCAGTCCAACGGAGCACCAGCGAGCGTCCCCAGCATCAAGTTCACACCCTATGTCGTTGGCTGCAGCGTGAACCTCAACGACTGCGACAACGGTACGGTGTGCATTCCCTCCACGCGCAAGTATTGCTTTTGGAGTGAAACGGAGACCAGCTGTCCCAGCGGCTTCGATGAACAACTCAATGTGCTTCGTCGCGAGGATTTCAGCGACGACCGTGACTGCACCTGTGAATGTGGTCTAGGTGATGTGACGTGCCCCCCCAGCGTTGAATTCTTTTCCGACGCCGCGTGCGCCACCGGAGAGGCCGCCAGCAACACGGACGGCTGCAACGCGACTGACAGCGGAGAAGCGGCAGCGAGCCTCCGCGTAAACGCCAACGCAACTGGACGATGCGAGCTCACCGCTCAGGTCGTCGGTGGAGTCGTTCAGAGCGGCGCCGGCATCCTCGTTTGTTGCGCGCCCTAAGAGCTCGGCTCGTATCCCTGCGACAGCTCGCTGAATCGGTGGCCCAACCAGTCAAAGAATGCCGTGTCGTAAGGGGGCCCTTCAGGCCACATTTCATCGATTTCTTGGACGAAGCACCCATCCCAAAGGATGTATTGGGTGACCAAGCTCTCGTGCTGCTTGCGCGCCTGTGCCTGCGCTGCGCTTGAACCAACGAGCAGCGCCTCATCACAGACGTAGTAATTACAGGTCGCCGGGCGTCTGTCGGGGGAGATCGAGCATCCGCTCGAGCCAAGATATGCGCAAGCCAGATCCCGGGGTTTTCCCGGAGCGAGGAAGGTCTTGCGACGTCGAATGGAGAGCCCTCTCGGAATCTGCTGCAAGCGCCCGGCGGCAACTTCCTCTAGCAGCCAGTCACGCCCGCCCAGCTGAACAATCCTGCCCAGATCTGCCCAATCAAGTCGCGGCGGAGCTCGACAACAGCCCCCAGCAGAGTGCGGGCAGTCAGCGCACTGGCTGGAGGTTATATGCGAGTGGGCTCCCAGAACGCGGAGGGTCAGCATACGACCCCGCAGAGAATACAACGTTGTACGAGAGCTGTCCCCAGCGGGATGAGTCGCCAAACCAGCACCAGCGTGGTACTTCCTGGACGTCCACAGCTATGGAATGGCTCAACTACCATCACCTTCACTACTTCTGGATGGTGGCTCGCGAGGGCGGCCTTGCTCCCGCTGCTGCAAAACTGCGGCTGTCGCCGCCTACCTTGAGCGCGCAGATCAACTCGCTCGAGCGTGCGCTCGGAGAGGATCTGTTCGTCAAGCAAGGACGCCGAATGGTCCTGACAGACACTGGAACGGTCGCCTACCGCTACGCGGAAGAGATCTTCGCCATCGGTCGGGAGCTCGTTGGGACAATCCAGGGCGGCACCAGCGGGCGGCCGAGCCGCTTCGCTGTAGGCGTTACCCAAAGTGTACCCAAATTGATTGCGCGCCGGATTCTGGAACCACTTCAAAAAATGAGTGCGCCCATCCGCCTCATCTGCCGCGAGGAGCCAATGGAAAGGCTGATGGCAGATCTAGCCGTCCACACGCTTGACGTCGTCCTTACCGATGCGCCGCAGGTGAACGCCACGAGCTTGAAGCTGTTCAATCACTTTCTGGGTGAAACGGCCATAGCCGTCTACGGCACTCAGTCGCTTGCAGCTCAATACCGAAAGGGCTTCCCCGCCTCGCTCGAGGGCGCGCCGTTCCTTCTTCCTACCGAGAGCAGCGCAACTCGCAGAGCGCTGGAGGCCTACTTCGACCAGGTTGGCGTGAGGCCCAACTTCCTCGCTGAGTTTGACGACAGCGCGCTACTCAAGTCCTTCGCCGAAGGTGGGATGGGGCTCTTCGCTGCGCCGCTGGTAATTCAGAATGAGCTTCGTCGCCAATATGGGGTTCACAAGCTCGGTTTGGTACAAGGCGTCAAGGAGCGGTTCTACGCGGTGACGGGTGAGCGCAAGATCAAACAGCCAGCCCTAATAATCATTACGGACGCTGCTAGGGAAAGGCTCTTTCGCTTCTCAGCGCCCAAAAGGACCAAGGAATAGCCGCGGTTCAGGCGGCGTGCCTTTCAAGTACCGCTGTAGGATCTACCTCAAGCGACTTGCGTGGGAAGTGGAACTCAATGATTGTTCCAGGTCCCTCGACGAACGGCACCTCGAGATATCCCCCTAAGCTGTGGCAGGCCTCACGCAGTGCTCCCATCCCAACTCCACGCCCCGACACCTCGCTAACGGTTTCTGCGGTGGAGACACCATCGAGGAACAACGCCTCAATCAGCTCCTCTCGCGTCTTGCAATGGATTCCACGGTCTTTTGCGCGTTCACCCAGGGCCTTCCAATCAATGCCCCTACCGTCATCGGCGATGGCTATGACGACCTCCTGCTTCTCGAGCTTGGCCGATAGCGTGATGTGTCCGGTTGCGGTTTTGCCCGTAGCTTCTCGCTCTTCGGGAGACTCAATCCCGTGGTCTACGGCGTTGCGCACCGAGTGAACGAAGGAGGCCCAGAATGGAGACCAAGCCACCGGGTCAAAGTAGAACTCGTCGCAGTCGACGCTCACCTCGACGCCAGCTTTACCCAAGCGTTTGGCAAGCCTGCTTGCCTGCTCAGCAAATCGCTGCAAGCGGTCCGATGCTCGATCCAACTTGAAGCGGGAGACCATCTGCGCGACCTCGTCGTGAGGACGGCGCGCGAGCAGCGCCCTGAGGATGGCGGTAAACTGGTCATCTCGAATCTCCACCACTCTTCGGTTCCCGAGGAAGCCCTCGAGATTCGCCTGAACGCGACGCCATCGCCGGCCAAGCTCTGCCTGCTCAGCCTCAGTCGGGAACCGACACTCTTCTTCCATGGCGGTCTCGAGTTCATGACAACAGTGAGCGATAGTGCTCAGGTTGAAGATTGCGGCATTACCCTTGAGCGTGTGAATCCGCCGCTTGAGCGCCGGCAAGTCATCACCCTCACGCACGCTCGAGACGGCTTCCACCAGCTGCTCTGCTTCACTGAAGAAGTCGAGGAACCCTCGCTTGTCCCGCATCACGCGGTCGAAGATTGCCATGGTCTCCTTTTGCTCTTCTTCAAGCCGAGAGCGACTTAGCTCCGCGGTGACGTCGGTACCGACGACCAGTACACGAGAGAGCTCCCCTTGCTCTTCGATAGCTTTGTACTCGAGCCGAAGGGTCTTCCCATCG
Source organism: uncultured delta proteobacterium (assembly GCA_903892415.1). Lineage (GTDB taxonomy): Bacteria > Myxococcota_A > Polyangia > Polyangiales > Polyangiaceae > Xiheicaenibacterium. The sequence continues at coordinate 21,549 of CAITIQ010000043.1, read as the reverse complement.
GCGCTGATCAGCCTGGAAGGCAGTTGCTCGAGCGCCAACTCGGCAGGTAGAAAGCCGTCAGTTAGCTGCTCCCAGCCCATTGCAAAGTCATCTGCTACGCCGCCGTAGTTGCCGCGCAACACCTCTTGCAGGCTGCGCTGGGCGAGGTCCTCACCGAGCCGGCTCCGCGCAGACTGCGAGGTTTCAGCGCCAACCACAGCCTGCTTGTCCAACGTCAGCAAGACCTGGTCGACGTTGTCCAGGACCACACGCATATCCTGATTGCGTTGATCGAGCTCCGAGGTCCGTGCTGCGACGATCTTCTCAAGCCCTATCACGTTGTCAAAGAAGCTACGGGCAATGAAGCATGCCGCAACCGACTCGAGCACGCCAAACAGAGCATGTACCGCGACTACCCAGACTGGGGCTGCGTAGTTGAACACGCTGCCAGGCAAGACCAACCAGAGCACCAAGTGATGTACCGCAGCGGTAACAGCCGCCACCACGATCACTAGCGGATTGGCGTAGACCGCTAATAAGGCGATCAATACGAAGAAATAGAAGTGCATCTCAATTTGGACAGGCCCCTGCCCGAAGTGAACGAGCAATCCACCCATCGCCATCGCAGTAAAGCCGTAAACCATCGAAACGGCACGAGGGTTCTCAAATGTCCGCAGCGCAACCAGCGGCCCCACCAGGACCACAACAGTAGACAACGCAGCAAACAGCGCTCCTGTACCATTGAAGAACGCGATTGCCGCCATGATCGGCAAGTGCGCGGCAAAGAAGCCAAACCCTACCCGGTTCATCTTGGCCAAGTAGTTCCGCTCGAACTCGGACACGGACTTCGGCAACAACAGATAATCGATTAGCTTCTTCATGGTAGCCCCAACGGATTGATTAGCTTCTTCAACTCGTCACTCACGGCACAACCAAGGGTTGGCAACTCCGGAGGACTTCCACCTGAACGCAACTCGCCGATAATCGCCAGGTCACGGATATCAGGGCCCTGCTTCTCGCGCGTATACCCACCTGAGTAGCGCACTCGACCCAAAGGGTCGGACACAACCAGCAAAGGAGCCAACTCAACGTAATAGCGCTCCTTCAGCTCGGCAGGCGTCGCGATCACCACGCTAAAGCCTGCACTGGTAAGCTTGGCGGCAAACTCCGCCCCGTTGCCTACGAGCAATACCCGTTCACTTACTCCTGGCGGGCGCTCCCGACCGACGAGGTGCTCTACAATGCGCTGTGAGCAGCGACACTGCGCGTAAAGGACATGAATCACCGACCAATCTGTGGCCGCGGAACCAACATCGGACAGGCTTAGCTCGTTTACAGCACGTTGAATTGCTGGGTCATGAGCAGCTGGTGAAGGCAAGGCCAGTTCATGGCGCGCCATCAACGAGATAGCCACGACACTGACAGCGCCGCCCCAGAAAATCATCGTTAGCTGAATGAGCCTTCACCGAACATCGGGTTGGGACAAGAGGCCCACCCCAACATGCCGGCCACCGTCAGACCCGAGGTCCTCCGGCGCTCCCTGACTCTGGTACGATTGCATCAAAATAGCATCACATCCCCGGCATCAGGAATGCCCTCCACTTTAGCTTCCAGAGCTATGACCTCTCCGGCATTGACCGACCGGTATGATGTAGCTGCCTTGAACGAGCCGACGAGCGGCGCTCCTCTCATGGCTAAACGGGAATCCGCTGCACCGGCGAGGGTGATCGCTGACTCCATACGATTGGCCATCTCGAGCACGTCCTGCTCGATGATCCGTAGGCTTTGTGCACAGGGGTCCTGGAATTGAAGATGCGAAAGCGCGTTTGCTGAGGCCTCGAGAATTGCGTTCAGCCGGCTGTCGCCTCCTTGCAAAGCTCTATCTACCTTCGCCTTCAGCCGCGTTGCCTCTTCATCAACAAGGCCTAATTGCGTCCTTGTTTCCGCCGAAAAACGCTGGGAGCGTTCATGCAGCTTCGCCCCACCCGACTCAATCTCAGGTAAGGCTTGGCATACTTCCTTGGCGACCTCAGCCACCAGCTTGTTGGTCCCGTCAACCGCCTCGGTCAGTCGCTTCATCTCCGAGGAGATGACACGAAAGGCTGCCCCGTGTTCACCGAGGCGCCCCGATTCGATACTCGCGTTAAGCGACAAAAGGCGCGCATCGAAGCTAACGGCCGAAATCTGCTCGCCGAGATCGACAATTTTGGCCGATAGCGACATTGCTCGCTCCGCTGCTGCGCGCTGCTTAGCGATCAGTACTCCGACTTCCTCCAGGTAATGTTGGGTGGAGAGCGATTGCTCGGCGACGAGGCCTGCAACGCCAATCGAGCCGGTTCCTGCCAATGTCTCGAGACTGGCCTTGGAATCTGCGACCTGAGCCCGCGCCTCGGAGACGATGCGCTCGAGTTCATCGGCAACGGCGGTTACCTCACGCGCCGTCATTTCATTGACCCGCCCAAGTCGCGTGGAGGTTGCGTCAATAACCGCCGTAAGGGTGTCGCGAGCAACCTCATTCAAGGTTGGGCCGCTGGGAAGTTGGATAACGCCGTTCGTCGGGTTCCCCTCCACCCAGCTCAGGAGGGCCCGCAGCAGGTGGGCAAGCCTTCGCCGAACGGGACCCATGAGCCTATGCAGCCAGCTTCTGAATAGCTGCCACTAACATATTAGCCTTAAAGGGCTTGACCACCCAGCCCTTGGCCCCCGCAGCCTTTGCTCGCTGCATCATAGCGGGTTGTCCTTCTGTGGTCAGCATCAGCACAGGCAAGCCCATCGACGCCGGCTTGACTGCCTCCAGCATCTCCAAGCCGTTCATCTTCGGCATATTGACGTCACAGATGACCGCGGCGATGTCTTTCATCGAGCGGATCTTGTCGGCACCATCGGCCCCATCCACAGCCTCCACTACGACAAAATTGGCTTGCTCCAAAGCCATCCGCACTTGCTGCCTCACTGTTGCTGAGTCATCCACAACCAAGATCTTCTTACCCATGGCACGGCTGCCTTTCTGCCCGCATTAGGGCTAAAACATCAACAGATCGCCCTCGGGAGCGATCTCTCCACCCTCGTCCTCACCAAGCACCCAGACAAAGTCGGAGTCGACACGTGCGCTGACGTACACGTCCAAGTGGCCAGCGGGAGTCGCGAACCAAAAGGACGAATGCTCGCCTGGACCTGGGTGCACGGTCAGCCGCTCGCCGGAGATCACGACCGGGGTGGCCAACTGCAGTTCTACTCCGTAACGAAGGAGCCGATTCTTAACCCGCCCAAGGGCCTGATTGGCAAGTTCTCCACTCCAATCCCGAACGGCGTTCTCGCTCGCCCCCGTGGCGAGCGCCACCTTCGGAGCAAGCGCCAAGGTAAGCATCCCCGAGGCCTGCGGAGAGGCGAAGCCAATGCTGGCGATCATTGTTGGTAGTTGGTTGTCCGGAGCGGCCTCGCCCACCCGCTCGACGGCCAGCTCGTAAACCTCGAGCAGCGCCATCACACATTCAGGCACCACTTCGTCACTGACAGCCCGCCACGTTTGGTCACTCACGGCATTTCCTCATTGCATCCCCCTGAGGACCAAACGGCGCCCTCCCCTGGACCTTGAGCGTTATCGGCACGTCGGCATTCCTACCGAGCCGCGCGGCAGCGTCAGCGCGTTGGCGCCCCGATAGCGCCGCCTACAGCTTCGCCGGAACGACAGGACCAGGGACGATGGCGTTGCAGCTACGCCGGTCGGAGTTGCTTGCGTACCTTCTTGAGGAAGGTCTGCGTGCACTTTCCGTGCGTTGCCTCGTACTCGATGATCTCCCGGACCAACTTTGACTTTGCCAAATCGGAGAGTCCCGTGGTCGCGACTTCTTTGGCCAAGGCCTGACCTTCAAACGTGCTCGGTCCCGTTACCTTGGCTTCAGCGATGGGACCTGCGCCATTGGATCGCTGATGGTGAGACGGCTTCGTCTTCGTGACGTCGCGCATCCCCGTGTCCTCAGAGCGCCTGCCGCTGCCATGACAAGCAGGACACCTCGCAGTGTTTCCAAAGGAGTTCTGCAGACGACCGTCGCCTCCGCACACTGCGCAAGAGTCAGCAGACAATTTTCGCCTGATCTTCCAGGCGAGCAGCGGGTTGATGGACACGAGCCAGGATGGGCTGGCAAAACCTGAATTGCATTTTATTGGGCCTCCAAGAACGGCCCACGGGCGGTACGTCCTACTGGTACGCTATCGACTCCGCTACAGCCGAGCAAGCTTCCTCTCCGTGCGAGCCAGCTATGCAGGCTTAGCGGAGCCTCGGCCGACAAGGGCCAAAAGAACAATAGCAATGACGAGTAGCAGAGCTCCGGCAAGCTCTGCGGCGGAAACCGGCTTACCAAGACCGACGATCCACAGCCCAAGAGAAGCAGCGATTCCCGCAAGAACGCTCGAGGCACGGTTCACAGGGACACAGAAAGCGTTCTCACGCCCATCCAGCAGTACCAACGCGCCAAAGACCCCGGTGCCCTGCGAAAGTAGACCAATGAACACTACCGCGCCTGCGCCACGCAGACCACCGAGGTCATAAAAACCCTGGCGCACCTCGAGCCCCGTGGAGTTGAGCCCCAAAACTGCCACGACCACGAGAAACAGCACAATCGCTGGAGTAGCGACCATCTGCTCCTCAACAAAGAACTTGCGACCAAGATCCCGATCGCTCGACTTGGCCTTACCGCTCATCAAGCGAAGCCTGGCAAAATAGGCAGCTAGGTAGATAGTGACGATCGTCGCTCCCGCGAAGTCTACCGATGCACTGCCCCCACTGAGGCCCAAGGTTAGAGCGATCAAGCTCAGACCGAGTGCGAGCCAGGCCTGCCAACGCACCTTTCGCTTCGATAACAAGTCTACGATTGGCGCCAAGACCAAAACCCCACCCCGCATGAAGAGCATCATCACCAGAATGGAGTTACCGGCAAGAGTATAGGAAAGTGTGGTAGTCGCAATGATCGCGGCGGTGGCTAACCCGCTAACAAGCGTGAACTTGGTTGGCGAGGGCAGCTCGACTCCCCAGAAGCTTCGTCGGCTCGCAAACCGCCAATAGCCTTTGACCGTCAGAAAGACCAGCATGGCGACCATCGAGGCGATCGTCGACCAAGGTAGGATTCGCATACCCCCGAGCGTTGGGACGCCCGTAAGTTCACCGCTAGTCACGGTCTTGGTCAGCGCTGTATACGGCGCGTAGGCCAGAAAGTAGCCCGTAGCGAAGAGCCATATCGACCTGTCCGAACCATCAGAGCCCATTGGCTCACTGGATTTGGCTACCTGAGGCCCGCTCAGGAGATTCTCCGATTGAGTGATGCAGCGATTGCGGTCGTGAGAGCGACGGGAGATACCTTTGAGGCGGAGGCGGCGAGCTTGTTTCTAGCCCCGTGCACGATCATTGGCTTGCCCTGCAGCATTGCTTGGTATGCCTCGTGCGCGATCGCGGCAGGCTCTGCGACTCCGCCGGACTTCTTGAACAGCGCGCTCTTATCATTGCCAGCGATCGAACTGAACTCGGTGGCCACAGGGCCTGGGCAGCTGACAGTGGCAGTCACGCCAGTCCCCCGCAGTTCGTACGCAAGGGCCTGAGTGAAGGAGTTAACGAACGCCTTTGTCGCGTAATAGGTTGTCATCCAGGGTCCGGGTTGAAACCCTGCTGTCGAGCCAATATTCAATACGCGCCCGCGTCCGCGTAGAACCATGGCAGGCAGCAGGCGCCTCGTTAGATCGGTGAGCGCGGTGACATTGAGCTCGACCATTCCTACTTCACGGACAGCGTCGTTCTCCCAAAACTTACCGTTGGAGCCAAACCCAGCGTTGTTGACTAAAATGTCGACGTCAACGTCGGCTACGGCAGCCAGTAGCGCGTCCCGCGCAGCGGCGTCACCGAGGTCGCAAGGAACCACCCGGGCGATAACCCGATAGGTTGACTCGAGTTCCCGTGCCAACACTTCAAGCTCGGCCTTTCTGCGCGCGACGAGCACGACATTGTTGCCGTCTTTGGCCAATAGTCGCGCGAGTTCTCGACCAATTCCGGAAGATGCCCCAGTGACGAGTGCGTAAGAGGTCATTGCTCGACGGTAGCTCCGAGTGCCGTCCGGCAGCTACCTTCTTTCGTGGCCGGGGTTGTATGCTCGTCGCTCACGGTCTACGAGAGGCCATGCGACAAGTCTGGATCACGAAGGCAGGTGCCCCCGACGTTCTCAAGGTTCGCGAGAGCGCGGACCCCGAGGTAGCTCACGGCCAAGTGCGCATTCGAGTAAAGGCCGCCGGCATCAACTTCGCAGACCTGATGGCGCGAGTCGGGCTCTATCCAGATGCACCTCCGATACCTTGCGTAGTGGGCTATGAAGCCAGCGGAGTGATTGACCAGGTCGGCGCTGGTGTGACCGGCTTCGTCGAGGGCGAGCGGGTTTTTGGTATGCCCAAATTTGGAGCCTACACCGATACGCTCGTCATTTCTGCGGAGCAGGTGCAGAAGATGCCTGAGGCAATGAGCTTTGAAGAAGCGGCTGCGCTACCAGTCAATTACATCACTGCCCATACAATGATGTTTGTTCAAGGCACGGTCCGTCCCGGCTCGAGCATCTTCATCCATTCGGCGGCTGGCGGCGTTGGGATTGCAGCCATTCAGCTGGCGAAGACGCGGGGCTGCACCATCATCGGCACAGCCTCACCTCAGAAACACGACTACTTGAGGGCGCAAGGCGTTCATCACCCCATCGATTCTGCGGCGGACTGGGCGCCACAACTCCGCCAGATCGTCGGGGAGCGTGGAGTCGACCTGATCTTGGATCCTGTCGGCGGTCCTTCGTGGAAACGGGGCTACGACCTACTGGCACCTTGCGGAAGATTGGTATGTTTTGGTCTCTCTGCTGCGGCCGCTGGAAACACACGCAGCCTTTTTCACGCCTTGATGCAAGTTCTTCAGGTGAAGAAGTTCAATCCGCTAGACATGATGAGCGACAATAAAACCATCTCTGGCTGCAACATGGGCCACTTGTTCTCTCACTTGGACCTGCTCACTCCTCAGTTCAGTGAGTTGATGAGGCTGTACAATGAGGGATTGATCAAACCTCATGTTGATTCGACGTTCTCGTTCGAGAACGCGCCGCAAGCGCATCAGTTCATCCATGATCGCAAGGCGATTGGCAAGGTGTTGCTTACGCCGTGACGCTCTCAACGCTGAGCGATTGCAATATCTCCGCAGCGAGCTCATCGAGCGAATCCGCTGCGAGCTGCGGACCAGCATAAAGCTGAAGTTGGAGTTCCCCGCGAAACCCGAAGGCAACGACCAACGGCACGGGGAAGTTTTTGGTCGTGGGCCCCACGATTCGTATACCTACTAGATCGTCGCCAAACATCGCCAAGCCATCGTCGATTCGGCCGACGTTGGTGATCAGAACCCCGCGCGATAGTGGCAGATCGACCGCGGCGCGCGCCAAAGGACGCGCGAGTTGACGCACCAGAGTGTGTGGCAAAGCTCCGCACAGCAACTTGATTAGGAGGACAAGCGCGGGCCCGGCCAGAGTGCGCCTATGCACGGCGGTTTGAGCGGCGACCGCCCTCACCGTTGAGGGAAGGCTGTTTAACGCATGCCTTGGGACAAGCGCCGCAAGTACCGCCGAAACATTGGCCGCGATCAGCCTCGGTCCCGCCCCATACCTGCGTAGGTCCATCGTGTAGGTAACAACGACCGGGCCTGAACTCGACCGCACAGCTGCGACCCGCGCCATGACCGCTACCAGCAAGTCGTTGATCGTGGCCCCATCACATCGCTGCCTGAGTTCAGCAAGCTGGGAGTCTGAAATGACGATGGTGCGCCAGTTGGCTTCACCTCGAAGAGCAACGGGGTAGGCCTTCTCTCTTGGTGCAGCGGACTGCTGGCGGAGCGGGAGCAAAGCAGACTGAACTACGCTCCGCAGCGCAAGCGGCCAGTGAAACCAACGTAGTCCGTCAACGGTGCGCCAGAAGTCCCGTCGCGATTCAACAGGCAGAGAGGGCTCACCGCCATTGAGATAGGCACCAAAAACGTGACCAACGGCGGCCAACCCCGCGCCATCTACTGCCAAGTGGAGAACGCTAACCAGCAGGCGAAGTTGTGATTCCTGCTCGAGTGCAACGATTCGAATCTGCCGTTGAGTAGAGGGCGCAATGGGCTGGCGCAACCAAAACTCGGTACGCCGTTCAAGGTCGACTTGGCCTTCGATGATGAGTGCGTCCGAGATCGGGGAGATTACAGGAACCCAGCTGTCGCGGCGTAGTCGCGCTTCGTAACGGCAACCGAGAACGGGGAAACACTCAATCGTACGTATCAGGGCTTGCGTTAGCTGCTCCGGGGTAAAACCGCGTCGTAAATCAAGTACGACGTGCATGATGAGGTCACCGTAAAGGGGCATCCCCGCGGCAAGACCAACATCGAGTATTTCGGCGCGCAGTTCACTGTCCAAGTGGCAATGCTAGCAAGCCCCAGTGGGAAGCTGAGCCAGGTTGAGCCCGCCACGTGGGCAACTGTCGTGGTCGTTACGCACAGACAGCGGATATGACTCGGAGAGACTCCTGGCACCGATGTTGCTGCAACGAGTTCATGCTCAAACTCAAGGTCGCAGCAGTCGTCGCAACAGGCGTTTTGATGTCACTGGCTGGATGCAGCGCCAAGATCACCAGCAGCGCCTGCGAGTACAATGGGGAGAGCTACGATCTGGGTGAGACCTTCACGGCTGCCGATGGCTGCAACACCTGTAGCTGCGACGACCAAGGAGTCAGCTGCACTGAAATGGGCTGTAGCTCCTGTCAGGGTGAGCAGCCAGACTGTGGAGCTCCGCCGCCAGGATGCACGGTTGACACGGAGTGCCTTGGTGACGGCTGGTCGTGCGAGCTGCGTTGTGATTGCGGCGAGGCGCCGCCCATTGATTGCGAGGCTCCGCCGCCGGGTTGCTTTTACGATGGTCCAAGCTGCGTGGACGGGAACTGGTCCTGTGGGGAACTCATCTGCTCCGGCAACAACTGTGAAAGCCCCGAACCCGAGTGCCCGCAGCCTGGAGCGCCGGGTTGCTTCTCCTATGCGAGCTGCACCGAGTTTGGCTGGGAATGCCTGATCCAATGTGATCCCTGCGCCGCTAAGCCTCCCGTTTGCCCGGAAGATCCAACGCCCGGGTGCTTTGTTTCTGCTCAATGCTTTGATTCGGGTTGGGAGTGCATCAGCAGCTGTGGCGAGCCCAGTTGTGAGCTGCTTTATCAAGCTGGGTACGAATTGCTCGTTCAAGCAGTCATCACCGAATGCGGCTGCGTCAATGACGCGCCCTGCGCCGATGCCTGCGCTGGAACAGCGGCGTGTGAGAACTTCGATACCCAGGGAGTCTGCGCGCAGTGCGTGCAAGAAGAGGCAGAAAACGGTGGAGTTTGCGTCGAGAGCGCTGCCTTCGGCCCGCAGTGCCAAGAGAATATGGATTGCTACAGTTACGTGCAGTGCCTACTTGGTAATTGAACGGCGACCGCCACCTCAATAGCTATCCAAGATCGCATCAGCGCGCATCGCCTCCGCTCCGGGAGGAGCCTCCAGCGCACAGTCGAGCGCGAGCTTGGCGCGTGTGAGCGCCCGCGCGCCAACGAGTCGACCGACCTCGGCTCCACGCCGCACAAACACGAGAACCGGCTCGGGCGCTGGAGGAAGTTGGAAGTGTTCTCGCAGCGCAACGGAGGATTGTAGCCCGACGACATACACCGGAACCTCATCACGGTGAGCCGCCAACGAACTCAGCGTCGCCTCGAGCTCTGCTGTCACGTCGGCCAGGCACAGCACCGCAAGTCCGACTCGCGAGGCACTGCGCAACGCCTCTCCCTCACTCGCAACGATGTACGCTCGCATGCTCGCCTCCACTTCTCCTGGGAGCTACGCGGTAGAGATTTGTCGGTTTCGAGAATTGCGAAATAGAGTCATTCGCTTCGCTACATGAGACTACGGAGTGGGACCCAGGTCGGCGGGCCGTCCGGAGACCCGTGGATCATCCTTGCGGAATACCACAGTAAAAATCACGAAGACGGTCCACAAAACCAAGAAGTGAACCAGCATGGCCCGCCCGCCCAAGGTCGCAAATAGTGCCCCGGCAATCGGCGGTCCAACCAGCATGCCCAGGGCGTAGGCTGCGTTGTAAAGACCACCGGCCCGCGACAAGTCCGCCGCCGGGATTACCGTCCCTTGCAGTGCGAGCGAGACCGGGGAAACCGAGGCCAATGAGGCTCCCGCAATGAAGGCGGCCAGGAACACGAGCCCCACTGCCTTTACGAAGAGAAAGCCAACAATCGACAATACGCCGACACTTCCGAGAACCCGCATCAGGAACAGATGACCGTGTTCATCGCCCAGCCGGGCAGCCGTATTGGCGAACAAGAGCATGCCTGCGGCAAAGAACGCCGGTGCCACGATTGTCTGGATCTCGGTCAAGCCCTGCTCTTTGAGATAGAGCGGTAAGAACAGAACCAAGCTGGCCTGGAAGTAGCCGTAGGAAAAAGTAGCGAGACAACACATCTTGATGCGCCAGGCGATCGTGCGCAGGGCGAGTCTGGCCTCGGGCTTGGTGCCTACGTCGTCTGGCTCCTCTGCAATCCCGTCATTCGCCAGCTTGGCATCCAACTTGAGCGTCACGAACAGCGCCGTCAGCATCGAGAGCGCGCCTGCCGCGACGAAGGAAGCTGATTTGCTGGCCAGGGCCACGACGACAGTCGAGACCAACGGGCCGACAACATAGCCAAGGGCCAGCGCGATCGCGTAGAGGCTCATGTACCAGGCCTTCTCGGTTCGCGGCGCTCGCGCCAAGAGCACCGTCTCGCTCGAGACCCACACGCAGACCGAGAAGGCACCGTCCAAGAAACGAAGGCCAGCGAAGCCTGCGTAGCTGGTGACGAACGGAAAGAGCGCTACAGCGGCGGCATAGCCCACGAGGGAGCCGACCAACACGCCTTTGGTTCCAAGCTTGCGGATGAGGTAGCCGGAGGGTACCGCCAGCAGCACGATGCCAAGCGCGAAGAAGATCGCCAGGCGGCCGATCTCTTGCTTGCCGAAGTTGCGCTCTTCGAGAAAGACACTCACGAGCGAGATGGCGAGCCCGTAGGACGTGCCCAAGCCAAGGATCGTCACGTACACCGCGCGAATCGCAGGGTCTTTGACGCTGGCCAACCTCGTTAGGAAGCCTGCCGCCTTGGCGGGTTCCGTCATTGGGTCTGCCGCCTGAGCGGGTTCCGTCATTGGGTCTCGGCGACTACCGACGTCTCACGAGCAATCCATTCAAGGTAGCTCGCGTTGCCTGCATCCGAGTCAACGCTGAGCACCAGCACCTCCGGAATCGAATAGGGGTGCAAGCTCTTCACGACGTCGGTCAAGCTCGCGACCAAACTCGCGCGCGTCTTGATCAACATCGTTACTTCCTGGTCCTCGGTGAGCTTGCCCTCCCAGACGTAGAAGCTTCGTACGCCTGGGAGCAAGTTCACGCACGCTGCCAACTTACGCTCGACCAACGCCCGGGCGATGCGGTCGGCATCGCTCGGGGGCGCGTTCACAATCACCAGCGAGAGGGCAATCTTGTCCATTCGGTCGACGGTCGCGGCAACGCCACTACCAAGCAGCAGCCTTCTGGGCTGAACGCACGAGCTCAACGGCGCGCCGTCCGACGTACTCCTCGACGTCCGCTGCTGCAATGTGACGATCTCGAGCGAAGTCAAACTCGCGAGGCTTCCCCTCGAGGTAGCTGACTTTGACGATGGCCGTCGACCGATCAAGTTCGACCGCAAGAGCCAGACTGCCGAGTGTCAGTCGCACCAGTTTGGTGCGCGACCCTCCACCTTCATCGGCTGCAGCCTCGACCTGCTCCTCCTGAAGCGCAGCTGCCTGGCCCTTCTCGCTGATTCGATCACACGCGAAGCGCAGCGCATCAGAAGCCAACGTGACCGCTCCTTCTGCACTCGAAAGGGCCTCGAGCACGCGCTGACGCTGCTTTGCCGCCTCCTCAGCTTCCCGTTCGCTTTTTGTTTTTACAGCTTCAATGAGCTCATCTCGCCAATTCGGCACGGGCCACCTCTTTCAGTCACCGCTCTTCATTTTCGCCTTCTGCTCGGTCTGCAGAGAGGCCAGATCCTCACCGGCGGGATCCTTCGGATTCATGAGTTCGAAGAAGGCCTTCCGCGCCAGCTCCCCGGTCAACCCCTGGTCGGTCTTGAGCGCCATCAGGGTCCCCTGTTCCTTCATGAACTTGAGGGTCCGGATCGCGTGCACCTTCGTCTTGTCGTCCCCTTCACGCGCCGCCTTCAGCAAGCGGTGGCGAAGCACGATCCGCGTTTCCGAGTGGGGACCGTTGTCGAACTTGAGATTGTCGAACTGGGCCTGCAACCGCTCGATGCCCCACGCCTGGGGCGCGCCAAAGATCTTTACTCGAGCAATGGCCTCGGCGTTCTCGACCCAGCGATAGATGTTGCCAACACGAAAGTCTTCATCGCTCCAAAAGCCGAAGGCGCGGAAGTAGGCGTCCTTCAAATCGACGAGCGCCTCCTTGTTGAGATCACCGTAGCTGGCAACGGCTCGACTCGCCGTCGAGGTGTCACCACCGAGGATCAAGGCGAGGGCGGCGGCATTGCGGGTCTCTGCAACCTTCAGCTTCTCGAACAGTTTGTCGCGATTGGCGTCCGTAAGCGGCGTTGCACCAATGGCTTGGGCAAACACGTTGCGCAGTTGCGGATCCATTTCGGGGGTGATCAGATCAACGAGCTCACCGGCCACCTCGGGCAATGGTCGAAGCGAAAGAGTGGTGGCGTAACAGGCACCAATAAGCTGCTTGCGCGGGTTGGTCTTCTCGCTACCAAACTTGACCGCTCGCTTCGCAATCTCCTTCATGTCTTCGGGAGTTGCACACCATGCGAGACCCTCACAGGCGGCGAGACGAGCTTCCTCGTGCCACTTCTCGTCTTCGATCAGCTCCATCATCGGCTTGACGGCGCGCTTGTCACCCCACTCGCCAAGACCTTGGGACGCACCCACTGCCACCGCGCGAAGAGACATACCAAGCATCGAAAGACCTGCGCCCATCATGCCCTCGAGCGTGATGTCCATCTTCTTGTCTTTCTTGCGCTCGAACTGCTTGAGCAGCTTGTCGTAAGAGGGCTCATCCTTCATGCGACCGAGGTAACGCAAGGCGCTCTGCGCCACGGTGAAAGCGCCGGGGAACTCGCCGCTGGCTCCCTCCTTCGGCAGAGGATCCGTGGGGAAGGCCCACTCTCTCATCTTGGGCAAGGCCTCCGAGCTGTTGATGTTCGCGAGGAAGCGCAGCCCGTTGGCGTGCGGTTGCGGCTTGTCGGTGATGTACTTGAGTACTGCCGCCTCGGCGACGAGCAGGTCCTCGCGCTTGTCAGGGCGAATCATCGCGAGGTCAGCGAGCATACGCATGGCCCAAACGCGGTGATCCTCCGTGCGCGAAAGGTGCCCGCCCGGCCCTGCCTGCCAGAACTTCTCCTTGATGTAGAACTTCGTCGGGTCGATATCCATGCGCTCTGCAAGGAACTTTGCTCCGCGCACGTCGCCGACCTCAGCCAGCCGCATTCCGGCTTCACTACGCCAATGGGGCGATGGGTTCGTCTCCTCGACCCACTTCACGAGCGCGTCTCCCGCTCGCGGATCCCCCAGCTGCTCCAGGATCTTGAAGATCTGGTCCGTCTGAAACCAGTTGCGCTCCTCCGGCTCTTTGGCCACCGAGCGCAGGGCGAGCACGAGACCTTCGCCGCCGATACCGTCTCGCAGGGCCTCAATGAACTTCTGACGCTTGTCGGGCTCGGCCTCAGCCAGCTTCTTGAGCAATGGCTCTCGAGCCTTTTCATCAGCGATCTTGCCGAGGCCGTTGGCAGCCTGCCCCGCCACTTCAATCTCAGGATCGTTGACCAAGGTGATGAGCACGTCAGTGAACTTCGGCTCTGCGTTCTTGGCGATCACCGTTGCGACGAGCTGGCGCACGGCTTGGCTCTTGTCCCCGGCCAACTTGGTCAGATCATCGAGCGATACGAGGCCCGCCATCAGCTCAGGATCGAACGCCGCTCCGCCGCCGAGGCGTTGAACCTTGGACAGCTTGCCGTCCCGGTAGAGCACCATGGCTTCCTCAAAGACGCTCGACTCTTTCAGCGTTACCAACGCCCAAAGGAGCTGAGGCTTATCGCTCTCGTCAGCCTCTTTGAGGGCGGCCAGCAGAGCGGGCTTGGCCTCATCCGCTTTGGGCGAACCGAAGCTTGCCAAAACCTGTGCAGCAACGCCGTTGATCCGGTGGTTCTTGCGACCGAGAGCCTTGGTTGCCAGCTTGATCGCTTGGTCATCCTTGAGCAGGCCGAGCTGGATCAGAGACTCCTGCACCAACGTTTCGTCCTCGTGCTCCGCCCAGCTTCTCCACTTGGGCAGCTGGTCCGCCTCGGGCAGCACGAACGTGTCCTGCATCTGCCGGGCGATCTGCTCGGGAAGCAACCGCTGTTGGTCCTTCTTGATGCCGAAGTAGATAGCGGCACCCCCACCAACCAACGCAACCAGCGCCACCGCGATCACGATCGGGTTGAAACGACCGCGCTTGAAGTTACCGTCTTCGGCAACCTGGGCCTGGGGGGAAGGGGCCATCTGAAGCTGACTGTCATCCGGGGGGAACTTGGCCATGGCGGGTGCGACGCTACATGAGGGGCCTCCGAGCCGCAAACCCCAGAACCGCGCTTTTGCACTCTTGTTGCTGCGTCGGGCGGATGGTTTAGGCTTGCTTCATGTCCAAGTCTGGTGCTCCGGCCAAAGCCACGGGTTCTTCGGGCGGAGCGAACTTTGTTGCTATCGCCGTTGTGCTTGCCGCGGCCTGCATTCTCGGTCTCACGGTTCTACCCCGATTGAGTTTTTCCAGCTCGAGCGATCCGTCGAAGCGAGAGACGGCCCCGCCGTTCGCGCTTCCGGTCATCCACGATAGTGGGGTCGAGACGGTGGTGAGCGCACCCGGCCGTGCGCCTGCCGCCCAGCTCTCCCTAGCCGACCTCAAAGGGCAACCGGTCATCCTCGATTTCTGGGCCACCTGGTGTGGCCCCTGTCAGATGCAGACCCCCATCCTCGACCGGGTGGCCCGCCGCTATCAGGACAAGGGGTTGAAGGTCATCGGTGTAAACGTGTTCGACGACGATCACTCCGCTGCGCGCAACTACGCCAAAGCGAAGAATCTCTCGTACCCGATCGTGGTCGACGACAAGGGAATGGTGCAGCGGGATTATGCAGTAAACAATCTGCCTAGTCTGATTCTCGTCGATCGCGAGGGTCGCATCGCGCGCATCTCGCGCGGGCTCGTCGATGAAGCCACGCTCGACAAGATGATTCACGACATCCTTTGAGGTCAGGCGCTGGGCGGAGCGCTTGCCCAAGCAACCGCCTCGCGCAGACGGAGGCCAGCGTCTTTGGGCAGCTCGTGAAAGATTTTGCCCATCGGAACGAAGCGCGCCTCAATACCGTTTAGCGCGAGCTTGTCGCGGGTGCGCTGCATTGCCTTGAACGAGGAGTCGTACTCCCCCGCCGCCAATACGACTCGCTTTATGCCCGCGGCTTTTAGTGCCGGGACATCGAGAGCTATGGTCGCTCCTATCAGCACCAATGCGGAGTAGCGCCCAGGGCGCGCGAGAGCTACATCACGCGCCACAAAGGCCCCTCGAGAGAATCCGATTAGCAGATTATCGCCATTGGGGGTTGTCTCGGCGGTCTGCAACAACCCGGGAAGCTGCTCGAGGTACGCGGCTTTGGCTTCACCATCACCCCGCCAATCAAAGCCCCCGCCGAGGCATTCGACATTGCCGGTCGTGCATTGCAGCTCAACGCCCTCAGGCAGTGCAGCTGCCAAACGTTCGCAGGTGCTCTGCGGGTCACAACAAGCACCGTGCAGAACACGCGCGTAGGCGGTAGGGACGCGCAGAGCCGCAGCGTGGGGCGAGCTACTCGACGCAACCTCGAGCTTTCCGCTCACCTCGACCATCGGGAGCTCATCGCTCACCTCGATCATCGGGCGCATCGGCAAGGCTTCTTCATGCGCCTTCCCCGCTGCCACCGTGACCGAGAAAAGGACAAACGTAACCGCAAGCGCAAACCCGGTTGCGCTAAGACCCAGCCGAACCATGGAGTCCTCCGTGCGGACGCGCGGACGCGCGAACACCGCGAGCGGACTAGGCCGCTCGTTTTCTCACAGGCGTACGCTCGCGGCGCAAATGCGCCGCAAGCCGACCTGCAGCTTCAAAGCAGCGCATCCAGACCGGCCAACGCCGGTTCCGTGCTGCTTCAGTCGGTCATCGCATGGGGAACGCAGAGTGTGACGAGCGGTCGCAATGATTGACACCGCAACCGACCAACAGCCCTTTGTCGAGTCGGACGAGGGGGATTCTGTTCGCTGCACCCCGTCCGGTGGAAAGAACTGCTACGTAGGTCGCATGAGCTCAGACGTTCGAATCCTCATCTTGGCAGGCGGCGCCGGTACCCGTTTTTGGCCCGCGTCACGAACGGCGATCCCCAAGCAGCTGCTCGCGCTCTCCGGTCAGGAGCCGATGATTCGGGCCACGATGCTGCGCGTGCTGCCTCTCGTCGGGAGCCCGCAGAACATCTTCATCGCCACGGGCAGGGCGACGGAGCAGGCCACCCGCGAGCTCGTTCCGGAAGTGCCGGCGGAGAACTTTCTGGTCGAACCGGTAGCGCGCAATACCGCCCCCTGCATCGCCTGGGCCGCCGAGGTGGTGGGTCGCAGGAACCCAGACGACGTTTTGGTTGTGCTCCCAAGCGATCATCACGTCGCCGACGAGGGCGAGTTTCGTCGGCTGCTCGAGATCGCAGTCGCAGCGGCGCGCGAGGGTCGAATCGTCACCATTGGGATCAAGCCGACCCGGCCCGATACAGGGTTTGGCTACATTCAACTCGAACGGTCAGCGCGCTTTTCACAAGGGGAAGCGGCCGAGCCGCAAAGCGTGGTGCGCTTCGTCGAGAAGCCCAATCGCACGTTGGCCGAGGAGTTCCTCAGCGGCGGTAAGCACCTTTGGAACGCCGGGATGTTCATCTTCAAAGCGGGCGTAATGATGGCGGCTGTACGCAGGCACCTGCCCGACGCCGGCCCCTTGCTCGACCGCATCACCCAAGCTCCGCCCACAGCGGCGGTAACCGAATTAGAGCTGGCCTTCCCTTTGATGCCCGCCGTCAGCATTGACGTTGGCGTCATGGAGAAGGAACAAGGCCTAGTCGTAGTGCCTGGAGATTTCGGTTGGAGCGACGTCGGCAGCTGGCAAGCCGCGTGGGAATTGGCGGATAAGACGGCAGACGGCAATACGCGTTTGGACGGCTTGGTCGCCATCGACTCCCGCGACAATCACGTGGTGCTTCGAGGGGGCAAGCGAGTCGTAGCGCTCTTGGGCGTCGAGAGGATGGCGGTCGTAGAAACCGAGGACGCGCTGCTCATCATGCCGCTTGAAAAGGCTCAGGACGTTCGATCGATCGTCGAGGCGCTTCGAGTCTCGAACCCTGAACTTTTGTGACCAGCGGGCCGTTGCGATAGACGGCTAGCGGGGGTGCCCCTGAGCCACCCAACTCTCAACCAACTGAATCTCCTCGGCCGAGAGCGGTGGCAACCCGAGGGGCATCCCGCGTACGTTTGCGACGCTACCGCGCGTCTCCTCATGACGCGCAAGCATGACCTCGACTAGCAACGGAGTCCCGCTCGCAGTGGCCGAAAAGACGCTCCGACGCTCTCCGTTCTGGTCGAGCAGTCCCGAAGAGACAGACTCGTAACTCGCAAGGTCAAGCTTGCGCGGCCCAAACCCAAAACCGCCCGTGTTGCCGGGTCCGCCGTCTCCTCGTGCGTAGTCCGGTTGGGAGTGACAATGCCAACAGGTTTTGTGCAGAACCCGGCGCGCCACTTCCTCATAGCCGATTGGGCGCTCGAGCAACGGTAGACGTTGGAATGCGGGCTGCGCTGGTTCTGCAAGCAGCGGGACCTCGAGGATGAAGCTAGCTAGATGATTAGCCTCCTGCTCAGACAATTGGATAGTAGGCATTGCGGCGCCTGGCTTGACCTTTTGCGGATCGAGCAAATAGGCCACGAGGTTTTCTCGCACGGCGCGGGCTCGCGTATTTCGCAGGTCGGGAGCCAGGGCGATTTCCCGCGCAACTTCGACCGACCCAAGGGCGGACTCCCCCACTCCGGCGCCCGTAAAGTGGTGACAGCCATTGCACGCTTTCTGCTGAAACAGCCTGCGACCCTCGGCCACCTCCCCATGGGGCAGGCGAGCGTCGAAGGAGTTCGCCAACGACGCGTTCTTACTCGCAAGGTAGTCGACGATGGCCCGCGCCTCGGTCTCGCTGATCGCCAGCCGCGGCATCCAAGCCGCTAAATGCGGCCGAAGGTCGGTGGGCTTCAGGACATACTTAGTTGCCCACTCGCGCGAGACCAACGTCCCGACGCCCTGAAGCGAGGGAGCGTACCGCAAATGGGTGACGTGCGGTCGCCAACTACGGAGCGCCTCCCGCGGGGCTGCGAACTTTCCGTCAGCGATCTCATCATGACAACGAACGCAGTGCTTTGGCGTTGGAAGCGCAGCCTGATAGGTCCCCTCGTGACAACGGTTGCATTCATATTTATCGAGCAACCCGCGGCCTGAGAGCTCCTCAGGCGGGGCTATTGGCTCAGCTGACACCGTCGGCGTAAGCGGAGCGGTCGAACTGCCGTTCACATCGGAAACAGTCTCTCGCGTGGAGTTGCAGGCGACCAGCAGGGCCACCGCTGCACCCCAAACCACAGACAGCAAACCCACTGGCCGCGAGCAACGGCTCACCGGCTTTGGGACTTCGCTTTGGACTGATGATGATTGCTGATGGCTGAGCAAATGCGATTGGCCTCTAGGGCATTATCAAACGCCAGCTTACCGCCCTGGATCTTCTCCAGCATAGGCTCGAACGCGGTCCGCAACTCCGCCTCGAATGTGGTCTCACAAAGCTGAGCACCAATACCAGCCAGACGGTCGCGTGCGCCTTCCGGGAGCTTTGCGCTCACTTCAGCAAGCCGTGGCCGTAGAGCCTCCCACGAGGTGCGAGCAGTGCGCCGCGACTCGAACCCCGAGAACGCAAGTCGACCAAGCTCGTTGGCGCGCAGCTGGTCCGAGAGCAAGAGTCGCACTCGCTTCTCGGCTGCCGTTTTGCCCGGCGCTCGGCCCAGGGCCAGAATGAGGGCACGACGAACGATCGGGTCATCCGTCAACTTGAGCTGCGCGACCGCATCATCAAACAGGTCACCATCCTCGACACCGACGGTGAGCACCATCTCCAAGAGCTCCGGATCGAGCCCCTTGAGGCTTAGCTTCTCTTTGCTCCGCAACATCGCCGTCGCCTTGGCCGTAGCGGTCTTGCGTAGCGATGGGTCGCGCGCGAGCTGCGTCATGAAGAAGAGAGCTTGGGCTCGGGTGAGCGAATCCTTCTCAGGATTGCCCGCTTTATCGCCTTCCTTCCGCTCCCAGCCGAGCTTGCTCCATACTGGTTTGTAGGCGGTAGCGACCTTCTGCTCGAAGCTCTGCCGCTGACTACCTTCGAGCATCTCAGCGACGAACGAGAGCACGTCAACGCCACCGAACCGAACCGCGTCGACCGGGTCATTGGCGAGCGCTAGCAGTGCGGCCACGGAGTCTTCGAGACCGAGGCTCCCCGAGCGAAATCCCGACCGAACCGCGTCGACCAAGACCAGCCGTTCGCGCGGGGACAGCTGCCGCGCTGCTGCTAGTAAATTATCCACGTCACCCTTCGATGGAGCCATTCGAACGTAGAACTCCCCACCGTCATTGGGCAGCATGAAGGAAGGACACTTCATTGGTTTTTTGGGCGTGATCGTCATGGGCTCGCCCTTGGTTGCAACCAGCTCACAAAACCTTCCGTCGGAGGTCTTGACGCAAAGCGGGAAGGTCCAAGCACTCTTGCTATTACCAGCTGAGCCGAGCGGTAGGAATCTGGAGACCTGGACGGTAACGGCATCGAGCTTGTCGCCGGTGCACTTCTTCGTCAGCTGCACCGAGGGGACGCCCGGTCGGTCGAGGAACTGTTTGAATGAATCCACGACTTCGGTGGGCTGGGAGAACAGAGCGGACCTCAGAAACTGCTCGGTGGTCGCGTTACCAAAGCGATAGCTCTTCATGTAGCGACCAATCCCCTCGCGGAACGATGCTTCTCCTGTGTACCGCTCGAACATAGCAATCAACGCGCCCCCCTTGCTGTAGGTCAGCGAGTCGAATGCACTGCCAATATCACCCTCGGTCTGAATCGGCTGCCGAATCACTCGGGCGCTTACCAATGAATCAGCATCCATCGCGCTCTGGGTATATCCCTGAAATTCGAGATCGGTTTCCCAACCTGGATTGAGCCGTCGAACAGTCTTTTCGCCGAGCCAAGTAGCGAAGGCTTCATTGAGCCAAAGGTCATCCCACCATTGCATCGTGACGAGATTGCCAAACCACTGATGCGCAAACTCGTGCGCGGCTACATCAAAGATGGCCCGCCTCTGTGCTTCGGTGGCAGTAGCAGCGTCAAGCAGTAGCAGCTGCTCACGGAACGTGACTGCGCCGGCGTTCTCCATCGCACCTGCGCCAAAATCCGGCACAGCCAATAGGTCCAACTTGTCAAAAGGATAAGGGATACCAAAGTAGCGCTCGAGTTCTTCAACGATCGGACCGCTTACCTTCATCGCATATTCGAGGTTCGCCCCCTTGCCCCGGACCGCGACTCCGCGCAGCGGGATCGGCGTCTTGCGCAGCTCGTTCGCTGGGATCACTGTCTCGCGCAAGTCGAACGGGCCCACCGCTAACGCAACGAGGTAAGTCGGCAGTGGCTCGGTCTGTGCGAACCGCACAGTGTGCTGCAGAGCGCCTGCAGCGGTATCCGAAAGCTGCCGGGTGTTTGCGATTACGAGGTTCTCTTTGGCCGTGGTGACGCTGACGGTGAAACGCGCTTTGAAGCCAGGCTCATCGAAGCAAGGGAAGGCGCGCCGCGCGTCGAGCGCCTCAAACTGAGTAAAGGCGTAGTCCAGGCCGCCCGCCTTTACTCGATAGAGGCCGGCGAGATCAGGCGTAAATAAGCCCTTGTACCGAATCTCGATGGAGTGTTCGCCGGCATCCAGCGGGGTATCAAACTCAATACGCAGTAGGCTCTCGGCCTCCACACTGAGCGTAACCCGGTTGTTAGCGCCCGAGACCAACTGGCCCTGCAGATCGCTTAGCTCGCGCGCGTGAACGTAGAAAGCCTTCGTCCGCTGCTTCAAGACGACTGTCAGCGTCGCTTGAGCGCTGAACTCCTTTTGGCTTGGATCGATGGTGAAGTCTAAAGCGTAGGCCTTCGGTGAAACGAGCTGGCTCAAGCGCCCAACTTGCGGCGAAGCAACCATGCCGGGGGCCTCGGCGAGCTTGGGCGCTACGACGCGTTCCTGAAGCTCGGGCGTACAGCCGGTGGATAACAGACCGATCACTAGCGTAGGCCACAAGCGAAGCCGGCGCTCGCGCCCCAGAGACGCGTGACCG
>CAITIQ010000042.1 GCA_903892415.1 uncultured delta proteobacterium | reverse complement strand
TCCTCAACGGCGAACGCCGGCGTTAACCCGCGGGCGCGGGAGGGAGCGCCGCGAGGCGCGACCTGAGCGCGAACCGACGGGTTCAACGCTTGGTTCGCCCGGCTCGCTCGGGCGTTCGAGCGTCGAAGCTCTCTCTTGCACGGCCTGAGATGAAGAAGAACGGGGCACGCGCCGAAGGCGCGAGCCCCGCTCTGCGTTCATTCTTGGAAACGGCCGTCGAGTCTGCGAGCGCCTCTGTCTCTCGCTCTCTCTCTTCAAAGAGATCGAAGAAATGCCGAGGTCGAGGCTGGGGGCAATGTGCGGCAATCGCGAAGCGATTGCCCAAGTGGCTGTGGTGAAGTGGTGAGGCGCGCACGAAGGGCCATGAAGAGTCGGTGATGCGCGGTCGCGCGGCTCTCCACTTCTCCATGGCCACGTCATTGTCCCCAGCCTTCTGGTTCGTGCGCTGGCGTGCTCAGCTAGCCTTCCTGTGGTGCTCGTTGACGAAGGCGAAGACGACATCGACGATGGTTTGCTGCTGACGTCGAGGTAGCTTGCGAACGGCCTCGAAGGCTCGCTGTACCTGACCGAGAGGACCTGGCGAGGAAGCAAGCGGAAGGGAGCGAGAGCCAGGCTTGGACTCGTGAAGAAGGTCTTCGACATGGACGCCGAGGGCCTTGGCCATCTTGCGAAGGACATCCGAGCGTGGAGGTTTATCGGCGTTCTCCCAGAACGAGATATTCGCTTGGATCTCTCCGATTAGATGAGCGAGTTCGGCCTGGGTTAGGCCAGCAGCCTTACGGAGGGCGAGCAGACGAGCGCCTTGGGCAGGGCGTGGACCTTTGGGCTTTAGAGGCTTTCGCGGCACCAGCCGATTGTAGGACGGGGTTTCCATGAGCAGGTGGATTGGGGCGCATGAGACTTGTTGTCGTACAAGTCTACTTGTACACCTGAGACCTGTCGAGCCTTTCGAGCGAGAGCAGTCTTTCCGCTTGACGGCTTTTTCCAAGGAGTTCGCCAATGGCACGGTTTCCGGATGAGGAGATCCAGCGGCTAAAGAGGGAGACCTCGGTCGCAGACCTCGCGCGCGCTCGCGGCGTTGTGCTCACCAAGAGCGGCGAAGACTTCATTGGCCTCTGCCCCTTCCACGACGACCGCGAGCCCTCGATGATCATCACGCCGAGCAGCAATCTTTGGCATTGCCTCGGCGCGTGTCAGGCGGGCGGGAGCGTGATCGACTTCGTGATGCGGAGCCACAACGTGAGCTTCCGGCACGCGGTGGAGGTGCTGCAGCGCGGCAGCGTTCGCACGTCCTCGGCAACGGAGATGATGGCCAGCGAGGAGAAAGACCGGCTCGTGCTGGACCTGCTCGCGCCATCCGGATCGACGGCGTCCGAGGTGATGGAAGCGGTCACGCAGCATTACCACTTAGCGCTCCTGAAGGACCCGGCAGCGCGCGCCTACTTAGGTTGGAGAGGGCTCGACCGGTTGGATGTGATTGAGCACTTCCGGTTGGGTTTTGTCGATCGGACGTTGGGGTATCGCGTGCCCCACGTGCAGAGAAAGCTTGGAAAAGAGCTGCGCATGAAGCTGACGGAG
>CAITIQ010000041.1 GCA_903892415.1 uncultured delta proteobacterium | reverse complement strand
GGGTGGGTGCCAGTGTGCACGAGGAAGCTGATCGTGACGACGGCTCGTTTCATCCAGAGTCGCCGTCCTGAGTTCTACTTCGCGACGGCCAAGGGCAAACGCAAGCTGTGGATTCATTGCGGCCGAGTGATCCCGCTGTCGGTTGAGGGCGATAGGCTTTGGCTGGCCGTGATGCGCCTCAAAGAAGCCCAATTTCACATCCTCCTTCGCGATGGGCGCCACCTCACCTATACTTCTGACCAGGTCGGCACATGGAGTCACTGAGCGAGCTCCTCGAGCCCTTCGGTGCGAGTCCGGACGGCATCGTGGCAACATCTGAGGGCAGCGTAGTTACGCCACGCCACATGCCGTACCTCGACTTGCTTGCGGCATCGCGGAACGCACGCATCGATGGCGTGGTCGAACATCAACAACGCGCAGCGCTCTACGTGGTCCGCGGGCCGCTAGCTGAGGGTGATCGCAGGACGCTGTGCACGCTCTTGGCGCAGCGCGACCAAGCCGATCACGTGGGAGTCGTCGAGCCTGGATTGCTCACCGTTTTCAACGTGGGGTTTGGCGAGGAGTTGAGCGTACCGCCGCGCAACATCGCTGCCGCTGACTCTGGAGCCCGCGCCACCCTAGCGACACTGCTCGAGCCGCTGCCGCTCTTGGACGACGGTAAAAAGAAGCACAGGTCCCCAGAGCGATTCCGATCACGCCTGCTCCGCATGTTGACCAGCACGACGCGCGACCTGACGAATCTCGGGGTAGCCCCGGACATCGCGCTCGCGTGCGTTGGCCGCGCAGTGTTGTTTCGCTTTCTGATCGATCGCTCGATCGTGCATGAGGATGACGCTCTCCCGATCGCCGGAGCGGGATGTCTCGCAGATTGTTTCGACGGCCCGCAGCGCGCCCGCAGAACGAATCGCTGGCTCGACGAGACCTTCAATGGGGACCTGCTACCGCTTGACGCTACATTTTGGAAACAGGGTTTAGCGGAACAAGCCACGGTCACGCTCGGCGACATTCTTCACAAAACTGAGAATCGACAGCTCAGTTTCGAGTGGGATGAACTGGACTTTGGTCACATCCCGGTAGGTCTTCTCAGTCAAGTCTATGAGGCGTACGCCCACACGTTCGAGGCGGAGCAGGCGAAGCGCTCAAGCGTTCATTACACGCCGCGTGGGATCGCCGAGTACATGGTGGACGAGGCGCTCGCTCGCCTTGAGCCATCTGCGGCGCACAAGGCACGCGTCCTCGATCCGGCCGTCGGTGCGGGAGTGTTCTTGGTCGCGGCGTTCCGCGCACTTGCCCGTCGCCACTGGGAGGCGACAGGAAAGCGCCCGACACGTCGTGTGCTGCGGTCGATCCTTCATAAGCAGCTCGCGGGGATGGACATCAACGAGAGCGCGCTTCGCCTCGCCGCACTCGCGCTTTATCTCACAGCACTTGAGCTGGATCCGAGGCCGAGCCCGCTTTCAGATTTGAGGTTCGAGTCGCTGCGCGGCTCCGTTCTGCACAACGTTGGAGCCGAAGGCCGGGGCGCGGTGATCGGAAGCCTGGCTCCCGAAGCAGCTCGCCCGCACGAGGGGCTCTACGATCTCGTCGTCGGCAACCCTCCCTGGACAGACTGGAAGGGCAAGGTCAAAAAGGATGTGAGCGAGGTCACGTCCGCGGTTCGCGCAATCATCAAGGAAAGACTGGGCGACGAATCAGCCGCAACGTACGAGATGAGCGGCCGATGGCCCGATGTGCCCTTCCTCTGGCGCGCTATGAAGTGGGCCAAGCCCGACGCGTCCATCGCCCTGGCTATGCACGGTCGACTTCTGTTCGGGCAGGCAACAGGGCCGCGTGATCGCAAGCTCGTATTCAATGCGCTCGACGTGACGGGCATCCTGAACGGTGCCGCACTACGCAGAACTGAAGCCTGGCCGCATATCGAGGCGCCGTTCTGCCTCCTGTTCGCGGCCAATCGAAAGCCAGCTCCGGAAGCAGCCTTTCACTTCGTCACTCCTGTCGAGGAGAGGAGCCTCAACGACCGTGGGGTCATTCGCGTCGACGCAAGCATGGCCAACGTGGTCCTCTCTTCGGAGGTAATCGCGAAGCCATGGCTACTCAAGGCGCTTTCGCGCGGCACAAGCAAGGACATCGCGATCGTGGAGAGGATCACGTCGCGTGGATTCCCGACACTCGAGGCGTATTGGAAGGCGCTGAACCTTGCGCATGGGCAAGGCTTTCAGGTGGGCGGCGGCACACGGCCTTCCAAGGATAGTCGGCATCTCAAGCGCCTCCCCATGCTGACCTCTCGATACACGGGACCAGTGCTGATCGATATTGGTGAACTCCCTCCGATGGACCATTCCGAGCTTCTGTACCCACGAGACATATCGATCTACCAAGGGCCGATCGTTCTGGTGCCCGAGGCGCCCCCAACGGAAGGCCGAGAGCGACGAGCGTTTCTCTCAAGGGACGACCTCGCTTTCAACGAGTCGTTCACCGGTTTCAGCTGTGCCGGAAGCTTGGACAAGCTTGAGCTTGCCAACTATCTCCTTGTCGTTCTCTCATCCGATCTGCCTTTGTACTGGGCCCTTCTAAGGAGCGGGAAGCTTGGTGTCGAACGCGATGTGTTTCAGGTCGACAATTTCAAGGAGCTGCCGATCCGCCCGTTCGCTGAACTCAGCCTCGATGAGCGTGCAAGGATCGATTCGCTTGCAGACGACTTGATTGCTGGTCAGGTCAACTGGGATTCGCTTCACTCATTCGTGTGGCAGCTCTACGGACTTGGTCCGTCGGCAGCGGAGACGATCGCAGACACGCTGGAGGTATCAGCGCCATTCGGTGAGCCGCGAAAGAAGGCGCAACGTCGGCCATCCGCAAATCAAGTCGACCAGTTCTGCGCTGTCCTGCGCGCCGAGCTTAGCTCCACTCTCTTCCGCGTGGGCGTCGAGGTTGTGGTCCAGCCCTCCGCAATTCAAGCCGGTCCTTGGCTGTGCGTGGGCATCACGCGCAGAGGAGCTCGCTTCGACGCGCCTCCTGGAGCCCTTCTACGTCGCGTGATCGACGAAGC
>CAITIQ010000040.1 GCA_903892415.1 uncultured delta proteobacterium | reverse complement strand
CTAACTCGAGCGAGATCGCTGGATTGATGGTGTCCGGATCCGCGATCGATTTTGGTACTGGGATGACCTACGCCCCCACGAGCGCCAAGGGCATAGATATGTATCTTGTGAAGTGGCAACCCTAGCAAGCCACTAGGGCTTGGGCGGCGCAGCAGGCTTCTCGGGCGCCGCGGGCTTGGGCGGTGCTGCCGGCTTTGCAGGGGCTGCGGGCTTCTCCGGTGCAGCAGGCTTCGCTGGCGCAGCAGGCTTCTCCGGTGCGGCAGGCTTCTCCGGCGCAGCAGGCTTGGGCGGTGCCGCAGGCTTCGGGGGAGCTTCGGCGAGTGCGCGCAGGTCGAGCAGTTCCCCCGCTGCGGGTACGAGGATGATCTCGAGGCGGCGGTTGCGCTTGCGAGCGTCCTCGGCGTCGGAGTTGTCGAGCGGCGCTTCTGCGCCAAAGCCTGCGGCGCTCAGCAGCTTACGATCGACAGCTGCGCCTTTGGGATCACTCAGGAAGCCCAACACCGCAGCCGCGCGGCCTGCGCTCAAGGAGATCGCCGCTTGGCGTGACTTCGTCGCGATACCGTCGACATGCCCTGCGATCTGAAAGCTTCTTCCGGCGAGGCTCGGCTCATTCTTCAGCAACGTGCCGATCTCGGTGAGCGCGTCTTTGCCGCCCGCCTTCAACTTGTCCTTGGTCGCGTCGAAGAGCAGGTCACCGGCGACCTCTATCGCTACGTGATTGTCGCGCACAACCACTGCAACTCCCTGTTCTCGCAGAGTCGCCAGGCGACTGCGCAGCAAGGCTAGTCGCGCTCGAATTTCACCGAGCTTGGCCTGCCGCGCCCGGTGTTCGGCGAGGGCTCGCTCGCGCTCAGCGATGGTGGCCGCAAGCTCACTTGGTCGGGTTTCCGCCTCGACGTCGATCCCAAGGAGACGCATCTTCTTCTCGAGATCCGTCAGTTGCTCTTTAGCCACCTCGAGCTCCGCCGAAGCTTCATCGGCGCGTTGATCAGCGGTGCGCAGCTTGGCCTCTGCGCGGGTGAGCTTGTCACCTTGGAGTTGATACTCCTCCTTGGTGTAACCACACGCGAGCGCGGTCGAGGCAAGTAGGCAGAAGCTGGCGACACGGAGGCGGACGGAGCCGATCATCGCCAACTGTCTACTGCCCTGGCCATGCGCGCGCAATGACGACTGGCCTTCGCCGCTGCAGGCGGCTAGTCGACGCCTGGCTCGCGACTTGGCACGAGCTCGGTGTCCCTGACGAACCGCAGCTTGCGGAAAGACCGCTCGAGCATGATGGCCAGCCTGTCCCCGACCACGCGGTCCTTCGCCACGCTTTTGTCGCTCGTTGCGAACACATAGGCGAAACAACGTCGTCCTAGCCCACCAAAGGCGAGCGTGAAGCCGAACAAGCGCCCGTCTGCGGCGGTCGCTAGCCGCACCTCCGCTTGCGTGTCGAAGCCGGGGGGAGCGTCAGCCGAGAAGACCTCAAGCAGCTCGCTGTCTTCCCGACTCGGCAGGGCGCGCATCTCCCGGGCCTGGGCTTCGCATTTGTCGCGATTCATGCGGTTCTCGGAGCGCCACAA
Organism: uncultured delta proteobacterium; assembly: GCA_903892415.1. Lineage (GTDB taxonomy): Bacteria > Myxococcota_A > Polyangia > Polyangiales > Polyangiaceae > Xiheicaenibacterium. The sequence continues at coordinate 15,565 of CAITIQ010000040.1, read as the reverse complement.
GCGCAGGAGCACCGTCGAGTGGCTGCCTTGCGACGCACTCAACCAGGGCCCTTTGGAATCATCGATCTTCCAGGGCTCGAGCTCGGTTGGAAGCGGCAAGTCGACGCCGAAGCGCTTTGAGGGGAAGACCCCAAACTCAGTCAGTCGGTCGCCGCTCTCGGCGGAAACGCTCGGCGTCGGCTTCGTTGGCGCGTGTACTGCCACGCTCTGCTCGCAGCCTGCTAGCAGCAGGCACAACGACGCCAAGGCTCGTTTGCTAATGCGCACTCGTCGAACCATCGAACACGTCGAGCGAACGGGCCAGTGCGATCCTCGCCGCCTTGATCCCGGCGAGTTGGCCGTCTTCAAAATGCCAATCCGGGTCATCGAGCTCTGGGAAGTCATGCGGACTCTGCAGGTCCTCTGCCGTGAGACCCGGCCGCAACCGCTGTGCGAGCGCTCGTACTCGACCGAGTTGGTACTCCTCGAGCTTGAGCAAGGTCGCGAGATGTCCTCGACGGGAGACCACGCCTCTCGCACGCATCAAGGCGAGCATCCCCAGCGCGTGGGAGAAGCTGCCGCTGTCGAGCCCCAGCTCCACCTCTTCATCGCTCAGCAGCAGCACTTCCGTGAGTTCATCAGGCGCTTGCTCAGGCTCGGCGAGCTTCTGCACTCCATCCACGAAGAAGTAGTGCACGCGATTCGAGGAGAGCGCGGCGTTGGGATGGGCAGACCCGAGCGAGGTAACGTTCCCACCGCCGTAGCCTGTCTCCTCCATCAGCTCTCGGAGTGCAGCCTCCTGCGGTGACTCACCTTCATCGATGATGCCTCCGGCCGGCTCAACCGTCATCCCCTCGACGCCGTGACGGAATTGCCGCACCAAGACCCAACGCCCATCCACGGTTCGGGCGGAGGCAACGACCCAATCGGCGAACTCGAGTGTGGTGACCTCACGCGTGAGACCGGAGGGGTCCTTGACCTGATGCGCGAGCAGGCTGAGCCAGGGGGTTTGCGCCAGTACGCGCGTCGATAGCCGTCGGGGGACCGACATGCTCGGACCTCTACCCGACAATCAGAGAGACGGGAAGTGTGGGCGATGAAGTGCCTACTTCGTCGAAAACTTCGCTAGACTCCACCGCGATGCGACTTCTTTCCGCTCTGATTTTGACCGCCAGCTTGGCCTCTCCAGCCGTTCTCTTTGCTCAGGACGCTCGCGATACGGCTGTTGCGCAAACGCTCTACGACGAAGCGATGAAGGACTTTCAAGCGGGGAAGTTTACCGACGCCTGCCCAAAGCTCGAGCGCGTCGTTGCAAAGGTTCCGACGGGTATTGGCGCAAAGGTGGATCTCGCGGCCTGCTATGAAGCGGCTGGTCGGCTCGCCAGCGCCTATGGCGCCTTCATCACCGCTGAAGGAGCTGCTCGCGCCCAAGGTGACACCACGCGGGCGAGCGCGGCGGGTGAAAAGGCAGCCGCACTCAAGCCTCGCTTGGCCACTCTGTCGATTGAGGTCCCCGCCGACGTGAAGGCTGCGGCGGGCTTCGTCCTGAAGCGCGATGGCGCTGTGATAAGTGATGAGGAGCTTGGTCTCGCGCTGTCGATCGACAAGGGCGAGCACGTGATCAGCGTTGCAGCGACCAACCGCGCGACCTGGGAGAAGAAGCTGACCATCAACGACGGCGATAAGGCGCAGCTCAAGGTGGAACTGGGTGCCGAGGTGCCGGCGGGCACCGAGACCGACCCCGTAAAGCCAGTAAATCCGGCCAAACCCGGAGACGGGAAGCAAGCGACCGAGAGCAACTTCATGACGCCATTGCGCATCGTTGGTCTCTCGGCGGGCATCCTCGGCGTAGTCGGCGTTGGCGCCGGCATTGGCGTCGGCATGCACGCCAACGGTCTCTACAGTCGCAGCAATGAGCCCGAAGGCGGGTGCAACGCCGATTCGAACCAATGTACGAAGCAGGAAGGCGTTGATCTCCGCGCCGACGCCGTTTCGTTTGCCACCATCTCCACGGGGCTAACCATTGCAAGCGCAGTGGTCGGCGCAGCGGGGATCGTGTTATTCGCGGTCGCGCCAAGTGAAGAGGTCTCGGTCAGTGAGAAGACTGGCGTGACGGACCTGCAAGTGGCTGTAGCCCCTGGCTTTGTCTCGCTCGGGGGTCGCTTCTAATCACCTTAAAAGCCGCCCTCGGCCTCAGCGATTGTTATGGCAAAACCCCCCCGAAGAGTCCGGCGAGAGCCGCCGAAGGTCTGGCACAACCCCGACGTGGTTGGGCTTCGTCGGCCATCCGAGCCCGAACAACCTCAGCAAGAAGCCGCCCCTCAAGATCGCAGGGTTCGCGGGCCTGCACGGATTGTCGTCGGGTCGAAGGAGCCTCGGGACGAAAAGGAGGTTCTGCTCGAGCGCCTGCTCGAGCGTCTTTCGGTTGCTGAAGGGCGTGCGGCGATCTCCAAGATCGTCGCCGAAGTAGAAGAGCACGGTCTGGTGCTCCCTCAGGACGACCAGATGACAGCGTTGCAGCTCTTGGAGCACTCGGATGAATCGCGGGTGCAAAGCGCACTGGCGAACCTCGCGCGGATCTTGGACAAAGAGCCAGCGAAGCGAGCGACCGTGCTTGATTCACGCCTGCGACGATTGGAAGAGTTTGCCGATGAACAGGCCACACGGCAGGCTGCAGCGGAGCTACGCAAGCGCGTCAAAGCGCTGCCAGGTGTGACGTGACGCCCCAAGAATTTGAAGCTGAATTTCGTCGGCTGCTCGCCGCGAGCGATGGCGAAGTAGACAACACCGGCTGCGTCTCGTGCACCGATTGCGAACGCTGCGTCGAGTCCACCTTCTGCGTGCGATCGAAGGGGCTGCTGCGCTGTCACTATTGCGTCGACAGCGAGCGACTCTCCGCTTCGACCCACTGTCGCTCGTCCAAAGACTTGCACGGTTGCACGCACTGCGAGGCGAGCGAGCGTTGCTCGAAGTCGAGCTATCTCGTGCGCTCGGTGGACTGCTCGAACTGCACCTACTGTTTCGGCTGCGTCGGTCTAACGGGCAAGGACTTCCACATCCTCAATCAGCCGTACCCGCGCGGCGAGTACTTCGCGCTCACGGCCAAGCTATCGGCAGCGGTGCTCAAGAAGGACACGCGTTCGGCTCTAGGGCGATGAGAGTCGTCGTTCAACGCGTGCTCCAAGCGGAGGTGCGCGTCGAGAACGAGGTGGTCGGCGCGATCGAGGCGGGCCTTGTTTGCTTCGTCGGCGCTGAGCAAGGCGACAGCGACGAGGATGCTCGCTTCCTCGCGAAAAAGATCGTGGACCTACGCATCTTCAGCGATGAGAACGGCAAGATGTCGAAGAGCGTCGTGGACGTCGCCGGCGCTCTACTGCTCGTTTCGCAGTTCACGCTCTTCGGCGATGTTTCGCGAGGGAACCGGCCGAGCTTTACGCGCGCGATGGCGCCCGAAGAAGCTCGTACGTTCTTCGACCGCTTCGTCGCGTTGGTTCGCGAACGAGGTCGTCCGGTGGAGACCGGCCGATTTGCAGCCGATATGCGCGTGCACGTCATGAACGACGGCCCCGTGACGATCCTGCTCGATTCCCGCGCGCGCTAGCCGCGAGTCGTTCGAACCAGGCCGGCTCGCACCAGCCGCTCCGCCAATTCGATCGCGCCCACCATGCCCGAAGGATCGGCCGTTCCTTGCCAGGCGACGTCGTACCCGGTGCCGTGATCCACGCTCGTGCGCACCAGCGGTAGCCCCAGCGTTACGTTGACTGCCTCTCCGAAGGAGAGCACCTTCGACGGGATGGTGGCCTGGTCGTGATACATCGCGACGACGCCATCGAAGCTGCGCGGCGCCACGCGCGAGCTGGCTTTGCGAAAGGCCGTTTCGGCACCGATCGGGCCGGTCAGTGTGGCGCTCAGCTTGGCGCGGCGCAGTCGCTTCCGAGCCAATTCAATGCCTGGCGCGATCGCGACTTGTTCCTCACGGCCAAGCAGCCCTGATTCCCCAGCGTGCGGGTTGAGTGAAGCGATGGCCAGCTGCGGAGCGCGACTCGAATCGAGAGCCAGGAGCAGGCGGGCGAGCCAGAAGGTGGTCGCGCAGACGAGCTCCGGCGTGATGCTCTTTGCCACCTTCGATAGTGGCAGATGCGTGGTCACGAGCGCCGTTACCAGCTCCTCGGACACGAAGGCCATCACGACCTCTTTGGCGCCGGTCAGCTCCGCGAGATACTCGGTGTGGCCGCGAAAGGTCTTTGCACCCTTGGCTCCGCTCGAAGCGACCGCGGCCTTTGAAACGGGACCGGTTGCAAGCGCGTCACACACTCCCGCCAACACCAGCTCGGTGGCTTGACGAACCCAGGCGAATTGGGCGCGACCACAAGCTTCGTTCGGCTGGCCGGCCGCGAAAGCACCATCGACGCGCGCGCTCGCACCCCAAACCGCGATGCCACCGGCGGGGACAGCGTTGACCTCGCTCGCTGCGTCGCACACGTAGATTGGCTCCGCTGCGCCGGTCGCGCGGGCTGCCTCATCCACCACGTTGGGATCACCGACGAAGAGCAGCCGAGGCGCGGCCGACTTGCTCGCTTTTGCTCGTGCAGTTAGCTGCCGAAACGCGCCGAGCGCTACCTCCGGACCGATCCCTGCGGGGCAGCCGAGGCTCACGGCGATCACCGGCCTGGCTTGAGACTTCACTTTCGAACCAGCGGCCGACTTCGTTGCTTTGGTCATCTCGGTGCGCTCAGCCTGTAGCCTGCTCCGCGAAAGGTTTCTAGCGCAAGCTCATTGCCGAACTTGGCGCGCAGACGACGGACGTGAATATCGATCGTACGTTCTCCGCCTTCATACGCAGTACCCCAAACGCGGCTCAGCAGTTCGTTGCGCGAAACGACTTTACCGCGATGATCTGCGAGATAAACCAACAGATCGAACTCGCGCGCGGTCAAGCTCACCACCACTCCAGCGTGGGTCACCGAGCGCGCTGGGCGATCGATGAAGATGGCTCCAAGTTTGATGCGCTCTTCGTTGGTGAACTCACTGCGACGCCACTCGACGGCCCGTATCCGAGCGTAGAGCTCCGCAGGCAAGAGCGGTGAAAGCACGAAGTCATCGAAGCCGGCGTCAGCCTCGACGCGTCCAACTTGCTCGTGCGCCACGACCAGAATCGCGCCTACGTTCATGAACGCTGGCTCGGTACGAACCCGACGCAACACCAGCGCCCCAACGTCCGGTCGCGCGCCCGCATCGATCACGATGCAGCGCGCTTCACTGCTGGGCGTATCGAAAAGATCGTGGGGTTCGCCCCACAGATCGAGCGTGCGCACCGAGGCTCCCAGCTGCCGCAACGTGTGCGCGGCGCCGTCCTCTTTTGCAAGCAGGCTAGGCTCTCCGAGCACGCCGACGAACTTGACTCGACTCGCCGTGCTCAGCACCGGCCCACCCTTCCTTCAGCTCCAGGCTCTGCGCCTAACCAATCTTCGTGCCACCGACCGTAATGCGATCGATCAGAATGGTTGGGCAGCCAACGCCTACGGGGACGCTTTGTCCGTCTTTGCCGCAGGTCCAAATGCCGTCGCTGATGGCGACGTCATGGCCAAGCTTTTTGACGCGCCTGAGCACCTCCGGTCCATTGCCGATCAAGTTCACTCCTTTGAGCGGCGCTGTGATCTTGCCATCTTCGATCAGGTAGCTCTCGGTGAGTGAGAACACGAAGTCCCCATTCGAAATGTCGACCTGGCCGCCGCCAAACTTCTTGGCAAAGATCCCGGTCTTGACGCCACGGGTGATGTCTTCCGGATCGTCCTCTCCGGCCAAAAGCACCGTGTTGGTCATGCGCGGAAGCGGAATCGACGAGAAGCTCTCACGGCGCCCATTGCCGGTCGGCGTCAGCTTGAAATGTCGCGAGGAGAGCTTGTCGTGCATGTACCCGATCAGCTTGCCCTTCTCGATCAGCACGCTGCGACTAGGCTCCACACCCTCGTCATCGACGTTGATGGTTCCGCGCGAGTAGGCGAGGGAGGCGTCGTCCACCACCGTGCACAACTCACTCGCGACGTTGTTCCCGATTTGGCCCGAGTAGTTGCTCGTGCCTTTGCGATTGAAGTCGGCCTCGAGACCGTGACCGACGGCCTCATGCAACAGGATGCCGCTGTCTCCCGGTGCCAGCACGACCGGCAACTCGCCTGCGGGTGCTTCGCGGGCGTCCAACATCAAGAGCGCTTGCCGTGCAGCCTCACGACCATGAAACTCGGGCGACTTATCGTCGAAGTAGGCGAGCGAGAAGCGACCCCCACCGCCGCTCGAGCCTTCCTGCCGTTTGTTGCCGTCTTCGGCGATCGCCCGAACGCCCATGCGGAAGAGTGGCTGCGAGTCGAAGGCGATGGTTCCGTCACTGGTGGCGAGCAAGATTTCACGGATTTCCTCCGCAAAGCTGGCTTCTGCCTTCACGATCTTGGGGTTCTCCGCCATCGCGGCTTGGGCCGCTCGCTCGAGCAGCGCTCGCTTCGAGATGCCAGGGGAGTCGAGGCTGACCGCCTCGAACTCGTAGCGGTGCGGAGTCTCCTTTCGTATCAAGGACTTCACCTTCACACCGTTCCCGCCCGAGGCGATCTGCGAGGCGGTCTCGGCGGCCCGCTTCATCGACTCCCAATCGAGGTCTTCGGTGTAGGCGAAGCCTGTGGCCGCTGCCTTTTGCACGCGAATACCCAGGCCCATGGAAACACCACGGGAGGCCGCCTTCAGGATGCCTTCGTCGAACGAAAACCCCCCGCCAGCGCGGTACTCAAAGAAGATATCTGCGTAATCTCCACCCCGAGACAGTGCAATTTCGAGGAGCTTTGAGCAGGTAGCCGGGTCGACCGCTTGAGAGCCTCCCGGGGCAAACGGAGCTCGGTAGGAAGCGCTGCGCGTCATTCCGCGAATCTACTCGTGCGCGTTAGAAACAGGAACCCCTGCGCACTGATTCGTGTAGAGTATCGAGGCTCGCGTCTGCGGAGACTTGCGTGGCCATCAATCGCGAGAAAATCCTCCTAGAAGCCCAGAAGCTCGTCGACAAGAAGAGGTTCGACAAGGCTATCGCCGAATACCAGAAGGTAGTCGCCGACGACCCTAACGACGTCCGAACTCTTCTCAAGGTGGGTGATCTGTTCCTGCGAATGCAACAGTTCGCAGAGGCCATCGCTACCTACGATCGGGTCGCGCAGTACTACTCGGTGCAGGGTTTCAGCGTGAAGGCGGTGGCCGTCTTCAAGCAAATGCGTGAGATCATCCAGAAACACGCGCCCCACCTCGAGGACCGCTTCGGTCACATCGTGCCCAAGCTGGCCGAGCTGCTGACCCAGCTGGACCTCCGCTCCGATGCGCTGGCCTACTACGACGAGTGGGCCGCCCGACTGCAGACGGCAGGCCGTGAGCGGGACGCGATCGACATCTTCAAGAAGATCGTCTCGCTCGATTCGCAAAACCCGGTTTCGCATCTCCGTCTTGCCGACGCCTACGCCAAGGTGCGGGACTTCGATGGCGCATCGGTGGAGTTTGGTGAGGCGGCCGAGCTCTTACTGAAGATTGGGCGTCGAGACGACGCGCTACGGGTCGTGGAGCGTCTGCTGCAGTATCGCCAAGAGGCGCGCTTCGCCCGGCTTGCTGCCGAGATCCATCTCGAGCGAGGCCAACCGCAAGACGGCATGGCGGCGCTGACCAAGCTTCAGATCGCCTTCAAGGAGAATCCTCGGGACCTGGAGACCTTGAGCTTGTTGTCGCGTGCCTTCGAGGCGCTGGGCCAGCCCGCGAAGTCGGTGGAGGTCCAAAAGGAGGCGTGCCGTATCGCTCGTGAGGGCGGTCAGCTGGACGTCTTCCAAGCGTTGCTCAAGACGCTGGTCGAGCGCGCTCCGAATGACGAGGGCGTCCGTCAGCTGGTCGCGCTGGGCTCAGGAGCACCCGAGTCGAAGGCCTCGAGTCTGCCTCCCGCAGGCAGCGTCGCTCCGCCTTCCAACGCCTTGTACGCGCCCCACCCGGGCATGCCCAACGCGCCACGCATCCAAGATGCGCCGCGGCGTGGTGACCCGCCCGCTCTGCGACAGACCGACGGCCCAGTGTCGGCGGTTGAGCTCTCGCAGTCGGACATCGTCGTTGAAGACGTTGATGACGGCGTGGAGATGGTCGAATCCGAACCGATCGCGTTCGATTCGCAGATCTCGTTCGAACCCGAGGAGGTCGAGTTTGGTCCGGACCCGGGTTCGGGCGACGTTGAGGAAGCTCCGTTCGCGTTGCGGGCCTCACACCCTCCGATTGAAACCGACCCAGTTCGGGTGGAGCTGAGCCACGCTGAGGCGCTTCGCCTCCGCGGCGACTATATCGGTGCCGAGAATCACCTGCGCGGAGCGATCGAGATCTATCCGCTCTCGCGCGAGCTTCGCGAGCGTCTTTGCGACGTGCTGATCGAGTCCGGAGATCAGGACTTAGCGGTCGACGAGATGTTGAGTTTCTCCGCCCACTTGGTGCAATCGGGAGATCCTGACGCGGCGGCCCGTCTGCTCGATGAGGTTCTGCTGCTCGACACGCAGAATCGTCGAGCTCTCGCGATGTTGCGTGACCTCGGATATGCGGTCCCGGGGGTGGAAGATGGTTCGGAGCAGCCTCCTCCCGAGCCAAGCGCCGCCGAGATATCGGAACCTGCGTACGATCCACTGCAACCGCTCCCGTCGTACGACCTTGATGAATTGACGGCCGATGAACTTCCACCAGCAGACAGTCTGTTGGGCCGCGGAGTGGCGACCATGCGGTCGACGAGCGGCGCAGAGCCGGTTTTCCCGCAGATGGGTAACGCGCCGCCAATTCAGCTCGACGACCCATTTGGTGCGGACGACACCGGCTTCGGGATTCCCGCATATCCGCTCGAGGATGCGCGCGATACGAGCCCACCTCCTGCGTCGGCCTCGGCGGCGCGTCACTCCTCTGGTGGCGCACTTGGGCTGGACGAGGCTGCGCTCGAGGAGATCGAGTTCTTCGCCTCCCACGAGATGCTCGATGAGGCACTCAACTTACTCAATGAGCAGCTAGCTCGGCTCCCCAGCCATCCGCTCCTGCTCGAAAAGAAGCGTGAGCTCGAAGGGATGCGGCTCGCGAGCGGCGAGAACTTTGGCGCGAGCGTACCGGCCGCACCATCGACGGTTCATCCGCGCGCATCGTCGACGCGCGAGATGCATGTCGACCGCGCCTACGATATCGCTCACGCACTCGAGGAGATGGACCAAGCCATGGAGAGCTTCGGTCCTGTGGAGGAGCCGCCCGACACCAGCGGCCAGGTCAGCGTCGAGGCGGTCTTTGAGCAGTTCAAAGCGGGAGTTGCTGCCCAGATCGCCGAGGGAGATGCTGCGACCCACTACGATCTCGGCGTGGCCTACAAAGAGATGGGCCTAATCCAGGACGCCATCCATGAGTTTGAGTTGGCCTCGCGGGACTCCACGCGAGAGTGCGTGTGTCAGTCGATGATTGGCATGTTGCACCTGGCGAACGGCAACCTCGATCAAGCGATCGATGCGTTTATTCGCGGTCTCCACGCGAATGAAAAGACGCCGGACCAAGAGTTGGCGCTCACCTATGAGATCGGCAACGCCTACGAGATGCGCAACAACCTCGAGCAGGCGGTCTACTACTTCCAGCTTGTTGCGCGCACCGACCCTTCCTACCGAGATCCACGTGGGTCGGTCGCCGAGCGAATTTCGGGGCTTGAGCGACGGATGGGGAGCTCGCTCGACGCGAATGTCGCTCCCAAGGCTGTCGCAGTTGGCGGAGATGAGTTCGACGCTGCCTTCGACGACCTCTTCAATCCGAAGGGTTGAAGCGCTACACTCGCCTCATGGTTGAGCAGGCGAGTGGTGTTGCCCCCGATTCAGAGCCCAGCGGCCCAGATCCGATCTACGGGTTGGCCTTGGTTGTGGTGGGCATTCTGACCATGGGCGTCGCGGGTGCGGCAACGCTTCACTACGTATTCAACGCAGGCACTGCCCTCACCATCCTCGGTGCGATGTTGTTCGTCGGCTCGTTGGCCGTCTCTTCACTCAAGGATTCGCTTCGCGCTCGGGCTGAGCGCAAGAAGCTTTCGGCGAAGCCAAGCGCCGTCGTAAGTGATGCTCAAGGTGAAATCGTCACTGAGACGAGCGCGACGGTAGAGTCGGAAGCACCTCCGTCCGACTCCTCCAAATGACCTAGCGCCCCCGTCATTCTTCAGCGGCTGGCGCTGACAGCCATTCTTCGGCGTTTTCGCCCTTCGGCGTCTTCATCAAGGCGCCCGATTCGGAGTCTCTCCGGATCACGAGCGTGCGTCGCGTGGTCGCCTCCGCGCTCTCCCGGGCGAACACGGTGACCACGTTGACTCCGGGCCGCAGCGGGATCTCGAATTCGAAGCTCTGAGTCTTCGCCTTGGAGGCGTTGGCTTGGTAGTGAATCTTGCGACTGCCAACGAACGCATACACGTCCGATATGTAGCTAGCGGCGCTGGCCGTTCCGCGCAGAACGATGCTCGACTTGGTGGTGGAGAGCTGGGGCGCCGTGAAAGAAAGTTCAGGCGGTGCGTGCGCGTAGAGCTCCTCGAAATTGATCGGCAACGCTGCGGCTGAGCCGCCGTTTGGTGCTTGCTCCAGCTCTGAACCGGCGACGAACGCGAAGCGCTCTGCATCGAGCTTCACCTTCACGTAGCCGTTGGTTTGGCCAACCGCTCGAAGCAAGGTTCCTGCACCAACTTTGCCGAAGCCGCGTGTGTCGGTGCGCGGTGAGTCGAGCAGCAGCGCTCCATCCGTTCGCACGAGTCGAAGCTCGTCGAGTGCGGCGAGCTCGACTGCCGCCTCTACGGGAAGACGTAGCTTCTCCTTGGCCGCCTCACCGACCTCGAGATCGCCGATCGAAAGCGAGAGCGACGCGGCGGCTTCCGCGAGTGACTTTTGAACCTCGAAGGAGAACGTCACCTGGCGCTCTTCGCCGGGTTTCATTTCACCAAGGCTGAAGCGACCGGCCTTGAGCAGCAGACCTTCGCCGCTCAGATTCGTAATGCTCGCCTGTGTATCGACCGAGACGCCTGGTCCCTCGTTCTTCACGGTGAGATACATGTTCACGCCCTCACCACGCTGAATTCGCCCGTCGCCGTTTCCTCGGTCGTCCGCGATCTGGTAGCTAAAGCGAAAGGTCGGTCTTGCTAACGCGTGCACTGTGGGGCGGATCTCCGCGTCGGCGGGCGGCTCGCCACCCTCGGCGTCGAACTTGATCCACACACCGTCGGAGCGTTCGTTCGCGTCGCGCGGCACTCTGCAACTGCGCTTCGCGTCCTTCGGTCGTGCTTTTGTGGTCGCGATCTTGCTTCCTTCCACCTCGCAAAAGCCCATTGGCGCCAACGCCGTGCGTTCCTCCCCGGGGGCCAATTTGCCGAACGCGAGCTCTTTAGCATCGAAGTAGCCGCTCTCCGATTCAGTGTGCGCGCGCAGTCGGTAGATGGTCTTGTCACCGACGTTCTTCACCTTCACACGCAACGTCATCTGCTCGCCAGCCTCAATCACCGGCTCTTTGCCCGACTCGACCGTCACCTCGAAGTCGCTCGCCTTTGCTCGCGGCGCGTTATCGGGAGGTGCCGTCCAATCCACGCTGAGCTCAGCAAGTTCCTTCGCCACCTTGTCGAGCTCGTCTTGTCGGGTCTGCTCGATCAAAGGACGAATTGCGGCCATTTGCGCTGGGGTCTTGGTGTCAGCCGGCATCGCGGCGACCAGGCTTCGAGCGAAGCTGACCGGAAAGTCGACTTGAAATTCCTCGTCAGCGTCGGAGCCCAGATCGCGAGCTCGTTCTCGTTCGGCGGCAGAGTACCGATAGCGAACCACCTCAAGAGGTTTGCTTGGAGCTGCGGCATGCTCACTCTGCAGCGAGGCGAAGAGCTCACGCTCCTTCAGCGTGTCGTTCTGCACCGCGAGGTCCATCTCGAGTGGATCCACCGTCATCGGGTCGAGCTCGATGTCGGGCGTGATGCCTACGCCTTGGATCGAGATGCTTCCGGGGGTGAGGTATTGCGCAATGGTTAGTTTGAGAGCCGCCTTCTCGGGCGTCACTTCCGGGAAGACCAACTGAACGCTGCCTTTGCCAAAGCTCTGCTGGCCAACGATGACAGCGCGTTTGTGGTTCTTGAGCGCCCCGGCCAAGATCTCGCTCGCGCTCGCGGACGAGCCGTTTACGAGCACCACGATCGGGTAGGGAGGCTCTGTCCCTTTGGCTACTGCAAGGCGCTCCTCCTTGCCTTCGGAGAAGCCCACCGTCTCAACCAGCACGCCCTCTTCGAGGAAGAGGTCGGCGAGTTTGACCGACTGATCGAGCAGGCCGCCGGGGTTCCCTCGAAGGTCGAGCACAAGTCCTTTCAACGTGTCGATGCCGTCGTGCTTTTGCAGTGCGGCTGACACTTCGTCGGTGGTCGAACTTTGGAAGTTCTTGACCTTCACATAGAGGACGTCGCCGTCGAGCCCTTGGCTCTCGACTGAGCGAACCTTGATGATCTCGCGCATGAGCGGGAATGGCTTCGGTTCAGTCCAACCGTCCTCTCCTTCGCGCACCAGCCACAGGGTCACCGGCGTCTCCGGATCGCCGCGCAGCCGTCGCACTGCGTCCTCCAGCGGCATGTTGAGCGTCGACTCATTCTCGATCTTGACGATCCGATCGAAGCGCTTGATGCCCGCTCGCTCCGCTGGCGTTCCGGGCATCGGTCGCATCACCGTCAGCTGTTGATCGCGAACCGCAATCACGATGCCTAAGCCACCAAAGGCGCCCGAAGTCTGCACGTTCATATCGCGGTAGGCGTCGGGCGACAGGAACACCGAGTGCGGATCGAGCGTGTGCAGCATGCCGTTGCACGCTGTGTATTCGAGCTCGCGGAGGTCGACCCCAGAGCCCTCGAGGTTCTTGACCAGGAACGCAAAGACTTCACGCAAGCGCGCTGCAACGTCCCACGGACCGTTGACGTTCTTGGTGCTGAAGGTCTTTGACTCGGTGCCAACTTGCACCACGACTTCATCCTCGCCGGCGTTCTTGACGATCACCTGCGGGACATCGCGTTGGATGTAGTTGAGTGCCGAGATGAGCATCAACTTGGGCTTGATGCGATCCGGATCGACGTACTTCTTGCGAATGTACTTGAGCGTCTCGTTGACCGCCTCGAGCCGCGTTAGGTCATAGCTGGGCTTCTCATTGGTTGGCTTGCCAGCCACTGCGAGCGCTGGCTCAAACCCTTTCCACAAGCTGCCAGTTCCGAACTGGCCCGCCAATACGAACGAAAACGCGAAGGCCACCAGAAGGAGCACCACGCGCCCCGCACGCTCGAGAATCCGCATTGCCGCTCAGTATAGACGGCCAAACCAAGCTGGCGACTGCCTAGCGCCATCGCCGTTGAACAAAGGTGCCAAAACAAAAGCTCGTCGGTGTTTCACCGACGAGCTCGTGGGGGCGCAGTTGCTGAGTTGCTTAGAACGCCGTTCGGAAAACGGGGATGTCCACCACCGAGCCCTGCTCGACGCCGTAGGCGGCGATCTCGAAGTTAGTGAACAGGGGTTTCACCGTCACGTTGGGGATCCCCATACGCACGTCTTCACCAGCTAGGTCAAAGAGTGCAAGCGGTAGCGAAGGCCGAGCGGTCTTGCGCACTTTGCGCGCCTTGCTTTGGATCTGAATGGTGCCGCCGCCCTCTGCTGGAGGCGGCGCGGCCTCGCCAGGGATGGGTTGGGTGAGCGGATCCTCGGTTACGGGAGTGAGCGTCGACGGGTCATCCTCGTCCCCGTAGTCCTCTTTGGTGGTTGCGTTCAGCGTCAGCACCAAGGTCGGAATCACCAAGGCCAAGCCGCCCGCTAACATGTAAAGAGGTGCTTCTGCCGGGGGAGCGGCCTGCTCGACGGCCCAGCCGCCAACGGCACCGCCTACCGCGCCAATGCCGCCGAAAACGACGTAGGGCCACCAAGGCTTGAGCCCCGCGATACCCATCGGCATCATCACGATCTCGGCTCCAAGAAGACCGCCGCCGACGATTCCTTTGGCCGTGCCAGTTACCGGACCTACCTCCGTCGACTGGGCTTGCGCCTCATTCGCAGAGAAGACCACGAGCCCACCCACAACTGCAGCCGCTGTTAGAAACCCTCGAACCATAAGCTCAGTCCTGTCCTCGAAGCTGTCGTCAAAACTGTCCGGCGAGTGAGATGCGCGTGTGGCCGCTCACGTTCGACCCATTCACAGGGAATGACAGCCTAACACGCCGACTCCTCAAGAGGGCACCGCCATTTTCTCTCCGAAACTGGGAACGGCTGGCCCGCTTCAAGCAAACGTTGGACGCGTCGCAGCTGGGTGGTAAGGTCGCATTAGCTCGGGACGCGAGCTTGCGAGGAAAAAATGGGCCGCTTTGGAATGACTGAGATTTTGATCCTCCTCGTATTGGCCGTTGTGCTCTTCGGCGGGTCGCGGATCGCTGGCATCGGCAAGGGTCTTGGCGATGGCATCCGCAACTTCAAGAAGGGCCTCAAGGATGACGAAGAGGACGAGGATTCGCCCAAGTTGCGCGAGGCTGAGAAGGCTAACTTCGAGAAGGTTAGCGAAAAGCCTGCGGAAAAAGGCGCTAGCGGAAAATAGTCACCACCCGCTCGATCGCTCGGTTCAGGCCCAGCGAGCTTGTGTCTACGGTTTGGTGGGCACGCTCATAAAGCGCCGCACGTGCCCGTAGGATGGCCTTGAGTTCACGCATGGCGTTGGAACGGTTCGCCATGGGGCGAGTGTCACCTTGCTCGCTCACGCGGTTGAAGTGGTCCGCTGGTCGCGCCTTTAGCCAAACGACAGTGGCTGTGGCGAGCAAGCGTTCATAGGTGCTCGTCTCGGTGACGATGCCGCCCGTAGTGGCAATGACCCCAGGCGCCTCGAGCAGTAGGCCCTCCCAAACGTCGCGCTCCAACTTGCGGATTTGCGTGGCACCGTGCACCTCGAAGATCTCGCCCATGCTCAAGCCAGCGCGCTGACTGATGAGCTGATCGATCTCGTAGAAGCGCACCCCTAAACGTTTGGCGACCTCTCGCCCGATGGTGGACTTGCCGGCGCCCCTAAGGCCAGTCAGGGCGACTGGACGTTCGAGGAGGCGCGCCGCTGGTCCTTGTACCCACGCGTCATCCACCAGATCGGTGAGCGGGCAGCCGAGCGCACGCGCGAGCTCAACCAGCCGAAGCAGGGAAAGGTTGCCCTGTCCGCCCTCGACGGAGACCACGAAGCGCTCGGAGAGGGAGCTCTTCACCGCGAGCTCTTTCACCGTCATACCGCGACCGTGCCTTTGCGCGCGCAGTTTGCGCCCAAGCTCGGAAAGCACGGGATCGGCCGGGGTCATGCGCGCACTATAATGCACCTTCGTTAGCAAGCGCAACGCACTATACTGCTTGACGACGTAGCGGAACCCCCCTACCAAGTTCGGGACTCTCACCCTCGAAAGAGAAGCCGATGGCAGACGCACCGATTCAATCTCCGACAGTTCGCTTCGAGACGCATCCGAGCCAGTACAAGCACTGGAAACTCTCGTTCGATGGCGCCATCGCCAAACTGGTGATGG
>CAITIQ010000039.1 GCA_903892415.1 uncultured delta proteobacterium | reverse complement strand
GCTGTGCCGTAACCGGCTTTGAGCGGAATCTTGTCCGGGCCAACGTCGATGATCTCGCCCTCACTCAGGTGCTTCACCTCGGAGACCAACGCCGATTTGATCCAGGTATCGACGGCCTTGGTGGTGGCGTCCATCTTGAGGTTGACGTTGTCGACGGCCACGGCCTTCTTACTCGGCGCCCAGTAGACACCGCCACCACCTGCATTGTTGAACTTCCACGGCGGGTCGGGGTGGGTCGACTTGATGGTGTAATCATCAGCCATACCGGTGCCTTGACCGCCAGAGAATGACTCTGTGAGCACGGTTGGCGGTGCTCCAACGAACACAGCTTTCCAATCAGCGCCGCCGATCAGCGCGAGGTCGCTCGCTGCCGCCGGCGCCGCTGCGCTCGCTGGCCCGGTCGCCGAGGAAGAAGCGGCTGGCGCGCTACTCTTGTTGCTGGCCGGCTTGCTCGAACTCGCACCGCTGTTGGCCGCCGCCGCAGAGCTCGAACTCGCACTGCCTCCGGCGTCTGCGCCGCAGCCCACAACCCAAAGGCAAAATGCGCCGTAACAAAGCCCACGAAGCCACGAACGTTTCATGAATCGGTTCTCCTTATTGTCAGTCAAACGAAGTGAAACCAGCGGCTACTTGCGACCGTGCTTGTCGACGACGGCGGCCACCAACTCTTTGCCAGGCGCCTCGTCGCAGCCCTTGAGCACGCGATATCCGGCTTTGCCCTTGTTCTTGCCATAACAGGAGAGGGCCTCGCCTGCTGACTTCTCCATGCCCTTCTCGACGCACACTTGATCGAGCTCGCGGGCCAATTGCTTGACGAACTTTGCTCCGGCGCCCGCCTCGTTTGGGACGTCTTTCACCTCGAGAATGGCAATCCCCGACAAGGACTCACCAGCAAGCCCGCAAGGCGTGGTCGCTTGGGCCAAATCGGCGCTTGCGCTTGCGTTTGCGTCGGCCGACTTGTCCCCGCAGTGTGTCGCAAAGGCGAGCAGAGAGATACAGGCAAAGACGTTGGCGATCGAATGGATGGTGCTCATGGCAGATGACTCTCGTAGCGCCCAAGCTGTGAAGTCCTCCGTGGAGCTTCGCGCTAGGGGCGACGAAAGGGGAAGACGAGGCACTGCTCCGATCGGTCACGCGGGCTGGTGATTTATTTTTTGCCGAGCACGGCTACACGCGCAAAAGCGCGGGCCGCTCAGCGAATGCGTCTGTGGCGGCTGGCCCTGGCGATGCGGGGCGGCGCTGGCGGAGGAGGGGGTGGCGGAGGTTTGGAGGGAACCGACGGGCTCTCCTCGTCTGGGGGCGGCGGTGGCGGTGGCGGCTGCGGCTTGCGCCTCAACGGCACGGGCACCGGCGGCTGCTCCACGGTCGCGTCGAGGCTCAGCCTGAAGGTGTCGCCGTCCTTGTCCTGCCACTCCATGAGCGGCTCGATGCAGCGGCGGCAGAGCAGGGTGACCGACTCCTTGGGTGACGAGTGAATGCGCCTGCCCGAATACGGTACGTAGGTGAAGACGTGCACTGCGTCGCAGCACTCGCAAACCCTTCGAGTCGTGAAGCCTGACACGCGATCCTCCTGGGCGAAGTGCGCCGCGCTCAGCGCGCGGCTTCGAATACGGCGACGGTGCCGTTGCCGGCGGCGTTCACGCCACCAACGACCAAGCGCGCTCCGTCGATGGCGACGGCGGTGCCAAAGCGAGCGCTGGCTGCGGCGCTGGGTGACGCGAGCTTTGTTTGTTGCGGCCATTCATTGCCCGACCGCGAAAAGACGTAGGCCGCGCCGGCCTCGGAACCATCCCCATCGTGGCCCTTGGCGCCGACCACGATCACGTTGCCGCTGATGGCCACCGCGGTGCCAAAACGATCGCCCTCGGCGCCATCCTCGGCCTTGAGCATCGCGGTGGGCTGCCACTCGCTTCCCGTACGGTGGTAGACGTAGGCGGCGCCGGTTCCGGTCTCGGCTTCACTGCCCACCACTGCGAAATCTCCGTCGAGGGCCACGGCGAAGCCGAAGCCAGCGTCGCCAACGCCCGGGACGAGCCGGGCCTGTTCGGACCACGTGCCAGCGCTGTTGACGAACACATGCGCGGCGGAAGTACCGTCGACCTTCAACCCGCCCACCAGCGCTGTGGTGCCGTCGAGGGCGAGCGCAAAGCCGAATTGATCCGCAGGCCGGCTCGCTCTACCGAAAAGCCTTCGCGACTGCGTTGGGTCGCGATCGCCGGCGGCCTTGCGACCGTCGGTCTTGTGTTGGCCCTCGCCATCCCAAGCACGCGACCGAATGCGGGCTCAGCGGCGTCTTCCGCCACCGTTGCGGCTGCGCCCACGGCCAGCGCTGCCGCTACCGTGACGCCTCCCTCTTCGTCTTCGGCTGCGGCTGCGTCAGCTTCCGCGAGTAGCGCTGCAAGTGGTGCCGCTACCGTGACGCCTCCCTCTTCCGCGACCGCCCTCGCGACCGCCTCCGCGACCACCGCCCGCACCGCCACTCCGGCCGTTGCAGCAAGCGCCGCTGCGACCTCAGCCGTGACCTCTACCTCGACTGCTCGGCCGGTGCACAAGGGAGACCCGCTCGATGCGTATTGACCGTCTCGCTCGTAGCGTGGCGCTCTCGCTGGCCGCACTGTCCTTTGCAGCGCTGGCTCCTTCATCGGCGCACGCCGACGAGACGGTGGACGCCGCGGCAATCGAGCTCTTTCAACGCGGCCGCCAGCTGATCAAAGAGGGCGATTGGGAAGGCGGGTGCGCGGCGATCGACGCGAGCGTCAAGCGCGTTCCGGCCGTGAGCCCGTTGCTCAACGTCGCGCTCTGCCGCGAACATGAAGGCCGCGTGGCTACCGCGTGGGCCGTAGTGGAACGAGCGCGCGTGCAGAATCGCGAGACCCAAAGTGAGAAGCGGCGCGCTGAGCTCGAGGCCAGCGC
>CAITIQ010000038.1 GCA_903892415.1 uncultured delta proteobacterium | reverse complement strand
GGCTCGATTCGAATGCCCGCCGTGGTGTTCTCTCACTGGCCGTCCTTGTCGTCACCGTCGTCGCTCTCGGGCGCAGGCCCAATGCCCGCGTTCAGCCGCGGAGCAGAGGACGGAGCGCCGGCATCCGGCGCGACGGACGGAGAACCGTCGGGTGCAACGTTTGATTGGGCAGTCATCGCTTGGCATCCCCATCGAATAGTTCAGCCCATGATTGCAAGGGCCGACTTGTCAGTTCTTCCCAGCTTCGAACCGAGAGTCTGGTTACCACACCCGGCGACAACCTTGCGAACGCCGGCTCCGTTCGCGTGGCCAGCCCCATCTGCAGCAGCTCCGACGACGTCACGATGGCTTCGCCGTGCAGGCCGTCTGCAAGGGCTCGAGCGAGCTCAACTACGTCCGACCAGGTTACGCCGTTCGATTGGAGATGCGTCGAGTCGGGTAACGAGAAGACAGTGATGTCCTGCGCCGCCGCCTCGAATTCCAGCGTCAAGCTTACGCCACAACTAGCCGCTCCGTCTTCACCGTTCCAAATACTCATGTGGAGAAATCCACTCGACTCGCGGCCGCGAGCCAGCTTTACAACCAGGTCAGCCAGGCCCTCCGGCTCAATCGGACGGTTCAGCGCCGCCTTTCTTGAGCCGGCCAAGCGGAACCAATTCTGCCCCGCGACTTTTTGTGCCGCGGGACCAAGAACGAGACCCGCCCACTGCTGCGCTCGACCCTCAACCGGCAATGCAGTCTGACCCCAGCGACATCGAACGAGGAGGCTCATGTCAGTGCAACCGGAACGCGAGCTTGGTCATATCGACCCCGGCATCAGTGAGAAGTTTCATCGTTGCGTCCATGGCAGCTTGCTCAGCGAAGACCCACTCGATCGGCGTTTCACCGGCAGCCCTTACTTGACTCTGGGCTTGCGAGACAAGAGAGTCCTTCCCGGCGAACCAATCGTAGAACTCACCTGCTTTGGGCCCCTTCTTTTGTACAAAGTTGGCATATCCCGGCCCCTTTGCATCCAACAACGTTCCTGACTTACTGAGCCCATCAAATTTCACCCCGCCCTGGGCAAAGGATGCTCCTGCCTCGACCCCGGTCACCTTGGTCTGAAATTCAGCAGCTCTCACTGACATCGTCTCGCCGGTATTCTTCCACTTACCGGCAAACCCCAGAGCCTTGGCTTCAGTGTTGAGCGTCTTGAGTGCCGCCGCCTTCGCCACTGGTGCTTTTGCAAAGAGCGCACCCGCGCCACCTCCACCAGGGATCATCGCCAATCCCAGCTCGGCGGTCCGCTGCAAGCTCCATCCTAAGACACCGTTCTGAACGGTCGCGTCAGAAACGCCTTGGAACTGAGAGTGGCTCCCCTCGTCGGTCACCACCCCTTCTTCGACTGCATGGGTCAGAACGTTGGATTGAAACCAGCCGTTCTCATCGACGTAGGCCAGGCCGGCCGCCTGGAGACCCTCAAGTCGCGAGACCCGCGTCTTCGTGGCTTCGAGGATCGACTCCTTGGTCCAATGATCCAGATCCCACGGCCGCATTGGGCCACCCGCCTCAAACGATTGCCACAGCTCGTAGATCTCCTGCTGAGTCGTCAGCAGCTGCGCTCTCACTTCGCCGTCCAACGCGCCAAGTACATCTACTGGGTTCGCAGCAGGCTGCGTCAGCTGTGCGGCTTGGGCTGCCTGATGCTCAGCCGCCACGGCGGGATATATCTCGTCGTTCCCAATGAACTGCTCAGCTTCGATCGCATCCGTGGGCTCGGGCGTTTTCATCCCGCCCGGATCCGTAAACACCACCGGAGACCCACGCGTGTAGTTGTACACCCCCGGCCCATCCGCCCCCACGCCCAGCGGATCGGCACTCGTCCACCGGCCGAGCCACGCGGCGTAGTAACGCGCGCCCATCGAATCCAGCCCCGTTTCACTATCTCGCTCTAAACCGACATAGCGATAGCGT
>CAITIQ010000037.1 GCA_903892415.1 uncultured delta proteobacterium | reverse complement strand
GGCCAATGCAAGCTGCTCGAAGCGGATGGCGTGCTCAAATACGGTCGAGACTGCGCGCGCGCGGAGCTCCCCAGCTTGGCGTGAGGTTGGCCACAGCTCAGTAGCCCGTCCCGTTGCAAAACTGAGCTCGGCCAATAACGAATGAATCGTCCGCTCATCATCAACGGTCGCGGCCGCCGACTCTGCCGCTCGCTGGACAGCGTGGACCATGCGGCCTAGCGCCTTCTCCGCGAGGTCGATCAGTGCGCGAGCCTCGCGGTGCGCGAGATAGTCGGTGAGCGCCGAAGCAAACGCATTGGCGGAGGAATACCGCCCCTCAACTTGGACAGCGGTCGCTTGCTCGATAATTGCGCGCAACTCTTCGGGAACCCATTCCGGATAGGGGGCCCGCACACCAGCGAGACAGTGCTTTCGGATCGTGTCCAGGTCCGGCCCCAAATGCAGCGGACGGTTGGTTGCTATCTCGTGCAGCATCGCACCCAACAGGAAAACATCGGTTCTCTCGTCCTGTTCGAGGGCGCCCTCAGCGAGTTCTGGTGCCATGTACGCGGGCGTGCCGGCTGGGCCCGGCGCCTCATCGATATGAAGGATGCCCGTCTCGGCGGCGAGCTTGCGATCGGTTGTTACGCCAATGCCCCAATCCATCACATACACCTGGCCGTAAGCGCCAAGCATGATGTTGTCCGGCTTGAGGTCGCGGTGAAGGATCTTGCGAGCGTGAGCGGCTTCCACACAGCGAGTTACTTGCAGCAGCGTTCGAACATGCTCGTCCATGTTTGGGTCGGGCATCTCACGTGCCGTGAGCACCTCGCGCCAACTCTTTCCCGCAACGAGCTTCATCGCCAACATCGGCGGCCCGTCAGTCTGCGGGACCCACGCATGCACCGGAACGACGTTAGCGTGATCAAGCAGGCCCATGATGCGCGCCTCGGACAAAAAGGCTGCCCGCGCCACGGTTCCGCCGAGGGTTAGCCGCTTGAGCGCTACGTCGCGGCAGAAGACGGGCTGGCTCGCGCGCAGCACTTGAGCCATGCCACCCCGGCCAAGCTCCCCCATGAGAGTGAACCCCGTGTCCTCGGTGCCGACGTGCTCGCGCTGCTTGAGCGACGCGAGCAGCGCCCCCGTCTCCATCGCCTCCCCCGCCGTGGTGGCAAACATCAACGGCCTTATCGTCATCCGGCTGTCGCCTTCGACTTTGCTGCTTGCCTCGGGTTCAGTGCTCAAAACGCGCGGATCGTAGTCTGGAACCGTCTTTGGGGGGAATCGTGCCGACACAGTAGGCTGAAACGTTTCCGCGCTTCTGCGGAGAGCGGCCTCTGCTAGACCGAGGTGATGGCCAGCCTCTACTTCCGCCAATTGCTTGCCGGACGAGACTTTGCAAAAAAGGATCGCGCTGCGACCCAGATGATGAATTTCGCTTATCTGATTGGCGACAGAGATAAGGGTGAGTGCTTCATCGTCGATCCTGCTTGGGACGTCGATGGTCTCGTGACGATCGCCGAGTCCGATGGCCTAAAGGTTTCCGGTGCACTGATAACGCACTATCACCCGGACCACTGCGGTGGCTCGATGTTCGGCTTCTCGGTCCAAGGAGCTGCGCGCCTCCTCGAGCTTTGCTCCGCCAAGTTACACGTACATAAGGCAGAAGCTGAGGGGGTAATGATCGTCACTGAAGTGTCGAAGTCGGACCTCGTTCTCCATGAAGGCAATGACGTCGTCCAAATCGGCGACATCGAGGTAGAACTACTGCACACTCCAGGGCACACCCCCGGCTCCCAATGCTTCAGATTGAAAGACGCCTTGATCTCGGGAGACACCCTCTTCCTACAAGGCTGTGGGCGAGTCGACTTGCCGGGAGGTGACAAGGAGGAGATGCGTCGGACGCTGACTCAACGGCTGGCAAAGCTCCCAGATGAGCTCGTTCTTTATCCGGGACACGCCTATGGCGGTGAGCACGCTCCGTTAAAGGACGTGCGCTCGACGAATCCCTCCCTCAGGTAAGTGCGCGCAATAGGTTGTGGCTCGCTAGCTACAGCCCAAGTTCGCCGCCACAGTCAGCCCCTCGCGCCTGCACAGCATTGTCGAGACAGGCGCTAACCATATCGCACGACTCCGAGAAACAAGCGCTTAGCTCGGCGTATAGGCTGGCTTCGAACAAGGGCCACGGCACGTCTCCTTGTGTGCACCAGTCGTTCGACAGATCAGGGCATTCGTCCAGCTTGGCGTTGCACCCAGAGAGATACTCTTCCTGCTCCGGAATCGTGCCTAGATCCGCTCCGACCTCTGTGTAACAGAGGTCGTCGTTCTTGTCGCACGGTCGGCTGCTCAAGCATGCCATGAGCGGTTCTCGCGCCTCTTCACGGAACACCGAATCAAAACAAGCCTTCGCGCCGACACAATCGGCAAGAGTCGGCGACGGCGGGTTGTCTGGGTCGCACATCTCCTCCCGAGCCACGCTGGCATCACAATACTCTTCCCAAGCGGAAACGTCGCTACCACCTTTGCCGCCCTCGCCGCTACTACCTTTGCCGCCCTCGCCGCTACCACCACCGCCGGAAGCTGCGGCAGTCGAATCATCGCCACACCCAGCAAACGAACAAAGGACCACTGTTGAAACCAAGGCCAACGCAACAACCTTCATAACTTCTCTCCTTGCCGTCTAGTCACCGGCAAGCGGCAACCTAATGCGATAAAAACCAACCTCGACCAGGGAGCACAAATTCGCCATAATTAGCTTATTAAAAAGCACCATTGCGTCTTACGAATTTGTGAAGGATTCGAACCAAAGCCAAAACAACGCGCTTTTGCGAGACGCGCTCATGAGGCACCCAGCGCCAAGCCCGGCAGCCGTTCTAACTCAACGGCACAGAATGCTCTGCCGGTGCTACCCTCTCGAGATGAGCCTCCTGCGCGTGTTGACGCCACTAACTGCGTCGGTAGACCGTCTCTTTTCCCGAGCCGTCACGGGCCGGAGTGAGGCCTCGAAGCGCCGCTCCCGCGCAGAATCCCTGGGCCATGAGGAGCGGCTCGTCGCACTTAGCCGAATCGCCGAGGGCTACGCCCCCGAGGCGTTCGATCCAGATCTCGGCTTCTTCTCAAGGGCGCCTGACGGCGCCGTGAAAGTTGAGGCGAAGGGGCGACGCCAGGATGGTGCCGTAAGGACTGCCATTTACGATCTGTCCTGGCGTTCGAACAACCCGCTTCACTCGAGCGATACCGTCTTGCGGGAGCGCTATGAGCGTGTGCGGGAGAACCAGACCGGGTGGGCTCGCGCCTTCATCGGAGATGACCGTTGGGAGCGCCCAACAGCCATCATTGTACATGGGTATCGCGCGGGGCAATTCGCAGTCGAAGAGCGTGTTTGGCCTCTCAAGTGGCTGCTCGAACACGGGATGAACG
>CAITIQ010000036.1 GCA_903892415.1 uncultured delta proteobacterium | reverse complement strand
TGCTGGGTGTCGCCTGACGCCGTTTCCGGCTCTCAAATGGACAAAATCTTCTTGGTTCGCTGCGGCTTGCGCGCGTTCCGATTTTCCCGCGCGCGAACGGCCTCGGCGCGGGAGACGATCATA
This sequence comes from uncultured delta proteobacterium, assembly GCA_903892415.1. Classification (GTDB taxonomy): domain Bacteria; phylum Myxococcota_A; class Polyangia; order Polyangiales; family Polyangiaceae; genus Xiheicaenibacterium. The sequence goes on along the minus strand of CAITIQ010000036.1, from coordinate 6,758 downwards.
CTTCAAGGGTCGAGCCGCTCGCAGGAACGGCTTCGAGAGAGTACACGACGCTCGCGTTCTCGGTCGAAGGGTTTGCGCGCTAGGAGGCTTCTTCGCCCATCTCGGCAGCGAGCGCCTCAAGCAGTTGCGCGGGCGTGCCCGGTTCGCTCACGACCCGCTCTGTGCGTCTGGACGCGCCTTCCGCCGGGTGCGTAGCCGCGTGCACTCGCTGCAACGTTGCGATCGATACGCGCGTGTAGATCTGCGTCGTCGACAGCTCTGCGTGGCCGAGGATCTCTTGGATGTGTCGGATGTCAGCACCGTTGTCGAGCATCGCGGTGGCCATCGCGTGCCGGAACAAATGACACGATCCGCTCTTTCCAACGTTGGCTCGCTCGATGTGCGAGCGCACGATCCTGGTCAGCCGGTCCGGGGCGAGTGGATCTCCTGTCGACGACAGGAAGAGGTGACTTGGGTCGGGTGGCATGACGAGCTCGGGCCGCGCCTCGTCGAGGTAGCGCTGCACCCATTCGAGCGCACGCTCCCCGATCGGAACGAGCCTGTCTCGTCTGCCTTTTCCTTGCCGAACAAACACCGTTCGGCGCTCAAAGTCGACGTCTCGAATCGACAGATGAGCCAGCTCTGTTCGGCGGATCCCTGTGGAGTAGAGGACCTCCATCATCACGCGATCTCGCAGTCCCATCGCGTCGGTCAGGTCAGGCTGTTCGAGCACCTTGTCGATCTCGTTTGCGCTCAACACGTCACCAGGAATCCGTCGCTCCACCTTCGGCAGCTCGATATCCGCGGCGGGGTTGGCGAGGATCGCGTTCTGGCGGCTCAGCCATCGAAAGAAGAGCCGCACCTGCACGAGTCGGTCATGTTGGGTGCGGAAGGTCAGTGGCTTTCCGTTCTTCTTGCGATGCTGAAAGAGCTGCTTTTGATAGCGCTCGATGATCGGCTTGGTGACCTGATCGATACGCTCGACGCCGCGGTCAGCGAGCCAAACGATGAAGTCGCCAATGTCCTTTTCGCGATGGTCGACTGTGCGCGCGGAGAAGTTACGCACCTGCAAGGATTCGAGGAACCGTCGAAGCCAGACGCCGAGTCCGTCAGGCTCGTGCGGTCCGCCGACGTCGAACCAGGGCGTCTCCTTCTCGCGATGCGTGCGCGCCATTGGGTCCTCGTCAAGTACAGCTACGACGTCCGCTTCACGTCTTCGACCGCAGTAGTGATTTCCTGCGCCGGATGAGGAGCCACTCCGTTCGCAGGCTTTTCGCCGCTTCGTTCGCGCTTTTCATCATCCCGGCCACCCACCGGCCGACGGCCGGCCGGTACCCGGCCAAGCCCCGGCCGATCCCCTTTTAGGCCCGGCCGATCGACTTCGTACGTGCTGTCCAGCCCAATCAAGAACCGGCCTCCGTCCTTGCCCTCGCCCTCGTATCGGAGCTCATATTGAACCAGCGGGCCGCGCAGCCGATGCATCAGCAGGTACTCCATCTCCTCGAGCCTGTGCATGTGGACCTTCAGCTGCGAGTTGCCCCACTCCGTCCACTCCCGCACGTCTCGCCTCGTGAACCGGATGTATTGCTGCGCAACTCCCTGCTCGATCATTCGCTCGGTCACCATGGCTTCGATCGCATAGAGCAGCTTGCGTGTCTGGGGCGGCAGCTCATCCAGACTCCGACCAAGCACGCTGTGCGCAAGGGACGTCGCGACCTCGACATCCTCTCGCGTCGATTCGATGTACTCCAGCGTCCGGCCTCGGTGCTGCACTCGCTGCGTTGGTCGCTGATGTTGATGTAGCAACGTCACCGCGCTGATCAGGGTCAGGTACTTCATGTGGTCGCGCCTCGTGCGCGTCGTGTGGCTGGGAAACCTCAACTCCATCGCGTACGGGTTCACGACCGCCACCGTGCGCAACAAGCGCTGCGCGTTGCGATGCAGTCGCCGGATCCGCCGGCGCTCCTCCGCCTCGATCTGTCCGCTCAACGTACGCGACTGCCGTTGTCGCCGGTGGATCGCCTCCGTCTGATCCCGGCCCTCGTCCACAGTCAGCACGATGCACCGGTTGAGCAGCTCCTCGTCAACGTCGATCGCCGTCGTCGTCAGCATGATCATCACCGGCCCCTCCACGCGGTACTCGTGCGTCATGTGTTTGCCCGTCGCCGGGTCTTTCCCTGCCGATGCGATCGTAAGCTCGCCTTCGCTCTGGAGCAGCTTTAGGGCGTAGCTCGCGCGCTCCGCGCCCTCTTCTTCCACGATGGCGAGCACCTTGTGCTTGAGGTCCTGCCCGCTCATGTAGAACAAGCTCTGCCCCGTCATCGCCGAGTACTGCACCCGTTCCTCCTCCGGGATCAGCGCCAACACCGAGTCCATCAGGCTCGTCTTTCCGGCGGCGCTTGCGCTCTGAATCACCACCGCCAACGGTTCGCTCAGCTTGCGGCTCGTCGCCGCCAAGTACGACACCAGCTTGTTCGTCTCTTCTCCCACCACCCCGGCGCGCGATAGGTCCTCAAGCACGCGCTCGAGCAGCTTCGGATCTCGCAACAGCGTGAGCGCCTCTTGTCGCTCTTCCTCGCTCATCGCCTCGCCACCTTTCTTTGCAGCGTTTCCGCTCGCCGCCTGCGCGGCGCGCCGCTCGTTCTCCACCTCCAACACGATCACACCGAGCTCACGCCTCAGCTCCTCTTCGTCCTGGTTCAGCTCCTCGGCCGCTTGCTTCGTGAAGTGCGTTCGTTGCCTCGCTGCGTACAGATCCACCGTGTCCACGAAGAATGCCGACGGATCCCGCTCGTTCGATACCAAAAGGTTTACACGAAGTTCGGTTCCGCTCGCCTTTCCCGCTGCACGAACGCGCCACTTCCGACCCTCGAATGCCACGTACAGATCTTCACGCTCTCGATGCACCCGCGGCGACAGCGCCACGCGCGACGACAGCGAGGCATCGTGCGGCAACGTCTCAGGCATCGTCGCTGATTGCGTGGGGCCGAGCTCGGCGAGACCCAACTCAGTCTCGAGAGAGCTCGGCCCTGCGCCCTCTCGTACTCGCAATGGCTTCGCGCTGATCACCTGCATCGTCGGCCCTGCTATCGGCTCGGGTTCAGAAGCAGCAATGAGCGAAGAAGGAGAGGCGACTAAGGAAGGTGATTCGCCCGTCGTCTCCTCTGCCTTCGCTTCGTCGACAACGTCGGGCTCCCTTGCCGCTTCTTGTCGTTCACGCCGCCTGGCCCCGCTCCCTCGCATCCACTCCGATCGGTTGACTACAAGCTTCAGGCTCGCCGTGCCTGGCTCCACCTTCCGCGCGTACTCGTTCGCGTCCATCCCCTTCGGGAACAGCACTCGATGCGCCTCCAATCCTCGTGCAGCCACTCGCTGGGCAAGCTTCTCCGCCCCGCGATCTCCCGCCTCGTCTCGGTCGAATGCGATCTTCACCACCTTCGCCCCGCTCGACACGATCGCCTCGAGCACCTCGTCCGTCACGCCGTCCGCGCCGTAGCCGCTCGTCACGTTCCGAAACCCATGCTCACAGAACGTCAGCGCGTCCATGAGCGCCTCGCACACGATCACCTCGTCCGAGCCCGCTAGGCCCGCTCCGTTGAACACCCCGCGCTGACGACCTGCGAGGTACAGGTGATGTGGCTGCGACTTGTCGTCGATCTTCCGCCCATACATCTGCACGACGTGGCCCTCTGCATCGAGCAACGGCACCACCACGCAGCCTCGCAGGTGCTCGTGCCCCGTCTCTCGCAACACCCCAAGTTCCGTCAGCTTGGTCCGCAGTTCCTGGCCCCCCTTATTGTGGTTCGCTGGCAATCGATAACCCAGCGTTCGATCGCTGAACCCAAGCCCGAACTGCTCCGCCGTTGCCACTCCGATGCCCCTCGATTCCAGGTACGCAACCGCCTCTCGGTTCTTCGAGCGCGCTGCCTGGTAGTGCTTCATCACCCGGCCCAGAAGCTCCCGACTATCCGCTTCCAAGGGCGCTAGCGGCTCGAGCTTTCGTCGCGTCGAATGACGCGGAGAGCTCGCCGTCTCGCGCGCTGTGCGCACCGGCGTCACGCCAGCCTGCAGCAGCTCCACTGCGTGCCGGAAGCTCACGCCCTCCGCTTTCATTACGAAGTCGATCACGCTGCCTCCCGTCTGACACGCTCCCAAGCAGTGCCACAGATTGCTGCTCGGCGTGACCACCAGCGAGGGCTCGCGGTCGGCGTGGAAGGGACAGAGGCCAAGCAGGTTGTCGCCGCTCTTCGCGAGCACCACGCCTCGAGCACGTGCGAGGTCCGCCACGGAGACACCCTCCTTTAGTCGCTGGATCTCTTCTTCCGGGAACCGAGCCATTCGCGAACTCCTTCAGAAAGGCCGTCAAGCGAAAAGACGCCGACAACTTGAGTACGCAGAATGTACATGTTATGTACCTCCATGCAATCCCGTTCGGACCCTCTCCGCAAATCCAGGTGTAGCCTTGTTCGGCATTTCACACCTGTGGACGGATCCGTGCCGAACAAGAAAGCCCCTATCAGCGAAGTCGGTCACTTCGGCCAACGCCTTGCCGATCTTCGGCAGCAAGCAGGCCTCTCCCAACTCCAGCTCGCTCGAGCAACCGGGATCTCTCGAAGGATGATCGCGCACTACGAAAGCCGCGAAGCGATGCCCCTCGGGCATGTCCTCTCGAGCCTCGCAGACGGCTTCGGCATCACGGTTGACGAGCTGGTTGGCAAGAGGCCCATCAAGTCGTCCTCAAAGACTGATTCAAGTCGGCGGATCCTTCGCCGGTTGCAGCAGATGGAGAAGCTTCCCATGCGCGAGAAGCGTGAGGTCCTCTCCATCATCGACACCTACCTCGAGCGCAATCGCCTCCTCCAACGCACGGGCTGATCCAGAAGGCTGGGGACAATGACGTGGCCATGGAGAAGTGGAGAGCCGCGCAACCGCGGCCTTCGACTCTTCATGGCCCTTCATGCGCGCCTCACCACTTCACCACAGCCACTTGGACAATCGCTTCGCGATTGCCGCACATTGCCCCCAGCCTCGACCTCGACATTTCTTGGATCTCTTTGAAGAGAGCGAGAGACAGAGGCGCTCGCAGACTCGACGGCCGTTCCAAGAATGAACGCAGAGCGGGGCTCGCGCCTTCGGCGCGTGCCCCGTTCTTCTTCATCTCAGGCCGTTCAAGAGAAGGCTTCGACGCTCGAACGCCCGAGCGAGCCGGGCGAACCAAGCGTTGAACCCGTCGGTTCGCGCTCAGGTCGCGCCTCGCGGCGCTCCCTCCCGCGCCCGCGGGTTAACGCCGGCGTTCGCCGTTGAGGATGCGCGGCTCGATCTCGAATGCGCGCCGTGGTGCTCTCTCACTGGCCGTTCTTATCGTCACCGTCGTCGCTCTCGGGAGTAGGCCCAATGCCCGCGTTCACCCGCGGAGCAGAGGACGGAGCGCCGGGAGGCGCGAGGGACGAAGAGCCGTCGGGTGCAACGCCTGATTGGGCGGGAGTTGCATGTTGAGCTTCTACGGGCTGGTCACCCATCCACGGCGGCATCTGTGAGTCATCATAGAAGTCAATGTCGCCTAGGATTCCCTTGAGATCGCGAGCGACGCGAAGCGCGACAGTTATCAGTGCACCGCTCGCTAGGTGCTTGTCGCTGGAAGCTACAAATATGTCCCAGGCCTGATTGAGCTCGCTTAACAGTTCCGTGTACTTCGTGTCGGCTGCATCCAACGCAGCTTGACTCACGTACAGATCCCCCTTGATAGTTTGGTAAGACCAGAGGTTGAACATCGCGTCTGCGGACAACAATTCGCCGAACGCAGCGTCAAGCTTCACGCTTCCTTCAGTCCCGTTGATTGCTTCAAGAGCAATCTGTCTCGGAGTTTTCATGTGCGCACCTATCTCGTTGCTGTTGCGATGCTCTGAATCCAACCAAGTATTGAGGCTGCGCCTGAAGTGGGCGCGCCAGCCACCTTTCCTGCTGTCAAGATGTCCCCACAGTGGGTTGCACAGTTAGGAGTGGTCTTCCCCCAAAGCGCTGAGCTTGGCCCCATAACGCTCCGTTGATGCGCTTGCGCTGCTGCAAGATCGGGCACAGCGATCTCGTAGAGAATGTCTGCCGGTCGCGTCGGAACCGCGGATCGGACGAGAGTTCCTGCTTTCCCCTGCGCAACCAGCTCGGTGTGCAGCGCGACATCGTCTAAGGTTTCAATCGTCAGATGCCAATGGGGGGCTCCTCGACCGGATTCGCCGGTAAAGAACTGCCGCACAAACGCTTTGCCATGCTTCGTCACGCCCTCGCTCGTGCTCGCCTCGGTCGCCACTTCCTTGGTCGTCGCAGAGGTGACGCTCTCAGTGACCTCCGTTGCCACGGTAGACGCCATCGACTTCTCTGCTTGAACGGCGCTGGGACCGAGGAGAGCGCTTGCGCCGATTCCGAGCCGCGCCACCAACGGCCGAGCCGCGCCGCCAAGACGACCCAGCAGAGGCTTGACAGCCCCACCCACCTTGCCGCCCACTGGCCCGACTGCAACCCCCACCCCTTCGACTGCGGCATCGGTCGCTCTATCCACAGCGCGATGGCTGTCCCCTGAAAGCGCGCCCGTGGTGGCGCTGCCTGCGGCGTCGCTGATCCGCCCTTGCCAATTGAATGGAATTGCCAAAGGTGCAGCTCGAGCCAGCTTACCCGCGACGGACTTTCCGTCCGCCGTATCCTCCCTCCATGCCTTCGTCACCGAGGTGTAGATCGACGCACCTTCCGTCCCGGCCAAAACGCTCGCTATCCACTCGCCTCCCGAC
>CAITIQ010000035.1 GCA_903892415.1 uncultured delta proteobacterium | reverse complement strand
CCGCTGCGCGCTTCGCCAGCACCTCTGCAAACAGCCGCAGCTTCGTCAGCGTGACCGACGGATCGATCGCAAACTGCTGCTCCGCCTGCGTCCCCAGCGCCGCCAACCGAGGATCGTGATGCGCCAGATACGCGAAGTTGGGAGAAGGGGTCGTATTCACGCCGCCCGCGATCCTCGGAGTAGCCCGAGCGTTGGTCAACTGTCGAGTAGCCAGGGGATGGAGATTGTTGGTTACCCCAGGCAACTTTCGTCGTCCGAGCCTCGTTTCGTGCGGCGCATGACCGTCTACGGGCCGTGCCGCCGGATGCTGTTCAAAATGTAGGCCGGCCTTGGGATACTACCCGGCGTCGCTCGCGAGGACGCTGAAGTCCTTCTGCTTCAACCTGGAGCGCTCGATGAACACCATGAGCTTGTCGGAGTCGTGCCAATGCCACTTGAGCCGCTCGTCCGAATCCAGGGTGAGTAGGCTTGTCCACTGGGGGCTAGGCGTCGGATCGTATCCAAGCGAGCAATGCGAGGGGTACCCAAGGAGGTAGTGCTCGCTTACGTGAAGTTTGTCCCGGAGGGCCGAGTACTTTTCCTGCTCGTCATAGTCAGTAATCGGCCACGCCTCTGCCTGCTCCCCATCAAATGGGAGGTCGATCGTCTCGTGGAACTCGACCGCCGTAGCCTTGCCTAAGGACACGTTCTTGGGAGAGGGAAGCGTCACGAGGGGCGTCCCTTCGGCGATGAACATGGCTTTTACGTAGCCTGGGGTTTGCCAGAAGAACTCGCCGTCCTCGGAGTCGACGCCTACGAAGAGGCTCAGGAGCCCGCTCGTCGGGAGCAAGCCTCCGACTGGCGGAACCTCCGCGAAATTCAGCTGCGCCAAGAAGCTGTAGCTCCCCATCTCGTGTTGTGGCCACATTGTGCCCGCCGGAAGATCGGGCGACCCGCCGAAGCGGCTACCTCCGAGGGTTGGCTTCGCAGGAGACTTCACGATGTCGATCGCCGGGCGTATCAGACCCAGCAAGTATTCCGTGTTCTTCTTTAACGAGGACTTCGCGAGCAGAGCACGAAGTTGCTCGACGTTTGTAACCGTTCTACGAGGCATGGTCGATCCGATCCCTTCCGCCTAAGGTGCAGTCATTCTGGCCTGGCCAGCTCTCTCGCGATCTTCGTAAGTTCCTTCTTGACGGCTTCCGGGGATCCCTCACCGGTCACAATACATCCTTGAAGTCGCTGAGCCAGGGTGCATTGTAGCAAAGCGGGATAACAAGGTTGTTCTTCCCACCTTTCAAGGCTGGCTTCTCCCACTTTACCGTAGCCTTGAAGTCGGCCCTGGCCCTCGCATCAGGCCCACGTTTCAACGCCTTCTTCTCGAGATGCGGCACTAGAAATAGTAGCTTCGGGCATTTCCCTTCCGAGACTGCCGCGCAACTCTTCACACTCTCGTGTTCCACAACTAACCACTGCTTGAAGTCTCCTGGCCACTCAATACCTCCAACCAGAGGATGGTCACGATCAAGAACGTCGCCATGCACGGGACGCGACGTGTCAATGATCCGCTGACCTACCCCTGAGAGAAACTCGACTGGCACGCGAAAGCGCTCTTCCTGCATGGCGCCCCGGTGCGTCGGCCACAACGAGTGTGTCGCTAACGCGATTTCACACGCGTCACCGTTGGCACTTATGCCAGCGGTGAAGAGCGCCTGCACATAGTTCCTGAACCCGTATCGAGCCCGACGCACATCGAACTGGCTATTCGCAGTTCTGTGCACCATCAACGGCGGCGCCGCGACCACTCCAAGACTTGCCTCTACTAACACCGTGGCTAATTGCCCGACGCTCCCATCCCAGAAGGTATCCGATCGAGTGTCGTCCCAAGGCTTCGTTGCACCGACGGACCGAAGGTATTCCGCGATCTCACCAAACTTTGCCCGATCCGAGTTCGGCGCAGGGTCGTCAGCAGCAGCTAAAGGAGTGTTCATTCGCTCGGTAAGCGCATCGCGATCGACGTCCGCACCAGCCTCAACTAGGAGTTGTACACACTCTAAGCTACTAGGACACAAGGGACTGGTGAGCGAGATGGCAAGGTTGTCGACAGGCGCTCCAGCAGAAAGCAGCTGCCGTATAACGTCTGGTCGCTTACCAAGTGCCGCAGCATCCAAGCCTGTCATCTTGCGACTAAGGCCGAAGATGCCGAGTTCAATAAGAACCGCCACCGCTTCTAAGCGGCCATCCCACATCACTTTCTCTGCCACGAGCGATTGATCTATTAAGT
>CAITIQ010000034.1 GCA_903892415.1 uncultured delta proteobacterium | reverse complement strand
GGCGTCGTCCCGCGCCGCGCCCTGCACGACCGCCGTCAGGAAGCTGCCCTAGCCCAAATCTGCGCCGTCACGCACACGCTGGGATCCAATCACCAAAGGCCACGACCAGTTGGCCTTCATCGGGACTGCTATCGACACCGTGCGCATGATCGCGTTCATCCCGCCTGACAAGCTCGCCGAGGAGACCCGCGAGTTCGCCTCCCATGGCCAGAAGCAGTGGCAGTCTCTGGCGGGCACGCTCGAATGGCTCACCCAGGTGGTGTTGTGGGGCCGCCCGCACATCGCCCAAGCTATTCGTCTCTCCACCAAGCGCAGGGGCGCGCATGTGTCGCTGACATTCCGCTACGAGATCTCCTGGTGGATCTCTGTGCTCAAAACCAACCCTTCCGTTCCCCTTGCATTCCACTGCGACCCGTCCCCGCGGTTCATCATCGAGACAGACGCCTCCAAAGACGGCTTCGGAGCATGGTCGCCCACGCTGGCGCTCTGCCTCCTGGGCAAGTTCACGGCACTGGAGCTCGCCTCGGCCCAGCGCGCTTCCAGCCGCAGCATGGGCGAGCTCGAACTCAGGGCTGTTCTTATCGCACTGCACACTTTCGCCCACCTGCTCACTGGCGCGTCTGTTCTCTTCAAAGTCGACAACGAAGAGGCCCGCTACGCCCTTGAGAAACGAGCAGCCAAACCACCCAACCAACGCGCAATACTAGCCGACATCGCCGACCTATGCATGATGCACAACATCTTCATCACGGCCACCTATTTCCCCACTCCCTTACCGCACTTCCACCACGACGCCTGCAACCGAAGAGCTGACCTCCTCTCTCGTGATCAGGCAGAGGAGTTCTTCGCCATCACGCCAGCGGCGACATCTACGCCGACCACCCCATTGCGACAGCCAATCCGCAGCTGGCCGCCGAGATGCTTCGCCTGATCGACACGTCCGTCGGCAACAGCAACGCTAGGACGATCAACGCGGCGTGCGCGGCATGGTGCGAGTTCAAAGCCTCCGTCAACGCGGACACGGAATCAGTCGACGAGGCCACGCTATGCTTCTTCGTCGTCTGGATGTATAACCAAGTCAAGCGCGGGAGGACCCCGTTCCTGCGCATCAGCGCCTCGTCGTCCCTGCCCCCCGCCGTCATTCCCCGTCGTTTCTCCCCCGATACTGCAACCAAATACCTCGGCGCAATCGTCCGCTACTTCCACCGCCGCGGCGTCCACCTTGACACGTCCAGCGTGTGGGCACTACAGCAGCTCAAACGGGCGTACCGCAAACGCCCCGACAACGCTGTCTTCGCGCGCCAACCCCTACAGCCTATCACCAACAGCGTCGTTGCACTACTCCGACCCACTTTCGATTTCTCCCTGCTCGCCGACTGCTGCGTCTACGCCGTCCTGACAGCAGGAGTGGGCTCACTCTTCAGACTCGGTGAAATCACCTCCGCGCGGCCGGGAGACGCCTTCCCGCTGCGCCGCCACCTCCGCTTCGTGTCCCCAAGCGAAGCCACCCTCCACCAGCAAGACGGACACCACCGGCCGAGGCGTGGACGTGCCTCTGGTCTGCAATGGCACAGCGACGTCGTCGCTGCACGCCATGCGCCAGTACCTCAGTGCGTATGTCGGCCCCCTCAACAACGGCAACCGCCCACTATTCATCATGCTGTCCCTGACCAGAGTGAGCGTCCCGCTGTCCCGCGGCACTTTCCTGTCCTGCTTGCGCCAAGCGCTCGGCTCTGCCGGCCTCAACCCCGCCGCCTACTCCGGCCACTCCAATTTGCGCAAAGGAGGGGCACAGAGCCTGTTCGACGCCGGCGGACATCGCGTGCGCGGGTCGCTGGTCTAAGCGCTCCACCTCCATCAGGTTGTACCGCACCATCACCCCCCATATGCGCGCCCACTGGGCCAGACTCGCCGCCGCTGGTAGCCTGTCGCCCCCACACAGACTCATCGACTTCGAGGACTTGCACGACAGACCTTGCTGACGCTCGTGCCCGCTAGCCTGTTGCGCTGCCCGCGTTATGTTTTTCTCTTGTGCACAGCACAGCTATCCCGACCCAGCACAGCCATGTCTTCCGCTCTCCTCGCGAGCTGAACCCCTCCGGTTCCGCCCGTTCGGTCGTTTTCGTTTCGCTGAATTTGGATGGTGAAGGGGTAGTACCCACACGGTTCAGGGTCTGTG
>CAITIQ010000033.1 GCA_903892415.1 uncultured delta proteobacterium | reverse complement strand
GCTGATGGACGACAATTACTTCTGCAGGTCGACGACAACTACTTCTGCAGGTCGATCGCCGTTCTGACGGCGCATGCGACGCTCCGGCCCAGAGTTCTGGGCCGGTCCCGGGGCTCCCGGAGCCCCGATGGTCACGGACGCGCAGGTCAGGTTGTTGAGGAAGAAAATGGCAGAAGGAAAGACGGTCATGGCGGCTGCCGCAGCAGTCGGGATGAGCGAAAGGAGCGCGTACGCCTGGAAGCGGAGAGGGCTGCCTGGCGACACCAAGAAGAAGCGCGCGTGGCGCACGCGCCGTGACCCCTTCGACGAGGTCTGGGACACCGAGCTGGTGCCCGTGCTCAAAGCGGACGAGCACGGCGTCATCGAGGCCACAACGCTCATCGCCGACCTGCAAAAGCGTCACGGCGGGCAGTACGGCCTCGGTCAGCTGCGCACCTTGCAGCGACGCGTCCACGAGTGGCGGGCTCTCCACGGCCCGGGAAAGGAAGTTATGTTCGAGCAAAGACACGTCGCGGGCAGAGAGGGCGCGTTCGACTTCACCGACTGCAACGAGCTCGGGGTCACCATCGCTGGGCAGGTCTTCGAGCATCTGCTGTTCCAGTTCTTCCTGAGCTTCAGCAAGTGGCGCTGGATTGGCCTCGCGTTCTCCGAGACGTTCGAGGCCCTCGTCCGCGGCCTTCAGGGCGCGCTCTGGACGCTCGGTGGGGTCCCCGCCGTCTGGCGAAGCGACAATCTCTCCGCGGCGACGCATCAGCTCCCCGGTGGGGGGCGCGAGCTCAATCGTCGCTTCGCCGACGTGCTCACGCACTACGGCGCCTCGTCGACGCGCATCGAGCCCGGCGAATCCCATCAAAACGGAGGTGTCGAGAAGAGTCATGACACCCTGAAGTCGGCGATCAAGCAGGCGCTCGTCCTCCGTGGCAGTCGCGACTTCACCACGGTCGCCGCGTACGAGGCGTTCGTCGGCGAGATTGGGGACACGCTCAACGAGCGATCCACCGAGCGATTGGTCGAGGAGCGCGCGGCACTGAAGGCGCTGCCCGCAGCGCGGCTGCCGGAGTACACCAAGTACGAGGCAACGGTACGGCACTGGAGCACCGTCCACTTTGCAAGCAAGACCTACTCGGTACCGTCGCGGCTCATCGGCTGCACCGTCGAAGTGCGCCTTCATCCCGACGTCGTCGAGGTCTGGTATCGCGGCAAGCTCACCGAGAGCATGCCTCGCCTGCGCGGTGAGAAGGGCCAGCGCATCGACTACCGCCACGTGATCTGGTCGCTCGTACGCAAGCCGGGCGCATTCGCGCGGTACCGCTATCGCGAGGAGCTCTTCCCCTCGCTCGTGTTCCGGCGCGCCTACGACGCTCTCGTCGACGCGCGCGGCGATCGCGCGGACGTCGAGTACGTCCGCGTCCTTCACCTCGCGGCGAGCACGATGCAGTCGCAGGTCGAGCAAGCGCTCGTGACGCTGCTCGACCGCGGCGAGCGACCGGACTTCATCACCGTGAAGGCGCTCGCCGCGCCCGACAAACCCACCATCCCCGTCGTGCACATCCCCGCGCCCGACCTCGACATCTATGACCGACTGTTCGCGGGAGGTGCAGCGTGAGCGATATGACCATCGAGATGGACGCGCGGATGCGCGAGCTCTTCACGCGCTTCAAGCTGCCCACCCTCGCGAGCGAAGTGGTGCGGCGGTTCACCGACGCCGGCCACCACACCGCGCTGACGACGCTCCTCGAAGTCCTCGAAGCCGAGGCCGACGAACGCGGTCAGAGGCGCACCGAGCGCCTGCTGAAGGCCTCGAGGCTGCCACCCGGCAAGACCTTCGATGCGATCGAACGCACGCGCCTACCCCGCGCCGTCGTCACCCGGCTCGACGAGCTTGCGACCGGAGAGTTCCTCGAGCGCGCGGACAACGTCCTCTGCTTCGGACTCCCGGGCCGGGGCAAGACTCACGCCGCTGCGGCGCTCGGCGACGCGCTCGTTCGCCGCGGCCACACTGTCCTCTTCACGCCGACCTTCCGCCTCGTCCAGGAGCTCCTGGCAGCCAAGCGAGACCTCGCCCTGCCACGCGCTCTGCACCGGCTCGATGCGTTCGAGCTGCTCATCCTCGACGACATCGGCTACGTCCAGCAGAGCGCCGACGAGGTGGAGGTCCTTTTCACCTTGATGGCCGAGCGCTACGAGAGGCGCTCGCTGCTCATCACCAGCAACCTCATGTTCGGGGAGTGGGATCGGATCTTCAAGAACCCGATGACCACGGCCGCGGCCATCGACCGCCTCGTCCACCACTCGGCAATCCTGGAGTTCTCCGGACCGAGCAAGCGAGCCGACGAGGCGCTGTCGCGTTCGCGACCTGCAGAGGCTCACGCCTAGCGACAACTACGACGACAACTACCCGAACGACGATGCGACCGAGCTTGAACACGAAGAACTGGAACCGAAACCATGGAGGTCACCTGCAACAATAGTTGTCGCTGACCTGCAGGAATAGTTGACGTCAATCAGGAGCGGAGAGCCGTCGGTTCGGGACGCGGGCCCCGCGAAGGCGGGCGTGCCCTCCGGCATCGCGTCGATCGACCCGCGGAAGCCGCTCAGCGCGCGCAGCGCCTCGAGCACGGCGGGCCTCTTCGTGAGCACGGGGCCGATCGTGGGCTGCTCGAGCAGGGCGTAGAT
>CAITIQ010000032.1 GCA_903892415.1 uncultured delta proteobacterium | reverse complement strand
CGGTTCATGGGCCGACCTTCCCGGTTCGTGTCACCGGCTAACCCGGTCTGTGTCTCCGATTCATCGGTTTGTGTCACCCATGAACCCGGTCTGATTTGTTACCGATCAGCCTGCTGTACCCACCGCCGGTCTGATTTGTTACCGATCAGCCTGCTGTACCGCCCAACTTGGGCAGTAAGTTTGCGCACGGCGTAAAACTTTGACCCATCTTGGGTAGCCATCTTGCGCACGGCGCAAAAAGTCGACCCACCTTGGGCAGCAAGTTTGCGCACGGCGTAAAACTTTGACCCATCTTGGGTAGCCATCTTGCGCACGGCGCAAAAAGTCGACCCACCTTGGGGGCACAACCTGGGCTGATGAGCGCCAGCGGCGGGAAAGTGCCCCGCCGCGGGGAGCGCCCGCCAGCTGGCCTCGCTGGCTTATGCCCATCATGGCGCGCTCGGCGGGGATCCTCGCCCGTCGCGGCCCCATCTGGGTGCTCGTTACGATTTGTTGAAACGGATTCTGGCTCGGACGGCTTCTCTCTTCAGAGGGCGGAGAGAGGGAAGTGGCGTGCGGGGCATGTTGCCCCGTGGGCGGAGCTTTGCCTCGCGAAGTCCGAGGAGAATGACCATGTCAACGAATGGGCCGACGGGGATCAGCGCAGCGACGGAGGCACTCGCTGCCAAGGACTACACGGTCGCGTACGAGCAGATGTTGCCCGAGTTCTCGGCGATCCCCGAGAGCGAGTGCCTGGAGATCAACACCGACGTCGCCTTCGCCGCATCCAACGGGATGCTTGCGGGCTTGCGCTGTCTCAGTATCCGGCCCGAGGTGCTGGTGCACCTTCCCACGTTCGATGTGAGCGTGTTCGACAAGCTCGATCCTGCAGCTCGCGCCTGTGCGCAAGCCCAGGCGAACTACACCTTCGCGACGACGCCGACCGAGTCGGCACAAGAACTGGAGAGCCGGCTGCTAAAGACCCGCTCGATGTTGATCACCGACATCCGGGCGCTCGAGCAGCGCGGCCATATCGACGCGGGCGGCCTGGAGGAGTTGAAGAACCCGAGCGGCTACAAGAACCTCGCGTTTGGCGTGCTCTCGCTGGTCGCGCATCTGCGCGCGAACTGGGCGACCATCCAGTCGCGCACGGGCGTGACGCTGGAGGAGCTCACCGAGGCGCAGCAGCTCGCGCAGCGGCTGAACGCCGTCTCGACGCTCCGCGGTGCCAAGCCTGAGCCGGGGCCCGCAGCGCTCGCTCGTAAGCAGTCGTTCACGTTGCTCGTACGCCTGCATGATCAAGTGCGTCGCGCGGTGACGCATCTGCGCTGGGGCAAGGACATCGAAGAGTGGTGCCCGGCGCTGTACTTCAACGCGCGCGAGGGGAAGAGCAGCCGCACGAGCGAGCCGCGAGAGCCCAGCGGCGTACCGACACAACAGAGCGGCAACCCTGGCACGCCCGGCAGCCCCGCGGTCGTGATGCAGCCGGTGCAAGGCTTCTCCGGCGGTAGTGGCATGCCGGGTGAGAGCCCCACCGGCGGCTGAGATTTTCTCGATGAACCCGGCCTTCCAGCTCGGCATGTCGCGGCCGCTCGACGGACGCGCGACCATCTCTAACTACCGCCTCCCGGCGCATCACCTCGTCACGCACTGCGTCTCTGTAGGTATGACTGGGAGCGGCAAGACCGGCCTGATTACGGTGATGGTCGAAGAGGCGACGCGCGCTCGGATCCCCGTCCTCGTGATCGACGTGAAGGGGGATCTGCCGAACCTCCTCTTACGCTTCGCGACGCATGAAGCGGAGCCGCTGGTGCCTTGGCTCGAGGGCACGACGTTGGAGGACGATCTCTCAGCCGTGGCGGCCAAAGCCGCGGCCGAGAGGCAGAAGGGGCTGGCCGCGTTCGGCGTTGACGATCAAACGCTGGCGGCCTTCGCAAACGATGTGCACGTGCGCGTGGTCACGCCGGGCTCGGATGCCGGCGAGCTGCTTCACGTGCTCTCGGCGCTCGAGCGGCGCTCAGGTCGCTGGGACAGCGATATCGACGGGGCGCGCGCTGCGCTATCCGCGGCGATCTCGCTTGTCCTCCGGTTGCTCGGGCGCGATCCAGATCCGGCCAAGAGCCGTGACCACGTGCTGCTCTCGCTGCTCGCTGAACGCCGGCTGCTCGCAGAGCAGGCCGCCGATCTGCGCTCACTCCTTGGCGACGTGATCGAGCCGCCGCTGCTGGAGATCGGCGCGCTGGAAGTGGACGAGTACATCCCGCCGAAGGCACGCAAGGATCTAGCGGCGGCGCTCAATAGCTTGCTGGCCTCGCCGAGCTTTGCCAGCTGGCGACAAGGGGAGACGCTCGACGTCGGCGCGTGGATGGCGCCGGTCGCGCGCGCG
>CAITIQ010000031.1 GCA_903892415.1 uncultured delta proteobacterium | reverse complement strand
TGGCACGCGAGTTCGACGTGTCCACTCGCGACCGGGATGCGAACGAACCCAGGGGATGAGTCGCTCACCGGCCCAACCAGCGACTGGGTCGTCGCCAACCAGATTGCGCAGGGCGTTCCTAACCAGGTGCTCGCCTATCGTGTGCAGGCCGCCTTCTATCGTGGCAGCAACGGCACCGATGGTACGCGCGGGCTGATCTCGGCGCGCATGAACGGCAACACGTTGGAGGAGGTCCCTCCGACCTCCAGCATCAAGACGGCCTACCAGAGTTTGATCTCCGGCTTCACGCCGCCCGATCCGGAAGACGCTGCTCGCGCGAAGTTCTTGCTCGAACGCCGCAAGAGCGTGATCGACCTCGTGCGTGGTGACACCGAGAGGCTGGTTCCGCGACTTGGAGCAGCCGACAAGATCCGTTTGGAACGACACCTGGATGAGCTCCGCGGCCTCGAGACGCGCTTGAACGCGATTGCGCCCCCCGACACCGCCGCGTGTCAGCCCGTCGCAGATCCTGGAGATGACCCTGCGATCGGTGGGGCCGTGGAGAACGGTGAACAAGGCACCGGCGGCTACACCGATGAGAACGCCGCCTACAGCAACGAAGAGCTACGAGCGACGGTGATGACCGATCTCATTCACATGGCCTTCGCCTGCGACATGGCGCGCGTGGCAAACCTGATGTTCACCTACTCGCAGTGCTTCTTGAATATGCGCGCGCTCTTCGGTCACCCGACCGACCTTCACGAGATGAGCCACTACAGCATGGGTGGCAACCAAGCGGGCGCGGACGCCATGGCGGACGGTATTTCGTGGCACGTCAAACATTGGGGCCGGCTCCTGCAAAAGCTGCGCGACACCGAGGACTTTGACGGCAGCTCGATGCTCGAGACGACGAGCGCCATCCTCTGCTTCGAGGGCGGCTGGGGCTATGATCCCGAGCAAGACGCGCAAGGTTCGGCTCACTCGTCGGACAACATGGTGGTGTTGATCGGTGGCAAGGCCGGCGGTCTCAACCGTTCTGGTGGCCAGGCGATTCGGCGCGTCGGCGAGCACCCGGTCAAGGTGATCAACACCGCCATGCGTGCGGTGGGCGTCAACCAAGACCTGGGTGAAGTGTCGGGTCACTACCCCGAGTTGCTTGTCTGACGCTGTTGAGCCCGCTTCCCGGGCTCTCCCCTGTAGGCAGTGGCGGCCCATGCGCGGGCCGCCCGAGCTTCAATCAGGGGCAGTTGGCGTTGAGCGGCGCTTCGTCGGAAGCGTCCAAACAATCGGGGTCGTTGTCGCACTCCCAGGTGCCCGGGATGCACTCCCCGCTGACGCACGTGAACTCATCAATGGCGCAACCACCACCACCACCGCAGTTGGGGTTGGTTGGCGCTTCATCCGAGCCGTCGGCGCAGTCAGTGAAGCCATCACATTCCGATAGGAAGAAGACGCACTCGCCGTTAGCGCAGGTGAAGTCGAAGATGCTGCAACCACCGCCGCCACAGCTGGGGTTGATGGGCGCCTCGTCGGAGAAGTCGGCGCAGTCCGGGAAGCTGTCGCAGGCGTAGAAGGCCGGGAAGCACTCCCCGCTCTGGCAGGCAAACTCATCCGGTTGGCAGTTGGATAGGTTGCAGTTCGGGTTTTGTGGCGCTTCCTCCAGCGCTCCCGGACAATCCTGGAAGGTGTCGCAAACCAGGTTCATTGGGATGCAGGTGCCATCACCGCAGTCGAATTGGCCAGCACACTCGCCGCAGGTCTCGTTGATCGGATCCTCATCCGAGCCGTCCGCGCACTCGGTAGAGCCGTTGCACTCGGCCGCCGCGTTGATGCAGCCGCCGTTCGCACATTGGAACTGGTTCGGCTCGCAGCCAGTGCCACCGCCCTGTCCGCCATTGGGGGTTCCCCCCTCGCCACCGCTGCCGCCGTTGCCCGCGCCGCCGTTACCACCAACGGAAGGTTCACCGGCCTGGCCACCGGTGCCGCCGTTGCCCGCGCCGCCATTGCCGCCTTCACTGGAGCCACCGTTGCTCGAGCTTCCTCCGGTGAGGTCCGTGTTGCTCGTGGCACAGCCCGTGGGAATTAACAGTCCAATCAACAAGCCAAAGTAAAAGCGCATGAATTAGTGGATAGCAGCGGAGCAGCTACGTCAATGCTGTTATCGGCTACGCGCGAACCAAGTACGGAACCGTTCGAGCAGTGCATCGACCTCTTCGGAGCTGTTTTCGATCAGTAGGTTCTCGATACCGAGTCCGCGCAGGGCCGCAACGGCTAGATGGACGTCCAGGTCGTTCTCGTTACGTTGCATCAGCAGCGCGAAGACTCGTCGTTGGAACTGCAGCTGTTCCGCCAAAGCCCGCCGAATCTCGACGTCATCGACCGCTTCGGCCATTAGCCCCAAAAGGATAAGCGAGCGCCGACGGTCGCTGAGCAAGCGCCTCAGCAGGGAGAACAAAAGCTCTTCCGAGGGTTGTTCACTCCCTTTCGCCAGGGCCTGTTCGAACTCGTCGCGAGCACGCCCTGATAGGCGGACCAAAACAGCAGCGACCAGATCGGCTTTGCGAGGGAAGTAGTAGGTGAGGTGCCCTTGTTGAAGCCCCGCGGCTCTCGCCACTTTCACCTGACCAAAGCCACGAGCGCCTGACTGTTCCAGGAGTTCAATCGCCGCGTCCACGATCTTTCCCCGCAGGTCTTCGCTCATTCGCCCGCCCTTCTAGCGCGTTCTGCACAGAGCACGTGACGAAGCTTGAATTTGTAGGTATACAAAGTCGATGCGCACCCCGCTCGTTGCCTTGGTTTGCTGTTTGTTTTTTGGCTGCGGAGATGACAGAGCGAGCGGCTCGGGGAACGCAGGCAGTGGTC
>CAITIQ010000030.1 GCA_903892415.1 uncultured delta proteobacterium | reverse complement strand
GGCGCGCGCGCAGGCCACGGTTGAACTGCGGAGACGCAGGCTGCAGCAGCAGAAGGAGTTGCCGTGAGCGCGGTATCCATTCTCTCCGTCGGAGCATTCTCGCCCATCGGCATCGACGCGCGGCAAACCGCGCTGATGCTCCGAGCCGCCAAACACGAACCGACGGCCTCGCCCTTTCGGGACAGCGCTGGGCTTACCTTGGGCTCTGCGCGCTGCGTGGCGTTCGAGGATGGGCTCGTAGGTGTCGACCGTTTGGTCGCCCTGGCCAAGCCCGCGCTCGTGGAAGCGTTGGATACGCTGCCGGCCGGTGAAGCGGTCGATAAGGATACGCCGGTCGTGCTGCTACTCAGCCTGGCCGAGCCCTGGGAGGACGAGCCGCAAGCGATGAGCAAGCCCGCCGACATCCTCGGTGCCATCGCACAGTCTGTAGGCCTGCGCCTCGACGACCGCTCCGTCGTCGTAAGGTTGGGTCACGCGGGTCTTGCCGCGCTGCTCGCGCGCGCGGCGATGTTTGCGCACGACGTTCGCGTGATCGTCGGCGCGGTGGATAGCTACCACGACGCTTCTCGCGTGAAGGCCCTCGACAGCGGATTCCGTCTTTTGTCGCGGCGCGCCGGCAATGGCTTCATTCCAAGTGAAGCGGCGGCCTTCCTGTGTGTAGCGCCCCAAACCAAGCGGACCGAGGGGCGTCCCGCGAAGGGCGTTGTCCGCTTCGTCAGCACCGGGGAGGAAGAAGTGACGCACCCACCGATGGCGCGCACATTGTCGAAGATAACGGCCGATCCGCGCATCCCCCATCCGGCGCCTTGGGTGCTATCGGACGAGAACGGTGAGCGGCATCGGCTGCGCGAACTCGTCTATTTGCGGCTGCGCAACGACGAGGTCTTCTCTGCGGACCCGAAAAGCACGGAGTTCGATTTCCTCTACCACGCCATCGGCGAGCTCGGCGCTGCGACCGCAGCCATCTGCCTCGTTTATGCGGTGGTCGGCTTCGAGCTCGGTTACGCCCCGGCCCCGAACGCGCTGATCCTCAGCTCCTCTGAGGGTACTGCGCGTTCCCTGATCTTCGTGGAGTCGACAACCTCATGAGTTCCTTCGCTGAGTTTCGCGAACGCGTGGAGGTCGTAAGTGAGACCTTGCTCGATCTCCTGCTGGGCGCCTCGGAGCGTGAACCCCAGTTCGAGAACAGTGGCGCCACGCACGCGTTGCGCGACGCGCTCGGGGCCTTGGCAGAGCTCCCGCGAGGCAAGTCGGCCACGATCGAGGAGGCCGTCATCGACAACCTTGCGCATGCGAAGTCGGCGATTGAAAAGGCCGGGACCATGCTCGCGGACGCGAGCGCGCGCGACACGGTGCGCGAGTCAGCGGGCTTCCTGGATGAGTTGCGAGCGCAGGCCGTGGAGCTGCTGGTGGAGCGCGATAAGGCGCGGTCTCACGGGCGCGATCAGGCCCCGCCACGGCTTCCGTTTCTCGTCGCACATGGAGCTCCAACGCTCGTCCAGACGCTTCGATTGAGCGTTCCGCGGCTCTTCGCTCCGGACGATGACGACAAGGAGTTCACCGATTCCGCAGACCCTCAAAGCACAGGCGGCACGCTCGGCGAACGCAAGCAAGTGGAGGCACTCGCGCGAGCCTGCATGGAGGACATCGCCTCGCTGTCGGTGTTGCGGGACGTGTCCCCCGCCGAGGCGTGGACAGAG
>CAITIQ010000029.1 GCA_903892415.1 uncultured delta proteobacterium | reverse complement strand
GCCGGGTTGCGGACGCCCTCGCTGGTGAGCCCGAGCGTAAGGGCGACGTCGGGATAGGTGAGCTTGGCCCGCGAATTCATGAAGCCCTCCACGAGCTGCACGCTCGTGGTCTCGCCGGTTGCATCGAGCGTCAGATCTGCAGCCAAGCAAAGCCTGACGACGTTCGGCAACAGCGAGCAAAGATGCGAGGAGAGCTCACGCGGGAGCATCGGGATGGCGCGATCCGGGAGGTAGATCGAGCAGCCGCGCTCACGTGCCGATTCGTCGAGCGCCGAGCCCTCGGTGACGTAGGCCGACACATCGGCGATCGCCACGATCACCCGATAGCCACCTTCGGGTAGGCGCGTGGCCCAGATCGCGTCGTCATGGTCACGCGCGTCTTCGGGATCGATCGTCGGCAGGGGAAACTCGGTGAGATCGACGCGACCCTCGAGCATCTTCGGATCGACGTCGCGCGAGAACGCCTTCGCTTCGTTGACGGCGCGCTCCGGGTGAGCCTCGTTCACGTTCGCGAGGGCCAGGATTTTGCGAACCTCTACGTCGGGAGTGCCCGGCGCCCCCAACACCTCGATCACCTTTCCTTCAGGGTTCTCGTCGCGTGACTCCGGAAAGCGCGTCAACTCGACGACGACGATGTCACCATGCGAGGCCGCTGCGTTCAGCTCATTCGGCTGCAGCACGATCGGCCCCTTGAGCCGAGCGTCATCGGGCGTCAGCCAAGCCGACTTGCCGCGCTTTTGGATCGCACCGGCCACACGCTTGGTGCGCCGCTCGAGGATCTCGTCGATGGCGCCTTCCGTACCGCGCACACCGGTCGCGACGACGCGCACCCGCACGCGATCTCCGTGCATAGCGCCGCGCATCGACTCCTCGGGGATGAAGATGTCGTCAGCGTCACCCTCGGTCGCAACGAAGCCGAAGCCGCGGGGATGCGCCGAGAGGAAGCCCTCTTTCATCGCGCCGCGGGACTCAGCTTTGGCCATGTGTGCAGCGCGAAAGCGGTTCCCTGCGAGCGGCACAATCGAACCGTCGAACACAAGGTCGGAGAGAATTCGCGAAAGGGCGTCTTGCCCGGCTTCGCTGACGCCCAAACGAGAGGCGATCTCGCTCGCGTGGAGGGCTCGAGAAAAACCCGTCAACAACTCGAACACGGCAGCCCGCCGCGGGGGTTTTTCTTTGCTCACAAGAGCTTCGTAACACAGGCCCGTCTCCGTGCTAATGCGACGTTCCATGATTCACGCTCGGCTGCTGACGCTCGTGCGTACGTGCCTCGCCATCGCTATCCTTGCGACCTCGGCGCTGGTCATCGACTACGAGAACGCGGGTGACCCGGCTTTTTGCGGCGCGGAGTCGGCTTGCCTCAAGGTGCGGACAAGCGAGCTGGGCACGCAGATCGCCGAGTTTCTCCACTCGATCAGACCTGGCTTGAAGTTGCCTGGGCTGGCCTTGGGTGTGCTCGTGGCGATGGTCGCGTTCACCTTCTTCGTCCGCACCAAAGCGACCCGGCGTCTGCTGGCGGCAGGAATGACGGTCGGGGCGGTGGGTGCTGGCACCTTCATTGGGGCCCAGGTCAAGATGGCCACGTACTGCGCTTATTGCATGACGGTGGACGTCGCGGTGATCATCGGAGCGGTTGGCGCCCTGGCACTCGCGTTCGTGGGAGGAGAGCCCAAGCCCAACAGCGTCGAGGCCAGAGCCACTGACATCGTCACAGATTCGAGCACGATCTTGGCCTGGGGAATCACTGTCGCGACAGTGACCGTGATCCCCTTCATTTGGGCGCGCTTTCCCGCCAACCCACCGCTACCGCCCGCGATTGCGGAAATGCAGCAAGCCGGCAAGGTCGTGATCGTCTCCTTCACTGACTTCGAGTGCCCTTATTGCCGCAAGTTGCACCCGGCGATCGAGGAGGCGTCCAAGAATGGCGACGTGGTGGTCAAGCGAATGATGGTTCCGCTGGAGTTTCATCGCGGCGCTATGCCGTCAGCGCTGGCCTACGTTTGCGTGCCCGAAGACAAGCAGAACGAGCTCGCGCACAAGCTCTACGCCGCCGACCCGAAGCAACTGACCCGCGAAGGCTCGCTCGCGCTGGCCGCGCAAGTGGGCGCAGACCCGATCGCGGTGGACGAATGTATGGGAGGGAAGGAGGCTCGGGATCGGATCGATCGGGAGAAGCTGCTGTTCTTTGACACGCTCGCCGGACAGGGCGTGCCTACCACCTGGGTTGGAGCGACCTTGGTGCGTGGAGCCCAGGCAGAGAAGTTGTTGTCAGCGGCGAGCCGCGCTTCCACCACCATCTCGCTGCCCGTGTGGTTGATGTTCGTGGCGGCGGCCGTCGCGGTGTCCATCACGCTTTTCCGAGCCGAGCGCCGACTTCGCTCATGCGCCGCTGTCGACCCCAAACGCGCAGTTGAGCCGAGCGAGCCCGAGCCCGTCTCCAGCAAGTCCGATTAACGCCGCTGCCTCCGGGATGACGGCGCTCGCTGGCGATCAGGGCGTAGCTTGGCTAGCATCCAGCAATGACAGCGCCTGACGAAGACAACGACGACTCGACCTCCATCCCCGAGAGCGTGGACGCCACTCCGCCGCGACGCGGACCTCGGGACGGCTCGCCGATGTTGCCCCTCTCTTTCTTCGAGCAGCTCCCCAAGACGGACCTCCACGTCCACCTCGACGGCAGCCTGCGTCTATCAACCATCATCGAGCTGGCGAACGAGTACAAAGTCGAGCTGCCCTCGAAGAACCCCGCCGAGTTGAGCGAGGCGATGAACCTCGGGAAAAACTGCGGTTCGCTGGTCGAATACTTGCGCGCCTTCGACGTGACCCTGCGCGTCTTGCAACACCGTGAGGCGCTTTATCGCGTGGCCTACGAGCTCGCAGAAGACGCGGCAAAAGAGAACGTGCGCTACATGGAGGTGCGCTACGCACCGATGTTGCACACCCAGAAAGGGCTGCGCCTCACCACCGTCGTCGAGGCCGTGCTTTCCGGTCTCCGGCAGGCCCAGGAGAACTTCGGCATCGAGTCGAACCTCATCATCTGTGGCATCCGCAACGTCTCTGCGGCGTCTTCGCTCGAGATGGCCGAACTGTGCGTGGCCTACAAAGGCCGTGGCGTCGTCGGCTTCGACCTCGCCGGCGCCGAGTACGACCACCCTGCAAAGCACCACCGTCAAGCCTTCCAGTTGGTGCGCGACAACAACATCAACGTGACGATTCACGCTGGCGAAGCCTATGGCCCCGAGTCGATCGCCCAGGCGATTCACCAGTGCGGCGCGCACCGCATCGGGCACGGCTGCCGGCTACGCGAGAACGGCGATTTGCTGCACTACGTTTGCGACCATCGCATCCCACTCGAGTGCTGTCCGTCGAGCAACGTTCAAACGGGGGCCGTGCCGAGTTTGGCTTCGCACCCGCTCAAGCTCTACTTGGACCTAGGGCTTCGCGTGACCATCAACACAGACAACCGCCTCGTCACCAACACCACCGTGTCGAAGGAGCTCTGGCTCTGTCACAGCGAGATGGGCATGCCGCTCGCCGACATCAAGTCGGTGATCCTCTCCGGCTTCAAGAGCTCCTTCCTGCCGTTCCACATCAAACAAAGCTACTTGCGCCACGTCGCTCAAGACTTGGTGCGCTTCCACGAAGATGGGCAGATCACCGCCGCCACCGTCCCCCCGAGCGGTCGAGGGGACCTGCAGCCTCGTCAAAAGGGCCGGGCTCGCGAGCGCACGATCTCCAGCTAACGATGCTGCTCAGAGACCCAACCCTGCGCGGCCGCGCGCCCATTCAAATCGACTGGGCCAGCGGCCGCTGCTGCTTGTGCAGGTGAGCTGAAAAGCGGGTAGCGATACTTGGCAAAGTGGCCGTCGAGCGCGAGCCTCAGGGTGATCACCAAGCCAACGTCGTCGATCCAGGCGACCATGGGCATGAACGCCTCTGGAATGAGATCGATCGGGCAAACCACGTAAAGAAGTGTGAAGAGGGAGACCGCCTTCAAGCCGAAACCAGCCTGCGCATCTCGCAACATTCGACTAAGGACGAGCAGGTCCCCGAAGAAGGGAACGACGCTGAATCCGCGGGCGGGCTTGCGAAGTTGAGTTTGGTTCACACGCACGATCATGTGTCATCTCGCAGGCCGCGCAAGACCTGCGACCCAAACGACTCACAACCTTCTCGCTGGCCGGCGGCCCGCAGCACCGTAGACTCGCAACGTGGGCGATCGCAGTTGGCTCTTCATCGGCTTGGCGGTGGTCCTGCATGGTGCCTTTCTCGAGGCGGCGCGCAGGGCGCCTGCCACCAATCTGCTTTCGACGCGGCTCGGTAACCAAGAGGCGCCGCTCACGTGGCTTGACGTAGTCGGGCCAGATGCCGAGCAAGCCGCGCCGAAGCCGAACGCGCTCGTAACCACGCAGCCCGCGCCATCACCCGAAGCGGCGCCCAAGCCCACGACTGAGCCTGCTGCCCAGACAGAACGCGCCGCCGCGCGGCCAGCCCCGCCGACCACAAGCGATGCCGCTGCGCTGAGCGAGAGCGAAGCAGAAGCAGAAGCAGAAGCGGAAGCGGAAGCCGCGGCAGCCGCAGCAGAGGCCGCAGGCGAACCCAGCGCTGGTTTGCAACCAGGCCCTGCAACGCCGTTGGACGGTCCAGGCGAGAACGGATGGAGCGAGCCGGAGCTGGCTGCAAACCCGCTCGACCCAAGCGGTTTGGGACTGAACCTCGCGGCAGCCATCGCACTCAATGAAGCGGCAGCGCCCGCAGCTCCCACCGAGATCAAAGCGCCGACGAGCTCCCCGCAGAAGGCCGCGTCGGAGTCGGTTCAATCCACCCTGATCGGTAGCGACAAGAAGGTCGGCATCGAATTGCCGGCGACCCAGGTCGTGGTCGGAGCGGTGGCCACCGCAACGCGCGCTCTTCCGGTCGGTCACAACACGCGCGCATCCTTCGAGGTGAAGCTCGACGGCAGCGGTAAGGTCACCAGCGTTCGCGTGCTCAAGGCCTCGGGCGGAGATGCGGCCACCTGGAGCGGCGCTGCCAAAGCGGCCGCCGCAAGTTTGAACGGCAAGCAGTTGGGCTTGGGCGGGGCGAAAGGCGTTGGAGCGACGGTGACCGTCGACGTGAAAGTGCGCCACGTTTTCCCCTCGGGCTCAGCAAAGGGCGCCGACGTGAAGCCGGTGTGCGCCAACCAGATCATCAACGACATCGCCGAAGCGGCCAGCAGCGGGAAGACCAAAGACGCTGGGGAGACAGCGAAGGTGCCGCTGTTCACCGATGAGAACGGTCGGCCCTGCATTCCAGTTGGTGTGAACGTCGTCTCCGACGAGACGAACATTGGTGCGACCAAGCAGATCCAGGTCCAAACGTCATCGCGAGTGACCGTCAACGGGCGCGGCGCTTTGCCGGCCGAACTCCAAGCCGTAAACAAAGACCCGTTCTGGGTGAAGTCGAGTTCGGATGCCCCTCGTGCGGTTGCGCCCTTCCGCGTTCGCAAGTTTCAACGCGAGCGCGAGAAGAAGAAGTAGGGACAAAAAAAGAAGCGCCTGCTCGACGGTTGGGGGGGGGAACTCCGTCACAGGCGCTTCAGTTATTACTAAGCAGGGTGCGTGCCAATTGGCCGGCCCAATGAATCGGCCCAATTCAGCGGCATGTCGCATGCAAGACGCAAGCGCTACCGTGCGAAGGTGAAAATCAGCCTTCCGATCTTGAACGGTGGAAGGCTGCCGAAGGGATCTACGAACCGGGGTGAAACGCTGAGTAGGCGGTGTTCATGAACTCGGCAAACAGGACCTCTCGCATGGGATCGAGAGGCAAGAACTCGACGCCGAGCACATAGCCCCCTTCAGCCGCCCCAACGCTGCGCACCACTCCGTCGCGACGGAACGAGAAGCTGGTCCCCGGTTGAATCAGGTTCAAGATCACTTGCTCGCCGCTGGCCACCTGACCGTCGGGCACGAGCACAGTGGCGCCAAGCATCGACACGGTGGTTGTGAAGGCCGTGTGGATCGACCGACTGGTTCGAAGCCGAAGTTCGAGCCGAAGATCCACCCGGGGCGCACGCCGACGGTCGGGCCCGAGGTATTGCGCCTTGGGTGCTGGGACTGCAGGGGGCGCGGGAGGCTGCGCCGGCAGGCCCGGTTGAGACCGCCCCGGAGGAAGGGGAGGAGGGAGCGGGGGTGGTGCTCCTGGGGGACCTTGAGGCGGACCGGGCGAAGCTTGAGGCGGCGGAGCGGCTTGCTGGGCGAGCTCGGCGGAGCGACGACTCGGCGGCGCGGCCGGCGGAGGCCTCGGAGGTGGACGGACGACAGCCGCAGGGTCAGGCGGAAGGAGCGAAACCCGCACCAACCCCTGCACGAATTCGTCCCAATCGGCGTTGGACGTCCGACCGAAGAACTCGAGCCCCACGCGCGCGCCCTCGACGTGAACCACCATTGCGTGGGCGGAAAACGGCTTGCCGTTGGGTAGCTCCAGCTCGACCTGGACCAGCTGCCGCAAAGGAGGTGGATCCTCCACACGCAACGACAAGCCGTGAAAACTCACGTTAGTCACGGAAGCCGTCAGGGGCTTCTTGCCGATTTTGAGGACCGCAGCGGCTTCCACTGGAAACCTGCGGTCACGGCGCCGTTCGTTCATGGAGTCCTCGAGACTTCAGCACGTTCTTGGCTTTCTGCCTACCTCAAGGTGCGACCCCACCCACCAGAAAAAATTTCCTTCGGCGATGAATGGCCAGCAGTCCCCTGCGTCCAACCCTCGCCTGCGCTCCGGCCCATTCGGCCCTAGCCGCGAAGCTCGGAGGCCCAGGCGACTCAGCAAAGATCCTGCTGGATCGATTGGCCCTCACCTTCCCCATCAGGCGCATCCTCAAATACCCGCGATCGGCTATACAATCCGCGCGGCACACAGCTTGCGACAAACCACCGCTAAGGAGTGACTATGAAGATCGGTTTCGCGTTTGCAGCTCTCGGCCTCGGCGCCTTTGCCACCACCGCAGCCCTCTCCCTGACCGCCACGGCGGAAGAGCCGCTCGAGAAGCGGGTGGTCGTTGAAGCCAAGCTGGACGCCAAGGCTGGCAAGGCCTCCATCGTGCTGAAGGGCATTGATGGCGCCTACATCAACAAAGATTTTCCGATCAAGTGCGACGTCACGATCGCCGAGGGTGGCAAGCTGGAGAAGGCCCAGCTGACCAAGGCTGACGCCAAGTTCGAAGACGCCGGAAAAGAAGGCAAAGCCAAGAGCGCATCGTTCAGCGTCGGCGCCGACAAGTCGATCTCTGGCGAGTGCAAGCTCGTCGCCTGCAGTGATTCGTCCTGCTCGTCGCCGTTCAAGCTCCCGTTCAAGTCCAACTGACGTCAGCTCGTCCGTCGAGTTCGGAAGAAGCAGCAGCCCCGCAACCGCGGAGCTGCTGTTTTCGTTTTGGCGGTCTAGAGGCCGAACCAGGGAGAAGCGGCGACGGCTCGGCCCTCTTTGCGCAGCTCGAAGGTGAGCACGGATTCGCCGCCGACCTCCACCACGGGTCCAAGTGCGGAGCCAGTTTGAACGCTCTCTCCGACCTTGACCTCACTCGCCTTCATGTTGCTGTACACGGTGAAGTAACGCTCACCGTGATCGAGGATGATCGCCAGTCGGTCCCATTCGTCGCGGTCGACGAAAACGACGCGCCCATTCGCGACGGCACGAGCCGTAGCTCCACGAGCCGAATGCAGCTCCACCGCGGTCCCCGGGCCCGAACTCCCTTCGACTACGCGCACCTCGGTGCGGCCGGCTAACGGCATCGGCAAAGTCCCGTGCAGCGACGCAAACACGCCGGTTGGAGCTTCACCAGGCGAAACCTCGCGACCGTAAACGGTCACCGCCTCGGGTGGCGACATCGACGAACCGAACGCCCGATCGAAGGCGGCGCGGCGTTCGTCGGCCTGCCGCAAGTAGGACTTGGCGCTGTCCCACGCCTTCTTTTGCGCCTCGAGCGGCGCTCGGTCCGCATCGATCGCCACGAGCCGCAGTTCGATCTCGTCGCGGCGTTTGCGCAGCTGCTTGCAGAGCTCGAGATCGCGGCGGATCGATAGGTGGTTGCGCTCCACGCGCGCGGCGTGATCGACGAGCTCGTCGAAGCCGCCGCCCACCGGGAGCATGCCGGCCCTCAACTGCTTGTAGTAGGTGCGGCCGCGTGCGTTCACCCGAGCTTCGGCGGCGGTCAGCGTGGCGGCGATCTCGCTGGTCTCGCTCTCGAGCTCGGCCTTTTCGCTTACCAGCGCTTTGAGGGCGATCTCGACGTCGGTGGGCGACATCGCTCGCGCTTTGGCCTTCGCCGCTGGCTTATTGCGCTGGCTCAGGGCGTCGAGCGGACCTGTTGGAGTCCCATTGACGGCCAACGCAGCGCCCGACCCGAGCAAGCAGAAGAGAGCGATTGGCGCGATGAGTCTCCTTCGCATTTAGACCGTCGCGATCTTTCGCAAGCTGAAGAAGGCGGTGGTGCCTCCGAGGAAGGCGCCGAGCGCGACCATCGCCACGGCCACGGGAAGCGGCAGGAAGGTGGGCATCAGGCCGGTGAGGTTGGAGAGCTGTTGGTCGAAGCGGTCCTTCACGATCAGGAACAACACGAACAGCACCGCGATCGCCAGCCCCGCCCCCATCGCCCCTTGCGTAGCGCCTTCCACCACGAACGGCGTGCGCACGAAGTTGTCGGTGGCGCCCACCAAGCGCAGCACCTCCACCTCGATCTTCCGTCGTTGCAGCAAGAGGCGCATCGTCGAGCCGACGACGCTGACCACTGCTCCGAGCACGATCACCGCGAGGAACAAGGCCGCCGTAACGCCGCCGCCGAGCAGCGCCGAAAGCCGATCGGTCCACTTTTCGTAGGTCTCCACGGTGTCGACCGCCGGCAAGGCTCGCAGCTTGAGCGCGATGGTTTGCAGTTGTTCATCGGTGATCGTGTCGTTGAAGGCGACCTCGAGCGAGCCGGGGAACGCTTCGACCGGCAACGCCGCGAGCGACTCGTCCGAGCTGATAACTTCCTTGCGAGCTTCTTCCGCCGTGACCCGGCGCACCCGCGAGACACCCTCGGTCTGCGAGAGCGCCTGTGAAAGCGCCGCCACGTCCGGTTCTTTGGCGGCATCCTTGAGGTAGATCGTGGCGCGCCCAGCGCGCGACCAGCGGTCTCGCAAAGCCTCGACGTTGGTCACCACAAGAATCGCGGCTGCGAGGCAAATGAAGGCCACCGAGAGCGAGAACACGCTCAGCGCTTGCAACCGCCAATCGCGTCGTCCTGCGCGCCAGGTACCGAACATGCCGCGCGACACCGAGCTATTCGAGTTCTCCAGGTCCATGGTGCTCCTTCAGGCCGCTTCTTCTTCGAGGTCGAAGTCTTCGTCGCCGCCGTCGTCTTCTTCGCCGTGCTCTTGAAGGCCCGCCGGAACATCGGTGGCTTTGCCTTCATCGAGGATCACCACGCGCCGCGGGCGCACATCGAGCAAGGAGCGGTCGTGCGTGGCGAACAGAACGGTGGTTCCGGTTTCGTGGATGTCCTCGAACAAGCCGAGGATATCGATCGCTAGCTGCGGGTCGAGATTGCCGGTGGGCTCGTCGGCCAGAATCAGCGCGGGCTCGTGCACCAGCGAGCGAGCGACCGCCACGCGTTGCTGCTCCCCGCCCGAGAGCACTCGCGCCGCATCGGCGCCACGGCCCGCGAGCCCAACACGCTCGAGCGCCTCTCCGACGCGCGTTCGAATCAAGCGTTTAGCGATGCCCATCACCTCGAGAGCGATGGCCACGTTGTCGTACACGCTCCAATCGGGCACGAGGCGAAAGTCCTGGAAGACAACGCCGATGTTGCGACGAAGCGCGGGGATCGCCGAGGAAGAAAGGCGTGAGACATCCCGACCCAAGAACAGGATGCGACCGTCATCGAGCTGCTCGGTACGGTGGATGAGACGGAGCAAGGTGCTCTTGCCGGAGCCGGACGGTCCGGTCACAAACACAAACTCCCCGCGCTCGATCACCAGCGACATACCGCGCAAAACCGGCTGATCTGGACGGTAGGACTTGAAGACCTCCTCAAACACGAGAATCGGTCTCGAGGCCGCCGAAGGGTCGTAACGGTGGCCGGCCCGTAGAGCCTGATTACGAAACGAACTCTGCTGACTCGAAGCGCCCATCCCGAGCGCGAATAGCAAGTCGCACGAACAAGGAAAACTTTTCGGCGCCGCGTGTAGAGTCTGACCCGTGAGAATCGCGTTCCTGGGATTGCCACTCGGCGCCTGTTTGTTGCACCAAGACGGCCATGAGATCGTGTTGTGCGCCTTGAGCCGCGTCGACTCACCAGGGGTGCGCCGCATTCAGCGCTTGTTGGGCGACAAGGTGCTGCTCAAGCCGCGACTCGAGAAGCACTTCATCGCTCGTTTGCGCGCCGCCGAGCCGGACCTCGTGGTGAGCTGGTTTTGGACCAACCGCATTCCCACAGCTGTGATCGAGGTCGCTCCCCTGGGCGGCTTCGGTGTGCATCCATCGTTATTGCCGCGACATCGCGGGCCGGACCCGACGACCTGGGCGCTGCTTTCAGGCGACCGTGAAACAGGGGTAACGGCGCATCGGCTGGCCGCGGAGTACGACACCGGCGCCATTCTTGCGAGCGAAGCGCTCAGCATCGACCCCAGCTGGAACAGCTGGCTGTTAGCGCGTGCACTCGACCGCCCGAGCCTGCGGGTCCTGCGCGCCGTCGCCCGTCGGTTCGCGCTCGGAGACCCGCCTAAAGAGAGGCAACAAGACGAAGCGGAAGCGACAAGCGCTCCTTTCCTCTCCGACGACGAGTGCGTGTTGCACTGGACCGACGACGCCTCGCGAATCACCCGGCTCGTGAGGGCTTTGGCGCCTTCCCCAGGAGCCAAGATGGAGATCGCTGGTGAGGAGCTTACGGTGCTCGAGGTCGAGTCACTGGCGCTCCCCAGCTATCTCGAGCAACCGGGGGAGATGGTGCTCGAGCAAGGTCGGCCTCGCATCGCCTGCGGAAAAGGCAGCATCCGGGTGCTCAAGGCTGAATGGAACGGCGAGCCGGTCAGCCCAGAGCACTTCACTCGGCTGTTCAGTGGACAGAGCGACTGATCCCAAGGTCGAGGCCGACGTCGTTCTATGGCCTGCGCGCGCTTACGCCTCGAGGAGTTGGATCCGCTTGTCTTCGCGTGTCCCTGTCCTACCACCCCAACGCATTCAGTACGGGTTCTGGCGAGCGTGATAACCTCCGGCCTCCCCAACCTGGGAGGACTGCTTTGTCGACCCCTGATGTATTGGCAAAGGCCGCACGTGAGCGATTGGCCGTTGCACTAAACGCGCTTCAAACCAGCACGGATCCGCCTGTGGAGCTGCTTGAGCTCGCGGAGCCCATCGCCCAAACCATGGGCATCCTGCACAGGATCGAGAGGTCCAAAGGCCAGGACTTGGCCGGCCGTGAGTCGATCGTCGTCAACATCCGCAAAGCCCTGGATATACTGCAGAACCTGACGGTCAGCCACGAGGCCGTGGACGCGGTGATGGAGCAAGTGGCGGGCTGTCTTTCGAGCGCGCATCAGCTCAGTCGCTTGCCGGCCCCGAGTGGGGCTGGAGCTGCAGCAGCACCGGCACCAGCCGCAGCGGCCCCCGCCGCGGCGCCGGCGGCTCAGTTGGTAGCCAACATTCCACCGCCACAGCCCATCGCTGCAGCGCCGTCGCCCGCCTTTCAACCTGCGCCAGCCGCGGTAGCGCCTGTGGCAAGCAAAGGACCTCCGGGAGCTGGACAAACCGTGCGCCTCGACGCAGGGCCGGTGATTCAACAAGCCGCTCAACAAGCTCAGCTCGCCGCTCAACAGCAAGCCGCTCAACAAGCTCAGCTCGTTGCTCAACAGCACGCGGCCCAACAAGCCCAGATCGCTGCCGCGCAACAACAAGCCGCGCAACAGGCTCAGCTCGCCGCTCAACAACAAGCCGCGCAACAGGCTCAGCTCGCCGCTCAACAACAAGCCGCACAACAGGCTCAGCTCGCCGCTCAACAACAAGCCGCACAACAGGCTCAGCTCGCCGCTCAACAACAAGCCGCACAACAGGCTCAGCTCGCAGCCCAACAACAAGCCGCGCAACAAGCTCAGCTCGCAGCTCAACAACAAGCGGCGCAACAGGCTCAGCTCGCCGCTCAGCAACAAGCCGCGCAGCCTGCTGCCCAAGCAACGCCCGTCATGTCCAAAGCTCCGGCCCCCGCTGCGCGCCCCTCTCAAACGGGCAACGTCGTGGTCGGGCTCGGCGCACACTCGGTGTCCAACTTCTACAAGGGGCTCGGTGGTAACGACGTGATCGAGTACGGCGGGCTGTTCGTCAGCACCTACCAAATCCCGAAGATCGGTACGCCGGTGAACCTTCACGTCAAGCTGCCCGGTGACCTTGAATTCCAGGCCTCCGGCGTCGTGCAGTGGATTCGTGAGGCCTCCGGAGAAGGCGTAGATCCTGGCTTTGGCGCGCGCTTCACGCAAATCACCCCGGAAGGTCGCCAGCTCGTCTACCGATACACGCGGAACCGCGAGCCCATCCTCTATGACGACCTGTGAGCGTGCTTCGGAGTCGCCGAAGTAAGCGATCGCGCTCGGCGTTCTGTCGCAAAGTTCTGCAAAGCGCCCTGTTCGCGATCGTGGCGCTGGTTGCGTGGGGGCTCAGCCCTCGCGCAGCCTTCGCGATCGACGACCCTTGGCTCAACTACTGGACGCTCGAGTCTGAACATTTTCGCGTTACTTACCCTCACAACCTCGAGCGGCAAGCGCACCGCGTTCTGGCGCTGTCGGAGAGCATCTACGAGCGGCTCACGCCCTCGATGCAATACGCTCCAGACAGCAAGACCGAGGTATTGCTGACCGACGACACCGACAGCGCGAATGGCTCGGCCACGCCCGTGCCCTACGACGCGATTCGACTATTCGTAACGGCCCCCGACGACATCTCGAACCTCGGGGACTACGACGACTGGCTCTTGGCGCTGATTACGCACGAGTACACGCACATCCTCCACACCGGGAACATCAGCGGTGGAGCGGCGATCGTGAATCGTGTGATCGGGAGAACCCTCTCGCCGAACTCGGCGCAACCGCGCTGGGTGATCGAGGGGCTGGCAGTCGTTTACGAAAGCCAATTCACGAGCGGAGGACGCATCCGCTCGTCGCTTTTTGACACCTTCTTGCGAGCAGACGTGCTGGAAGACAACTTCGCGCGGCTCGACCAAATATCGAGTGGAGCCGATCGCTGGCCGTACGGAAACATCCACTACCTTTACGGCAGTCGCTTCATCAGTTGGCTCACCGAGGTGTACGGGCTCGACATCTACTCGGCGATCTCCGCCGACTACGGCGCAGCTTCCATACCGCTGGCGATCAATCGCGCCATTCGGCGTGTAACCGGCGTGACCTATGAAGAGTTGTACGACGCATGGCGAACGCACCTTGAGGCTCACTTCAACAAAATGGTCGAAGAGGTGGACGCTCGCGGCCGACGCGAGGGCACGCGGCTCACTTTCCTTGGCGGGGAAGCGGGCTATCCGCGCTTCATTCCCAATGTGGCCAAGGCCGACAAGGGCGCGCAAGAGCTCGTCTATTACCGCGATGATCTCAACAGCCCGCGCGGGCTGCATCGGTTGACGCTGCCGGCAGCGAGCGGCGAACGCGAGCTCGAGGACGAGCTGTTCATCCGCACCAACGGCGATTCGGTCGCCAGCTTCACCCGCGAAGGCGACGTGCTTTTCGCTGACACGGCGGTTTGGCGCAATCTCTACAATCGACGCGACCTCTTCTCACTGCCGGTCGGCGAGAGTTCCGAGCTCGGTTTCGACTTTGCGCGCAAGCGCCTGACGGAGGGTCTACGCGCCTCGTATGTGGACGTGAGCCCCAGCGGCCGCGAGGTCGTGTTCACGGTCAACTCGCGCGGCACTGGGACCTTGACCATCGCCGAGCGAAGCGCCGAAGGGCAACTCGGCACGCCGAGAGCGCTCATGCGCGCTGACGAGTACGATCAAGCCTACACCCCTCGCTTTTCACCGGACGGAGCGTCGGTGGTCTACAGCGCCTGGAGCAAGGGAGGCTTTCGCGACCTGCGACTGGTCAACGTCAAAGACGGTAGCTTCGTCGATCTCACGCGCGACCGCTCGCTCGATGTGCAGCCCTGCTGGTCGGCCGACGGCAAGACGATCTACTTCGCCTCGGACCGCACCGGCATCTTCAACATCTACGCGATGGATGTGGCGACCCGCTCGACCAAGATGGTCACCAACGTCGTCAACGCAGCTCTCGGGCCAGCCGTAAGTGAAGACGGCAAGACCCTCGTGTACGTCGGTTACACGCACTCCGGCTACGACCTCTTTTCGATGCCCCTCGACGAGAGCCAATTCCTGGACGCGCCCCCAGGCGAGATCGAAAGGCCTCGGCCCTATGCAGAGCCTGCGCCGGTCACCGCTACCAAGCAACGCTACAACCCGCTAGCGACCCTTCGCCCGCGCAGCTACTTCCTCGATGTTGGGCCTGGTAACTACGGCTCCACCGCGGTCACCTTTTCGGCCAGCGGCTCCGACTTGGTTGGGCGTCATTCGCTTTCGGCGGCCGTGCGCTTCGACCCAGGCGCGCCCGAGCCGCGCATGTCGCTCGCGTACACCTACGGAGGGCTGCCGGTGGATGTTGGACTGCGGCTGACCCGTGCGACCGTGCCACGTGCATCAGGCTTCAGTTTGGGGGCCGGGGAGCTGCCCTACAACGAGACGAG
This sequence comes from uncultured delta proteobacterium, assembly GCA_903892415.1. GTDB lineage: Bacteria > Myxococcota_A > Polyangia > Polyangiales > Polyangiaceae > Xiheicaenibacterium. The sequence goes on along the minus strand of CAITIQ010000029.1, from coordinate 18,628 downwards.
CTCCAACGCGAGTACCAGCGTCTCGTTGCCAATTCGCAACCCCTTCGCTTCGCAGTTCGTCGCGCTGTCGTACACCGCTGCGCTTTATCACCAGAACCTGACCACCACGACGACGCTGGATCCGTTCGGGCCGCGCCCACAAAAGCCAGAGGGCGGCTTCTTGAGCCAGATCGGAGTGAGCTACTCGCTTTCGACCTCGCAGTTCTCGGAGAACACCGCAGGCGGAGGGCGCACGGGCTTCGACTTCAATGTTGGGCTCAGCTTGGCCGACGAGAACACCGGTAGTAGCTCCTCGCTCTACGAGTTCGATGCGGCGATGTCGGGCTACATACCGATGCCGTGGCCCGGCTATCACACGCTCGCGCTGCGTGCGTCGGCTGGGGTCAGCGCTGGGGACTACCCGCGACGCGGCCGCTACTTCGTCGGTGGCTACGACCTCGTCAACAACGGTCCGCTCGATACGCTGGTCAGCGGCATCTACGACGGCGCCTTCGTGTTGCGCGGCTACGACGCAGGCGCCGCCAACGGCACCGCCTACTTTCTCTCGACGGCCGAGTATCGTGCGCCGATCTTCACGCCCAATTGGGGGCCTTCCACCTTGCCGCTCTTTCTGCGGCAGGTCGATGCCTCGGTGTTTGCAGATTGGGGTGGCGCCTTCGACAAGTTCGACTTCGAAGCGGTGCGCTTCTTCCACAACAGCCACCCCATCGACGCCAAAGAGCTGAAGACCTCGGTCGGCGCGGAGGTTTGGCTGGCCATGGTGCTGGCCTATCGCATCCCCACCAATTTGCGAGTTGGCTACGCCTATGGGTTTGATCCGGGAGCGGTACCCAGCGGCCAGCTCTACTTCCTGAGTACCAGCGCCTTCTGAGGCAGCAACGTCAACGCACGAGCCGAGCGAGCTTCTCCATCACGCCCTGAATGTCGGGCCCTCCGGCCAGCAGCTCTGCCATCGGGTCTCCAAGCTCCGCCACCCTCGCGGGTACGGTGGCGATCGTAAATTGAGCCGGGTCGAGAGACGGCACGACCTCACCCCAGCGCAACGGAGTCGAAACCCGAGCGCCCTTGGTGGCGCGCACCGAGTACGGCGCCACGATCGTACGCGAAGGGCCTGTTTGACCCGTGTCGACGTAGACCTTGGCTCCGCGCCGCGCGACCACCCGCTCGACCGTCGCGAGATTTGGATGGGCGTCCACGATCAACCGTCCGAGCAGATCCGTGAGCACCCGCGCAGCCTCCGGTGCCACACCCGGACCAAGCGGAACGAAAACATGCAGACCGCTTTGCCCGCTGGTCTTCGGAAAGCCCGTGAGACCGAGCCGCTCCAAGATCTCGCGCAGTGTGTGGGCCAACACCACCGCGTTCTCGAGCGTCGAGAGGTCCACGTCGAAGTCGACGGTCAGGAAGTCACATTGGTCGGAAGCACCCACGCGCGAGCCCAACATGTGGATCGGGATGCAAGCAAGATTGGCGATGTAGAGCAGGCTCTCGACGCGATCGATCAGGAACACGTGTTTCGTCGCGTCGCCCTCGTCGGCGCTCTCTTGGTGCTTGCCGAGCAGCACCGAGCGCACCCACGAAGGCATGCCGTGGGGCACGTTCCATTGGTAGAAATTCTTGCCGTCGATCCCGTCCGGGTAGCGCACCAACATGATCGGACGATCCAAAAGGTAGGGCAGGATCACCGGAGCCATGGTGCGGTAGTACTCGACGAGGTCGCCCTTGGTTTGGCCGGAGTCGGGCCAGAACACCTTGCTCTGATTGCTGAGCCGCACGCTGATCTCTTCGCTCGGCACAGCCTCTTGAGGCGCTAGCAGCGGTAACTTCGAGGGGTCCTCGGACTGCGGTCTGGCGCGACAATCTTCGGGCCGAACATTGGGTTCCACGCCCAAGAACACCGGAAACCGAAGGGCGCCCTCCTCGCTCCACTCGAGGTAGCGCACGCGCACGACCAGAAACGGCTCGACGAAAGAGCGCCCACGGGGAGCCGAGTCATAGCCGCCAACCGCGGTTTCACGCGGACGCTCATGGCCCTTGAGCAGTTCGCGCAGCTCGTCGACCCGCGCGTCGTTGAGCCCCGATCCGACCTTGCCGCGAATCACCCATTGCGTGCCGTCGAAGGAGGCCAAGTCGAGAGCGCCGAGCCGGTTGCGGCTCCCCTCGCCCACCGTGTAGCCAACGACGACGAAGGTGTCTTCGCGCTCGCACTTGGTCTTGACCCAGTCGGCGGTGCGCTGCGGACCAGGGTGGTAACGCGAGTCGGCCCGTTTGGAGACGATGCCCTCCAACCCCTGCTGGCGACAAAAGTCGAACAGCCGCTGCCCCGAATCCTCCAAATGATCGAGCACGCGCAAGAGACCGGCCGCGCGGATCAAGCGAGCGAGCAGCCGCTTTCGTTCCCGCAAAGCAACGTCGAGCAAAGGCACGTCACCGATGCGCAGTAGGTCGAACACCATGTAGACGACGGGCGTCTCCGAAAGGGCCAAGGCGATGTCCGGGCGCGTTGAACGATGAATCCGCGTCGCCAAGCGCTCGAAGTTTGGTTTGCCGGCCTCGTCGAAGGCGACGACCTCCCCATCGAGCACCAACTGCCCAGGCGGCAAGGCAGCGACGGCTCGTGCGATCTCCGGGTATGCCGAGGTCGCGCTGCGTCCGCTGCGATAACGCAGCTCCACCCCTTCGGCCGTCTTGGTCGCGACCACGCGCACGCCATCCATCTTCAGCTCGCTCAAATAGCCGACGCCCTTCGGCACCTCGGCGAGTTGGCAGAGCATGGGCGAAAGCTTGCGGCCATCGAAGGGCGCTCGATTCTTGGTCAAGGTAGCCGCCTCGCGCTCGACCTCTGACGCAATACGCGGGGAATCACGCAGTTCTTCAATCGTGAGGCCGGAGAGCACGCTGGTGGGCTTGGTCCGCGTGAGGTCCTCTTTGCTGACGCCGGCGTCGGCCTTCTTGATGAACAGCCACTCGGGCGGAAGCTTCGGATCTTTGGGCTTCATCCGCACCAGCCCGAAGCGGCCCCATACCTTGCGACCTTCGAGCTGGAAGTGGAGCTTCCCATCGCGGAGCCCTTCCTCAGCCGAAACATCGAGGTAGCGCACCACACCGAGGTCCCAAACGATCATCGGGCCTGCACCGTAGGTGCCCTCGGGGATCACCGCCTCGAAGTCGAGGTATTCGATCGGGTGGTCCTCGGTCTGCATCGCGAAGTGCTTGACCTCCGGGTCCAGCGTTGGGCCCTTCGGCAGCGCGAAGCTGAGCAGTGCGCCGGCCATCTCGAGACGCAGGTCGTAGTGAAGATGCGTCGCGTCATGTTGGTGGATAACGAAGGCTCCGCGCCATGTTGCGGCGTCGCGAGATCGCACGAGAGGGTCAAACACCGGCTCGTTGGTGCGCGTTAGATCGCGCTTGGCTCGGTAGGCGGCAGCTGCGTCGTGCGCGGGTGTACCAACAGAACGTGGAGGGCCTGGGCTTTGGGTCCGGCGCGAAGCCACGCTGCTACTCGGGCAAGATGCGCCGAACGAGGTTGCGCACGTCTTCGAGAGCGAAGGGTTTGCCGAGGAAACCTTGGCAGGAAAGTCCGTTGAGGACGTCCTGTGACTCCTCTGCCGACAAGCCGCTCATGATCACCACGGGCAGGTCCGTTCGCAGACGCTGAATGGCCTCGAGCACCTTGCGCCCACCGGGCTCGGGCATCGTCAGGTCAAGCATCACGAGGTTGTAGCGAGACGGCGCCAGCTCAAGTTTGCGCATCGCCTCGACGCCGCTGAGAGCCGTATCCACCTCCACGGGTAGACGGCGTAACAGCCTCGCCGCCACACCCAAGATGAGTTCTTCATCATCCACGACGAGCACCCTGCGCGGCTGTGGGTAGGTGGATTGCGTGATCAATGCCATGGTAGGACGCCAAAGCTACACGAAGTTCGCAACGCTCGCTCGCGCGACATGGGCCAAGTTATTGCCTACATTGGGCGACCTTTGGACCGCGGCTTGATGACAACGCGAGCATCGGCACGCGAGGTCGCTCTCGGCGAGGTGAGGTTTGCGCACCGCACCTGAACGGATCTTTTCCTGTCGCGTGTCCAGCAGCAGCCTTTTCCACGCGTTTCTTTTCGCGCTCCGGTATCCGCAGTTAAAGTTGCCTCATGGCGGCACGATCTACCGGCTCAGGCAACATCTCCTTCGGCCTCGTCTCGATCCCGATCAAGACCTTCACCGCCACCTCGGCGCAGTCGGTTTCGTTCAACCAGCTCCACTCCAAGTGCGGTGGGCGCATCAAGCAACAGCTGTTTTGCCCGCTGGATAACGAGATCGTGCAGCGCACCGACATCGTGAAGGGCTACGAGTATCAGAAGGACAAGTACGTCCAGTTCAGCGAGGACGAGCTCAAGCAGCTCGAAGCCGAACGAACAGACCGCATCGACATCCTCGAGTTCGTACCGACAGACACGGTCGACTTCATCTTCATCGAGAAGACGGTCTATCTCGGACCGGACAAGGGTGGCGACCGCGCGTACAAGCTCCTCTCCGAGGCGATGGTGCGCACGAACCGGATCGCGGTTGGTCGCTTCGGTACACGCGGCAAGGAGCAGCTCGTGTTGCTGCGACCCTACCAAGGCGGCCTGGTCATGCATCACGTGTTCTACGCCGACGAGGTCCGTAGTTTTGCTGACGTCGACCGCCCCGGTGAGCTTGAGTTCAAGCCGGTCGAAGCGGAGCTAGCGGACAAGTTGATTGAGCAGCTGTCCACCGAGGCGTTCAAGGCGGAGCAGTATCACGACGAGTACCGCGATCGGGTGATGCAAGCGGTCGAGCAGAAGGCTGCTGGCGAGGCCGTCACTGTCGCGCGGGAAGCGCCGCAGGCGCAGATCATCGACCTGTTCGAGGCACTCAAACGCTCGCTCAAGGGAGACGGTGAGGCGGAGAAGGCGGGTGGCGAAGACAGCGTCAAGCCCGAGGTTCACAAGGCCAGCCCAAAGGCTCGCGAGCAGAAGAAGGCGACCGGCTGACGACGACTGGCGGCCGCCAGCGGGCCAATTATTTTGCGGACCAACGCAACTGCGGACGGCTCATGACGATGGAGCGGCATGCACAAGCTGTCCGTTCCTACGCTGGTCGTCTCTGCCCTCCTCAGCGCCTGCCAAGAAACCGATTCGATCGGCACCCTCGTGTTCGAGGATGGCGTGCGCCCCAACGAGCCTTTGCAGCTTATGAGTGAACCTGCGTTTTTTCTCGGTCATGATGGGGCTCGCGTCGTCCGCGTTGACGCCTCCACGTTGAGCATCAGCGACGGGGCGGATTTCAGCGAGATAAGCGAAGAGGCCGAGGTGGTTGACGCCGCCGCCTTCGAGTCCAAGCACGCCCTGGTCATGTTGTCGAAAGGCGAGGAGCAGCTGGGAGAAGTGTTCTCGCTGGATCTCGGACACGAAGCGCTCGGTGCGCCCAAGCGGCTCGCTCGTTACGGCGGAGAGGTACGGCTTTTGGCGCTGCCGTTCGGCGCGCTGGTACTGCAGCGTGAAGACGGCACGCGCTGGAGCTTGGCGCGCTTCGACAAGGACGCCGTCCCCAGCGTCCCCTGCCCCATTCCGCAATCCATCCTCTCCATCAGCAGCCCGTCGTACGAGCAGGCCACGGTCGAGGCGGTGGCCCTTTCGGAAGGAACGTTGGTTCGGCTCGACGTCGACGTGTCGAGCAGCGGCATCCGATGCACGCAGAGCGAACTCGCGTTGCCGCCCCCCATTTCCGATTCGGTGCGCGCGGTGCGCTTCGAGCTCGCAGGCTTCGACGCCGCGGTGGACGTGCGCGGTGGCGCGCTCGCGGTGGCCCCCCTCGAGCCGGGCGCGGCTGGCTTCACCAGCACGCTGATCGCGGCGGAGCGGGTCGAAGATGTCGCCACCTTTGAGCAGGATGGTCGACAGGCCGTTCTCGTGCTTTCGGACGGGCCACCATCGCTCACGCTGCTGGAGCTCGTCCGTAACGAGAGCACGCTCGAGGTGGTGGACTTGGTGCACCGGCCGCTGGGAAGCCATGAAGCCAAGGGCACGCTGACGCAGGCGAATTTCGGCTTCCGCAGACTGCTAGCGCTGCTGGAGAACCGGCTTTTCGTGGCGACGAGAACCGGCACCCTGGGGTTTGACGTGAGTTTGTCACCGGAAGTTGGCTTGACCGCCCTCGAGCTGCCCGCCGAGGTCGCGGCGTTACGTGCTCCGCTGACCGTCCTCCAACCATAGTCCTTGTCGCGCTCAGAACCTCACGAGATGATGCGGCTATGAGCTGCTTGCATTCGTCTCGGGGCTTCCTGTTCGCCACGCGACCGCTTGGAGCCAAGCTGCTGACAACCGTGCTGCCCATGCTGCTCGCATGCGGCTCGAACGCAACAGACGACGGGTCGAAGCCGCTGCCTCAACCAAGCGGCGGCGGCATCACGGTGGGAGGCAACGCCGGCGAGGGCGGTGACGGTGGAACAGGCGGGGATGGCGGGGATGGTGGGGTTGGCGGAGACGGCGGCACCGGAGCCGTCGGCGGTAACGGCGGAATGGGCGGCGCAGGTGCAAACGGCGGGATGGGCGGTAACGGTGGCATGGGCGGAGGCCAGGGCGCCTGTGACTCCGCCGGGCCCGTCGTGGAGAGCGCCGGCTCGCCCACAAAGCTGTTGTTGCGCGGGACGCTGTTGCTTCCGGCCGGCCCGCTCGAGGGCGAGCTCGTGGTGGACGGCAACCTCATCGTTTGTGCGGCGGCTTCCTGTGCGGCCCAGGCAAACGGCGCCACCGTGATCGAGACGAACGGAGTGATCGCGCCAGGCTTTTTGGACGCACACAATCACATCCTGTTCGACATCTTCGACGAGGACGACTGGTCGCCTACGCAGACCTACCAAAACCACAACCAGTGGCCCAATGATCCTCGCTACGGCGCCGTCGTCGACGCGAAGCAATGGCTCGAGGGGCAAGGGGCCTCGCCCGTATCGCTTGAATGTGAGCTCAACAAGTACGGGGAAACCAAGGCCCTCATCGCCGGCACCACCAGCGTGCAAGCCTCCGCGGGCAGCAACAGCTGCTACGGCTCGGTCTCCCGCACGATCGACACCAGCGCCAATGACCTGGGTAGCGACACCATGCAGACGGCCACCATCTTCCCGTCGAATAGCTCGGCCGACGGCGTCTGCGCGAACTTCGCCGATGGTGACACCACGGCCTACGTCATTCACATCGCCGAAGGAGTAGACCAAACCTCGCGCAATGAGTTCACCACGCTGAACACCATCACCACCGTGGACGGTTGCTTGATCGACGGCAAAACCACCATCATTCACGGAACGGCGCTGCAGCAGCCTCAGTTCGCGACCATGGCGCAAGAAGGCATGGGCCTGGTTTGGTCGCCCCGCTCCAACGTTTTCCTTTATGGCGCCGGCACCGATCTGACGAAGACCACCGATATCCCCACCGCACTCAACGAGGGAATTCGCGTGGCGATCGCGCCTGACTGGTCGCTCGGTGGCAGTCAAAACATCCTGGATGAGCTGCGTTTCGCCGACGAGGTGGACAACGCAGAGTTCGGCAACATTCTCACGCCGCGCGAGCTTTTCGAGATGGGCACGATCCACGCCGCCGACGTGCTCGGCGTGGACGCGCAGCTTGGCTCGCTCGAGGTTGGGAAGCGCGCAGACATCGCCGTTTACCTTCCTCTCGCTGCCGATCCGTACGACACGATCCTGGCCGCCACCCCGCGTGAAGTGACATTGGTGCTCGTGGACGGTCGCGTGCTCTACGGGGATGGGGACCTCGATTCGCTGGCCCCGGCGAACAGCATCGCTGAGCCGGTGGACATCTGCTGTCGGTCCAAATTCCTCGCGCTCAGCGAGTCGGGTGGAACGCCGACGAACAAGCTCGGCCAGACCTTCAGCGAGATCCAGAGCGTGCTCGAGACGGAGATGGCGAACTACGACGCACAGGACTTCTCGCAGTGGAACTTCGCTCCAATCACGCCGATCGTGAAGTGCCCGTGAGCGCCTCACCGCTTCACGATTCGTCCAGGGCTCGCTAGCCTAGCCCTCCCCTGTGCCGGTTCCCGAGAGTCTCAGTCGCCAGCCCGGAGTCTTCGGACCGCTGGGCTCCTTGGCTTTTTCCCACGTGCGTCCCATCGCGGGGACGAGCGCGATGCGCGCGCTCTCCTGGCAAGACCTGACGCAGCGCCTCGGTCTGAATCTGCCGTTCTTCATGGTGCATGACCTCGGCATGCTGTTCGCCGCGCCGCGTGAGCAGTACGTGCTCGGTGCGCGAGCAGACTTGCGTCAGGTCCTCGGCGAACGTGAGGCCCAACAACTGGCCAACGCCACCGAACTCTACGCGAAGCTCTTGGAAGAACTTACGGATGCTGAAGCAGTGCGTCGAGCGCGACAACTTCGGCTTGGAGACGATCTCATTGCCACGGTGCTCGCTCGCCTGTTGGGGGTGGTCTCGGCGAGGCTCTCGACCCGAGCCGCGTACCCCACTGCGGTGCCATTCGATCCCAACCTGTTCGAGCGCATCGAGCCCCAGCTCACTTCGTTGCTTTCAGCCGCCGACCGCAGTTACGAGAAGAACGCGCTGGAGACGCTGGTTTCGGTGCGCCTTTTCGTGCTGACCCTGGCCGACGCCATCGATACCGACACGCTGACGTTGCTTGGACTGCTCGGGTCAGACACCGGCGAGGGAGCGATGGCGCAGGTTGACTTGCTCAGCGCCTTCCAAAGCCCCGAAGCCAACGACATCGTGAACTTCTCGCTCGAGATCCTGCCGAGCGTGCTCGAATCACGGCCGCGCCCTGCTGCTGGGACCACGGCTTCGTTCGGCTACAGCGGCATCGGTACGCGCGGGTCGATCGACAGCATGGTGCTCTCCGAGCTGGCCTGGGACAACCAAGAGCTGGCGCGTCGCATCGCCGACAACGAGCTGCTCTATTACGCACGGGAGCAGAGCCAAGAGGAACAACGGCGGGTTCACTACCTGCTCGTGGATGCCTCCGCCTCGATGCGGGGGGACCGACAAACCTTCGCGCGAGGCGTTGCACTAGCCACCGGCAAGAAGCTGCTGCTCGAGGGTGAGGAGGTCGTTTACCGCTTCTTCGACTCCCGGCTTTATGAACCCGCGCGCTCGAAGAACGGCCAGTTGCCGACCGCGTTCTTGCTGGCCTTCAAAGGCGAACGTGGGCGCAACCCAGCACGCGTTTTTGCGCAGTTGGCCTCGGATCTGGAGCTGCAACGCTCTCGGGACCCACGCAGCGTTCTGGTGCACATCTTCACCCACGCCGCGCTCTACATCCCTCGCGAGCTCGTGCAACGCCTGCGGCAATCGGCGAACGTAGCGGCCGTCTTCATCTTGCCCTCCGGCGGAACGTTGGACTTGGCGTACCTCGACGTGCTGGACGCTCACTGGGTGGTCGACCACGAAACACTCTCCAAGAAGGAGGCGCGCAACAAAGCCGCTCGCTCCATTCTCGGGGAGGCGGAGTCGCTGCGTCGCGATCTCGATAAGCACCACACCGCAGATGGCCCGGTCAGTCAGCGCCGCGGTAGCGAGGCCACCCAAGGTGCGGAGAGCGCTCCGGCAAGTAGGCGCTCGTGAACTACGACGACAGCAATCAGCGCGCACAACTGCTGCGCACCCTGGGCCAGACGCTGCGTGACGATGACTACGCGATGGTCGTACAGGAGATGCGCAAGCTGCTCCAGAGCTCCGGGGACATCCGCGGGATGGCCACGCTGGATTGGTACATCGACCCGAACCGCGTCCCGAGGGAGCTACTGGCACGCCTTCCACTTCGAGATCGCGCGAGGACGTCCCTCGCACTGGCGGAGAGATCCGAGCGCGAGCGCGACCCAAACCGTGCGCAGCGGCACTTCTCCGAGGCAGCCACGCTTTACGAGAACGCTGGCTTCATCGCACGCGCCGCGATCTGTCGCGAGAAGGCAAACGACCCTGCCCAAGCAGGAGTGCTCTACTCGCGCCTTTCGCAGGTCCTGCTCGGATCGGATTCGGAGGCCTACGCCGCAGCGCTCGCGCGGTTCAACGTCGCGCGCATGCTCAAGCTGACGGGGCAGACGGCAAGTGCGCGTGAAGCCTTGGTGTCGTCTGTGCACTTGCTCGAACAAGCCGCGGACACCTTCGAGACGATCGGCCAGCGCGAGCGCGCCTTCGACTGCTTTCAAGTGCTGATCGCCGTCGGCAAAGAGAGCAAGGAGTTCGAACACGTGCTCGAAGGCTATGTGAATGTCATCCGCATCCTGCGTGAGGACAACCTTCGGCACTACGCCATTCAGTCCTACGAGGAGGTGGTACAAGCCGCGGAGAAGCAAGGTGAGCTCGCGGCGGCCGCGACGCTTGCGCGGGAGATGGCAACGTATGCACGTACCCAAGGGCTGGCGAACGTGGCCAATCAGGCCGTGCTCAACCAAGCGAAGCTTTGGCAAGACGTAGCCTCGAGCAGCATTAGCCGAGGCTCACCGGCTGAAATCGCCGAGAACGCAATACTCGCAGCCGTGCTCGCTTACGGAGAGGCTGGGCAGTTCGGCAAGGTAGGGCTCTTGTACCGCCAGCTCGCAAGCTTGGAGCTCAGCGAGGCCCGGCGTGGTCACTATGCGCGCGCACAAATGCGCTACGGAACCGCGACCGACCTAGCGATCGACGCCTCGCCGCTTCCGCCCCACTTGCGTCATGAAGTGGGCTTTCCCGAGGTTTGGCACGTCGATCTGGTGGAGTGGGAACAGCGAGGGAGCGCGACCGAGGCTTGCGCCGACGTTGTGCTCGACCCTGCGTGGGGAGATGCAAGCCGAAGAAAAGCATTGTGTGCGAGGCTTGTGGCGATCGGCATCGATGGCCACGAGGAAGCGCGTCAACAGCCCCCCTCCGCGTTGCTTAGCCACGTGGCTGGTCTCCTAGGAGAGGTGCGGCTGTATTCGATTTTGGCCCCACTCGAAGCGCTGGCGCGGCACCAAGATCCAGCCGTACGCATCGCGTCGCTGCGAGCGCTGGCGCAGTTTCTGTTCAAGCGAACGTTCATCGCCGTGCGCGATGGCCTTTCCGACAGCAACGACCACGTGGTCAATGAGGCTGCCCGCACGCTAGAGGTTTTGCACTTCGCGCCCGCGCTGGACCCACTGGTCCGCATTTTCCAGGAGTCTTCCGACGCCCGCGCTCGTCAGGGCGCGCTGCGCGCGCTCGTGCGCATCGACTCGGCCGAGGCCGCAACGTTTTTACTCGACGTGCTAGCCCATGAACGAAACGTCGAGCGGAGAATCGCCGTTGAAGCATTGAAGACCGCCAGCGGGTCTCGTTTCATCGATGCGGCGCGGCAGCGCTTCCCGCGCATGACAGACGACGAGAAGAGCACCTTGCGTGAGGTGTTCCGAGCGCGCGGCATTCCGCTGTAATTTGGGTTGCGAGAGAGCGCTCAGTCCTGGACCATCGGGCTGTGACCATCATCAAGAGTTTTGACGTCTCCATCCCTGTACGCAGACTGCCACCTTTGACCGCCGAGGCGCTCACGCGCGAGCTCACTGCACTAGGGCTCCAGGTAGTGCTGCCGGACCAGCTGCGAATCGATGAAGAGCTTCGCTACACCCCGGTGCGCGTCCTACTCAAGGATGGTCGCGAGATTCGCACGGGGCTCGCGTTGACCTGGTCCTCTCCTGGGAACGAGGACGACGAGGAAGAAGGAGAAGACCTCGGCGAGGATGAAGAGCTCGACGAGGAGGGCGAGGCCCCCGACGAGAACGAGGACGACGAGGACGACGAGGACGACGAGGTCGAGAGCGAGGACGAGCTCAACGAGGAGGAAGAAGACGAGGACGACGAGGAGAGCGACGACGAGGACGACGAGGACGACGAGGACGACGAGGACGAGGAGGAAGACGAAGACGAGGAAGGCGAGGAAGACGACGACCTCGATGAGGAGGACGCGGGCGCCGACGCTGAGGACGACGCCGAGGAAACCCCGACCATCGACGGAGAAATCGGTGCTGTCCAGCTTTGGGCCAAGAACGCACCGGTGCCTACGGACGAGAATGAAGTGCTCGTAGCGCTCTACTTCGCAGCGGCGATCGCCCGTTTGGGAGACGGCGAAGTGGTGGTTCACGACTGGGACGGCGGCCCCCGCTCCGCGCAAGAGATCTTGGAGCGAATCGACGCTGAGTTCGATGCCTCCACGCCGGCCTGGAATGAGTACCCCTACGATCTTTTCCTGGCAGCCGAGGACGGTGATGCAGCAGCAGTCGGGAACGCGCTCGCCGCGGGCGCCGCAGTCGACGCGATGAACAACCAAGGCGTTACGCCGCTGATGTTGGCGTTGGCGAACGACCGCGCAGCGGCGAGTTGGGAGCTCTTGCGAAATGGCGCCAACCCGCGCGCCGTCAACTACTTTGGCAAGGCAGCGGTGGAGTACGCCGATTCCTGTAGCGACGATTGGCTGCGTAGCGAGATTGAGCGGCGCGCGAGCTTTCCGCACCACGAGCTGTTCGAACTGATCGCGGAGGGCGACTCGAACGGCGTGCTCGCCGCATTGTCGGCGGGTGCCCCCGTGGACGCCGCAACACCTGAAGGCTTTACCTTGCTGATGGCGGCGGTGCGGGCGGAGGACGAGAACTTGGTGGACGCACTGTTGCGCCGCGGCGCAGAGGTAAACCGACTCACGTCGAGCGGGGTTTCAGCGTTGGACGTCGTACACGCGGTCGACAACGTAGGCCTGAAAAAAGTCCTGTTGGCGCACGGGGCGGTCAGCGGACACCCTTCGCGCTGACGGTCGCAGAGCCTCGCGAGGCATTCTGTTGCTCCGTGGCCCTGCGGTTGTTAAGAGCGCGGGATGACGCTCGAGATCTTCAAGAAGCAACCTCTCGGCGGCGTGGACCGCCGAGCAATGGTCGGCGCACTCGCGGAGCATGGCACCCGCGTAGCCGTTGAATCCTTGGCCGCAGATCGCAAGCTGGTAACAGCTGCCGCTGGCGGTCTCGCCAAGGACGCAGTGGTCCTCATCCTCGGGGGTTCCAACGGCATCACCCGCGGCTTGGCCGTTCAGCTGGTCTTCGGGGAGAAGGCCGCCATCTGCTGTGTCCACCTCGATAGCGAGAAGATGCAGATCGGGCCGCACCACACCAAGGTGCTCGCCGCCGAGGCGGAAAAGACTGGGGTCTTCGCCAAGTTCTTCAACGAGGACGCGACCAAGCCCGACACCGTGAAGATGGTGGTCGAGGCGCTCAAGGGCCAGTTCCGCGTCGTGCACCTGATCAACGGGATCGCCGCCGGCGCAACCAAACGCTACGAAGAGCACGGACCCACGCAAGTGAAAGACGTGGACGTCGCCTTCGACACCGTTCTGCAAACGCCCGACTTCAGCAAGCGCGAGAACATCCGCAAAGTGGGCCTCGTCGAGGTTGAAGTAGCAACCGCCGTGGACATCGAGCGGACCAACAAATTCATGGGCACCTCCTCCCTGTTGTGGGCGGAAGCGCTAGCGGAAGCGGGGCTGCTCGTGCGTGACGAGAGCATCGTTTCGTTCTGCGACTACGACTACCCGCCCGATGATCCGGTCTACGCGATGGGGCCGCTAGCCGGCGCGAAGAAGCTGCAGCGTGAAACGATGAACGAGATTCGTGAGCGCTTCGGAACTAAGACGGTGCGCCTCTGCTACCCAGCCGTAGCGACCACCGCGCTCGGTGCTATTCCCGGCGGGCTCTTGATGTTCGGGATGACGGCCGAGATTCTGCTCGAGCGCGGCAAGTTCAAAGGCATCCCCGCCTTGTCCTCGGAGGTGATGTCGATGTGGGCCAGCAAAGAGCAACACAGTGAGTTGCGCTTGGACGCCGACTATCAGGAAACGTTGCCCGAGTTCTATCGTCGCCGCGACGCTCTCTCACCCGACACTCTCGCGGCAGCCTTTTCGCTGCTGACCAATGGTTGACAGGCCGTCGCAAGAAAACTTGCGCCTACACCGGCGGATGTGATTTGTTGCGCGCCGTTGGTCGGGGTGCGTGGCTGCGTTTTGTAATCGCCAGCCAACCGTCACAAGATCGCCCTCGACGGCCTTCGTTTTTTGGCACAGGCTATGGCTTGTAACTTGGTTGTCTCCGCAGCGTCAAAAGCGCGCGGGGAAGTCGGGCTCCCCGGGGAGCTTCTTGGAGGACTCATGAACGTTAAGCTTTTCGGTGTGTTGGTTTCGGTTTTCGCACTCGCGGCCTGTGGTGACAGCGGCAGCAGCGGCGGTGGCAACGGCGGCAGCAGTGACGGCGGCGGCGGCGCAACCACGGATGGCGGCGGCGGCAGCACCACCGACGGCGGCGGCGGCAGCACCACCGACGGCGGCGGCGGCGCGACCAACGGCGGCGGCGGAGCCGGTGGCGGCAACCCCGAGTGTCCCGGAGCTTGCGGGGCCCTCTACGACTGCGGCGTCGAGGACATGAACTGCATGTTCACTGGTGACCAGGCCGAGAAGGATGCCTTCATCGAGGGTTGCATCCCCGGCTGCAATGAAAACGCAGTGCTCATCGCTGTGATCGACCCGGAAAACTGCGCGGGAACGATCGCCACGGTCAAGGGCGCGAGCGAAGACTTCGCTGCCTCTTGCGACAACGGCATCGGCAACTGAGCTAGCACCGAGCGAGATTCCGTCTCGTTCGCAAACGCGAGCAGCCGCAAGGTTGTTCGCGTTTTGCTTTTCACAGCCGCAGGTCCAATACACAGCCGCAGGTCCAATTGAACCTTCGACTTGGCACGAGTCAGCAAACTGAGGCAAAGAGGACGGCATGCGCGCCATCATCATCGGAGCCGGTCGCGGCAGCCGACTCGAGAATCTGACCGACGACGTTCCGAAGACCCTGGTCGAGGTCATGGGCCGACCCATGCTCGATCAAATCTTGGAAGCGCTAGAGACCGCTGGCTTCACACGCAAGGACATCGTGTTTGTCTGCGGTTACAAGCAAGAGGTGGTTCGGGCGAGGTACCCCGAGTTCACCTTCGTCGAGAACCGCGAATGGGAATCCAACAACATCTTGCTCTCGCTGATGTGCGCGCGGGAGCACTTCGCAGACGGCTTCGTCGCGAGTTACGCGGACATCGTCTACAGCGGAGACATCGCCAAGCGGGTCACCGAGTCGGCGCATGACGTAGCGCTGGGCTGTGACACGGATTGGCGCCGTCGCTACGTCCGGCGCACCAACCACCCCGAGACCGACGCCGAGAAGCTCACCGCCGAAGGCGAGCGAGTAACTCGGCTGTCGCGCAAGATCGTCAGTGAAGAAGCGGCGGGCGAATTCATCGGCGTGATGAAGGTCGCGAAGAACGCCGTACCGCAGCTCCTCCGCGAGTTTGATGCGTTGGCTGCACAATATGACGGCCAACAATTCCGTGAGGGGCGCAGCTTCCAGAAAGCCTATCTGCTCGACTTCCTGCAAGAGCTCGTCGAGCGAGGGCACGCGCTGCATCGCGTTGACACGCCTGGCGGCTACATGGAGATCGACACCTTGCAGGATCGCGAGTTCGCCGCGGATTGGTGGGCCGGCAGAAGCTAGTCGGCCCACAGGCTGTGCCGCGCGAGATCAGCTGCCGAACTCGTCGTCCTCTTCTTCTTCATCGTCGTAGGGGCCGACCGGCGGCTCTGGCAGCTTCGCTGCTCGGCTAACTCCGCGAAACACGTAGTCCGCGTAGGCGTAGGGCGTCTCCGACCAAACGACGAGATCCGCCCCCAGGATGCCCATCGGTGCGCCGTCGCACAGCTCGACGACGGAAAGCGCTGGCAGCTCCATGCACAGCGGCTCGGAGGCGTTTACCTCCTCGCCAGAGTCTTCGAGCGCCGCCAAGACGCCCGCGTGAGACTCGACATCTAGCTCATCTACCGGTAGCAGCGTCCAATCGCACAGCAAGAGCTCGGGAAAGGGCGGGGATTCAGGATCGCTCTCGAAGGGCGCATGCTCGGCGATCGGCAGCCCCGCTGATTGGAGCGCGACCACCAGCTTGCGTTTGCGCTCAATCGCCTCGTCCGACGGGCTCCAGAAGGCCGTGAGCACCGCCACCACCTCATCGGCCGTGGCCGAACGCCACAGCCGTGGATCACGGGATCCAAGCTCGAGACCTTCTTCTTTTCGGCGCTTCTCGAACAGAGCGCGGGCAGCGTCGAACTCACGCAAATCCGAAAGAGCCACGTCGACCGACCAGTGGATTCGGTGGTCGACCTCTTTGATGTAACGGTGTTTGCCGAGCGAGCGCACCAGGCGAGCAACTTCATCGATCATGCGGGCGGCAAACGTCCAAGCGAGCATCATGGTAAGCCTCGAACTACGCGAAAGGTGCCTTCAAACCAAACAAGTTGTCCATCCGAGCGCCGCACGACGCGCGGATAGGCGTAAGCCGACTTCGGCTTGAGGGTTTGCCACTCCCCGGGCTCCCACGTCCAGCGACGACCACGGAAGACCCATTGCCCGTCGACCCAGACCGGGTTGCTCATGCCCACGGGCGGATCGCCGATGATATCGACGCGAGCAGCAGGTGGCGGATAAGGGACGACCACGGGAGTTGCGCCCTCCTGAGAAGCAACCGGCGGCGTGGGCAACGCGGGGTAACAGCCGACGACGAGCGCAAGCAGCAGAGTTGCTCTCACGGCTGAACCCATAGATAAAACGCATCCCGCAGCGTGTTGCCAAAGAGCAGCAGCTCGAGGCCCGCAAGCCCAATGAAAGGCCCGAAGGGCAACGCGGCCAGCATGCCTTCACCCGGCGCTTCAGCTGCCTCGTCTTCCGCTTTCCATTGTTGCATCGCTTCTTCGCGCTCGTCCTCAGGCAGCTCTTCGATCTCCTTCAAGATCGCCGCGCGCTCCTCAGCGACGCTCGCGGGCTCCTTCACCTTCCCACCGAGAGCCCAGAACAAGATCAAGAGAACGGTGCCCTGCACCGCCCCTCCCAAGAGCGCAAACAGAGCTCCCGCGTAGCCGAACCAAGCGCCAACGACGCCGAGCAATACCGAGTCTCCCGAGGCGAACCCGGGGCGCCCACGAAGCAGCTTGTACAGACCATTGATCGCCAGGCCTGTAGCCAGCCCAACCGCGATACCAATCGCGCCATCCACATAGGACGACTCACGCATGGAGGCCGTCGCGAGACCCAGAACGGCGAGCGCAGCGTTGGCTTTATCGGGCAACACCAAAAGATGCTCCAGATCGATGAAGACTGTCGCGACCATCGCCAACGCGAACGTGAGCCCCGCCGTATAGATCGCCAAAGCTCGCCAGATGGACGTATCCGGATGGGGCAGCGTGAGCACCGTCAGCTCGAGCACCGCCAAAGACAACACGCCGCCAATCAGCTCGACCACCGGGTACCGCGGCGACATCTTGGCGCCACAACACGAAGCTCGACCGCGCAGCACCACGTACGAGAGGACGGGCACGTTGAGCCACGGGCGGACAGGCTTTCCGCACGCCGGACAATGGGAAGGCGGGTGAGAGACACTCATCCCCCGCGGCACTCGGTAGATGACGACGTTGAGGAAGCTCCCCCACAAGAGCCCGAACAGGCCTGCGAAGACGCGCAAGAAGGTGGGGGGAAAGTCGATCAGCGTCACGAGCCGCCGCACAGTAACACGAGAGATGCTCGGCATTGACCCGCTAGAACCGGTCTGTCATAGCCAGGCCTAGGTGCGTAGCTCGGTCCTCTCCCTTCTGCTCGCAGCCGCTTGTGGCCACGCCGAAAGCGGCTCTGCCACGAGCGCCAGCAGCTCTGCTGCGGCGCCGGGTGCTGGGGCAGTGCTTCAAGCAGCAGAGAATCAAACGGCGACCTCGAGTTCAGCCAAGGCCGCTCCCGCGGCAAAGCCGGTGGTCGACATTGCGGCGGGGAGCTTCAGCTTTGGTAGCTTGCCTGGGGATCGTGGTCGCAACGCGGCGATCGAGCCTGTTGCGGCTGTCGTCGAGGTCTCCGCGTTCGACATCGACCGGCTCTACTATCCGAATGAACCAGGCGCGGCGCCGCTCATGACCGCCTCCCGCGAGAAGGCTGCTGAGCTGTGCAAGAGCCGCGGTCGCAGGCTCTGTACGGAGCTCGAATGGGAACGCGCTTGCAAAGGCCCCGATGGCAACGAGTACGCCGGGCAAGGCCTGTGGGACGCGGCCTGTAACGAGAGGCCCTCCAGTTGCGCCTCGGGCTTTGGCGTACTCGGCCTCGGCAGCTACCGCGAATGGACAGCGAGCTCCCGAGAAGGCGAGGGCAAGTCACAAGGCATCATCAAAGGTGCGCCCAAAGGCGGCAGTGATCTCGAGAGGCGCTGTGCCTCGCGCAAACCGCTCGAAACCTCCAACAGCGACGGCAGCGTGGCCTTTCGCTGTTGTGGTGGCAGCGCCAATGAGCGGGCCGTGGTCGAGCCGATCGCCAAGCCCTCGTTCGAGAAGACTGAGCTCTCCCCCGCCGAGCTCGAGCAAATTTTTTCGGCCGTCCCCGAGCTCTCGAAGCTGAAGCCTCCGGTCAAATACTTCGAGGAAGAGGCGGCGAAGAAGGAGGTCGTCGCGCGGGCCAAAGAGCCCGATACCAAGGGCTATGAGCTGATCACTTCCCCGCTCATCTGGCGTCCGGAGCGAGGAGAGGAGCTCGTGTTGGTAACCGGCCAAGCGGGGGAAGACG
>CAITIQ010000028.1 GCA_903892415.1 uncultured delta proteobacterium | reverse complement strand
GACCTGACTCTCGGTGAGCGAGGAAATCAGCATGCCCACAGCGACCGTAGCGGCGCTCGACAGCACGATGCCCAAGTAACCAACCCAGAGCGGACCCCAATCGAGCGGGCCGAGCTTCCACGGCCAGCCGAACATCATCAGCGGAAACAGCAGCGTTCCAGCGACGCCGAGCAGCACGACCGCCCAAGTGCCGAGGAACTTGCCGAGGATCACCTGATGGTCTTTTACCGGCAGGGTGATCAGCATCTCGAGCGTGCCGCTGCGACGCTCTTCCGCCATGACCCTCATCGTCAACACGCTGGCCATCACCGCGACGCCACGCGAGACGTAGAGGATCAGCGACTCGAGGCTCGCTCGGTTCGCCTGCCAAAAGCCGTTGGACGAACGGAAGAAGAGCAGCGCCAAGAGCGGCAAGCCGAGGCAAAGCACGACGTAGGGAACGGCAGTATCGAAGTTTGCCCGCAGTTCACGCTTGGCAATGGTGAGAGTGGCGCTCATTTCTTTGCTCCCTTTTTGGCGGCCGGCTTCTCTTCTTCTTCTTCCTCGTCGTCTTCCTCGTCGTCTTCCTCGTCGTCTTCGTCCTCGTCCTCGTCGTCTTCCTCGTCGTCTTCGTCTTCTTCCGCTGCTTTCGCGGGAGCCTTCTTGGGCTCCTCTTTGGGCGGCGACTTGGCCGGGGCCTTGGCTACCGGCTTCTCGTCTTCGGCCTCATCCTCGTCCTCGTCCTCGTCTTCGTCGTCCTCATCGGGTGAGAAGGACTCGCCCACGAGCGCGGCGAGGCCGCGGTCAGCGCGCTCATCTCCGCGGGTGAGGGCCTTGAAGACGTCCTCGAGCGTCTGCGACTCGCGTCGCATTTCGAGCAGCATCCAGCCCTTTTGCAAGATCAGCTGGAACAAGTCGGCGCGTAGGTCGACTCCATGCGGTGCGTTCAACTGGAAGGTGTGAGCGCGGTCGTCGGTGGGGAGCTCCTGCACGCTGGTCACGCCCTTGATTGCGCGAAGGGCGTCATGAGCTTCTTGGGCGGAGGGAGCTTTGAAGCCGTCACGAGCGCGTTTCTCCTCGACCGTGATCACGTAGCGGCCGACGCCGCTCTTGGCGCGAATTTCATCAAGCGGTCCGTCGGCAACCACGCGACCCTTCGACACGATGATGGCGCGCGCACACGCGGCCTCGACCTCGTTCAGGTTGTGGGTCGACAGCAAAACCGTATGGTTCTTGCCGATCTCTTGGATGTAGCGAATGACCTCGGCCTTTTCGTTCGGGTCGAGATCGCTCGTGGGCTCGTCGAGAATGAGAATCGGCGGCTCGTGAACCAGCGCCTGCCCGAGGCCGACGCGCTGCCGATAGCCGTGGGACAGCGTGCGAATGTCTTTACCGAGCACCTTGGCTAGGCCGCAGACCTCCACGACCCGCTTCATCCGCGACTTGAAGGTGGACTCGGAAAGGCCGCGCATGTCCGCGCAGAACCGCAGGTAGTCCCAAACGCGCATTTCGCCGTAGAGCGGGGCGCGTTGCGGGAGGTAACCCAGCTTGCGCCTTACCTCGAGCGGGTTGTCGAACACGTCGATGCCGTGAACTCGAGCCACTCCGTCGCTAGCCGACAGGAAGCAGGTCAAAATTCGCATCGTCGTCGACTTGCCTGCGCCGTTCGGGCCCAGGAACCCAACGACCTCTCCGCGACGGACTTGGAAGCTGACGCGGTCCAGTGCGCGGAAGCCCCCGTACATCTTGCTGAGGTTTTTCACCTCGATCATCACGTCGTTCGCCAAAGCATCCTCCGTCGTTCGCGGTTCTACTCCGCGAGGGCTCCCCCTTAAGCTGTGTGTGTGGGGGGGTTAGAGCGGGCGGCATCCTAATTCGGGACCGATCGCTGTCAACCGGTCCCCCAAATCGACGAAAACACCCTTCTATTCCCGTATATTTCTCGCGCCGTCAGCGATCTCGTCGGTTTTGCGTCGGTCAAGTACGTTGCATTTCTGTTTGGTTGACAGCGTTTGAGGCGGCTCACTCCGGTCTAGGATGGCCCCCATGAGCGACAGCGTGCGTCTCTCGGATGCGGAACATCCGACCATCCCACTCGGCACCTCGGCGACGCTCCCAGCGTCCTTCGCGCCAGCAAGCTCGAGCCGCGGTGATGGCGTGATCGACGCTGCTCCTGCGCCTTTGGCTGGCGCGCGTTACACCGCCCGCAAGCTGCTCGGAGCCGGCGGAATGGGTGAGGTCCATCTTTGTCAAGACGCCTTTCTTGGCCGGGATGTAGCGATGAAAGTGATGAAGGTGCAGGCGAGCAACGGCACCGAAGGCCACGCTCGCTTCTTGCGCGAGGCGCGACTGCAAGGGCAACTCGAGCATCCGAGCATCGTGCCCGTGTACGATCTTGCGGCGAACGCCGACGGACAGCCCTACTTCACGATGAAGCGGATCGGTGGCAAGACGCTGAGAGACGCGCTCGACGAGCTCATCGACGCCGGGGGCGCGCTGTCGTGGAAACCGCGCGGTGAGGAGCTGAGCCAGCGCAAGTTGGTGGCGTTGCTTTCGCAAGCGAGTCAGGCTGTAGCCTTCGCTCATGCGCGCGGAGTCGTTCACCGCGACCTCAAGCCGGAGAACATCATGCTCGGTGAGTTCGGTGAGGTGTACGTGCTCGATTGGGGCGTAGCCAAGCTCGGAACGGACGGAGCCGCGCCTGTGGAGGTGGTTGCTTCGGACGTGGCGCACGCCACCCAAGCGGGCGCATTGATCGGCACGCCCGGCTACATGTCGCCCGAACAAGTGCGCGGTGAGGTCGGCGAGGTGGGCCCCGCCTCCGACGTCTACGCGCTCGGTTGCATCCTTTTCGAGATCCTCACCGGCGCGATGGCGCATCAAGGCGCGACGGCGCAGAGCCTCCTACTTTCAACGTTGGCGAGCCCGGTCGCGCAGCCGCTCGTGCGCTTTCCGCAGCTCGAGGTGCCTCCTGAACTCGATGCGATTTGCCAGCGAGCGACCGCGGCGAACAGCAAGGAGCGCTTCGGCTCTGCGCGCGAGTTTTCGCGGCAGCTGGAGGAATTTCTTGATGGTGAGCGAGACGCGGAGTTGCGCAAGCGCTCGGCTGAAGAGCACCTGGTGAACGCAGCAAAATTGCTCTCGGCCGTCGCCGACGGCGGCGGTTCGGAGCAGCGCGAGCGCGGCATGCAGGAGCTGGGGCGCGCGCTGGCCCTCGATCCAACCAACGACAAGGCGCTGCGCTTGGTCTCGGAGCTGGTGTTCTCTGACTCGAACGCGCTGCCAGCGGAAGCCCTGCAAGAACTCAAGGAGGTAGCGCTTGCGGACCGGCGTGAGAACAGCAAGTTCGCGGTGGCCGGTTATGCTGCGTGGCTGCTGATTCTGGTGTTCTTCTTGTTCTGGGGAACGAAGAACACAGCGCTCACGCTCGCTGCGGTTTTGGGAGTGACCTCGCTGCTCGTGTACGGCGGCTGGATGTTCACGACGGGCAATGTGCAGCCGCGCTTCATGCGTGTGGCGATCTTCGCCAACTTCGCCTTACTGGGCCTGACCAGCGCGTTTGCTGGGCCGCTGTTTGCCATTCCAGGTTGGGCCGCGGTGTTGGCAGCTGCTTTCCTCGTCAGCTTGCGCGCCACCCGGGAGACCAAATGGCTCTTGCTCGGGCTGTCGGTCGCCTCGGTGGTGGTGCCGATGGTGCTCGCGCTGACTGGCGTGATGCACAACCCCTACTCCTTTCGAGAGGGCGCCTTGAGCGTGCGCTCGGAGTTGCTCGACTTCGACCCGCCTATCGCCACGCTGCTGGCGATGACGCTTGTAACAGCTGCGCAGCCGTTCGCCATCTTCGTATTGGTCGGAAAGGCCACCGACAAGCTGGTCGAGGCCGAGCGGCGCAACCACGCGATGGCCTTTCGCTTGCGCCAGCTATTGCCGGCAGCGCCCAAAGCAGGGTGAGGTCGCGGTCTCTGGAGAATCAGCCCCGCGCCCGCACGAGCGCGGCGATCTCCTCCGGGCTCTCGTCGGGGATCCAGTGCGTTCCGTTCGGGAGCAGGCGCACCGTAGCGTGGGGGACGACCTCGCGCACGATGCGCTCACAGATCGACACGCGCAGCGCCTGATCCTGCTCACCCCAAAGCAGCGTGGTCGGGGTTCGCAGCGGCACGACGGCGGTGCTTGCGGAGTGAAGTAGCGCGCGAGCTCCGGCGCGGTAGTAGTTGAGGGCCGCGCGAAGTCGCTCGGGGTTCGACAGCGGCTCGATGTAAAGCACCACGTCCTCCTCGCTGAACGTCCCCGCTTTGGAAGTCTTCAGCAGCACGTTGGCCAGGGCTTGCGCTCCCCCCGCCGCCAAAAGGTGCTCGATCATCGGCAGCTGAAAAAGCGCGGTATACCAGGCTCCGCGGCGCTGTTCGGGGTTGTCGCGCAGCTCTTTGGCGTAGATCTTCCCGTGCGGTCCGTTGACGCAGACGAAGTGCGAGACACGCGCTGGCTGCTGCTCAAGGAATCGCCAAGCAATCGGTCCGCCCCAGTCATGCGCCACCAAGGTCAGCTGGGGCTCCCGTCCGAGATCGGTTGCGAGCGCAACGCGCTCGACGTCATCGGCCAGCGTATCGAGATCGTAAGCTCCGCTCACGGCCTGATCCGAACGACCGAAGCCGCGTAAATCGGGCATCAGCACCTCGAACGAATCGGCGAGCAGCGCACCGAGCTTGCGCCACGCTGCGGCGTTCTGCGGAAAGCCGTGCAAGCAGAGCGCGCGTTTGCGGTTGCCAGCACCGGCCCGCACGATGCGCAGCCGCGTGCCGTCGCGGCCCTGGGTCCACAGTTGGTCGAAGCCGCAGCGCCCGACGAAATCATCGAGCGGGTTGCCGGTCGTGCCGCGAGCGTGGTTCATCGTCGCGAACTATCGCCGTGCTCGTGGCAGCTGACAAGGCGGGCTTGTATTCGCGCCTGGGGACGAGGCATGCTGCGCGACGAAGTGACCAGCTCCGAAACAATCGTCGTTCAGAAGTTTGGTGGCACCTCGATGGGCAGCATCGAGCGCATTCGTTCGGCTGCAGGTCGGGCGCTCGCGGCACAGGCGCAGGGTCATCGCGTGGTGGTGATCGTGAGCGCGATGTCCGGCGAGACAGATCGTCTATTGCGGCTGGCGCGCGACGTGACGCCCATTCCCGACGCTCGCGAGCTCGACGCTTTGTCGGCCACTGGGGAGCAAGTCGCGAGCGCGCTGATGGCGATGGCCATCCAGTCCCAAGGCGGGCGGGCGCGCAGCTACCTCGGTCACCAACTCAAGATCCTCACCGACAACTCCTTCACCAAGGCGCGCATCCGAACCATTGACGGCGCGCGCGTCTTTCAGTCTCTCGACGCAGGGGAGATCGCGGTCGTCGCCGGCTTCCAAGGGGTGGATGAGGACGGCAACATCACCACGCTCGGTCGCGGTGGCAGCGACACCAGCGCCGTCGCCGTGGCGGCGGCCTTGTCGGCGAGCGTGTGCGAGATCTTCACCGATGTGGACGGTGTTTACACGACCGACCCGAACGTTTGCAGCAAGGCGCGCAAGATTGACAGAATCAGTCACGAAGAAATGCTCGAGCTCGCGTCGCTCGGCGCCAAAGTCCTTCAGATTCGAAGTGTGGAGATGGCAATGAAACATGGTGTGCCGGTGCATGTCCGAAGCTCGTTCTCGTCCTCGCCGGGCACCGTGGTCACCGGTGAGTCGGACTTGGAAGAGGTCGTGGTAACGGGCATTGCCTACGACAAGAATGAAGCGCGCGTGATGTTGGTGGGCGTGCGAGATCAACCGGGCGTGGTCGCCGACATCTTCGGCAAGCTGGCGGAACACAACGTCTCGGTCGACATGATCATCCAGAACGTCTCGGTCGCTGATCGCAGCGGCGCTGCGGCGCTCTCCACCGACGTCACCTTCACCGCCGGCAAGACAGATCTCACGCGAGTGCGCGACGTGATCGACGCCATCGCCAAGAAGGTCGGAGCGGAGTCGGTTCGCTTCGATGAAGACATCGCCAAGATCAGCATCGTTGGTCTGGGGATGCGCTCGCACGCCGGAGTCGCCGCCAAGATGTTCCGCACGCTGGCGGATCACGGCATCAACATTCAGGCGATATCGACCAGCGAAATCCGCGTTTCCTGCTTGGTCGCGACCAAGTACACCGAGCTCGCAGTGAACGCGCTGCATGACGCGTTCGAACTCGACAAGCCTCCCGCCGAGCGAGCTGGCTGAGCCTCTGTGGCGCGTGTCGCCGCCCAAGGATTCGGGTTGGCGCTTTCAATCAGAAGCGGAAGCCGGGCAGCGCAGGGTCCTTGAACTGATAGTGGCTGTCCGAATAGACGGCCGTCAGTGTGCCGAAGAGCGCGCAGATCGGCAGGCCCAAGAGCAGCCCCGATACGCCAAGCGCGAGCGGTAGATCAGGCGCATCTTGCCGGACCGCTTGCGTGTTCACAGCCCCACCGGTGACGAGCAGCGCGAGCCCGATCCCTCCCGACACCGCGGTGGCTGCACCGAAGCCCCATTTTAGCGCCGGGTCCACGCCTTCGTGCGTTAGCCAAATGGCTTTGTCTTCGGCGGAGTACGCCGAGAACGGGCTCGTCGGGAGCTGCCCCGGCGCGTGAAGTTCGTAGAACGCGCTCTGTCGAATCACCACGTTGCGCATGCACGGCGCAACGCATTCGACCCCGTCCTGTTCGCCGGTGCGAACCAGAGCCGCACCTGGAGCGTCTGAATCGATCCGCACGAACACCTCCTGCACGAGCGCATCGGGCGGGTGCGGTGGAGCCGCGTGCTTCGGCATCACTGGCACTGAGCAGCCTGCGAGCAGACTCGACGCTGCGAGGCCCACAACCTTTCCAGCGCTGCAGCCGAACCTGCGAATCAAAACTGCACCGCCAGCCCATCCGGTCGGAGCGATACGGGAGAGCCTTCTTTCAACTCAACTACGAGCTTTGGATCGAACGCAGCAAAGAGCGGTATCCCGACCGCGAGCAGCAGCGCGCCACCGCCGATCAACGACGAATAGAGCGCGATATTTTCTGCCGGGAGTTCATCGTCGTAGACCGCGCTGATGAAGCCGTGAAACGCGAACACGAAACCGCCCGCACCGAGCGCCGCGCCTCCGACCGTAAGCAGTGAGAAGCCGAGGAGGTGCACGCCTTGATCGCCGTCTACCGCAACTAGGTTGTGGCGATTGGGAGTGAGTCGAATGCCCCCAGGATCGAAGGAAAGCCCGTCCAAGTAGAAGGTCTGAGCAGGCGAAACGTCGACCGTTACGTCGCACGGCGCCGCGCAGACATGCGTACCAAATCGGCCTTCGCGTCGACGCAAGCTCACGCGCGGCTCGGCCTCCAGATGAACGAAGGCGGGCCCTGCTGGCGACGCAGCTGTGGCGCTTGGCGCGGGAGCGACGGGCTGTTGCTCTTCCTGCGCGATTCCGAGCCTGGGCGCAGCGAGCGAGTGAGCGAGCAGTCCAACACCAAGCCACCGATCCAGAGAGTTCAGCACGTCGGGCCGCGGTGCAGGATCTCTGCCAGCAGGAGTTAGCTGCAATTCGGATTGGAGTGGTACCCGCAGGCTGACATTCGGATCCTACGTCGAGGCCGCAACCGAGCCCCGCCCAATCGTGAGGCTGGTGTTGGACTCGAGAACTTCGTGCTCTAGTGCACCGATGAAACTCTCTGGAGTGGGCCTGACCTTCTTGATGATCGTGACGGCTGGCTGCGGCTCAAAGGATTCAGCCGAATCAGGATCGGCCCAGGCGAGCGCGCGCTCATCCGCGGCACCGGCAAACGCGAGCGCGGCAGCAAGCTCGAGCGCAGCGCCCGCGAGCGCTTCTTCGTCCGCGGCGGTGCCGCCGGCTCCGGAGCCGCGAGGTGCCGCATTGGAGTACCTTCCGAAGGACTGCAACATGGGGCGGGTGTTTCTTCACGGTGGGACGCTGCGGGAGCCGGCCATATCGCAGCGCGTGGTCTCGATCCTGAAGAAGCTACGAACGACGCCGAAGCTCTCCGGGAAGAAACCAAAGGCGGTGCTTGACGCATTCGACGCCGCCAACGTGTCTGTGCTGGATGTCGTGCGTGAGGCAGGTATCTGCGTTCATCGCAATGGGAAGAAGTCGATGTGGGTCCTCGGCGTGGACCTCCCCGGCTCGGTCACTGAGGCGTCTTTGGCGAGCCTGTTCGAGAGTGCGGTTGGGACGAAGCCGAAGGTCGAGACGGTGGGGGATACGACGTTTCTTACGGGTACCAACGCTGTAGCGGCCGTGATGGAACGGCGCATCATTCTGCTTGCTCGCGATCGCGCGGCCATCGAGGCCGCACTCAAAGAAAAGGCTGGCAGGCCCGCCTACGAGATTGGAGACAAGACCTTCGCCTACTGGAGGGAGGAGTACACGCCGAAGAAGGCTCGTTTCGATCTCGAACGGACCGAGACGGGATTGCACGTTTCGTACGTCGAGCAAACCAAGAGCGCAGAGACGGAGAAGAAGGACGCCGAGAAGTGGATTGGGCTCCTCGACAAGCTCGTTGCTCCAGACTCCAAGAAGTTCTGGCTACCGCTCGTGCCTCACGCCAAGTCCGCGAAGCTCGTGGCGGACGCCGAGAAATTCAGCGCGACGGCGGATGCTCCGCTGGAGGACGTCGTGAAGTTCTTGGACAACCTCGACGCGCTCGTTCCGGGGCAGCTGGCGCGGGCGATCCTCTGAGTTCGCCTTGCCGGAAGTCTCGCTCAGCGCGCCGGAAGATCTCCCTGCGCCAGTACGACCTCGTCCTCGAGCACCGCGGCGGCCTCGTCGATTCCTTGCGGGTGAGCGACGCGTTGGTACGCCACGCGGTAGGCGATGGGGAAGCCCGCGGCCTGTGGTCCCAAATCAAACTCGAGCGTGGCGCCTGCGGGCGTCAGCCGGTCGTCCTTTAGCAGCATGCGCCCGCGCGACGTGAGGTCGAAGTGACGCGTCAAATAGCGGCGCTCGCTCGCGACCACGGCGTGATCATCGCCGTACGCCTCGACGCTCACCTCGAGTCGGCGGAACAGATCCCCAGTCGGAAAGGAGTGCCCGACGTTGACGGGCCGCAGGGCGAGTTTGACCGCGCCACTGCTTCGCTCGGCCGAAACCGAGAGCGCCTGTTTGAGCTTCTCGGGATCGCGCGACGAGACGAAGCGATGCGAGCGTTTGCCATTCGCTTCGCGAGGCATGTGGCAGTCGGCGCAGCTCTGGCTGGAGCCACTCGCCTCGTGTTCCATCACCGTCGTCTGCATGAAGTCGGCTGGGTCAGCGCTCATCCGTCCGGGAAAGCGAAACTGATGACAACCCTCGCAAGCCCGACTGCTGCTGAAGGCTGCGTCTCTCAAGAGGCCGTGCGGCGCGCTGCCAGTCCCCGGCGTCGCCAAGACCTCGCCGCTCGTCAGGTGACAGGTGACGCAGCCAACCCCGAGCGCGCTCACCTCGTGATCCGGCGCTTGATCGACGAGGGCCTCGGGGGCGTGGCAACTGCGACAGAACGGCATCGGCTCGATGGCGAAGGCACGCAGGTACGCGGGCTCGATGTTGGCGCGTTGGTGCAGGGACCCCTGCCACTCAGCGGCCTCTTCGACGTGGCATCCTGTGCAGGCGCGATTGGCCGCTACCGCAGCGTGCTGACGCTGGCGGGCCGGGCCTGGCGCAGCGAACGCCACCATCGCGGGCGTGGGCGGGAATTCGGCCGCTGTGTCACAGCCGAGCACCAGCGCAAGCAGCAGGCCGCTACGCACCCGTGCGCGATTTGCCAACGGACGAATCCGGCGCTTGAACCTTCGACACCACGCCGGACTTGGCTTGCGCAGGCGGTTCCGGTCTGAGTGTGGGCCGCTCGGAGGGAGACGCTTGATGCTGAAACAGCGTCGCTGGGTCGAGCCCTGAAGGAGGCGGAGCTGTGACGCGTTGCGAATCCGGCTTCGCCTCGCAGTTGGCCAAGATGGTGGAGACCTGCCGCGTCATCGTCTCGAGCCGCAGCTGAATACGCATCAAAATGGCTGGTTCCGCGTCGGCGACGACCGCTAGTCGCAAGGCCTGGATGGTTCGTCGCAGCGCGACCGAGAGATCGCTCGCCTCGGAATCCCGCGTGTGAAGCTCGAGGTCGCGAGCCGAACATTCAGCGAGTGCAATGATGTCTTCGTACACCGCAACGCCTGAGTCGATCCGATCATCTCTTCTGGCCACTCGCTCCTCCGTTCCGCTCTTGAGTTTATGCGCAGCGGGCCGCTTGCCGATCAAAAGTGCTCGAGGCTCGGCATAAGGAGTAGGAGCTCCGGAACCGACCTGCGCAGGTTGCTCACTTGCTGCCAGGGAACTTCGGGATCGGCAAACCGGTGGGGATCGGCGGGATCGTCGTGGGGATGGCGGTGGGAATCACAGGGAAACCAGGCTTTGCACCGGACGTCGAGCTGGTCGCAGAGGGCGCCGTGGTCGTGGTGGTCCCAGTGGCCGTCGTGGTCCCAGTGGCCGTCGTCGTGGTCGTGGTGGTCGTCGTCGCCTCAGGCGTTGGCGTCGGCGTCGGCGTTGGCGGTAGGGGCGCAGGGGTTGGAGCAGGCGCCGCTGCCGTGGAGGTGGACGTCGACTCGGAGGTCGACTTGCGCTTGATGGGCGCTTCGCTTTCTTCCTCCTTCTTGCAGCCAACGAGTGAACTCGTCAGCAGGCCCACAACGACGAGGAGTGACTGTGCTTTGCGCGAAGAACGAAGGTCGAACATGACGGCGGTATGGTGCCACGATGCGCCGCTGCTCGCCACAAAAGCGGAAAGCGCCATCGCGCCCTGCGGCTAGCCTGAGCGTCGAGCCCGAGCCGCTTGGAAGAAGGCCTCGCGCAGCACGCTGTTGTCCAAGCGATGGTTCGCCTCGGGATCTCGAAATTCCGGGTGCCACTGGATGCCGCGAACAAAGCTGCGGCCAGGCAGACTTATCGCCTCGATCACGCCATCCTCTGCCGAGAGCGCATCAACCACGAGGCCCTCGCCCAAGCGACGCACCGCCTGATGGTGCACGGTGTTTACGCGAGCACGCGCAACCCCCGGATAGATCCGCGCGAGCTCGCCCTCAGGCTGCAACAGGATGTCATGTTGGTTGCGATCGTATTGGACGGCATCGCGGTGCACGAGCGCATCCGGCCTATCCTCGAGCACGTCTTGGTGCAACGAGCCGCCCAGCGCGACGTTGATCAATTGGTGTCCGCGGCAGATACCGAGCACCGGCTTGTCGCGAGCCAGCATCGCGCGAAACAGCGCAATTTCGTAGGCATCGCGTCGCGGATCTCCCTCCCAGGCCGGACGTCGCGCAACTTCGCCATAGGCTCCCGGCGCAATGTCCACCCCGCCCGAGAGCACCAAGCCGTCGAGATCCTCGGCCATCGCTTCGTAGCCGTGGCTCGACTCGGTCAGCACGTACACGTTCACGCCCGGAACCGAGAGCCATTCGGTGAGCGAGCGCTCGACGAAGAGCAGCGGTCGGCCGTTGAAGATCGTTCGCGCCGGATCGGCCGGCATCATGCTCGCGGAAAGACCAATTCTCATGCTGGGCCGTATCGATTCGCTTCAGAAGGCCACCGCGCCGTACAGCGACGTGGTGAGCAGCCAGGAGGGTTCACCGAACAAGAGCAACGTCGGCTCGAAGCGCGCGCCCACTGGCAGTTCTGGCAGCACGCGGTATTCGAGCGAGATGGGCACGCCCACTGTGGGGCGGATGTCGTGGTAGCAGAGCTCGGGCAAGGTCTCACAGCGCGTGGTCACGATATCCACCACGCCGATATGCGCGCCGACCGTTGGGATCCAGCGCAGCACGTCCACCACGTACGCAACGCCGGCAGCACCCGAAAAGACAAGCCGCCCATCTTCGAGGAAGCTCATCGCTGCGGCGCTCAATGAGAGATCGAGCGCATCGTTCAAGCCGTAGCGCGCGAGCAGCTGGCCACCGAAGCCGTTGCGAGAAGGTGCGCGCGCGAAGGTCAGCAGGCCGTAATTGGCGGCGCCGCCGAGATGCCACTCTTGCTCCACGGCTTGCGCCTGCGACGGTGCCAGTACGGTCGCGACAAAGGCGAGTGGGAGCACCCTGCGCAGCTTCACGGAGCTGCTGCTTCCTTCATTCGATGCAGACTGGACCAGGGAAATGGCACCGGCCAAAACGGCGTGTCGACGCTGTCTCCCTGCAGGTCAAACCAGCCGCCGCTCTCCCCGCGTAGCACCTGGAAGTCTTGCGCTGGCATGTACCCCTGACCGAGCAGCGCCATGCGCTTCCCCTCGGGATTCTCGGCCAGATCGAGGATTAGGATCACGTGACCCGGGCCGCCGGGGAGAATGAAGAAGTCCCCCGCTCGTACGTCGCTGCGCTCGACCGCTTGGCTCGATTTGCCGGCGAGCGAAATCGTGCTGGCGTAGTTGAACACCATGTCGAGGTACTTGCGGTAGGAGGCGTGGTCATTCTTCAGAGCCAGGCCGCCCACCCAAACCACCTTGGCGCCGTCGACCTTCGGCCGTTGTCCTTCGCGATAGCGGCTCCACTTCGCGTAGTCACCGCTGAGGAAGTGATAGCCCACCGACTCGGCGGTGTTCTGCGACCAACGCCATTCGGCGTGCAGGCGAATCACCGAGTCGGCGCACTGTTGAATGTCGGCGTAGCTGAGATCGAGCTCGGCCACCGCCGCGATACGCGGGTCACCGCCTTCCAGGAGCAGCTTGCGTTCATAGGTATTGACGGGCGAGCCCTCGGCACGCAGCGGCAGCTGCCTCAGGAACGAAGAAAAGCTTTCGGCCGGGAGCGCTTTGCGCGAGTAGCCGGCCGGCGGCTCGAAGCTCTCTTCGAGCGTTCGAATCTTGATGCCGGCCTCGAGCCAGGCGTAACGCTGACGGTACTCGGCGCTGGGTTCGTGCATACCGCGTTTGCCCGGCGTGGAGGGCACCTGCGCCGAGGTCGTTGTCGCAGTCGTTGAAATCGCGGCCACGCTCGTGGACGCGGTTGCCAGTACCTGCGTCACGCGCGCGTCGCTCGGTTTACCCAGCGGTGGACGTCGACTCGACTCACTGTTGCCGCAACCAAGCAGCGCGAGCGCCGCGAGCGAGAGCGCTCGAAGCCGCCGCAGGCGGATGCTGCCCTTCATGGTTCGCAGGCGAATAC
Organism: uncultured delta proteobacterium; assembly: GCA_903892415.1. Classification (GTDB taxonomy): domain Bacteria; phylum Myxococcota_A; class Polyangia; order Polyangiales; family Polyangiaceae; genus Xiheicaenibacterium. Next base: position 15,085 of record CAITIQ010000028.1, on the reverse strand, counting down.
GCCGCGCTTCGAACCGTCGGGCCAGCTGCGCGTGCCGGCGGTGACGCTCAAGGTGCCGCTGCATTGCGGCACGCAGCCGCACACCTCGGAGCCCGAACCGGCTGGTTTGCAGCCCCAATCGGTCTTGGCTTTGCAGGCCTTGTAGCTCTTGCACAGCGCGGTTGCGCCCTTTTTGCAGCCGCTCTCCTTGAGGTTGATGAGCCAGGCCTTCAGCGGCGGCGCCTTGGTTACGACGTCCTCGCAAGCCTCGTAACGCCCAAACTCACAAAGGCCCAAGAGACCGATCGTCGGTCGATCTTCAGCTGTCACAGCCTGCGACTTGAAAGCCCCACAGCCGAGCAACTTCGCCTTCTTGGCGCAGGCCTTCTCATAGACCAGCACCGCATCATTTTCGCTGCCGCTCGCATTGCCGTCGGCCAGCTGCTTGAGCGCCGCGGTGCAATCCTCGTCACTACCGTTTTCCCCGAGGCAGTTCTGTTTTTCCTGCGAGAGCGTGGTGACCACGGTGGGAGGCGGCGGCGCCGCCGCAGAGGCGGATGGAGCAGGCACCGGCGTTGCGCTGGGCAGCAAGAACGAACCGGGGGATTGCTGCTGAGGGTAAGGCCCCGGCGCGGGGTAAGGGTAAGGCATACGGCCCGGGTAGCCAGGGCCGCCTGTGCGCGGATACGAAGGTTGCGGCCCAGGCTGCGGATAGCCTCCGGGCGGTGGGTAGCCTTGGGGCGGGCCGTAATTCGGCTGGCAGCCCGGTTGATTCGGGTTCTGCTGACAGACCTGGGGAGGGAGCGAGGGACCGTTGCCGTAGTTGGGTGGAACACAGCCCATTTGTCCTGGAAATTGGCAAATGGGAGGCGGCCGAGAGTTGGCCCTCGAGGACGTGCAAGCCACAAGCATCGCCAAGGCAGCGAGCCCCATCGGCACGCCGCGCCGGGCTGAACGTCGAGCAATCACCTCCGAAGAAATTTGCATCGCCGCATTGTTCGGCGCTCGCAGCCGGCTTTCAAGGTCCGAATGCTGCGCCGGGCTGCTGACTGACAAATACAGCGGTGCATTCAGGCACGCGGGCCCAGCGTTGTTGTTCGATCGTCGCGATCAGCTCCGCTCCGAAGAAGGCTCCACAAATGCGCACGGCCTCGGCGACCGATGAAAACTGGTAGTCGGTTCGAATCCAGCGCTGGCTAAATCCGAGCGTCGCGAGTTCAGCGAAGTATTCGTCGAGCCCAGCGTGTTTGCGTGGCTGCTCGTGACCAGTACCGAGCGTCTCGATCACCACCAGCGTGCCGCCTGGTCGCACCACGCGGCGCATCTCGGCGACCGCGCGCGCCACCTCGCCGCGCCACCCGTCGGGCATCCAATGGCGGAAGTGACCGAACACCCAGCCGGCCACCGCCAGATCAAAGCTCGCGTCGGGGAGCGGCAGTTGCTGCGCGTCGGCCTCGTGCACCGAAAACGGTACCCCAACCTTTTCGAGATGTCGCTGTGCGACCGCCAACATCGGCGCTGCGCGGTCAACCAAGGTGAGGCTGCGCGCCTTGTCGGCGAGCAGCCGTGAGATCCTCCCGGTGCCGGCGCCAACGTCGACGACGTCAGCCCCTTCGAGCTTCGCGTGGTGGGCGAGCTCGAGCTGCAAAGCGCCATCAGCGTCCTCTGCCCCGATCAGCTCGTCGTAGAGCTCGGCCTGGGTCTGATAGATGCGAGCTTGCTCATCGGCGTGGTCGGATATCACCCGGCCACGCTATCAGCAGCAGCAGTCGCCTAGGGCGTCGGGCAGCTCGGCGGGATCGACTTGACGCTGTGCTCCGGGGAGCGCTGTTCGAGCGGGATCGAGCCGTTCTCGTGCAGCCACTTCAACATCGCGCTGATGCTGCCCGTGGCAAGGGCGATGCAGCTGTCGGCGGCGCCGTAGTAGACGTTGATCGTGTCACCGTCTGGCGCCAGCGTCGTGCCGCACGGGAAGGCGACATTGCCGACGTCTCCCTCGCGTTCGTACTTCGTCTCCGGCCCAAAGATCCACGAGTCCCCGCGCAGGAGGCAGTGCTCCGGATGTTCGAGCTCGAAGAGCGCGAGGCCCAAGCGATAAAGGCAGCCCGACGCCGTGTGCCGAACGCCGTGATACATCATCAGCCAGCCCTCCTTTGTCTCGATCAGCGGCGGGGATAGTCCAACTTTGTTGGCGTCCCACCATGCGCCCTTGCGAGCCTGAAGAATGAGCTTGTGGCTCCCCCAGTTGCGCAAGTCGGGCGAGTATGAGAGCCAAATGTGCGCGCCAGAATCGGTAAGCGGCCGATGCAACAGGGCATAGCTTCCGTCGATTCGACGCGGCAAAAGGGCTGCGTCCTTGTCGTCGGGCTGCATCACGAGGCCCAGCCGCTCGAAGGTCTTGAAGTCTGAGGTCAACGCCAACGCGACGCCCGGACCACCGCGCGAGAACGCGGTGTACGCGATCGCATAGCGCTGCAGATCCTCCATGTAGGTGATGCGCGGATCTTCAATGCCCCAAAATTCATCCGGGTACTCTTCAGGGCTCGGGAGCATGGTCGGCTGCTCATCGATCACCCAGCCGTCGAAGCCGTTCTGTGATCGCGCGGCGCATAGGTGAGAGTGCCCGCGACGATCCTCCACGCGACAGAGCAGCAGCGTGGTGCCGTCTTTCAGTAGCGTCGCTGCCGGGTTGAACACGCTATGGACGGGGTAGGGCCAATCCGCAGCAGTGAGGATTGGGTTCTTTGCATGCCGCGTTAGCAGCGATTGATAGGCTTTCATCGTTTGGCCTCAGTGCTCCAGCTGGAGGCTGGAGCTCGATCGACTTCACGCATCTCAAGCAATGCGAGTTGGAACGCCAAGCTGGACTCGGCGCCCTGATTTTCGTTCACGCGATCTGCGTGCAAGCCGTCTCGGCAGCCTCCACTCGAGGCGTCGTAGAGCGACTGCTGCAACAGATTTTGGCCGAGAAACCAGCTGAAAGCACGCTGGGCTCGCACGAGCCATTTGAGATCGCCGCTCACGCGACGGGCCTCGAGACAGGCCGAAACCGTGGCGCCGGCCTCCACCGGCTGCTGATCGAAGAGCGGCATCGGCTCACCGCGCTTCCAAAACCCATTCGAACCGATGGGCGAAAACAGTCCCGCTTCGCTGCGTTGTGCGTTGGTCAGCCACTCGAGCGAGGCGAGCCCTGCGCTCGTCATCTCCTCGTTCTCCATGCCAGCGCCAGCGCTGATCAACGCTTGTGATAGTCGTGCGTTGTCGTAGGTCACGCTGTCCTCGAACCATACCCAGTCGACCGCTCGAACGCGCTGCAACAGGTCGAGCAGTCGCGAGGCGAGGTTGTTTCTCACCGCTTGCACGTTGGTGTCCCCGTGAAACGCCTTGAGATACTCGTCGATGCCCAAGAGGCCGAAGGCCCAGGCCCGCGGCGAGGTGAAGTTGCGCAACGCCGGTAACGCTGAGTGAAAGAGTGCGCCCGCCAGGCTCTGCCGACCCGGATCGCGCGAACGGCCGACCAGCGCCCCCAGCGCCCAGATCGCTCGGCCATGACAGTCCTCCGAGCCGACCTCTTCTGTCCAAGCCCGTCCATAGGTCATGAAGTTGCGGAAGCGACCGGCCTCTTCATTGAAGGCATGGCGCACGAAGGCGAGGTACCGCGACGAGAGCCGCCGAACGGAGGTCCTGTCTTCACTTCCGGCATCCTCGATCAAGGTCATCAACAAGAGCGCGCGCGCGTTGTCGTCGATACAGTAGCCGTCTTCGTTGCGAGGCACGTTGAAGGCGGCGTGCTGCACGATGCCGGTGGAGTCGGTCATCGTGCGCAGGTGCTCGAGGTTGTTCTCCGGCAGCTCGACCGGCCGCATGGCCAAGGTCTTTGCGCGGAAGGCGGAGCGCTTCTTGTCAGCGTTCTCAATCCGCGCCCGCTCGAAGCTGTCGAAGTAGCGCTGCGCAACCGTCGGCCAGACCATGCTCTGCCCGTGGAGGCTTGCGCGCCGAGACAGCTCCTGGCGTTTCTCGTCGTTCTGCAGGAGCTCAACGATCTCACGGGCGATGGCCGCTGGATCACGCCAGGGGACGAGCACGCCACGACCATCGGCCAAGAGTTCTCGTGCATAGGAATAGGGCGTCGAGATCACGGCCTTTCCGGCTCCGACGGCGTAGGCCAGCGTGCCTGAGGTGATCTGCTCCGGCTTGAGATACGGCGTGATGTAGATGTCCGCCGCGGCCAAGAAGTCGTTGAGCTCGGCTTGCGTCACGAAGCGATCGTGGAAGATCACATGCGCATCCACGCCCAGGCGTTTAGCGCGCGATTTGAGCGCCAAACGATAGGTCTCTCCTTCGCGTTCGCGCACGTGAGGGTGGGTCGCGCCGAGCACGAGATAGATTGCGTCCGGGCACTGCTCCACGATCGCGGGCAATGCGTCGATCACGTTCTCGATGCCTTTGTCCGGTGAAAGTAGTCCGAAGGTGAGGATCAGCGATTTGCCTTCGACGCCAAGGCGGGACTTGCTACCGACGAGCACCGGAGCCGTCGGAATACCGTGAGGGACGAGGTCCACTCGTTCGGCTGGAATGCCGTAGACATCCGCAAGGATCTGACCGCCGTGAGCGCTCATCACCACCAGCCGATCCGAAAGCGTCGCGAGCTCTTGCATCGCCGCCCGCTGCTGAGGTGAAGGCTCGGCGAGAATGGTGTGCAACGTAGTCACGATCGGCATACGTAGCTCGCGCAGCAGCTCGAGCACGTGGGCTCCTGCCTTGCCGCCGAAGATGCCGAACTCGTGTTGGACCGAGACGACGTCCACCTCGTTGACGTTGAGGAAGTCGGCTGCGCGGCGGTACGAGGTGAGGTCGCTCTCCGCTACCTCGAAACGTACGCGCGGCGGGTAGCTGTGCGTTTTGCCGGGGTCATTCATCGCCAGCACGAAGCAGTCCACGTGGGTGAAGCTGTTGCTGATGGCCTCCGCCAGGTCGGTGGTGAAGGTCGCGATGCCACAACGCCGCGGCAAGTGATTGCCAAGCATGGCCACCGTGCGGATGGGCACGCCGATAGAGTGATTGATAGAGCCTCCGTGTGAGCGCGGAAACGAAGGCTTCGATCGCATCCACCGTCACGCCCGACAGCCGTTGATGCCAGCCGACTATGGGCCTCCGGATGCTGCAGCGCAAGGTGCAGCCGAAGTTCGGACTCGATTTAGCTAAGCGATCGCTCGGCGAGCTTGCGGCGCTTTGCGAGGGCGCGCTGAACGCGGGCCTGTTTGGCGTCGGTCAGCGGGGAACTCAGGAAGATGAACGCCCCGGCGATGAAGAAGGCGCCAACCCCTGGCCCAAAAAGCCACGCCAGGCGCTCGCGTACTTCTGGCGTTTGCGGCACGTTGGGTTCAAAGCCGATCACTCCCAGCAGCACTCCGGAGCCGGCGACCGCGAGCCCGCGCGCGATCTTGGCGGCCATTTTCCAAACCCCGAAGTAGAGCCCTTCTCGCTGCCCGCGGCGCAGGAGCCGATCGACGTCCACGACATCCGCGACCAACGCCTCGAGCAGGACGATCGAGCCAGCGAGCGCACCGCCGACGACGGCGATGGTCAGCGGCAAGAACAGCGCACGCGGTGGTGCCACCAAGTAGATCACCGCGGTTACCAAACCCAACAAGCTGATGCCGCCAAACGCGAGCCAGCGTTTGCCCAAGCGACGCGAGCCGAGCACCCACGCTGGGATCGAGAGGCTCCACGCGGTGACGAACAGGCCGAGCACCAAGCTCACTTGCTCGGAGCTGAGCTCGAGTCGGTACTCATAGTAGTAGAGGGCGAAGGTGCCGTTCACCGCGACTCCGAGCTGGGCGACCACGTACGCCAAAAGCAGCGGCCTGAAGGTGCGGTCGGCGAGCACCGAGCGCGCCGACCTCAACATCGAGCGTAAACCGAGCGGCGACGGATCCGGCGCAGTGACGTCGCGCCCGCGGGTCGCGCGGAAGCTAATCAGCGCCGTTGAAAGTACAATCGCGCCGACAGCGGTGCTCGCTATGGCATACGCCTCGCGTGGCGTGAACTCACCTGCGGTCGCTCGGGCCAGCGCCCAACCCGGAAGAATGGCGCCCGCGAGCAGCCCCAAATTGCCGAGCAGCAGCCTGTAGCCGAAGAGCTCGGTGCGTTCGTTGCTGTCGTCGGTAAGCTCGGTGGCCAGCGCCGTGTGCGGCACGCTCAAGAGCGAGACGGCGGTGTTCATGAAGATGAAGCTCAGCAGCAAAACCGCAGCGCGACCTAGCTGCGAATCGAGCAACGGCGGACGAAACAGCACGACGATCGAGACCGCGAGCAGTACGCCGCCCACCAGCATGAACGGCCTGCGACGACCGAGCTTCGACTTGGTGCGATCCGAGAGCAGACCGATCGCCAGGTCTGCGAAGGCATCCCAAAAGATCGCAACTGCCGCAGCTGCGCCTGCCCATTCGGCCCGCAGTCCGACCACGTCGGTGTAGAACTTGAGCACGTTGAGGCGTGCCAACGTCTCGCAGGCGAGCACTCCAAACTCCGCGGCGCCGTAACCGAGCTTGAGCCCTCGCGGTAGCTTGCTCACGGAGCCTGCGGCGCGGCTGCGCGCGGCTGCCCGACCTCGAGCGAATCGACGAAGGCTCGTATCGCGGCCGTGGTGGCAAACGGCTGTTCTTGATGGACCGAATGTTTCGCCTCCTCGACGACGACGAGCCGCGAGCCGGGGATTTCGGCGTTGAGTTTGCGAGCAGTGTCCAGCGTGAGGGTGTCGTCATGTCGGCCCCACAGCAGCATGGTGGGAATGTCGACCCGTCCGTGGTCTCTCGACAGGTCGCGCGTGAGCGCCGCGATCGGACGATCCTCCGCGTCTACAGGGCGGATCCTGCGCAACATCAGCTGGCTCGAGCGTCTGCGATCCGGGTCGGTGAGGGCACCAATCATGCGCTCGGCCTCTTGTTGCAAGGCCGACTCGGCAGGCCGTTCAACGCCAGACTCGATCCCGGCGATCACCCGCGATTCGAGCACGCCCAGCGCACCGCCGAGCGCGACCTCTGTTTCGGAGAGCTTCGCCAGCTCGACCAGCGTCTTGCTCCAGCCAGCCGTGCCAACATCCGCAGACGCGATCAACACCGCCCCGCGAACGAGAGCGCGCTCTTCGGCGAACTGCTCACGCAGCGTCGGGCGACCAAGCATGCGAAGAATGACGGCGCCCGAATAGGAATGTCCCACGAGCACCAACGGCCTTCGTTCCTGGCTCTGCTCTTGCCATGCGGCCAGCGCTCGATAGGTGCGGGCTGCCATCCACTCCAGGGTGAAATGGTCCTCGGGTTGCGTGTCTGGATCTGTGCCGACGCTGCGGCCGGTGCCAGGCAGATCCACGACCAACAGGTCGTAACGCTCCGCAAGCAGCGCGGTGTTGAAGCGCCAGGTCCTGCCATCACTGAAGACCCCGTTCAGCAACACGAGCACAGGGCGAGTGTTGCCGAGCAGGGCTCGCGAGCGAACCTCGCGCATGTGGATCGTGCCCTCGCTTGGCGAGGCGGCGTTGCCAAAACGAAGCACCGTTTGCTCGAGCGCCGCGTCAGCCTGCGTGAGGTCGGCGAAGGGCTGCTGGACCCGCTCGTCGGCGAGTTGCAGCGGCGCACACGCGGTGAGCAGCGCAAGGGCCAGGCAAGCTGCGCGTCGTTTAGCCATCACGGTCAAAGGCGCAACAAGCGAGCAACCTCGAGGTCGTCGGTCTGCGAGGCGACCTTGCGCAACACCGAGAGCCGCTCTGCCCACAGCTGTTCATGCAGCTTGTCGCCGCGCAGAGCGGCGGCCTCCATGCGCATGAAGGCGTAGCTTCGAAGCCGAATACGGCGGCTATCGATCGTCGTCAGCGCGTCGAGCCAGACCTCGACTGCGCTGGGATCCGCATCGTTTGCCAGCAACTTCCCTCCAGCGAACATCAGCGGGATGCCCAAGGCCAGCATGTCTCCGCGCGTGTTCATCAATTGGTAGCGGAACGCACGCCGCTGGCCGTCATCAGCCGCGAGGGCCCGTTGCCACGCGCCGAGCTCTGCTCGAATAAACGGCGCTCCGCGTGAGAGGTGGCGACGTTGGCTGTCAGCGAGCCCTTGCCACACGGGCGCAGGCGGATTCGGCAGGTCAAACTTTGCGACGCTCTCGGGGGAGACTGCGAGTGCAGTCCAGGCCGCCTCGAGGTCGAGCTCATCGAGCGTGGGCGGGACTTGACCTGGTTTGGCGTTGAACAGCTCGCTGGTCATCGAGGCCAAGGTCTTTGCTAGCGTCTGCGCTTGTTCGGTCTTGCCACTGCGCGCAAGCAGCAGCACCTGCAGTGTCGTCCACGCCTGCTCGAGGCGCGGGTTCTTTTCTTCCTCTTGCGCTGAACTCTCCAGCACGGCCTGCGCCCGGCCTGCCGCCCCCGCGACGTACAGCGCGCTCGCGATACTGAGCGCCTTGGCCTTGGGCGAGCTCGACAGCCGTTCGCCGCCGAGGGTTGCATGGCGTTCTGCTGCGTCGACGGACCCGTTGCGCGCGTGTTCGGCGGCGGTTTGCAAATGCAGGCCGCCGGCCAGTTGCAACAACAGCTTCTTCTCCTCTGGCGCTTGTTCGCTACCCGCCATCGCATCGAGCTGTGCGCACGCGCGCTCGAGCCATTCCGTTGGTAGCGTCGGGTTCAGCGCCGGCCCCTCGGCAAGGAGCGCACCCACGCGCAAGACCTCCGGCGCAAATGCAGTTTCGCCGCTCGCTGGCTGCGCCCACGTGAGCACGTCCTCTCGTCTGGGCGGCGCAGGTAGATGCGTGAGTACGGCGGCGAGCAGAAAGGCGCGCGCGCGGGGCGGCATCGCCTCGCTGACGCTCAGCGCGCTCAGAGCTGCGTCGAGCGCGCGGTCGAGCTCGCGGCGGCTCTTAGCAAGCCTGATATCGGTGAGCGCGTTCTGCGGCTGAGCATCCAGAATGCCTGCCCCGTAGCTATCAGGCTTCTCGGGCGGTGGTGCGCCTGCCTTGGCTGCGCAGGCTTTGGTGGCCGCAAACACTTCACCGTAGTTGCGCTGGATATTGGCGTAGCGCTTCTCGGCGCGCGTCTCCGGGATGGTCGAGAGCAGCGCCAAGCCCTCCGAGGGCGCGGTGATGCATAGCGCCGCGCCGGCTGCACTGCGCAGGTCAGCCTCGCGAACGCGCCACTCGGAGAGTTGATGCGCGATGCGATCCACCTCGTCGAACTCGGCCTCGAGCAGCGCCGCCTCGATCGCGTCCCGCCGGGTGTGCCACAGCCCGTAATACTCGAAGTGGTCGATCAGCGTGAGTCGGTCACCGTAGAGCGAAGCGAGCTTCCCCATGTGCGGAGCGAGCACCGGCGGCCCGAGCTGTTCCAACGACACCCGTTGCGAACCTGCGTCCATCATCTGCTGGGCCTCTTTGACCGCGAGGGCCGCATCAGCGCGCTCATCAGCGTTGGGGTTGCCGACCATCGATGAGAGGTAGCGGTTCATCGCGATGCGTCCGCGCAGCTCCTCGATGCGGTAGGTGGAGTCGTGCTCGGTGTAATTGATGCTCGCGCTCCACTCGAACTCGCGCAGGATCGGTGAGCAATCCGGCAGGCTGGCTGCACGCGGAGCTTCTACCTTGGCCACACATTCGCGCGCGTGTTCGGTTGCTCTGCGCAGCGAGATCTCCGGCGCTGCAAAAGCCGTTGCTGACAAGCCAAGCAGCGCGAAGAACGACGCAGATCGCCAGACGGACCCTGGAGCTTTGGAGATCGAGCGCGCTTCGACGTTCACGTGCTTCAGGGCTTGGGGGAGGAGGGCGGTGTTGGCACCCACGCCGGCGCGCCGGGTTCGTAGTCGAGTCCGCACAAGCTGCAAACCAGCGCGTCCTTGGGCGCCAAGAACGGATTCTTGGCGGTGGGCTGGCGGCGCTCACGGGCCTGTCCGCCACACCGGGGGCACAAGGTCGAAAGACTGCGCTCGCTGAGCGGCCCCCGTCCTTCGCTCATGGCACGAGCTCAGCCGTTGGGAGCTTGCCAGGTGCGGGCGCGGCCGCAGCGATCGAACGAAAGAGCTCGGAGGTGGACAGCTGCGAAAGATCGGTTACCGATGAAACGGGCTGATCGAGCGCCCACGCGAGATGCCGGTCGAGGTTCATCGCCACCGACTTCACGCCCGGTGTTCCGCCTGCTAACTCCCGCAGCGAAGTGACAGGGTGCGCGCTGATTCCGCAGGGAACAATCAACCCGAACTGCGCCAAGTCGACGTCGAGGTTGAGCGCGAAGCCGTGCATGGTCACCCAGCGCGAAACGCGAACGCCGATCGCCCCAATCTTCGACAGCCGGGCCGCCCACGGAGCCGTGGCCCAACGTGTGGGCTCCTCGGCGTCGGCCCAAACGCCGATCAGCCCATCCACTGTTCCGGCTTCGACGTTGTGGTCTCGCGCAATCAGCACCATCACTTCGGCGAGGCGAGCCACGTACCGGCGCAGGTCACAGCGATCGGGCCTTAGGTCCACGATCGGGTAGCCAACCAGCTGTCCCGGTCCGTGAAAGGTCACGTCGCCGCCGCGCCCTGTCTCCTCCAGATCCACACCGCGTTGCTCGAGCGAAGCGCGCGAAAAGAGAACGTTGGCTTGCTTCGCGCTGCGCCCGAGCGTGACCACCGGCTCGTGCTCGAGCAGCAGCACCACGTCGGAGAGCTCGCCGCGAATGACCGCGGTTTGCAGGGACGCCTGCAGCTCGTGGATGGGCCCATACTTCCGGCGGCCCAGGTAGAACGCCGCAGCGGTTCTTCGAGCTGGGCGGGCGGGCCTCGAGCCCTCCTCGACGGCGGCCTTTTCAATCGGCGCGTCCACGAAGCTAGCCCAGGACCTTCTTACCGGAGGCCGCCTCCGCCTCGCGGAACTCGGCCATTGCAGCGAAGAAGTCGCGCGCAGCGTCCGGGTCGAACTGCGAACCCGAACAGCGCTTGATCTCGGCGAGCGCCACTGCGTGCGGCAAGGCGCGACGGTAGGAGCGATCGCTCGTCATCGCGTCATAGGTGTCGGCGATCGAAATGATCCGCGCGATGATCGGGATGTCGTTGGCCGCGAGCCCGAGCGGATAGCCGCGGCCATCCCAACGCTCGTGGTGCAGGTGCACTCCCGGAATCAGCGGGTGCAAGAACTTGATCGGCTCGAGGATGTCCTTGCCGTAGAGCGGGTGCTTTTTGAAGGCCTCGTACTCGTCCACGGTCAGCTTGCCGGGCTTGTTGAGGTTGAGCACGCAGCCGATTTTGCCGATGTCGTGCATGAGCGCGCTCTGCCGCACGATCTCGATCTCCTCTGGGCCGAGACCGATCGATTGCGCCAATACCACCGCGTAGGTGGCCACGCGGTCGGAGTGGCCCGCCGTGTATTGGTCCATCTTGTCGATGGCTTTGGCGAGCCCTTCGATCGTCTGTTGGAAGGTGCCCTGAAGGTCTTCGTACAGCTTGGCGTTCTCGATCGCCGCTGCGGCGCGGGAAGCCACGATGCTCAGCAGTTTGCGTTGCCCTTCGTCAAAACGATGATTGGGCGAGAAGGAAGAGAGCGCTACGAAGCCGAGGCTCTCGCGGCCGGAGCTGCGCTTCTGCATCTTCAGCGGCACCGCCATGAACGAGATCAGCGGGGATTGCGGCTCTTCGGCGAAGAAACGCATGCCGGCTGCTCCTTGCTCCAGCAGCTGTCCGTCACTGCGCAGGCGAGCCTCGATCGCCGCTTCGTCGAGCGCTCCGGCTTTGACCTCAGCCGCAAAGTTGGGCCCGCGCACGTGCAAGCGCTCACTCAGCCCACCTTCACCGTTGTCCAGCCAGGTCGAAGCCAAATCGGCGCGAATTTCCTGGATACAGCTCTCTGAAAGTGTCTCGAGCACCTGCTCGAGCGAGAGGCTCGCGGCGATGGCCTCGCTGACTTTGTAAAGCGAAACGGCCTCCCGCAGTCGCATGTTCTCGGCCGCCATGCGTCGTTTGTCCAGCCCTCGCTTCAGTACCCGGACGACCTCGTCCATCTTGAACGGCTTGAGCAGATAGTCGTAAGCACCGCGCTTCATGGCGTCGATTGCGGTCTCGACCGTGCCAAAACCGGTCATGATCACGGTCACGGCCGAGGGTGCTTGCCGGCCGATCTCTTCGAGCAAGGCAATGCCACCCATTCGTGGCATCTTCAAATCGCTGATGATGATATCGAAGTCTTTCTGGGCGAGTTCCGAGACGGCGGCTACACCGTCCTCGGCCGCTCGCACGGCGTAGCCTTCCATGTCGAGAAACTCCGCAAGCATTTCCCGGATCGCGCGGTCGTCGTCGACCACGAGAACTCGCGGGCGGTCGTTTGCGGTGTCAGCCATCGAAGGCGCGCAGGTTAACCTAAATTCGCCCTCGTTTGCCACTTCATCTCCGCTCCCCCACGTGCGGAAGGCGGTGTTGGCGTGCCTCGTTAGCCTCGTCCTCAGCCTGCTGTTGGGCGTGCCCGGCGTGGCCTTGGCCAAGGTCGAGCCTCTATCGAAGGACGCCAAAAAAGGGCTGAAGCTCGCGAAAGATGGCGACTGCGTTGCTGCCGTTCCCGTGCTCGAGAGCGCGGAGGTCAGCCAACATCGTCCAGTGACCGCACAAGCACTCGCGGGGTGCCACGTGGCGCTTGGTGAGCTGCTGCTCGCCCACGAGATTCTGAAGTCGCTGGCCGCAGAGAGCCCCAGCTCGGCATGGTCCAAGGAGGACCGGCGAGCCCATACGCAAGCCAAGGCCGACGCAGTGACGCTCGACGCTCGTATCCCGAGGGTGACGGTCAGCGTGACGCCAGAGGTCCCGTTCGAGCTGATGGTGGGCGGCGTAACCAAAGACGCGAGCGAGCCGCTTCGGATTGCCCCTGACGAAAAGACGGTGATCACGATCACGGCGCCGGGCTACGCCGACTTCGAGACCACCATGCTAGCGACCGAGGCTGAGGACAAAGAGCTCAAGGTGACGCTGGTCCCGCTCAAAAAACCGCCGCCTTCCGATCCGCCGAAAGACGAGTCGAACACTCACTGGCTGGGCGTCGGCGTACGGGGGGTCTTGTTGCCACAGTTCCTGGTCAACGCGCTGGGGGAGGGCGGTCAGACCTTTTTCTTCCCCGGCGGCGAGCTGCGCTACTCCGAGCGGCTTGGTTCGGTGGATCTCGAGCCCTCGATCTCGATCCTCAGCTTGGGCGCGGGCACCTTCCCGTTCAAACCTTCGGGCACTCCGGACACCGAGTGGGAGCTGATCGAGAGCGATCTATTGGCGATGACGCTCGGGCTCGACATCCTGTACCGCATTCCCGTTACCGATAGCGGCTCGGTCGAGTTCCGCATCGGCGGCGGGTTCGGCATCGGTTGGGCCTTCTTCGGCGAGGTTTACCGCTGGCAGTCTTACCCGGAGGACCTGCAACCCGGCGACCCGGCGAACTACAAGAAGTGCAAAGGGCCCAACAACCCTCCCGGTAGTTATCGCTATTGCAATCAACTCGATAAGGATGCCACCCGCTTCGGCGCGCCCGACGCGTGGTGGGGGGATGGCGGCACTCGCCCAACGGTCTACCCATGGCTTTCACTGCCGCAGTTCGGTTTCGCCTTTCGCCCCGCTGATTCGCTGTTCATCGACCTGCAGGTCGGGGTGACGCCGATCGGGCTTTTTACACAGACTGGGGCGCGTTTCGCGCTGTAGCACTGCGCGTGCTTTTGCGCCGTTTGCGAACGCCGGCCAGCAGCGCCAACCCCGATACCAGCACCGCACCAAGCTTGTTCTCCGTCGAGGCCGTGGTCGCGCAGCCACCTTCAGTTTGGTCGCTGCGACACTCCGGCGAGAAGCCGTGCCGAGGGAGTGGATTGCAGGTCGAGTCGATCTCTCGATTGGGCGGATAGAGCACACAGATCCCCGTCTCGTCGTCCTTCGACAGCGAGCGGATCTCGGTCGTTCCGGGTTCGTAGAAGGGGTACATCGATGCGTCGATCGCGTCGGAGTGACCAAGCCCCAAGAAGTGGCCGATCTCGTGCGTGAGCACCGCCTCGAGGTCGACCTCCACGTTCGCGTCACCAACCGAGAACACGTGATCCTTCACGTTGAGTTCGATGTCGGCGGTGAGCAGCTCTCCGCTGTTCGGATCGAACGAGGTGGTGGTTAGCGCAAACGTGTGCCCTGTGATCGAGTTCGAAGGTTCGTCGGTCAGGGTGATGATGTTGGCGTTGCCAGCGTCGCGGTTGTACTCAGCCACGTCGCACGAGACCAAGCCCATGTACTCGACGTGCAACCCTGGTGGAGCGCCGTCGCCACAGTCGGAAGCGCGCCAGCGAGCGAAGGCGCGGTTGGCAACGCTCTCGATCTCGGCCGACGATAGGCCAGCCTTGCTGGCGTCGTTCACGACGAAGCCGACGCAATTCGTACTCCAGCGGATCGGCTTGCAGTCGGGGATCTCGACGCTATCGCAGACGTCCAGTCCTTTGCAGGTGCTGGTGAAGCAGTACGCGCTCGCGCTGCCCGGCATGGCCAGCAGCGCAAGCACGATCAACCAGCAGAACGACCTCACGAGCCAATGCTAGCAAGTCGCGGTGTCGTCCGGCCAGCGGCCTAGATCGGGCTCTTGAGCGGCACGTCGCGGCCGAGCTTTTTGCGCAGCACTTCCGACAAGGCTGCGAACAGCTCTTCGTTCGTCTTTGCCGCCACCCAAGAGCTGCCCACCGGGTCGAAATGCCAAGCGGTTCGCTCAGCGGCCAGCCAAATCTGGCGTGCTGCACGGTGGCTGTTCACGATGTACTTGGCGCCATCCGGGAACTCGATCGAGACGATGCCCATCGAAAGTTCCACCTCAGCGTCGAGCTCGAGCGCGTCGAGTTGATCTCGGAGCGAGCGCAGCGTGACGTCGGCTGCCTTCTCAAAATCCGCCTCGGCCGAGCTCACTTCTTCTGCTTCTTCCCGAAGATGCCGAGCTTCACAGTGTCGTTTGCGTCGTCCACCTTCATCTGCACGCGGAACATCCCGCTCTCTTTGGCACAGTGACCGAACTGGGCCTTGTTGCCTTCGGCCTTGGTCTCGCCGATGCGCTTCTGTTCATCGTTCCAGAGGTAGATGTAATAGTCCTTCACCTCGGCCTG
>CAITIQ010000027.1 GCA_903892415.1 uncultured delta proteobacterium | reverse complement strand
TACTACAACCTCGTCAGGCTCCACTCGCACCTCAACTACGTCGCACCCATCGAGTTCGAGACCAACGCACCCGCCTGAATCAAGCAGTCAAATCTGTCTACCAAATCGGGGCAACTCCAAAGTCCGCTTGTGTCCCATAACGGCCCGTCGCTCGGAACGACGACGAGTTATGGGACTCCGTGGCGCCGACTTGGACCACAGGGCGCCGCGAGCGGGTGGGATTGGCCGCACAATCAGCGGTATTTTGCGCCGGTAAGGCTGGGAGTTGGTGCCCCTTGTCCCATAACGGCCCGTCGCTCGGAACGACGACGAGTTATGGGACGCCGTGGCTCCCGCTTGGTTGGCGAACGAGGCCAACGCCGGGATGGCCCAAGCCGAGCTGCGCACGTTGCTCAAACGCCTCGCCCCGCGCTGGTTCCTCGTGCGCAACGTCCACGCCGCGACGGACTGCGCACGATCGTTTGCGGCTCGACGGGGGAGCCGCGCAAGCCGCACGCGGCGCGAAGCCTCGTTCGCCGACGGAGACGGACGGTTACGCGGCCATTCACCGCGCGCGGTGGGACACCAAGCGGTCGCGCGCGGGCGTTTTGCGAGGCGCGCAGTGAATGTGTGCCTGCTCTCGCGGTGTCGAAACGTTGCGACGAAGGCGCTCACTCGCTGTGGTTCGCCGCTTGCTGCGAGTGGGGTACCGGCTCTTTTTTTCGCGCGCCGGCCTTCTTCGCTTTCAAGGAGTCTCAGATGGACGGATTCGTCCTGGTCGTACTTCTCGTCGTCGGTTTCTTCGCTTGGATGTTCGGGGTCGATCGGGAGGCACGACGACGCGTCGCGCAACTCGAGCACCTCACACGAGACCTCAGTAGTGGCCTCTACCACGCACACCTCCGGATCCACCACGTCGAGCAGTGGCTGCACCAAGCCTCGCGACAGGTCCCGGCTCCTGCTGGTGCGCCGATCGCAGAGCCAGCGATCGAGCCAAGCGCGCAGCGTGCGATCGAGCCGATCGCAGAGCCAGCAATCGATCCGAGCGCGCATCGTGCAATCGATCCGACCGCCGTGCCAGCGATTGAGCCGACCGCCGTGCCAGCAATCGAGCCGGACGTGGCGCCTGCAGCGGCTCCGAGGTCGAGCGTCGAGGCTCCCCCACCGCCTCGTGTGCCAGACGTCCCGCTCCCTGCACACACACCCGACCTCGAGCACGAGCCGCCCCCGGAGCCAGTCGACCTCGAGCGCTGGCTCGGCGTACGCGGTGCGGCGGCGCTCGGCGCGGTCGTGTTGGTCGTCGCGCTCTTCTATTTTCTCCGCTTCTCGGTCGAGCGCGGGTGGCTTACCCCGACGCTCCGCGTGGTGTTCGGCTACGTCGTGAGCTTCGCGGCGCTGGCCGCGTCGGATCTGAAGCTTCGACGCGTACATCCGACCATGGGGGCTTGGATCGCTGGGGCCTCGTTCGGAGGGCTGTTCGCGTCGACGTGG
This sequence comes from uncultured delta proteobacterium, assembly GCA_903892415.1. Classification (GTDB taxonomy): domain Bacteria; phylum Myxococcota_A; class Polyangia; order Polyangiales; family Polyangiaceae; genus Xiheicaenibacterium. The sequence goes on along the minus strand of CAITIQ010000027.1, from coordinate 3,214 downwards.
GCGGCGCACCGCGTCGTTGGTCTCGTCGACGCACCCGCGGCGTTCGGGCTCTTCGTGGTCTGCGCCGTCGCCACGCTCGCGTACGCCACCCATCGCGACTCGGCCCCAGTCGCTCTCCTCGGCTTGCTCGGTGGGCTCGCGGCGCCGCTCGCGTTCCACACGGCGGGGGAGGCGCTCTCGGCGACGCCGCTTTCGCCGCTCGTCCTGGCGTACGTCTTCCTCCTCGACGTCGCAGTGATCGGGCTCTCTGTGCGACGCGGGTGGTGGTCCTGCGCGCTCCTGTCGCTTGCGACCACGGCGGGCTACGTCGGGTGGTTCTTGTTGGACGAAGAGCGGCCCTTGTTGGCGCAGGCGCTCCCCTCCTTGCTCGTCGCCGCGATCTTCGGGGCGCTCCCCGGATGGATGTGGAGGAGGACGCCGTCGGGCCACGTCGTCGCAGCCGAGAACGACTCGGCGGCCCAGCTCCTCCGGTTCGGCGCGGTGATGGTCTCCGGCGTGGTCGGTGTGTGGTTGGCGGCTGGAGGTACGGTCGCTCACGCGCTGGTCGGGTTGACCTCGCTGCTCTCGACGCTCGGGATCGCGGTGGTGCTGCAGCGACGAGCGGCGCGTGGTTCCGCTGAGCTGGCTGCGCTCTTCGTCGTGGTCGGCGCTGCCGCGGGCCTTGGGCGTGCGCTGTTCGATGGCGCGCCCACCACCGCCCCGATGGCGCTCAGCGTGGCGGCCATCGCGGCCGCGCGCGTTCTGCTGATGCGCTTCGTGAAGGGCGCCGGGTCCGCTTCGCCGCTCGATTTCGCGGCGCTCGCGCTGTTCCTCGTGCTCTCGCTGGAGTCCGCGCTCGCGACCTTCTCGTTCGTCGCGTTCTGCGTGCTGGTGCTGGTCCGCTTCCACGAACGCGCGCAAGAAGTCGAAGCCGCGGGCACGGCTGAGGCCCCCGCGGCTGAGGCCTCCGCGGCGCCGGGCGAGCTCGCCGGGTTGCTCGGCGCGTTGCTCTTCTTCAGCCGCTGGACGCTCGATCCGTCGGGCGTCTCCACGACGCGGCAGTTGCTCCCTCTCGGGCTCGGGCTCCTGCTGTTCGCGCGCGCGATGCTTCCGCTCCGGGCGGGCCTGCGTGGCGTGCGGCCGCTGCGGCCCGTCGCGCGCACGGTGGCGGAGGCGGTGCTCCTCGGCGCGGTTGCGCTCGCTGCCGCACCGGCGACCACCCCCATCACGCTCTGCGTCACGCTTGGCCTCGGGCTCGGCCTTGCGTCGTCGAGTGGGGGCGGCTCCGTCGCGAGACGTGTCGTCGCCGCGGCCTTTGCGGTCGGCGCTGCCACGCTCTTCGCCGAGCTGCGCGCCGAGCACGAGACGAGCGCTACGCTGCTCAGCTTCGCGGCGATCAGCTACCTGGGTGTCGAAGCGGCGTGGGGGGCTCGCGCCGTGGACGAGGCCGACCTCGATGGGCTGCTCCTGACGCTGCTCGCGCTGCTTGGGATCGGCGTGCACTGGATCGCGGGTCGATACGCCCTCGGTCCGTACGTGGGGCTCGTGCTGCTCGCTACCGCGGCGTCGGCGCGTGCGCTGCACGCGCGCAAGGAAGAGACCATTGCAAGCTCGCTGCTGGTCGTCGCCAGCGCGTGGCTGATCGCGCGCGTCCTCTCGCGTGAGCTGTTCGAGGCGACGTATCTCGTAGCCCTCGCGCTGGGTGCGTTGCTCTTCACGCTGCTCTACCGCTGGCGGCCGCTGCGCGTGTTCGTCTCGCTGTCGGGGGTCGGGCTTGCGTGGGTAGCGAAGCTCGCCGGTCTCGCGGCCGTGACCCAGCTCGGGGGTGCGATCGTCCCGCTCGTCGTCGTGACGGCGCTCGCAGCGCACGTGTGGATCCTGCTTCGCGACCGCGCGCGTACTCCGCTCGTCGAGCTGGTCGAGGGTTGTGCCTCGCTGGTGGGGCTCGGTGGTGGGCTCGTGCTGATCTCGGCGCTGGCGGTGGGGCTCCGCGAAGGACAATCGGCGACCGAGAGCAGCCTGCTCCTGAGCCTGGGTTGGGGCCTCTACGGGACGGCCGTGCTCGCGCTCGGCGTGAAGCTCATCAGCCCTAACCTGCGCTGGCTCGGCTTGGGGGCGATCCTCGTGACCTGCGCGAAGGTCTTCTTGTTCGACCTCGCCGACCTCCGGGACCTCGCGCGGGTCGCGTCCTTGGTCGGCCTCGCGGTCTCGCTCCTCGGCGTCTCCGGCCTGTATCAGCGCTTCGTGAGGGGGACCTCGCGCCCGGCCGTCGAGTCGCCCCGGGCTTGACGCCTTCGTTCAGCGCGCCGGCTGCGTCGGTTGGGTCGGCGCGCCGAGCGGCGGCCCTACTTCGCGGTGAGCTCTGCGAGGCGGGCCTCGAGCTCGCGGACCTTGGCTTGCGCGGCCTCGGCTTCGGTGAGGAGGAGGTTGCCGGCGTCGTCGACGAGGCGCAGCGAGACGGGATCGACCGAGCTCGGCGCGACGCACCACGCGCCGCCGAGCACGAGCGACGGACCGGTGTCGCCGTGGACGACGCGCTCGACGAGATCGTCGTCGACGCGATCCCAGATCCGCACGCGCGCGCCTTCCTCGGCTTCCGGATCGAAGACGACGAGCTCGCGCACGCCGAGCTCGTGATACTCGGCGAGCTTGCCGGAGAGCGCCTCCGTGCTGCGCCCGAGCTTCGGCCATACTGGGTCGTGCTCGCTCACCACCTCGATCGCGACGTCGGGCGTGCCGCGCTCCCAGGTCTTCCACGAGCGGAAGTTCTCGCTCGGCGCGCCGAGCTTCACGAACACATCCGGCGAGACGCAGCGCCGGGGATCGTTCGCGCGGAAGTAGACGAACTGGTCGGAGCCCACCGCGGCGCGCGAGGCGAAGGCCTGCTTGAAGAAGAGATAGAGGAGCGTGCGAAGTTCGAGGTGACGACGCGACTCACCCACGGCGAGCACCGTGGGAAAGACGAGCGGACGCGGCGCGCGTTTGTACGCGATGGGCTGGGCAGGGTTTTCCATGGTCGAGCTCCGGGTCACGAGAGGTCGAGGATAGCAGGTGCATGCAGTGTGCACTGCATTGCCCGAGCCAGCCGCTCACGTACGAGAACACTGGAGGATCGTGGGGTGAGCGCTCGGCGAAGGGTGGCGGAACGTAGAAACAGCGTGGCGCCCGCCACCCGGATCGAAGGTCGGTGCAGCTGAGCGCTCGCGGTGAGGATAGTCTGCTCTGCGTGAGCTCC
>CAITIQ010000026.1 GCA_903892415.1 uncultured delta proteobacterium | reverse complement strand
GCAGCAGAATTCCTCATGTTGCGGAAACCGTCCATTACCGTGTTTCGGCCGCCCGAGCTGTGTTGGCGGCAGCGTCCCTGAGGACAGTTCCGTGTTGGCACCTGCGGAATCGCCTGCGCGGCGAGTCTGCAGTGAATTCGGAGAAAGACCGTGATGACTCGCATTGCTCGTGCGTTCCGTTGTGGCTTCGCAATCATCTTGCCTCTGGGGATGGCGCTGTGCGTCGCGGGGGTGGCGCGGGCGGACGAACGCGCCTCACAGAACTTCGATGGGATGACGACGAGTCAGACGGCGTCGCTTCCAACAGGATGGCGATTTGCTTTGGGTTCCTCGCCAACATGGACCGGAACGACGACGAGCGCGGTAACGCAGTTCGCCGGAACCACCGGAGCAAACGCGATCACATCGACAAGCGCCGGCGGAAACTACCAGTGGATCAGCGGCGTTCGCGATTCGGGGACCGACAAGGCGATCGGCTTCCTGAGTTCTGCATCTCAAGCTTCGCCGCGATCGATTCTCTACCAGTACACGAATTCAACCGGTATCACGCTGAACTCGTTGTCAGCATCATGGGACTACGAAAAATATCGCGCGAACGTTGTCGCGGCCACCTGGACTTTCTTCTACTCGACTGACGGAACGAACTGGACGTCGGCAGCCTCGGGAGGTCACACATTTTCTGCCGACGGAGCGGCAGCGGCGGTGAATCCGCCTTCCAGCGTTTCGAAGATCGCCATTCCGCTCGCTGCGAGCTTGGCAAACGGGGCATCGCTGTACCTGCGGTGGACCTACACCGTTGTTGGTAACTCGAGCTCCCAAGGCCTCGGCATCGACAACTTCCGCCTGAATGACTCGATCTCGGTCGCGACCGTCACCGCCTCCGGTGGTGCGAGCGCTGCGACCGACGGCTGGACCGTCTCCACGAGTGGAACCGCAGGCTCGTTTCAGGGCAACAGCGCCGACAATGGTGGCGGCTCTGCCGCTGGAGCGGGCAATCCCGCGTGGGGCTTGTACGCAAACAGCGGAGGCTCTGTCTCCGCAACGCGCCTTCTTGGCGGCTCTGTTGTGACGGGCCAGACCGTATCCCTCAACTTCGACAATGGCTGGGTTGAATCGGGCGGCTCTGTCGCGATCGAGTATCTGCTCACCAACAGCGTCTCGGGCAACGAGACGGCGCTCCGCTTCCAGTTCGTGCATGGCGCGAGCTCGTACGAACTCGTCGATTCCTCGGGTACGCGCAGCCTCTCCGTGCCGTTCACGGCCGATGGCGGCACTGCGTCGTTCCGCATCACGGGCAGCGGCACCTACTCGTTCTCGTGGCGCGGCTCGACGCTCACGGGCACGCTGCAGAGCAGCCGCGCGACCGTCAACGCGATCCGCGTGATCAATAGCAACGCCGGATCCGACACCCCGCGAAACGTCTACTTCAACACGCTCGCCACCTCCTGCGTCGACGTCGACCAGGACGGCGTCTGCGCGGCAACCGACTGCAACGACAACAACGCCTCTATCGGCGCGGCCTCTGTCACGTACTACCTCGACGGCGACAACGACGGCTACGGCGTCAGCAGCACCTCGCAGGTCGCGTGCTCGCAGCCGTCGGGCTACGCGACCCAGGCGGGTGACTGCGACGATACGAAGATCTCGGTCTACACCGGCGCCCCCGAGCTGTGCGACGGACTCGACAACGACTTCGACACGACGGTGGACGAGGACATCACCTTCGTGAACTACTACCCCGACGTCGACGGCGATGGCTTCGGCGCCGCGGGCAGCAGCCCGACGAGCGCGTGCTCGCAGCCGGCGAACACGGCGTCGAACAACTCGGACTGCAACGACAACGCGTTCGCCATCAAGCCCGGTGCCACGGAAGTCTGCGACGGCGTCGACAACAACTGCACGGGTGGAGTCGACGAGGGTGTCCTGCTCACCTTCTACCGCGACGTCGATGTCGACACCTACGGAAACGCTTCGGTCACCCAGCAGGGCTGCACCGCGCCCAGCGGATACGTCTCGAACAGCACCGACTGCAACGACGCGGACGCGACGATCAGCCCCGCGGGCACGGAGGTCTGCGACGGCGCCAACACCG
>CAITIQ010000025.1 GCA_903892415.1 uncultured delta proteobacterium | reverse complement strand
TGCAAGGCGAGCCTCTTGGTGAACCGAACGAGCCGGCAGCCATCATCGTGAGCGAGCGAACGGCCGCGCTCGTGGGACGAGAGAGCGTGCTCGTCGCTGGGGATCGCACAGCGACGCTGTCGTCGCCCAAGTCCGCCGCGGTCCTCGGTCAGGAGACTGCCGTGGTCAAGTCGGCGGGTGACGTCGAAATCGCAGGTGCGCGTAGCGTCCACCTGACGACCTCCGGGGAACTGGACATGGCCGCCCACACGGCCCGACTCGTTGCTGGCTATTACCCCGAGGCAGAAGCGCCGAAGCTCGATGAAGGCACCTCTCTCGGTGTCATGGCGCGAAAGGACCTGCGGGTTCACAGCGTGGAGGACTGCATCCTGCTTTGCGCGAACAAGAACCTCATTGGTAGCGCTCACGAAGCGGATGTCAGGTTCCACGCCAAGAAGACGATCCTCTTGCAAGGAGGAAGCATCCAAGGCTCAGCAGGCGCAATCTCGTTCGACTCTTCGGGCGACGTCAAGGTGGCCGCTGGCGGGAGCGTAAAAGTCAACGCTGACGGAGAACTGACCGTCGACGCGAGCAGCGTCACGATCACGGCGAGCACGATCCGCCTCGTCGGCACGGTCTTGGTGGAAGGGGATCTGTTCTGCACCGGCAGCAGCAATTTGTAGGAGCGAAGATGACGCCCAAGATATCGATTGAGCGATTTGCAAGCCTGCGCGCTGGCATCGAGCGTTCGGGGGATCTCGAACGCGTGCTCGAGGGTGCGGGGCTACTCCGTAGCGAGTGGACAGCCGTTGAGCGGCACTGGCAGTCGGCGCTGGCACGTGAGGTCGCTGGCGGTGGCCGCGAGCTATCCGAGCGCTATCTCGAGGCGTTCTTCGGCGCACAGCGTCCGGCTGAGCGGATAGACGAGCCTGAGGCTCGTGAGGGAAGCGCGCCGGCACAGGTCGCCGTGCCAACCTATCTTGCTGCGCGCCCCGCGGCGATGGTTGGCCCATCGGTCATAAGCGCGCCGGCACCCGCTCCGCGACCCGCTCCGCCGCCCGCCGTGTTCGCGTTCGCGGAGTCACCGAGGTCCGGATTTGGAGGAGAAACGTTCGTCGCTGCTGCGGCCCCGATCTCGGCGCGGTCTCTGCCGTTCGCAGGGAGCCTCGCAGCGGCCCCGCTGGGAAGCTCGGTAGCGCCAAGGCTCGACACTGGAACGAAGGTCGTTGAAGGCGATGCGCAGACCCAGCCGGTGAGCGGAGTGGGCGGACCGCAGGTCAGGCCGGGGCTGCCAGTCCTTAGCGTGGAGCAGTACGCTTGGGTAACAGCGACTCTTCGGAAGACCAATGCCTCCGACTTGGAGGCGGTGCTTACTCGGCTCCGTCTGACAGCAGCGACGCGTTCCGAGCTGCAAGGCGTGTGGAGCGCTCACATGGAGGCGCACCCGCACGTGCGGGCCGCATTCATGCGCTTGCTCGCGCAACAGTTCGAGGGCCAGGCATCTGCGCCGCCGATCTCTGCGCCGCCGATCTCTGCGCGGCCCATCTCCGCACCGCTTTCGGACGCGGAGGTGCTCGCTCGAATGAAGGCAGCGATGGGCAACCTAAACCCGGACGAGACGCAGATGGCGGCGCCGATTGCAATGCCCGGCCCCACACTTCCGTTCGCGTCCGCTGCGGCATCGATCGCGGTCAAACCTGCTGCCGCTGTCTCACCGGCCGCACAGGTTCGCCCCTCGGAGCAGGCGGGCTTCACGGTCGCTGGCTCCTCAGGCGCGAGACCCAGCATGCCGTTCGCACGAGCCGCCGCGCCCAACCCGAAGGACCTCCCGCCTGGGTGGACACTCGCTCGCTACGCCACTCTCTGCTTCGACCTTCACGCGAGTGGAATGACGGAGGCGGAAGTGCTCGCCATGGCACAGCTGACGCAAACGCAACGTATGGCCCTCGATGCCTATTGGCAGAACCGCATGACCGAAGAACCCGCGCTGCGCGCTGAGTGGAAGGCCTTCGCTGACCGTCGTGAGGCGGAGCTGCGGCAGGCGCGAGGAGGCGGAAGATGACGCTCTTGACCTATGTTGCGAAGTACGGGGACTACCTCGTCGGCATCGCAGATCGCCACGGAACCACCTGGCAGGAGATCTGGAACCACCCGCTCAACGCCGATGGGATCAAGCGTACGGCCGGGGCGAACACAGTGATCAAACGCAACGCCCTGAACGCGATACGCGCGATTCTGGCCAAGCGAGAGGTGCGGTTGCTCTTGCTTCACACGTGCACCTTGGGCGCGAACCGAGATTTCGTCCAGCTCCTCAGCAACCGCCTGCAAGTCCGCATCCGGGCGCACAAGGTCCATGTGACGTACATCGGTTCAACACCGATTGCGGCGAGCTACGAGGACGACCCTCCCTTGCCTCAGGGTGACCACGAGTGGCCGATGAGCCAGCTGGCCTTCGAGGTCGCCCCAGGCGCGGTGCCTTCGAAATGACGGTGCGGAGGGTCGCGACTCGTCTGCCGCCCGCGCTTGCGCTCTTGGCTGGCTGCAATCCTGCAGCGGCGCCCCACGTGGCCGCGCGCGAGGTGGAGAGCCCCGCCGCCCCGCACGAGGTCGAGAGCCCCGCCGCCTCGCATGAGGCGGCCTCGCACGAGGTGGCCTCGCACGAGGTGAAGAGCCCCGCCTCGCTGGTCGCCGCGTGGTCGGTCGACATCGGCTTCGGCTTCGGGGGGTCATTCCGGTGGCGCTGCATCTTCCCCGCGCTGCTGGTCGACGCGGAGGATCGCGTGATCTTCGCAGGCAACGACGACACGAACAGCAGGGACCCCGAGTACGCTCTCTTTCGCGGCCACGCCGATGGACGTATCGAGCGGGTGACGCTCGGGCCAAAGACGGAACAGGCGGGCGAGATCGTTTCGCTCGTGCTCCGCAAGGACCGGGTGTTCGCGGCGACGCTGCTCCGCAACGGTGCCGGACTCGAGCTCTCCTCGCGGCCCGCGTTGGGACAGCCCCCCACCGAGCGACGCTGGATTGCCGGCGCAGAGCGGGCCTGGCCGCTCTCGGAGGGGCGCTGGCTCATCGTCGATGGGGCTCCGAGCCATACCGTCACGACCCTCGACTGGCCAGCGGCGACCCCGGCCCGCACGTCCCAGCCACTCCCCGACGCGCCGGCGCACTTTCGCGAAGTCTACGATCTGGCCACGCAAGGCTCGAGGTGGGCCGCGCGAGGCGAAGGTAAGCTAAAAAAACAATTGAGCGTCATCGACGGCGAGACCTTCGCCTGGTCGCTCGGCGAAGAGGCCTTCACCTCGACCGATCACGCCTTTGATGACGATGGCGGCCTGTGGATCTCGGCATTCACTTACCAAGAGCTCTGGCCCGGCGGGCTCGGCGCCGCGCGGTTCCCCAAGCCGCCGCGCATGCCCGCCGACGTGCTGAAGGCGCTCAACGACAAACCACGGAACGTGCCGGGACATATCATCGTCGCCGACGAGCGCATTTGGTCTTTGTTCGGATTTGCGCTCAAGCGCGTAGACATGAATGCCGACCGGACCATCCACACCAAGGACATCACCGACGGGCTCATGCTGAGGTACACGCGGGAAGGCCAGCTCGCTGCCGAGATCCACTACCCTGCCACGGCCATCGTCTGGCCGGGCCCGCTCCTGCCTGAGAACCACGGGATGACTGCAGCCATCCACGTCGAGGGCGAGGTACCAGCCGCCCTCCGGGGCCACCCCGACCTGCCCGAAGGCTTTGTCGGCGCTACTCTGCTGGTCCACTACGACACTCGCGGTCGCGAGGTATGGAGCGCCCCGTTGGGTTCGGGCGAACGCGTGGTCAAGAAGCTCGCCAAGACCTCGGACGGCTACGTGACCATCACCCTCGAAGAGTCGGGCCGCTGTCACCTCAGCCGTTGGCGCCGCCAAGGAGGCGGATCAACGTCCCGCGGAGGCGCGCGATGACGCTCTTGACCTATGTTGTGAAGTACGGCGATTGGTTGGCGAAGATCGCCGAGGACCACGGCTCCACGGTCGCAGCGATTTGGAGCCACCCCGGGAATGCAGCGCATCGCGCCAAACGGGGCTCGCCCGATGTGCTCTACCCCGGCGACGTTCTACAGATCCCAGTCGCGGCGCCGCTCTCTCCTCCAGCGCCGATCGAGCCGCCGCCCGCCATCCCACCTGCCACTGCACCAACCGTCGCAGGTCCAGTGCCTGAGCTGCCCTGGCCCTATTCAGACTATGAAGGTCCGTTCTCCACCAAGCCTACCTGGGAGTGCCCCGGCGGAACGTGCCAATGTCACCCGGTACCAGAGGACGAACCGCTGGAAGAGCACGTGATCGTGTGCTTCGACCCGCAGGGCGTTCGCATGCCGGGCGCGCGGTGCCGGGTGGTCGAGGCGGGGCGAGTGATCACGCCCGATCCCACGATGACAGACAGCGCCGGGGAGCTTCGCGTTGAGCTGCGTGCGTCAACGTCGAGCGTGCGCGTGGAGTGGGCGCCGTCGAATCTACCGCCGCACGACTTCCTTCCCTACCGCAAGATCTACCACGTGAAGATGGGCGACGACGCTGGCGACGTGGGCCTCGAGCGACGCCTCGCCAACCTCGGGTTCGCGCGCGGAAGGCGTCTTGATGACAACGTGCGCGACTACCAGCGCGCGTACGGTCGCGAGCCCACCGGCAGGGCCAGCGATATCCGTCTCGAGGTGCTTGAACGTCACGACAGCGGCGGTGTTGGGGTCTTTCAACCACACCCGGCCCAGGAGGGATCCCCTGTGCAAGGCATGTCCCAGCGGTCGTTGTTCGCGAGCCCCCAACCTCGCCATCGCGAGGACGCGCCCAAGCTCGGGTTTGCCCCCGACGCCGACAGCGACGCTGGACCGGGTCCCTCCGCTGGCAGCGGCGCAGGCGGCAAGACCGAAACAGGCCAGAACACGAAGGGCTCTACCGTGCCGGACGCGAGCAACATGCTGCTCGCCGTCGCGCTCGAAGGAGACTTTCCGATCCTGGACCCGAGACAGATCCAGTTGAAGGTGCGGGCGCTCAACGTCCCCGGCATGACCGACAAGCAGCGCGGGGAGGATGTGAAACCGACGGTTGATGGCACGCCTGTTCCGAAGGGCACCATGGACGGGATCGGCTGGCCGGACCACCTGATGTACGGGTTCAAGGATATTCCCACCGGGCGCTACAAGATCTCGGTCTTCGCGCAGTCAGTCGCCAACGCGTCCGGCCAGGGCACCACGTGGGCCCTCGGCTACACCGAGGTTGAGCTCAAGATGGGCCTGCTCACGACGGCCTATGTCGGTATGAAGCGCTCGCATCCTGTGCATAACATTGATGATCCCATCCTCGACGTAGATTGTCCGCCGATGCAAATGCGAAGAAAGATGCTGGCGACTCTCTACAATCTTCTTCCAATGTCGCAGGACTTCAAGGCGGCCGAGAAGGGGATCCACCCGCCTTACGGACAAGGCTCTTACAAACCAATGTACCTGGGTGGCGTGGTCATCGTGAACGGCAAGCCGAAAGGCGAGAACACCTGCGCTGCCATGAATGGTTGTGGCATCCAGAAGTCTGGTGCGTCCGGTTTTGGAAAAGACATGAAGGAGCACCCGAGCTTCGTCCGTTACGCGCCTGGCACCGCCCCAAGCATCGGAGACACCGCCTACTACGGCACCGACGCCGAGTTCAAGCACATGGGAATCGTCGTCCACTCGGACCCCGAGAGCGGCAACTACTGGGTTGGCGCGGACGGCGGCCAGCCCGACCGGACGAGCGAATTCAAGAAGAGTACGACGGGCGTCTGGGGGCGCTTCTACAACGAGCCTGACTACACGAAGGAGGACTCACGCGAGTCAGCCTGGTTCACTCCACGATGGTTTCATATCAAGACACCGAAAAACAAATCCCCAACGCCGTATGTCGTCAACGCGTGGACAAGGCCAGTGCTCGACACAGAGACGTTTGGCTATCAAGTTGTAGGCTGGTCGGATCTAACGCATTCAAGCCGCCCCTTCCTGCGCAGCGCCTACGACAAGCAGAACTCGGAGGCTGCCTACAGGGCTTGCAAGGCGCGTATCAGGAACGTGCTCGCCGCCGCGCTGGCAGACCGCGCGGTTTGCCAAGCCTTTGCCGATGCAAAAGACGGCGGAGCTAAGACGCAATGAGGAGGGTCAACACCGTAGTCGTCCTCCTCGCGACTCCCTGCATCGGAGTCATTCTCGCGTGTCGTGCCACGGGCCCAGCGGACCGAGAGCGGCCGTCTCCCGTTCCTGAAGGCCACTCGGGAGCAGCTTCGGCCCAGGTTGAGGCCATGCCGAGCACTCACTCGATCCCCAGCGCCTCAACTCCGATTCCCAGCGCCTTGGCTTCGTCAGCGCCCGGCGCGGAGCCCGCCGCCGCACCCGTCGACGACATGGTGCACATCCCGGCGGTCACCTTCTGGATGGGCTGCGCCAAGACCGACACCATGTGCGCGGAGGACGAGAAGCCGCGACACCGTGTGTCGCTTGATGCGTATTATCTAGACAGGAACGAGGTCACCGTTCGCGATTTCTGCGGCGGACGGTGCCGGGCTGAAACGAGCCTTGACCCGGTAGACAAAGATCGGCAGCTTACGTGCAACTGGGGCGCCGGGCGCGAGCTGCACCCGGTAACTTGCGTCGACCCGTACTCAGCCACGGAGTACTGCGAACGGCTCGGCAAGCGGCTTCCCACCGAAGCCGAGTGGGAATACGCCGCGCGCGGCAAAGACGAGAGGATCACTCCGTGGGGCGTCACCAACCCGGGAGAAGTACGATGCCGCGAGCTCCATTCAACGTGCCCGGTGGGCTCCTTCCCAGACGGGGCATCGCCCTTCGGTGTGCTCGATATGGCGGGCAACGCCGCGGAGTTGGTGTCCGACACCTATCACAGGGAGTTCTACTCGATTTCTCCGCTCAAGAACCCGATCGGACCAACAGGGCCCATCCCGTTTAGCTACAACCAGTGCGGTGAAACGAGCTGCTTCGCGGTCCGCGGAGGCAGCTTTCGTTCAAGCGAAGCGGAGATCCGGACGACCGCCCGCGCCTACTCCGAGTCCGGCGGTGTGGACGTTGGCTTTCGTTGTGCGCGAAGCGACGCACCCGCGAAAGCAACTCCGGACCTGAAGCGATGAACACATCGTCGAGGCAGCTCTGCCAGCGCACTTGGCACCGCGAAGGTCGTCGGGACCTCGCCATGAGACGACGTTCGTTTCCCCGGCCCGGTCCTCTCCTGCTCCTCGTGATTCTGTCCGGTTGCGGAACGCCGCCAGCACCGCGGCGTGTCGAGGTGACGGGGCGTGCACTACCGATAAGCTTTGAATTCACCACAGCGAGCCCGCCTGCGAGCGCATCCTCGAATCCACCCGCCCCGGCAACCTCCGCGGTCGCGTCGAGTGCAACCCCTCCGACTCCAGCCGCAATCCCGTTTAGCGCCGAGGAGATCGCGGCGTTGACGGCCGAGCGCCGAAGTCGACGCGTCTTCCGGCATGTGCTCGTCGGGAACATGCCCGGTATTCGCCAACGCGACAGCTGGATGCTGAGCAAGGACGGCCGCGAGCTCACGCTGACCTGTGAGCATGCCGACCCAGAAAGCATGGAGGACGTCGCAGAAGGCAACCCTGAACCGCCACGATGGGTCCTGGTTGGCAGCGCCTCATTCGTCGCTGCCAACCTCGTTCCAGGGCAAGCGATTGCAAGTCACTATCAGCGAACGGGGATCCGAGTGATCCCGAAGCCAGTCGACAAAGCCTATTGCGACCAGCAGTGCTACGATTGGTATGGATGCAACCAACGGTCGTGGACAGCGTGCGGCGACATCGGCGAGGAGCTTGCGGTCGCGTGCACGCAGAGCAAACTTCCGCTCCTCGGCCCAAACGCCCTGGTCCACGCCAAGGGTTCGGGTGATGAGGGCTATGTGATTCGCTGGCGGCCGAGCGCTCGGCGCCCAGTGACAGGCCTTTCGTGCGTGGTCTCCGCCCCTCGAGGAGACCCCGACGCGTTTGACTACTACGACTTCCCAGACGACTCGGCAAAGCCCATGTTGTTCTTTGCGGATCGCGGTCCCGCCGTCGAGCGCTTGGTTCACTCGAGCGGGCTGCAGTACGCCGGCTTCCGCGAGGCCGTGCTCAAACCCTTCGATGGAACACTTCCACCGTACTTAGGCGGCACCGCGAAGGTCGTCGGGACCTCGCCATGAGACGACGTCCGTTTCCCCGGCCCGGTGCTCTCCCACTACTCGTGATTCTGTCCGGTTGTGGAACGCCGCCAGCACCGCGGCGTGTCGAAGTGACGGGGCGTGCACTACCGATAAGCTTTGAATTCACCACAGCGAGCCCGCCTGCGAGCGCCTCGGCGATCCCAACGACCTCATCCACAGCAGCGCCGACCGAACCTCCTCCAGAGGCTGCAGCCTTCCAG
>CAITIQ010000024.1 GCA_903892415.1 uncultured delta proteobacterium | reverse complement strand
TGCACTTGCCGCTGATGCGGATGGCAAGCACGGCGATCTTCAGCAGGAGGGACTCGTCGGCGATCTGGTCCGGCGTGAGCTTGGTCATGCTCCTCATCTACGCGCCAGAGCTGACACGGTTGCGTGGTTTTCTACAGAGCAAAGCCCATACAGCGATCAGCTCCATAGCTTCGAAACACATCTGAAGGCAGCTGCGTGGGCACTTCTCGATGTAACTAGCACCCAAGTTCAGCAGCCATGCTACAAGGTTGTTGCGGTCGGTGCCGATTGGAGCAGCAGCGAGAGCGTCCTCGGGTATCCCGATGCACTGAATGGCCCCACGCGGTCTGACAGCGGGCAGCAAGAACTACCTGGGCGGTATGTGACTAGGCCCGCGCTTGAGTTGATCCTCCAAGCCAATCGGAATCCACAGATCCCCCACTTTCTGATCCTTGACGAGATGAACCTGTCGCACGTTGAGCGCTACTTCGCGGACATCCTCTCGTCACTCGAGTCCGGCGAGCCACTCCATCTACACGATGAGACCAGCAGCACGTCCGCCCAGGGCGTGGTACCGCCACAGACGCAGCTTCCGAGCAACTTATTCATCATCGGCACCGTGAACGTTGACGAAACGACCTACATGTTCTCACCAAAGGTCCTCGACCGCGCGAACGTGATCGAGTTTCGAGTGACCCATAGCGAGGTTTCGAGCTTCCTACGCGATCCGCGTTCACCCCAGCTCGAGCAACTCGCGGGCGGTGGTGAACACTTTGGCCGAGCCATAATCCAAAGTACGCCAGGACCAACCACGCTGAAGCCACAAGAGCGGGAGCGTTTGCACAGCTCGCTCTTGACAGTCTTCGAAGTCCTGCAGCCGCACGGCAGCGAGTTCGGCTTTCGCGTCGCGTTTGAATCCACCCAGTTCGCCGTCTTCTTCAAAGCACTCAATGCGACGGTTCTTGATGACACGAAGTGGCTTGATCAGGCTGTTGATGCCATTATCTTGCAGAAGATTCTGCCAAGAATGCACGGCTCTAGAGCCAAACTCAGTGGACTGCTGCGAGCACTTTGGCTGCTCTGCGTGTTCCCGCCACAAGATGGCTCACAGTCGCTGGCGGCAGCGGTGCAAGCTGACGCCGACGCAGCCACGCCAAACAGTGAACCGACCGCAGATATCCCGGCTCTTGCGAGGTATCCGCTCAGTGCCGACAAGATTGCACGCATGTGGCGACTGCTGAACGAAAATGGATTTGTCTCCTTTGCAGAGGCTTGAGACGAACATGGGGAGTCTTGCCTCAACCCGCATTCCGTTCAGGTCGCGAAGCGGCTTGCTTTTAGCCATTTTGCATCTCACGGCGACACGAGACGCAACAGGCATGCACGATGCCCCGATCATCGCGGCCGACGAATCGCAGATTCGAGAGTTCGGCGAAACGCCGGTACAACTAAGGGAAGGCGAACGCTACGAGTACGAACTTGAACCCTGTGGCCGTGATGATCTTCGACTCGTTTGCCCACTAGCAACACGCCGGCGGAGTCTTGCGCCAACCGAAGCACGCGATGCGGGGCTGCTCGAAACCGGATCCTTCTGCGGCACCATGCTGCTGGAGCTAAGTGTGTTCGGCACCGGCGCGGAGACGGCACCGATTGCACAAGCCCTGATTGACGTGCGGTCGGTCAAGATGGAGTACCGCACCCAGTATCGCGGGATGCTCCGGCGGCTCGCCAGCGAGTTCGCTGGTATCGTCGCTGACGCGAGATCAGCTACGAAAGCACCGTTCAGCGCAGCACCTTCACCGCGCACCGATACCGGCTGGATCCAACTTCAACTCGAGTTTCTTCGTGAACTGATCGAGAGCGACGAGTTCAACGCCGCGATGCGCCGCATCCTTGCTTTCCCACACGAAACATCAACATACACCTCGCAGCTGTACGCAACGGATCGCGCTATCCGGTGGACACCGGCTGCAGTGAGACAGTTGCTGCAAGGCCACCCGAGGCGAGCACTCCCTGCAGCACACCCCATCCAGACCCACCACGGCGTGAGTCATATCGCGTCGCGAGTAGCACTTAACGCTCGCACAGGAACTCTCGACAACTCGGCGAACCAGTTTGTTCGCTTTGTCCTGGTCGACTTTCGGAGCTTCCTTGACGACGCCCGCGCGACGCTCGCTACAGCACGCGGGTGGGCTGCTGCGGCTGCTGTGGCAACGAGGCTCATCGGACACCTCGATCTCTGGCTCTCGAGCGATCTGCTTGCACCGCTAGGACAACCTGACTCACTTCCGTTTGGCAATCCCGTGGTGCAGCGAAAGGCCGGTTATCGCGAACTGCTTGCCTGGTGGCTTCGGTTCCGTGCAGCCTCGTCACTCTCGTGGTCGGAGGGCTCTGACCGCTTTCGTGCCGGGCTGCGCGATGTTGCAAGTCTCTACGAATACTGGCTGTTCTTTGAGCTTCTAGGATGGTTCACGCGGGCCTGCTGCAAAGGCAAACGACCGGCTGCCGAGGCACTGCTCGACGGCCTGAAGGAGCGCACACCTTCAATCCGTATCAAGAAGTCATCCGATCTGGGGCCATTTCTCGGCCAGATCGAACGTTTTGGGAGACGTCTCAACGTTCGATTCTCCTACAAACGAGTGTTCGATCTGACCGCAGAACGTGGCCTTTCAGGAAGCTGGACACGTCGCATGCATCCTGATTTCACCCTATCTGTCTGGCCTGATGGAGTATCTGAGGCGGATGCCGAGCGGGCTGAACTGCTCACCCATGTCCACTTCGATGCCAAATACCGAGTGGAGAGAATCGAGGAGCTTTTCGGAGTTGTCTGCGATGCCGCACACGAAGGGGCGGGAGGACCGACCGACAACTACAACCGACAAGACCTCCTGAAGATGCACGCTTACCGAGACGCGATCAAGCGGTCACAAGGAGCGTATATCTTGTACCCTGGGCGACCCAACGAGCACGTGCAGTTTAGAGGCTTTCACGAACTACTGCCGGGACTCGGCGCCTTCGCGATCTCTCCCGACCATGCCGGGCGTGCCAATGGCCTTGAGGTACTTGAGAACTTTCTCGACGAGTTACTCGCCCACGTCGCCAACCGCACGACAGCCCTTGAGCGTACCAGTTTCCACATCGCGGAGGCTTACGCACTTCGTTCAGCTCCGGTGAAGTATGAGTCACTTCGTCTCCCGGAAGAGGACGTCTACGGCCACGGTTTCCGTGCATTGCCGCCAGCCGAGCACATGATCCTCGTCGGTTGGTACCGCGACGAGAAGCAGATCCAGTGGACCAAGGCGAAGGGACTCGCGATTCTCCGCCTAGGCAAACGACCAGGTTCGTGGCACATCCAACCCGATTTTGCACAGGCGCGGCACCTGCTCCTTCACAGCAGAGGCGGCACATCATTCCCTGGCCTTTGGAAGCTACGAACACCTGGCTACAAGGTGTACACGGACACCGAACTTCGAGCGACTGGGTACCCGGGGCTGGCAGGTGGTGAGATCTATGCGCTGTTCGAAGTCCAGCACGATCCAGAGTGGGCGCACGTCACCTGGAACCCCCGCGGCTTGATTCGTGCCATCCGGGACTACGAATCACTGATTCGCCACCGGCTGGTCGAGAACATTGGCCGACGCTCAGCCTACCCCCGGATTCTGCCCCTTCAACACCTGCTCGGTGCGCGAAACTCGCTCTCGCCTTCTTAACCCCGACTTTGCAACCCCCCACCCCCGCTGCCCAAACACTTAGGCATGACCGCTGCCCGTCCCACCTCTGCTTCCGCTGCTGCCCATGGTGCTTCCGGGTTCCGGGGTCGGTTTGGCCACATCGGCCGCCGTGGCTACGGCACAGCGAGCGCGCAACTTAAGCACCACCGGGGCTTTACGCTCATCGAGCTCCTCGTCGTCATCGCCATCATCGCCCTGCTGGTCGGCATCCTCCTGCCCTCGCTGGCCTCGGCCAGGCGGGCGGCGCGGGCGGCGGCGTGTCTTTCCACCCAGCGGCAGATTTCCCTGGCCATGAGCCAGTACGCCGGTGACTACCGCGATTACATCCCCCGGGAGGCCGCGGTGGGCACCACCACCGCCACGCTGCGGGCCCGGCTGCCCTGGCCGATCGCCTTCCGCCCGTACGTGGACCCGCGCTGCTCGCCCAATGCCGACCTCAACGACGGCTTTGAGCAGGGCGACTACTACCGCTGTGCCGACCGGCGGGTGAGCCGGGCCCCCGGCCAGCAGCACAAGGTGCACTACGTCTCCAACGCGTTCGCCTTCGTCAGCCGTGGCGTGGTCTCACCCACTGCCGCCAGCGACATCCGCTACCGCCGCGGGCCGATGCGGATGGGCATCATGCCGTTTCCGGGCAAGACCATCTACATCACCGAGCTGGCCGATGACGAGAACAACGTGCTGGCCGACTTCTGGGGCGTCGCGGGCTTTGTCGCCGGCACGCCCAACGCGGACCTGAACGTCGGCCAGTTCTACGACGCCTGGGCGGCCGAGCACATCACCCAGTCCGCCGCCCTGCACCGCATCGGCACCCGCCGCCACGGCATCAGCAGCAACGTGCTGTTCCTGGATGGTCACGCCGAGGCGAAGGATGCCCAGTTCATCACCACGCTGACGAGCTACGACGATGGGCTGTATGGGGCCAGGTGAGGAGGGAAATGGCCAAAGGGCCAAATTACCAAATTGCCAAAGTTGAAGGCAAGTGGTGGGCGGCAGATCGCCTTGCCCCTTTGGTAATTTGGCGCTTTGGCAATTTGGCCCTTTGGCCATTTGCCCCACCCCTTACCCTGCGGCAAATGCCTCCTGCTCCTTCTGCCCCTTCAGCACAGCATGCCCCCTCCCGCCCCGCCGTCGTTCTGCTTTCCGGCGGGCTGGACTCGGCCACGGTGCTGGCGATTGCACGCAGCAAGGGGTACGCGTGCCACTGCATCAGCTTTGACTATGGCCAGCGGCATCGGTGGGAGCTTGCCGCGGCGGAGCTGGTGGCCCGGGCCCACGCGGCGGCATCGTTTCGCGTGGTGTCGCTGGATCTGCGGGCCATCGGCGGCTCGGCCCTGACGGCCGACATCGCCGTGCCCAAGGACCGCGATGAGGCCGCC
>CAITIQ010000023.1 GCA_903892415.1 uncultured delta proteobacterium | reverse complement strand
GCGGGCGAGCAACTGCGCACGAACCCGGACATGTCCGGCATAGAGCCCAAGGGCCCGCCGCGCTTCATGTGGCTGGGTGTGCGCTGGCAACCGCCGGATGTGCGCAACGCGGAACTGCGCCCGGTGTTGCCGGACCTGAAAAGCGAGCTATCGATCCACCTGCGCATCGTCGAGCGCCACCGCGAAGGGTGGGAGCGCGTGCTCGAAGCGCGTCGCAAGGCGCTGGGCGTCAAGGGCCTCAAGCAAGGTGCGCTCGAGGCGTTCGGTGTCGGGGCAGAGAAGGTGGCCGAGAACATCGGCATCCCGTTCGCGGGCCTGGCGCTCAAGCTCTTGGGCGGGGCGAAGGACGCGGTGCAGGAACAACTGAGCGGGCCGCGCACGCACGATGCCGTGCGCGAAGAAGCGACCAAGGACCTGATCGAGGACCTGATCGAGTGCTTCGACGCCTTGATGCATGGACCCTACGGTCGTCCCACGGTCTTGTGGCTCGACGACGCGCAGTGGGCCGATCCGCAAGCCTTGCGCTTCCTGCACCGAGCATGGTTGCAGGCCAAGGCGCGCAACTGGCCGCTCCTCGTCGTTGCTACGCACTGGGAACGCGAGTGGCGCGAACTGCTGCGCCGCGACGAGGCGGGTCGCGCTGGCACGTTGGCCGCGTTCAAGGACCTGCCGTCGGTGGACGTCCTGACACTCGGCAAGGCTGCGGACCTCGATCTGCGCGCATTGCTCGCCTCGAGGTTGCCCGGACTCGGCGCCAGCCAGCAGCAACTGCTGCTCGACAAGTCCGGCGGCAACTTCCTCTCGATGGTCGAGAACATCGGCGACCTCGCCAGCGAACCGCAGAACTTCGTCGGCGAGGACCGGGCAAGTCCCCTCAGCGAGGACGGTGTCGCGTTCGTCACGACCTGGGAGTCGGATCGCGCCAAGCGCGTGGAGCAACGCTTCCGCGCACTCGAGTCCAAGGTGAAGAACGTGCTCGGATGGAGCAGCCACCTCGGCGTGCGCTTCCTGCACCGCGTCGTGGCCGAATTCGCCATGCGCCACGCCAGCGTGCCCGATCCGGAGGCAGCCTTCGAATGGTGCGTGGATCCGGGAGCCATCCTCGGCACGCCCAGCCGCCTCACGCGCGAGTTCCGCGACAAGGCCTTCCACTTTGTCGCGCAGAAGCACTTCGCCTCGTACGGCAAACGGCATGAGACCGCGCTGCACGCGGTGCTGCGCGAGGAGCTGGCACGCTGGATCAATGCCAGCTTCGATGGCGAGGGGTACTTGCTGCAGCCGCCGGAAGGTCCCGACGATGCGGCCCTGCCCGAAGACAGCGCTGCTGCTCTGTATCACGCCGGCCAGCATGCAGAGCTGCGCGACCTGCTGAACATGGCGTTGCGCGAACTGCCGCGCCCCGAGCTGCCGGATTGGACGGACGCGCAAGCCTGCGCATGGTTGCGCGCCGTGCGGCTGGCGGTGCAGAACGATGCTAAGGAGGACTTGTGGGATTCCGTGCGCGGGCATGGGGCCCAGTTGCAGGGAATCGAATGGGACGGAGTACCGCTGGCAGTCATTGGCTTCGGAGGAGGCAAGCGGCTTGCCGATCGGTTGAGCACGGCGGGCGCGATGCAAGCGGCGCTGTCCTTGCGCCTGTCGCGGCTACCTGCGCTGAGGTCGCGTGTCGATAGTGGTGGTGCGGAGGCTCGGCGCGATCTGGCGGTTGCGCTGGTGGGTGCAGGCGACAGCTTGGAGGCGGCCGGTGAGCCCAAGGCGGCGTTGGCGCAATACGAGGAGTCGCTGGCGATCGCTCGCGCGCTGGCGGCGGAGCTAGGCACTCCGGATAGCCAGCGGGATGTGTCGGTGAGCTTGCACAGGGTCGGCGGCATCGCCGAGGCGCAGGGGGACCTCGATACGGCTCTGAAGCACTACGAGGAGTTGCTGGCGATTGCTCGCGCGCTGGCAGCGGAGCTGGGCACTCCGGATAGCCGGAGGGGTGTGTTGGTGGGCTTGAACAAGGTGGGCGACGTTGCCATGGAGCGCGGTAACACTAAGACGGCGCTGTCGTATTACGAGGAGTCGCTGGAAATTGCTCGCGCGCTGGCGGCGGAGCTGGGCACTCCGACTAGCCGGCATGACTTGTCGGTAGGCTTCGACAAGGTCGGCGGCATCGCAGAGGATCAAGGTCACCTCGATACAGCGCTTTCGTACTACGAAGAGTCGCTGGAAATTGCTCGCGCGCTGGCGGCCGAGATGAATACTCCGGCTAGCCGGCGGCATGTGTCGGTGAGCTTTGAAAAGGTCGGCGACATCGCCAAGGCACACGGCGACCTGGAGACGGCGCTGTCGCACTACGAGGAGAGCTTGGCGATCTGCCGCGAGCTTGCGTCCGAGCTGGGCACTCCGGAGAGCCGGCGTGACGTGTCGGTCTCGCTGGACAAAGTCGCCGGTATCGAGGAGGCGAACGGCGAGCTCGAGTCCGCGGTGGCGAAGTACGAGGAGAGCTTGGCGCTCTGCCGCGAGCTTGCGTCCGAGCTGGGCACTCCGGAGAGCCGCCGTGACGTGTCGGCCTCGCTGGACAAGGTCGCCGGTATCGAGGAGGCGAACGGCGAGCTCGAGTCCGCGCAAGCGAAGTACGAGGAGAG
>CAITIQ010000022.1 GCA_903892415.1 uncultured delta proteobacterium | reverse complement strand
GAGCGGCGGTTCAGGCTCGGTCGGAGGAGATCGGGTCTGCGCACCCGCCCCTGAGGTGGGACGGGAGCGGCCGCTGGGACCTCAGGATGGACGGGTTCCCTGACGGTCCACCCACGGCGCCACACGGACGGTCGTTCGCTCACACCGTCGAGAAGGCGAGGCGGAGCTGACCGGTCGAAGCCGGTCGCGGAGGCGGAGGCCTTGGGCCGAGGCCGTGCTTGGCGAGGAGCTTGGCGATCGGCTCGGGGGTGGTGGCCGCCTCGAGCAAGCGAGTCGCGCCGCCGCAGCGGACGCAGGTGACGACGTCGACCGAAAAGACGTGGCGGAGAAGCCAGGCCCACGGCTTCTTCCGTGGCTCCGGAGCCAGGACGGTCCTGTCGTGCTCGAAGAGCGAGAGCTGCTTCGGTCCCTTCTCGTCCACTTTCGGCACGACCTCGGGTCGGAGCTTGGCGTGGGAGCTCAGCACGCCGTGGTAGCGGATCATGTGAACCCTCGGCGGTGGGATGAGCGCAGCGATGCGCGCGCAGAGGTCGAGTGGCTCGAGCACGAGCGCGACCGTGCCATCGCTCCAAGGCTTTTTGAGGAGGTAGCGAAGCTTGCCGCCGGCGACCTCGACGAGGCGCTCTTGCGCGATGGGCGGGCGGCACACATACCTGCAGAGGCGGCGCGAGCTCAGGGGGCTGCTGCGCTGTGGGGACCCGTGGCACGGATCAACGGCTCCCGGAGGACCACCACAGAGCACACAGAGGGCACAGAGGTCTTGTTTTGTGGATGCCCGAGTGAACCACAAGAACGGACTCTGTGACCTTTGTGGCCTCGGTGGTTGACTCCGGGAGGGTGGGCGAGCCGAAGCCGCAGTCGAAAGCTGACGCGTCGAAAGCCGAGGCGCCCAAGTCTCGCTCGCGAACGAGCACGTCGTACGTTCCGTGGGCGCAGCTCATGAGGAGCACGCTGGGGATCAACGTGCTGCAGTGTCCGGTGTGCCAGGCGACCATGCTGCTGCTGGCGGTGATCACGAAGCGCGAGGTGATCGACCGGATCTTGACGCACGTGAAGGTGCCTCGCGAACCGGTGCTGAGCGATGAGCCTGCAGTGCTGTACTACGACGTGACGGGCGAGCCGGTGCCAGCGTGGGCTCTCGGTGTCGATCCGGACCCCGACGAGCGCGGGCCACCGACGGACTGGGACCTCGTCGATCCTCCGGCTCCGGAGATGTGAACGCGGAGCCGCCGAGATCGGTGCCGGTTGCGCGGCGACGGGCGCGGCCGCGCCGAGATCTGTCTCCGACCGGCTTCGTGGGCATCAAGCAGGGGTCCGAGGGCCGTTCGGAGGGCTGATCGGGCCCGGGCGGGGACTCGAGGCGGGGTGGTTCGGGGAGGTCAGGTGGTTGCGCGCGCTAGACGCCGACCATCAGGGCACGACCGGCGACCGCGTTCGAACTCGGAGGGCTGACGGGCATGGGCGAACGGGAGTCGCTGGACGTGGGTACCGCGCTGCTACGGCAGCTGCGTATTCGCGAGAAACGCCTCCACCGCCCTGGCGGGCTGGTCGTTTGCGCCGGTGATGGAAACGACCAGCGAGGCATGGTCCTCGTTGGGGTAGTGATAGTGGTACGCCGTCACGCCACCACTCACGAGCCGTTCCACATAGGCCTTCGACACGTCTCTCGAGATCGTTTGCGGAGCGCCTTCCTTGATGCCTGCGGACAGAATGAGCATCGGGGGCAAGCTGCCGGAGATGTAGTTGGAAGGAGAGGCGACACGTTGTTCCGCTTCCGTGGAACCGAACATTCGCTTCATCGAAGAGATCTGCGACGTGTAGTTCACATCGGCTGCCATCAACGTCAGGCCGTACGGGATGTCGTAGGCGTGAACATCAAAACAGATGACCTTCTTGACCGCCGAGGCATCAAGACCGGTGGCGGCCAGGTACTGGGGGTCGGACACCACCAGCGGGACAAGGTGAGCGCCTGCCGAGTGCCCCGAAACGACCAGGGTGTCGGGATCCCCTCCGTACTTCGAAATGTTCTTCTTCACCCACGCAATGGCATGCGCAACATCCGAGGCCTGGTCGGGGAAACGAGGGCTCGAGCCTCCGGCATTGAGGGCCTGCACGTTCACAAGGCGGTAGTTGGCTGAGACGAGAAGGTAGCCCTGCTCGTCAAAGAACCGACCGAGGTCGGAAACCGTGGGGTCGGCCACGCCATCTTTCGTTCCGCTAATCCAGCCACCCCCGTGAAAGAAAACCACCACGGGCTTCACTCTCTGTTCGTCTGCGTAGTACACGTCGAGGCTCACCTGGCTCTTGAAGCTTTCGTCGAGATCCGTACGGTACTGGATGTCCTTGAGCGGCAGTGCCGCACCCGCGTCCATACCTCCGGCATCGCCGGAATCGACAGTCATTGGGCTGGGGTCACAGCCAACGCCCACGACCAAAGCACAGATCGCCACAATATTTGTTTTCATCAAATTTGTTTTCATCAAGGAGTCCGGGATGGCGTGTGGTTCGTATTCTACCCCATGCTTCGGTAAATGGCAAATCCGGTGGTGAGGCTCACACACGTCGCGTGATGGAGCCATTCGGGGCGTATTCATCGACGCAAATAGCAAAGTGGCGGCCCGCCAGTCCCACGTGGCGGCCCGCCACCATGGGTCCCCGTCTGCGGTTCGCCCCGTTTCTCCCCCATCCAACAGCTCGCGCCAAGCGCTTCGGCTCAAGCTGAGGGAGCTCTTCGAGTGAATGGTTTGCACGAGTCGGAGGCCGGCACCGGCGCCCGCTACGTTCTTGGTCGACGGGTAGTGGTAGGCAACTCGGCATTCCGCCGACCACTGATTTGCAGCCCCGCCCCGAAGCTGTCCGGTGCCGTCAACGGTGGGTACTCCGCCGAGGTCGGAGACAAGGCCTGGACCGTGCCAGAGCCCATTGAAGGAATCGTTGACCCACTCCATTACGTTTCCAGGCATGTCATAGAGCCCCCAGCCATTGGGCATCAACTGCTTACCTGGGTGGGTTGTCGCGGGCTTTCCGGCGTTGTCACACCACCAGGCGATCTTGCTGAGGTTCGAATCGGCGTGCAGGCATGGCTCCACATCCGGTCCTTCTTGAAACACCGTGATGTCACCCGAATAGAATGGGGTTTTCGACTCCTCTTCTACTCCCTCACGAGAAGCAGGGCTCTGCGCCGATGGATCGGTCTCGCCTCCGCGCAGCAGCTTGGTGGTGGGCGCGCACGAGGTGCTCTTCGTGGGCAACAGCTACGTGTTCACCAATGACGTGTCGGGTCGCTACGCCGCGATCGCGACGGCGCTCGCCGAGCCCGAGGTGCGGGTGGAGACCGCGCTCACGGGTGGCTACACCCTGGCGCGTCACGCGGTGGACGCGGCGACCGACGGCACGCCCCTCGCGGGCTTTCTGCGCACTGGCGATCGGCGCGCCTTCGATGTGGTGATCCTCCAGGAGCAGAGCCAGATCGGGGGCTTCCCCGACGGCAACCCCGAGCGCGTGGGTTCGCTCGAGGCCGCGTCCTCCCTGGCGTCGCTCGCCGAGGCCAACGGCAGCGCGGTGGTGCTCTACGCGACCTGGGGCCGCGAGCGGGGCGATGCCGACAACACTGCGCTCTTTCCCGACTACGGGGCGATGCAGGATCGCTTGGACGCAGGCTACCGGGGGATGGCTGCGCGTCTCCGCACCGAGGGACACCGGGTACGCATCGCGCCCGTGGGCGCGGGCTTTCGTCGCATCCATGACGCGATGGTCAGCGCGGGCGAGGATCCCACCGTCGAAGGGAGCGCCTTCGATCGGCTCTACGAGGTCGACGGCGCCCACCCTTCGATCGAAGGCGGCTACCTCGCGTCCTGCATTCTCTCCGCCACCATCACCGGCACCGATCCCCTCGGCTATCCCGATCCCACGGGTCTCGGCACCGAAGGAATCGACCCTTCCGCATGGGCGATTCTCCGCACGGTGGCGAGCGAGGTGATGCGCGACGCAGCCTGGGCCACCGAGCTCGCGTAGACGCTCGGAGTCGGTTCGACGAGACGCTGCCCAGTGGTGCTCGCACGCTGTTCGATGAGACGTAGGCCAGTGGTAAAGGAGCGCACCCCGCGGCGCTAGACCGAGTCCGCGCTCCGTGCGATAGTCACGACATGAGCGCGCATACGATCGAGTGTCAGGGGTCGGGCGGCACACCGCCGAGCCTCCGCCGTTCTTCGATGGGGTGCATGGTGGCCGTGGTGCTCGTGGCTGCCTGCACCACGGGAGGCGATAGCGACGGTTCTACCGATCGCGACACCGGGCCTATACCCGGGCTCGCTCGGTGTGAACTCGTGTCGCCGAATGAGGAGATCCACTGCCCGTATCACCCGCTCCAGACCACCGATGACCTCGTCTATCTCGACCTGAGCACTGGCGCGATTCGGACGGGCTCGGTCTCCAGGCCGGACGCTTCCGCGGGAGCCGTGCTGTTCGATCCTTTTCCAGAGCTCGGCTGGGGACCTGGAGCGACGTCGATTTCTCCCGACGGAGAGCGTGCGCTCACCGCGCGCGGGAGTGACGGTTGCTCCTCGTTGGACTGTAGCTTCGGCCGACTCACCCCCTGGCTCGCTGAGCATCTGGAGAACGATCCCGAGGATCCTTCCGACGATACTTGGCGACACGTGAACCTCACGCGGCGCGGGCTGGGACGGAACGTCGAACTCCACGGTTGGACGACTTGGCTACACGAGGATCTCGCGCTGTTCAACGCGCTCGTGCGACCCGACGATTCGGGATGGATCACCCGGCAAGAGGACAACACGACGCAGATCTACGCCGTTCGACTCGATGGTGAGGTGCCGCGCGTGGAGCCCTTCGCCGAAACGCAGCTGTGGCGGGACAACTGCCTCACGGGTCGGGTGAGCGCCCAACCGGCGACTGGCGGATGCTTCGACGGCCAACGCGTATCCTTCGTTCGCCGGTGCTACGACGAGCCACATACGCCGAGCGCCTGGGCATGGCACAACAGTCGAAACGTCGACGGCACCGGGGGCGCGTGCGTCGAGGGCGCGCCCATCTTCGAGGTGCCGGTACTCCGCACCTATGTCGTCGAGCTCGACCGCGCGTGCGTGCCGACCCGTTCTTTCGAGGACCTGGCTCCGGTCCGCGAACCTCCCGATGGGCCGGTGGAGCGGCAGTTGGGTGTGGTGCCCGAGTGGGGCGACATGCTCTCCTCCATCAGCCCCGACGGTCGATGGGTCGCGTTCGCCACCAACATGGGAGATCCCGCCACCCCCGCGGATGGCTGCGCTGGCTTCCGAATGAACCTCACCGACTCGGCGAATCCCATGAGCGGCAATGCCACCAGGCGAACGACGGTCTGCGCCCTCGATGCCTCCTTGCGATGCACGGGCACACCAACGTTGCTTGGTGCAGAGCGGACCCCTCCGGAGTCCACGCCGCTGCCTACCTTCGTGGTGCTTTCGGGAGGAGAGATGACCGTCGTCCACGGCCGCGAGTGGGCGGTGCCGGGGCTCCCGACGTTGCGCGACTTGATGCGGGTGGACTTCGAGACAGGCCCCGATGCGCGCGTACCGCTCGAGTTCGCGCGCACTGCGATCGCCGGGCAAGCGATCTACCTGCGATAGCGAGCTCAGCCGAGCTTCTCGGCGATCTTCTCCGCAGCGCGTGTCGTGATGGTCAGCTGGGGGTTCACGCCGAGGGGGCTCCGCAGCACGGCCGCGTCGCGCTCCTCGGCCGCGCGTTGCTCGCGCGCTTCGAGTCCGAGCGCCACCCGGGCCAAGCGGGCCACGATCGGGGCGAGCGCCTCGAGCTCGAGCGGCTCGAGCGGCTCATCGCGCTCGATCGCCAACGCGCCGAACGCGGCGAGCTCGAAGACGTGGCGGTGGGCGCCGGCCGGACGCACGTGTGCCCCTGCGCGACACGCGCCGCTCGCCTCGAAGAGCTCGTCGGACGCCGCGCCCGCCATCCCTTCGGAAGGCCGCGCCGCCACGGCCGCGCCGCCACCGCGCCCCTCGGAGCCGCCCAGATCTCGGCAGCCCGCCCTTCGAGGCGTCGGAGCAGCACCTCCAGCACGGCGTCGAGCATCGGCTCGAGCTCGGGGCTGCTGCTCAGCGCCATCGCCAGCTCGAGCTGGAGCTCGAGGCTCTGGTTCGGCCGCGCGCTCACCGCGATCCACCGACGATGTTGGGGCTCGAAGCGTCATCGCGCTTGGAGATGCCGAGGCTGGACGGCCTCGTGGGCTCGATCGCGGCTGCGGAGCCACGCTCCGTCGCGACACGCCGGACGAGCTCACGGCCCGCCTCGCGGGTGGGTGCGATCACGGTGACCGTCTCTCGCCGATCGAGCGCCGCACGCACCACAGCCAGCGCCGCATCCACACGCCGCGCGGCGCTCGCCGACTCGAAGAGCACACGATCCACGCGCGGAGGATACGTCAACGCCCGGCCGGCTCCCTCGAGAAACTCTGTTCTCGCGGGGGAATCGCGATCACCTGGCGCCCTCCGCCGCCAGGCCGCCGCCACCCCGCCAGCTGACGCGCGTTTTCTTCGAGGTTCTGCGCCTCCAAGACCGTATCGGCGCTTGCTTGCCGGCGCGGCGTGCCCCCGCGCCCCGCACCGACGAGCCGCCTCGCGCACCAGGACTCCTCTCCGCGCGACCCGCAGCAAACGAGCTTGCATCGCGTGGTGCGCGAGTACCTCGAGACGTTCCTGGCTCGGCGCGCGGAAGAGGGCGAGCCGATGCCCAGCTTCGTGGTGGACGAGCTGCGCGACTACTTGCGCTGCGGGGTGCTCGCGCTCGGAGCCGTGCGATTCCTGTGCGGACACTGCGGGCGCGATCGCCTCGTAGGCCTCTCGTGCAAAGCACGAGGGTTCTGCCCGCGCTGCATGGGCCGGAGGATGACGGAGATGGCGCGCCACTGGGTGAGCGCCGTGCTCCCGCGTGTGCGCGTGCGGCAGTGGGTCTTGAGCCTGCCGTTCGAGCTGCGCGTACCGCTCGCCTACCACCACGACTTGACGCTCGCCGTGCACGGCGTTGCCGCGCGCGTGATCGAGGCCTGGTATCGCGACAAGGGCCGCGAGCTCGGCATCGCCGACGGACGCACGGGCAGCATCACCGCCGTGCAGCGGTTCGGGAGCGACCTCGCGCTGAACGTTCACTTCCATTCGCTCTACGTGGACGGTGTGTACGACGCGCTCGGTGCCTTCACACCCATCGAAGCGCCGACACGCGACGGGCTCGAGACGCTCTGCACGACCATCGCCGAGCGCGTGCACAAGCTCCTCGAGCGACGCGCTCTGGACCACGACCACGCCGACGAGCGGGCGCTGTGCCTGGCCCTCTCGCGCTCGGCCGCACGCCGCGGCGCAGACAAGCACGCTCCCCAAGGCACCGATTCCGACCACGACGGCGAGCCCGATTGGAAGCTGAAGGCCCGTGTAGACGGCTTCGACCTCGAGGCCACGACCGTGGTGCGCGCCGAGGACCGCGAGCGCCTCGAGGACCTCTGCCGCTATCTCCTTCGCCCCCCTCTGGCGGATCGACGACTGCGCCTGTTGCCCGCCGACCAAGTGGCCCTGGAGCTCAAGAGCCCTTGGAAGGACGGCACGAGGTGGATCTCCATGCGCGCCGACACCTTCCTCGAGAGGCTCGCCTCCCTCGTGCCCAGACCGCGCACCAACCAGGTGCTCTACCGAGGGGTGCTCGCAGCGCACTCCGCGCGCCGCCCGCGCGTGGTGCCCGAGCGCGACGACGACGAACGACACCGCCCCCGCAACGCAACCTTCTGCGAGCTCATGAAGCATGGGCTGAACGTTGATGTGCTCGCGTGCCCCTGCGGGCACCGCATGAAGTACGTGGCGACCATCTTCGACAGGAAGGGCCTCGCACGCCTGCTCCGCGCCAAGGGCCTGCCCCATCAGTTCGGCCGATAAGAAATCCGAACGCCATCCGCGCGTCAACCCCTTTCGCTGGGTACCTCTACGAACCCCTCACCGACGCTTGCTCGCTCATCGGTTCGAGCATTTGCCAGCAGCGTGCACACCGATGCGTCGACGCCCCTCTCGAGCATCGAGCTCCGCGCATCTTCCGACTCGCCATCTTGGGTGACTACGCCACGTCGATCGCGGGCACCTCGTCGTCCCATAGCGTTGGAGCCCTCGCTCTCGCGACCTCGGGTTTGTCTGCGGGCAGCCCGAGGGACACGAGGATGTCGTGTGCGGCAGTCTCGTCGAGGATCACGGCGATAAACTCGAGGCGGCCTCCGCAACGCACGCACCGCAGAGCGTCGATGTCATGCACGCGTTTGAGCAACTCTTGCCATGGGATGTAGCGAGTCGCAGCAGTGACGCAGCCTCGCCACGCAGGCTCGTCGGGCTGCTTTGCCTCGCCGCTGTTCGGTGCGGGTTGCACGCTCACCAGCGCCAGCTTCGACTGGTTCATCCCGCTTGACTTGGTAGGCGCGGGGCTTGCTGTCGGTGCACGGCTCGCGTTGTCGTTGCGCACTTGCTCAGCGCTCGAGCCGTTGGCTTCCCGAGGCACCAGCACCACGTGCGGTCGCCATCTTGATGCACTCGACAAGACGCCAAAGTAGCGCACAAGCGGATGGCGTGGCGGTGGGATCAGACTCGCGATGCGGGCCATAAAGGACAGCCCGTCAAGCAGCAAGTGCGTGCGCGTTGGGCTTCGCGGATACTTCACCGCGTAGGCGATGCGCCCATCTTGCGTGAGGCTCAGACGCTCGAGACTCAGCGGGTGCCGCAGCACGTAACGTGCGAGCCGCTCTCTGCCCGCGAAGTCACCTTTGGCGACCGTAACGCCAGCGTGCAGATTGTACCCCTCATGCTCACCACTCCACGGGCCTTTGCCTCGCTTACCAAAACGCAGCTCGTCGACGTCAGGCTGCACGACGCCTTGGTCGTCGACATGGCCGAGCTTTCCCATGCGCAAACTGAGCTGCACACACGCTGCCATCGGCTCGGGCTCTTCGCTGCGGTGCCCATCTTCGTCATCGTCACTCACAAGCCCGCGACGTTTGAGCCATCGCAGCATGCGTTCGTGCACGCCCTGTGCGACGTGCTGGACCTCGGAGGCGCTTGGAGAACGGGTCTCCGTGAACACCACTTGTCCGCTGGGGGCTGTGTTGAAAACCCCATCAATACCCAGTAAATGTACGTGTGGATTAAGATTCAACGCCCCTCCGAAGTACTGGGTCGCAGCGACAAATCCCGTCGCACCAGCATGCACGCCGCGCTCGTCGCCGAGGCGCTTGGTGAGCTTGTCGATCTCCGATACCAGGATGCGAATCAACGCGGAGAGAGCATCGCTGTTGCGCGCCAGCAGGAGCCGGAGCTCAAACGGCACGCTCAACACCCATTGACGCAAGCGCTCGTCGGGCAGCGTTAGGTCCACCAGATTGGCTGCGGTCTGGCTCTGCTTTCGCGCTCCGCAACTCGGACAAGCTCCTCGCGTCTTGCACGAAAATGCCACGACCATCGATGCGCCGCAGGCTCGGCAGTAGGCTCTTGAAAAGCCGCACGCCAAGATTCCACACCGCAGGTACTTGTGCAGCTCGCGCACCACGTAGCTGGGAAGCGGGCGTTGGTAGGTCTGTCTCGCGCCTAGGGAATTCGAACTGCGATCGGGCTGGAGGTCCTCGGTGAACGTGAGGCGAGCTCGGCGCGGATGGAGCGGCGGTTCAGGCTCGGTCGGAGGAGATCGGGTCTGCGCACCCGCCCCTGAGGTGGGACGGGAGCGG
>CAITIQ010000021.1 GCA_903892415.1 uncultured delta proteobacterium | reverse complement strand
GACGGCGCAAGACTCGCTTCCGACTTTCGGCGCCGATTGGTCGGACGGGACTTCAACCCGCTGGGACACATCACCTGGTTTCTGTTGTTTGGCTTACATGACTTCCTCCAGGTCACGGCTTTCAGGACGCACAGTACGGATAAGGGGGAGTGGTAGCGCAGCGCAGCTCCGCTGCGCGAGCACACCGAGGGGGCCAACCCAGCACACCGAGGGGGCCACCCATGGTAGGCTGCGCGCGAGGATCGGCAGCACGATGGCTATCAACAAACGTTCAGTTTGGATCACCTCCACCTTCATTCTCGTGGGAGCGCTGGGGGTTTCGCAGGACACGGCCAGCGTGTTCGCCCAGGGCGCGTCCAAGCCCGGTCCGGACGCGCTCAAACGCCGTGCACCGCTGCTGCCAATTCCGAAGCCGGCGCTACCGAAGCCGCCGGTCTTGCCGGCCAAGCCGGGGAAGCCGCCGACAGCCTTGCCGGTTTCAGAGCCCATCGTTCAACCGCGGACCTCCGGCCTGGACCGCTGGGTCGAGTCGACGCCCGACGCGCTGCTCTCCGCCGCTGTCCGACGTGTGGAGGCCAACGCCGATGACGCGGTGGCCGGCCTGCTGCTCGCCGCTTCGATGCATGAGTTCGCGAGCCCCGGTGAGACGCTCAAGGCACTGAACGCGATCGCTCGCGGCAAGAGCAGCGCGGCGGTGGACGCAGCTGGGCTCGTCGCTGCGCTGACGCCGGCGCCGTTCGGCAAAACGTGGACAGGCTGGGCCAGCGCACCGCTCGACGTCGCCGATGATCCGAACGGCTTCGTGCGCGCGGTGACCGTGTTCGGTCCCTTTGGTGATACCGGCGGCGGCCTGCCGTTGCATGAGGGCCCCGAGCAAGAAGGCGGCTCCTTTGCAGACGCCGACGCCGACTATTCGTGGGGCGATTTCGAGGTGAAGCCGCGTCGCGTGGTGACCGATTGGGTGACCGGCGCTGGCGTTCCGCTCGACCTTTACATCTCACCGCGCCAAGAGAGCTGCACCTACGTCGCTTCGCGCGTGAGCTTCCCGGGGAACCCCGGCGAGGTCGTGTTGCGGATCGCCTCCACCGGCTCGGCGCGCGTGATTTGGGACGGCGTGACGCTGGTCTCCGATGAGCACGTCAACGCGCGCGCCATGCTCGACCGCTTCGCGATCTCGATCGAGCCTCAGGCGGGAGATCACCTGCTAGCCGTCAAGACCTGCAGCACCGCCTTGGCAGACGAGGGCCGCGTGCGCATGCGCTTCACCGACGCGAGCGGCGCGCCGATCAAGATCGCCGCCTCCAGCGATCTGAAGCGCTTGCCGAAGGACCGCGCGAGCGGCATCGCAGCAGCGCCCAAAGCCGATGATGCTGCCAAGGCTGCAAAAGACAAAGCCAAGCCCGCCTTGTCCATCGCCCCGAAGAAGCCCGGCGAAGGCGCAAGCCAGCCGACTCCCCCGACGAAGCGCCCGCGCACACCGGTCACCAGCGGGCCGCCCAAGTTCGGCGTGCAAAAGACGCTGCTCAACCGCGCGCTCGAGAATGAATCGATCTCCAATGAGCACGCCATCACCGCCGCCATCGTGCGTTCGTACGGCGGCGCCGATGACACTCGTTCGCCCAAGGTGACCGGCCTTTTGGATCGCATCACCAAAGACGCTTCGGTCTCCGACAACCAACTTGCGCTGGCCGGTTGGCTCTCCAACTTCGGCGCCAACAAGAGCGCCTGGCTGAACCTTGCGATGGAGCGCGCAGCAGCCAAGTCAGACACCTCCACCGTCTCCTTCGCCCAACGTCGGCTCGCCGAGGCTTTGCTCGCTGGCGGTGCTCAAGACTCAGCCATGCGCGTGCTCGAGCGTGAACCGCTGAGCAAAGAGAATGACGTCTCGGCGCAGGTGCTGCGCGCCTCGCTGATCGGCCGCACCCGCTCGACACTGGACGCCTATCAAGCGCTGGCCAACCTGGATCTGGAGATGAAGCAGCGCATCCCGATCGTCGCGCTGCGCGAGCTGGCCGGCGTCGCGAGCTCCAACCCCGAAGCGCGCACGGCCTACCTGCGCCGGCTGGCGCAAGTGAGCGTCTCGGCGCGTGGTGACGCCTTGGTGTGGGCCGCATCTTTGGACGGCAACCTCGCGTACGAGCGCGCCGTTTCGCAGGTGATTCCGTATCTGGCCAACCCGAGGCCGCTGGTCTCCTGGGCTGCCACGCTCGAGCGCCGTGGACGTGCTCCGTGGGCGCGTGAAGCGGCCTTCGTCGCCACCCGCATCGCGCCCAACCTACCGGAGACCTGGGAGGCGCTGGCCTCCGCGCGCGAGGCGGTCATGCTCGACGAGCAGGCCAATAGCAAGCCCGCCACCGACGACGCGCGCTTCGCTGCGCGTGCTCGCGAACGCGCCTTGGCCTTGCGCCGCGGCGACGCCGGCAAAAAAGCCGAGATCGCCTTCCGCGATGGCGTCTTCGACGGCAAGACCAGCACCGTGAAGGAGAAGGGCGCTGATGAAGCCTACTTGGTCGAGCCCAGCGTGATCGTCGAACGCGCGCGCAAGTCCCCGGCCAAAGTTGGAGAGGCGTTCGAGCGTCACATCCACTACCAACGCATCGTCACCTACAACGACGATCAACGCGTCTCCCAGCTGATCCACCAAGCTCGCGAGATCGTGGTCGAGCCGCGGACGCAGCAGGATTTGTACGAGAGCCGCATCCCCGCCGAAGGGGACGAGGTCGAGCTTTTGTTCGCGCGCGTGCATCGCAAAGACGGCACCGTCGCGCAGCCCGAAGAGCAAAGCTCGGTGGGCGCGTACATCAAATGGCCGCAGCTGCGCACCGGGGACATCGTCGAATACGCGGTGCGCTCCTGGATCAGCCAGCCGGTCGGTCGGCGCGGTGATCCGCCGTTCTATTTCATCGACTACGTCGGCTCCACCTCCACTCGCCCAGTGCTGTTCAACGAGGTGGTGGTGATCTCCCCGGAGGGCGCCCAGCTCGGTGTGGACGTGATCAACGGTAAAGCCGATCGAACGAGCGACCGCATTGAAAAGGGCAAGCGTGTGATCGTCCAGACCTGGGACAACCCGCCGATCATCGCCGAAGAACCGATGTCCCCCGCCCCGACCGAGAACCTACCGATCGTTATCGGCTCCACGTTCCGCTCCTGGGATGACTTCCGCAGCTGGTACCGCGGCGCGATCGAGGGCTTCACCGAGCCCGACGAGCAGGTCAAACGGCTCGCTGCCGAGCTGACGAAGGGCAAGAAGAGCGAACAAGAGAAGCTCGAGGCGCTGTTCAACTACGTGGCCGACGACATTCGCTACGTGAACTACGTCAGCGCCGAAGACTGGCTGCCCAACCGCCCGCAGGTCTGTCTCTCGCTCAAGAAGGGTGACTGCGATGACAAGGCCATCTTGCTGATCTCGCTGCTGCGCGCCGTCGGCATCACCGCCACGCCGGTGTTGGTGCAGACGCGGATGACCGGCATGCCCAGCGTTTTGGCCGGTAAAACGGCTGCCGCGCCCTTGTTCGATCACGGCATCGCCT
The DNA here is from genome assembly GCA_903892415.1 of uncultured delta proteobacterium. Lineage (GTDB taxonomy): Bacteria > Myxococcota_A > Polyangia > Polyangiales > Polyangiaceae > Xiheicaenibacterium. The sequence continues at coordinate 3,839 of CAITIQ010000021.1, read as the reverse complement.
TCTTGCCGGGCAAGGCCGGCAGTGCGGGCACCTGGCTCGACGCGACAAGCCCGGAGAGCCGACTCGGGCCGCTGCCCTCGATGGATGCACGCGCCAAGGCGCTGTTCATCTACGAAGGAGACGCCAAGATCATCGATACGCCGCCGGGCAACCTCAACGACAACGGCGTCACGCTCAACTGGGAGGTCAACGTCGATGCTCAAGGTGGTGCCACCATCAAAGGCAGCGAAAACCACCTCGGTGATTGGGCCTTCGAGCTGCGTCGCAACCTCAAAGAAGAGGGCGCCCGCGCACAATACGTCGAGAGCTATCTGAGCCGTTGGCTGCCCACCTTGGACCTAGCTCCCGGCATCACCTACTCGCCCGACACCGGCAACCTCGGCTACTCGGTCAAGACCGAAGACTTCGCGCGCTACGAGGGCGATGAGTGGTCGATTCAGACGCTCGGTAGCTACAGCTTCATGGCCAACTACGCGTCGCTCTCGACGCGCACGCTGCCCGTCGTACTCCCGCCTTATCTCGCGCCCGGCCATCAACGTCGTTCGCTCACCATCAACCTCCCGGCCGGCTTCGCCTGGAAGAGCCTCCCGCCCGGCGGTGAGGCCAAAGGCGGCGCCTTCGGTACCGCCAAGGTCAACTTCAAGCCCGGCCGCGGACCTCGCTCAATCACGATCGAGACCGAGATCATCTTCGACAAGTCGACCATCCCGGTCAGTGACTATCCGGCCTTCCGCAAGTGGCTCGAGAGCGTCGACGCGCTGATCCGACAATCGGCGCGCTTCGTTGCGGAGCCCGCGCCGGGCAAGCCGGGTGCGGCCAAACAACCCGGCGCCAAGCCTGCGACCGGCGTCAAGCCGGCCGCGAAAAAGTGAAGCCCGCGCAGCACCGTCGAGCGCCCAAGCAGCGTTGGGCTCGCATGCTCACCGTCGTGACGGCGGCCTTCGCACTGCACGGCTGTGTCTCGTTCGATTACGTACTGCAGGCCGCCGAGGGCCAGCTCGATCTCGCGTGCCGCGCCCGCTCGATCGACTCGGCGATCGAAGACGACGAGCTCGATCAACGCACGCGTGAACTGCTGCGTGACGTGAAGAAGGTCAAAGCCTTCGCCACCGAGAGCGGCCTCACGCCGACCTCCAGCTACGAGACCTTCGTCAACCTCGATCGGCCCGCCGTGGTGTGGGTCGTCAGCGCCGCGCCACCGCTCTCGCTCGAGCCGGAGCGTTGGTGGTTCCCGGTCGCCGGCAGCGTGCCGTACCTCGGCTGGTTCGATAAGAACCTCGCGGTGCAACAGGCTCGCTGGCTGCAGGAGGACGGCTTCGACGTCGATATTCGCGGCGCCGCGGCTTACTCCACGCTCGGCTGGTTCAATGATCCGGTGCTCTCGACCATGATCGAAAACGCGCCCGACGCGTTGGCCGAGCTCGCCAACACCATCCTGCACGAGTCGGTTCACGCCACCGTCTACATCCCCGGACAATCCTCCTTCAACGAGGGCCTGGCGACCTACCTCGGGGATCAGCTCACCATCCGCTATTTAGACCTTCGCTTCGGCGAGAACTCGGCGGAGCTGGCCGAATGGCTCGAGGGCGAAGCGCGCGGACGCGAGGTGCACCTGCGCTTTCATCAGGCCTACAAGCAGCTCGACGCGCTCTACAAAAGCAAAAAGCCGCGCAGCGAGAAGCTCGCCGAGAAGCAAAAGATCCTCGCCGAGACGCGCGCTGACGTCGGCTTTCGCCGACCGATCACCAACGCGACGCTCGCCAACTTCTCCACCTATCACAGCTCGCGTGAGGGCTTCGCCAAGCTGTACGAGGCTTGCGGCAAGGACCTACGCCGCGTGATCAAGGTCGCTGACTCGGTGAAGGCCAGTGATTTTGAGCAGCCCAACGCCGAGGAGCTCAGTTCAACGATTGAAGCGTTGCTGCCGCGTTGCGCTCAAACGGCCGCCCCCGCGCGTCCTACCGCGCAGGCGACCAGCGCTCACTGAAAGCCGGTTACGCGCAGCGCGGCACCGGTGACAGCGCGCGCATCGTCGGAGAGCAGAAAGCCGATCGCATCGGCCACGGCCAGCGTATCGATCGCGAGTTCGGCAAACTCCGGCGACATCCAGCTGCGGTTCTCCTTGGTGTCCATCGTCCCCGGGAGCACAGCATTGACCCGAACGCGGTGCTGCTTGAGCTCCTCGGCCAGGCCCTCGGTCAGCCGCAAAAGCGCGCTCTTCGACGCTGAATACGCGACCTGGTTCTTCTCTCCGGCCAGCGCCGCGAGGCTCGCCACATGCACGATCGCGCCGGCGCGCTGGGCGACCAGCCGAGGCACCACCGCGCGCGTCACGTGCAGCGCAGCCGCCACGTTGATACGCCACATCGCCTCCCAATCGCTCCAGCTCGAATCGAGCACGCTGACGCCGCCCTTGTAACCGCCCACCGTCGCCACCAGGCCGTCCACCCCGTCGAGCGAATCGAGCAAGGCGTTCACGTCCTTGTCCACCACGTTGGCGTCGGTCAGGTCCACGCGCGCGGTGAGCAACCGCCCATCGTCGATCGCATCCGCGAAGGCCGCGCGCGGACGCGAATCATCGCGGTCCAAGACCACGAGCTTCGCCCCGCGCGCCAAGAGCGCATGCACGGTAGAGTGGCCCAAATTCCCCGAGCCCCCCGTCACTACGAACCTCTTCCCACGCAGCGTGCTCATCGTGTTCCTCGCCCTGCTTGCAGCCCTTCGCCGTTCATCTCTATCCTCCTATCATGACCGCCCGCCTGAAGATGCTGTGCTGCTTGCTTCTTTCAGGCTGCACCCTGCTCTCCCTGGAGGACCTGCAAGCGAGCAGCGAGCCCTCGAGTAACGGCGGCGGCAGCGTCAACGGTGGGGGCAACGCCGGAGGCAACAGCGGCAACGGCGCGGGGAACAGCACCGGTGGAGCCAGCAGCAACGGCGGTGGCAACGTTGGCGGTGGCGGCCAAGACCCAGCCACGCTCTACGCCAGCTGCATCGAGGCGGATCAACCGGCCGTCTACTTCAAGCTCGACAGCGTCGACAGCGAGCCCAATCTCGGCTCCTTCGTGGGCGACGGCAGCTACAAAGGCGAGAGCGTGCTCAGCCCCGGCCTTGTGTTCGGCACTCAGGACCAAGCCGCCGCCCACAAGTTTCTCAGCGATGGCTTGCTCGAGTTCGCAACCGCCGAGTTCCTTGGCGGCTACCAGCCGATCACGATCGAGCTTTGGGTCCAGCCGGGCGAGCTTACGGAGGGAGATGAGGCGAGCGTCGTTGAGGCGAGCGGGTTGACCAGTAAGCTCTTTCTGCAACGCGGGGTAAGCACTGAAGACAAGGTTGAGGTCCGGCTCGCAACGCAGACCGGAGAACGAACGGCCTACCTCAACGGCGACTTTTTCAGCGATGACCCCGAGCCCATCTTCCATATCGTGGCCGTCTATCACCAGGAGGCGAGCACCATCTTCGACCTCAGCGGCGCAGCCAACGACATCGAGATTTGGGTCAACGGCGTGGTGTCCACGACACCGGCCAACGGCACAAAAGAACCCATGCTCGCGCTCACGACGCTTCACATCGGCGGCACGGTCGGCGCCGCCGCCAGCGCCCCTGGGCGCGTGATCGACGAGTTCGCGGTCTACACCGAGGCGCTCTCGCCCGAACGCATTGCAGCCCACTACAACGCTGGCTTGACCGGGGTTTGCAGTCCCTGAGTCGCGGAGACCCTGCTAGCAGCAATCCATCGGCGTTGAAGTTCTGGTAGGGTCCCGGCCATGGCAAACCCCACTGCGTTGTGTGAGACCTCGCTCGGCTCGTTTCGCGTCGAGCTCTTCGTCGACAAGATGCCG
>CAITIQ010000020.1 GCA_903892415.1 uncultured delta proteobacterium | reverse complement strand
TTTGTATTTCAAAAAAACCGGTGTATATTATCACCCCATCAGCGGAAATATATGCTGATTCAGATTCCGTGGTAGCTCAATGGTAGAGCATGCGACTGTTAATCGCAGGGTTGTAGGTTCGAGCCCTACTCGGGGAGCCATTCACGCGGGGTCGCGGAAACGCGACCCCGCACTTTTTAACAGCGGCCTCGGAGAGCGATCTCCGGGGCCGTTGCGTTTCTCCCCCACGTTTCCGCGACCTTCGACGCTCCGCGAGCACGACGCGCGCGTGGACAGCGTTCGCGTAGAGAGCGCCGCTGGCGTGAAGGAGCGCGCGACGAGGGCGTTCTGGACGGCGTTCGCGCTCTCTCTTCTGGCCAGTGGGGAGAGAGGAACCGAGAGCGTTTAACAGCGGAGCCCGGTTTCGCGGGACGGGGCCGCTGACGTTTAACTGGCCAGCGCCACCATGCGGTGGTGGCCCCTCCGTCCGTCACGAAATCATACCGCGGATTTCGCTGGACCCTGTGCCGTCGTTCAGGCAACGTACCGCTGCGGAGGCCCCCGCAAGGATCGACGATGGACACCCTCACCCCTGCCGAACGGAGCGAGCGGATGTCGCGGGTGAAGGGGCGCGACACGGGCCCCGAGCGCGTCGTGCGGCGTGTCGTGTCGTCGCTCGGCTTCCGATACCGCCTCGGCATGAAGGGCGTTCCTGGCCGCCCAGACCTGGTCTTCAAGGGACGCCACAAAGCGATCTTCGTCCACGGCTGCTTCTGGCATCGGCATGCCGGCTGCGCTCTCGCCCGGCTGCCCAAGACGCGACATGACTTCTGGGTGCCGAAGCTCGAGGCGAACCGCAGCCGCGATGAAAAAAACTTAGCGCGTCTCCAGAGCGAGGGGTGGCAGGTCCTTGTCATCTGGGAGTGCGAACTCGGTGGCCTTGCCAGCGTGACCAACCGGGTCGAGCAGTTCCTGAAGGAGCCATCATGAAATCGCTTGAACTGTTCACCGGCGCGGGGGGCTTGGCGCTCGGGACGCACCTCGCAGGGTTCGACCACGTCGGCCTGCTCGAGTGGAACCACGATGCCTGCAACACCTTGCGGCTGAACGCGGCTGCGAACGCTCTCCCCGGAATCAGCCACTGGCAGGTCGAGGAGGCGGACATCAAGACAGTCGACTTCGCTCGCTTTCGTGGCGTCGAACTCGTCGCGGGCGGGGTTCCGTGTCAGCCCTTCTCCATCGGCGGCAAGCACAAGGGCATGGACGATTCGCGCGACATGTTCCCGGACTTCGTCCGAGCGATTCGTACCCTTCAACCGCGCGCCTTCATCGTGGAGAACGTCAAGGGGCTCCTTCGACAATCGTTTCGCAACTACTTCTCGTACATCGTTCTTCAGCTCACGCATCCCGACGTTGGGCGCAAACCCAAAGAGACCTGGGAAGACCACCTGAAGCGCCTCGAGGATTTTCATACGCGCGGCCGCTTCAAGGGACTCAACTACAATGTCGTCTTCAGGTTGCTCAACGCTGCCGACTTCGGCGTGCCTCAGACTCGCGAGCGCGTGTTCATCGTAGGCTTCCGCTCGGACGTCGGGGTCGACTGGCATTTTCCGGAGCCGACACACTCCGAGGAAGCTCTGCTGCGGGCGCAGTTCACCACTGGGGACTACTGGACGCGACACGGAATCCGGAAGCCGAAGAACTTGAGGACGCCCGGAGCGGGGGTGTTGGCGCGCGCGGCATCGGAGGAGATGTTCCCTGCGGCGCCCTGGAAGACTGTTCGCGACGCGGTGTCCGATCTCCCCAAGCCGTCCGACAGTCGCGAGCATCCCCAGATTTCGAATCATCGCGTGAACCCGGGCGCTCGCGCATACGTTGGCCATACTGGAAGCTTCATCGATTGGCCGTCAAAGACCCTAAAGGCCGGGGTCCACGGAGTGCCCGGCGGCGAGAACATGATCGCGTTCAGCGACGGATCCGTCCGATATCTCACCGTCCGCGAGGCCGCACGCGTTCAGACGTTCCCGGATCGATGGCGCTTCGAGGGCGCATGGTCCGAAGCGATGCGCCAGCTCGGAAATGCGGTGCCAGTCGAACTTGCAGGAGTGGTCGCCAAGAGCGTCGCGGAGAAGCTCCAATCGCAACGATCCTCATCCACGCCGCCGCCTGCCGCTGAACACACACCCACGGCCACGCAGAACTGACGTGCCCGTTAGGCAAGCAGGTCCTTGCCAGATGACTAACTCCGATACCCGCCACCGCGTCCACCGATCCAGCACGGAGCAAGACCGCGCGGCCGGCGGAAGAGATGCCCGGCTCGTGGCTGTTGATGGAGGCGCTGTTTCCCGTGCCTCTATCGAACTCAAGCAGTACACCGACAACGGCGCATGCTGGGCTTACCTGCGTTGGTCGGCTGGCGGCAAAACGTTCAACCGCTATCTCGGACGCGTTGACGGCTCAAGCCGTGTCGAGCGCCTCCGGCAAGGCTGGGAGTTGGCTCGAAGCCGCGGGATCCTCGGTGCCACTCCGCAACGAGCAGCGGATAGAGAGCCTTCTCGGCGCCGGTCCGAGAGGCACGAGTAAGCTACGCGTCACCGTCATCGGGTGCGCCGACATCCTCGGCGAGATCGTCGTCAGCCGCACTATGAGCGAGGACATCTTCTAGACGAAGCTTCTCGTGTGTCTTCAAGAACGCGCTCAACCGATCCTGCGCGTCCTTGGCCGTACGGGTTTGTCGCAACCTTTGCGCCCACGCGCGGCCAGGATGGAGAGCGTCCCACCAAGTGATCTCGCCTTGGTGACGTCCGGAGCCCGGGTCGTGGTTCCCAAAACCTTCAATGCAAATGTTCCAGACGGGCTTGTAGTGCTCAATCAGGAATCGCTCTGCCATCGTGATCCACAATGGCGTGACGACGAGATACCTGCAGACGAAGTCCTCGATGTCGAGGTTCGTCGCCGCCTCGATCGACTTGGTGTGCTCCGTCACCCGGCCATGAAGCGCGCGCGCTCCACCCGCCGCGCCGCCTCCCTTCCGGCCACCCGGGGGAACTGCCTTGCCTACGTAGATGGGCCACGTGAGGTCCTCGGACCGGACCTTGGCGTAGATCTTCGCGGTCCCTTTGTAGAAGAGCGCGTAGACGCCAGCTCCGGCGAACTCGTGGTCCAGCGGGAGGTCGAAGGGGCCTCGCCGCATCAACTCCTCAACGCAGTTCCTGGTGAGGTTGGCGTAGTCCAGCGGATTGTACTCGGCGACGGCACCGCTCATGGCGGCAAGGTACACCCGCGACATCGGGCGTACAACGAACGCGCGCCGGCTGCCACCTTCGGGCTCGTCGAGTCGGCGCTACAGCCGGACGAATACAACATCGACCTGGCATCGGGCCGCGATTCTCTGCAGCCGGTCCCGCTCCTGGCGAGGCAAGGGGCTGGAGACGGTGTCGAACACGGCGATCCGCAGCGAACGCTTGGCGCTCGCATCCCACGCTTCCAGAGCAGCCCACAGCAGATGCTTGAAGTCTTTCGCCGGCCCCCAGACCACTCGCATCGTTTGGGCGCCGTTGCTCGCGTCGCACCGAAGTGGCTTCACGTCGTTGGAGCCGGCGATGGGCTGCCATCCGTCCCCAAGAACGCGAGTCACCACGACCTTCGGGCTTCGAGGGTGCTCGCTCAGGTACGCCGCGAACGGCCCCTCGCCAGCCAGTGCACGCGCGAACTCCTTCATCGGGCCGTCCTTGAGCCAGACCCGCTGCTCCTCGGGGGACATCCACTCCGACAACACCCCGCCGACGTGCGGCTCCGCTAGCCAACGCGCGTACTGTTCCGTGTGCTCTCGTTGTGATCGGTACTCCCAGTCAAGGCGCTGCGCGTCCGCGTAGATACGCTGGACAACACCTGCGACGTGCCTGTCGTTCGTGACCTTCTTCGCCATCGCTAGGGGACCTCGGGAAACTGAAGCTTGGCGTCATCCATCGCCGTCTCCACGTTCGCGGCGTCCTTCAGCCATGCATTCATCAGGCTCCCGACGTTCTCATCCGAGAAGCGAATGCTCGCGGCACTGTCGAGCATCAAGGTCTCCGTCGGCCCACGCGCGCTGTCCAGGTCGCGACGCAGCGCGACGATGGCGGCCAACCTGCGGATGTCGGTCACGAAGTCGAGCACGTGGACGCGCTCTTTGATCCCCTCCTTGATTCGAAGCCCACGCCCCAGTTGTTGTACGAAGATCCGCCGACTGTGGGTGACGCGAAGGAACGCGATGATGTTCACGTCTGGGACATCAACACCCTCGTTCAGAATGTCCACCGCGGTCAGGATAGGAATACGACCCGAGCGAAATGCACTCAGCGCCACCTCTCGCTCACGCTTGCCCATGTCCGTGTGCAGGCACGTCGCGTTCGCCCAGCTCGGCGAGTAGCGTGACACGACATCCGCGATGGCTTCCGCGTGCTTGATGGTCTTGCAGAAGAGAATCGCCCTGGGCTGAACGGTCTTGGTCCATGTCTCCCACAACAGATCGAGGATTGCCTCGTCCCTCTGCGGCAGAAAGAGCTTCGAGTTGAGTTCCTTGAGTGTGTAGCCCTCGCGACTTGCGTCGCGGACCGTTTCCCAATCGATGTTGTCAACGAACACACGGTAGTCGACCTGCGCGAGGTACCCCTTTGCCATGCCCTCCGCGATCCCCATCCGGTAGCTGGGCTCGCCGAAGTGGGTGGAAATGTCGAAGCGGTCGCCACGCCAGGGCGTTGCGGTCACACCGAACTGAGGCACACCGTCACACGCATTGAGCAGCCGCGTGAAGAAGCCCTCCTCGGCAACGTGATGCGTCTCGTCGACCATGATGAGGGCGGGGCGATATCCCTCGAAAACGGCTCTATCCGCCGACTCGACGGTGGCGAAGGTTGCACCATCAAAGGATGTCGGCTTCTGGTCTCCCGTGAGAACCTGCGTCGCCACTTCCTTCGAGAGATGCCGCCAGAACGCCCGCTCGAGCTGCTGGACCAGGTCCTTCATCGCGGCGACGACGAGAACCTGGTCGTGCGGGTGCTCGACCAAGTGCCGTCGAACAACTTCGCCACCGACCACCGTCTTGCCAAGTCCCGTGGCGAGGATGAGGAGCGCGCGCTGTCGCAGCTTCAGGTCTCGCTCAAGCGCCTGAATCGCCTCATCCTGATAGCGACGGGGCACGAGTTCTCGCGGGCATTGTGCGGGAATGGCTTCAGACAAACGTCGGAGGTGAGCGCCTGTCCAGAACTCGACGCGAGCACCAATGCCGGCAAGAGACTCGGCACGTCGCTGCGCTGCTGAGTCAGGAAGCGCATTCGTAACGACGACCGCTCGGGCTACTGCGTACTTGGTTCTTGCGGCCTCAACCTCATCGACGGCTTCACGGCCAATCTGGGAGGCCGTGGTCCACTTGCTCTGGAAGACGAACGACTCGTCGGCTCTGTGAGCGAGGATGTCGCCGCCTCCGTCGCCGGCGCCGTCGATCAATCGGATGTCATCGAATCCCAGGTGGAGAAGCAGGCGTTCGACCGCGAGGTTGAACCGACGTGGTCCACCCGCGAGCAGACGCTCCGGCGCAAGGAACGCCGCCGTCGTCACTGGTCGCTGCCTCGCGCTAGCTCGGCGCGCAGGAGCTGGATGCTTAGCGCGCACCTTGAGAGCGCGACGGTCGAGCTGAGCTTCACTTCAGCAACGACCGCTGCGTCGTAGAGGTACGAGACCACTCGTCCGACCGCGATGTGCCTGCCTGCGGCGGTGGTCACCATCGAGTAGCCGCCCTTAAACACCTTGCCGTCGAAAAAGGCCTCGGGCCACTCCTCGGCGAGTCTGGGCAGAAACGTCGCCGGAACGTGGAGGAGGAACTCGCCACTCTTCTGGAGCTGTTCCATCGAGGCCGTCGATCCGGCCACGATCATGTTGGTCTCTGTCGTGGCACGTTCCTCGATGGACAGATGTTGCCAAGCCCGGTCGGGGTTCGCAGCGACGGCATCCGCCATTCGCTGGCGCACGAAAGCCAGCAGGTCACGAGCCTGACCTGCGAGGTACGACTGCTCAACGCGGAGGTCCGTGAGACGCTGTTCAAGCAAGAGCGCAGTGACTTGGGCGATGGTCAACTTCGAGTCCGACCGCACTCGAAGATGGTTCGCGATCTCGACCGAGAGCAAGACGCCGGGGTCCACAGGGAACGACTGAAACACCGCATGCGTCATGTCGATGAATGCGAGGTGCCGCTTGCCGGACTCGCGCCAGAGCCAGACAGGAGTGGGCGCGCCGTTCGCGTCGACGAGAGCCTCGCGCACGGCGAAGGTAGTGACCTCGAGCGCGGCACCAAGATCGGCCAGGCCGAAGTCCTTCGAAAGAGACGGGACCACCTCGCCTGCCGTGCGAAGTCGGTCGCCCCGCTCCTTCTCGGTCTCGGGAACCGCAGCTACCTTCGCCTTGACTGGCGACTTCGCTCCGCTTCCCGCCTGCTGCGTGCCCGCAGTGTTCGCGGCGGCCGTCGTGGGTGTTGCCGTCCCGAGTCCAAGTTCAGTCAATACGTCGCCAGTGGTCGTAGGCGCAGACACCCCCGCGACTTTGGCTTCATGATAGACGACCGCCTCCCACCATTTCGCATCCGTCTGGAAATCGGGCAGCCCCCTATGGAACTTGTCTCGCCACTCGAGCGTGTCGGCATGAATGGGCCCCGCGCCGTTTCCTGGCACGAGACACCGATAGCCCGGGTCGTTTCTACGGTAGCCACGGTGAAGCCTGGCGAGTGGCGTGTCGTTGGGCGGATACCCCAGCTCGCGCGCCCGCTTTGGGAGAAGAGGGCCGTCGCCCCGTAGGAACCGCACGGCGGCGATCCACTGCCTATCACTCCATTCGAAAGCGTTCTTCTGGTAGTTGACCGGAACGTGATCGAGGTGAATCTCGCCGACGATGCGCCCGCCCTGGCCGAGTTCGACCGGGTACTCGACTTCTGGCGCTGCAAGCGGATCGTTCGGATCCGTCCAAGAGAAGAGCCTCTTCTCGTACCGGAGAATCCTTCGCCCGTTTCGGAGGAAGTCGATGCCGAACTCGCTCTTGTGCAGATATCGCTGAATGCCCAGCCAGCCGTGGATTCGTCGAACCCGCGTTTCGAGCGCGGTGGCTCCGCACTCCGAGCACTTTCCAAGCTGCGGCTGCTGCCAATTGCCGCAGGTCAGGCACGCCTCCGCGTCCGGGAGACGCTCATCGATCTTCAACACTGCGGGAATCTGCTCTGCCGTGGAGCCTGACCCGAACGTTACCGAGCGGGTGTCGTCCCAGATGCATGCGCGCTTGGGGGTCACCTTCACGGAGTCGAGGAAGAGGCTGAACGGCGTGTTCGACAGCAGATAGGAATAGACGTCGCCGAGGGTGGCGCGGATCTTCGTGGCGTTCTTCCCGAGCCAGCCGGCGCGAGAGGGTTCGAGACGGGTAATCTCGACCACCGTGCCGTGCTCACTCGGGCTGGACTTCGGGCGGCGGATGAGCGGCACCTCGAAATCGTCGCCGATCTTGTCGAGGTCGATCTCGACGCCAAGCCACTCCGCATCGAGCGCTCGCGTCGTGAAGACGCGAGAAACCCGGCCAAGCCGCGCGGTTGCGATGTTGAAGCCCATCCCGAAGAGCCCGAGCTTGCTGAATCGATCGTTGCTCGACCAACCAGCGCGGACGGCGTTGTTGAGCGTGTCGATGCTCATCCCGCGCCCCGAATCCTCGATCACGATGGTGGCATCGGCGCTCGCTCGGTCCGGCAGCGACACCGATACCTTGAAGCCGTCCGGCCAATGTGTTCCGCTCCGGTGAACCTCAAGGAAGTCGTCGAACGCGTTGTCGACCAGCTCGGCGATGCACTGCCACGGCTCGAACTCGATGTCGCCGAGCACACGAAGGATGCGCGGCGAAGGCCTGATGTTGATCGATGTGGGTAGCGCCACCGGTTCGCCCTCCGCAGAAGTCATGGGCGCCGGATCCTATCACCGCAGGTCCGGTGAGCCTACCGCGGAAAATCGAAGCGAGCCCGCTGTTCCACCCAGCTCCCGGCGTGCGCCACCGCCCGCAGGGCCCGCTCACTCATCGGCTCGGCACCGTCGACCGCTTCGAGGCCGAGCACGGCGACCTGCAAGTCGGGCGCGAGAAGCAGCAGGTCCAGCAGCTGCGTCACGCGCGCCCGCGTGAGCCCCAGCTTGCGCGCCACGGCAGCCCGGTCGGCTACGAGGCCGCGGTCGATGGCGCTCTGCAGGTGGTGCGCGAGGGCGAGCATCCGGGCCACCTTGGCGGGCCGGCGCACGGGCTCGGGCTTCGGGGGCGGCGGCGTCTCGCTCAGCGTCACGCGCGAGCTGCGCCGGCGGAACAGCGTGCCCGTCAGGATGTGGCGGTCCTTGGGCGCGTCCTCGGTCGGAGCTGGCTGCTGCTGATCGAGGGTCATGCGGCCTCCTTCGAGGCCGCGTCGGCGGCGAAGTTCACCAGCTCGACCTCGACGACGCCGGTCTCCTCTTTCACGCGGACGGCGGCGACGAGCGCGCGCAGGAGGCGCCCCTGATTCGTCGGCGTCATCAGCTTCCAGACGCGCGCGAAGTAGCGGAGCGCGGCGCCGATCCACTCGGCCTCCCTGTCGGCGACCTCGAGGTCGAGGCGGTCGCGCTCGGTCTCCGCGAGCTGGCGCTCGGCGGCCACTAGCCGGTCGGTCTCGGCGCGGAGCTTCGCCTCGACGAGGCTCGCGCGCGCTTGCTCTAGCAGGTCTCGGCCAGATGCGCGAGTGGTGTACAACCACGCGCCGAAACGCACCGACGTTGCCGCGACTTGTCGACAGTAATCAGAACCGAACAGGCGGCGAGGGAGCAATGCTCGAAGCCTTGCTCCTCAGCAGCGCAACTCAAGCGCGGCTGAC
>CAITIQ010000019.1 GCA_903892415.1 uncultured delta proteobacterium | reverse complement strand
CGCTGCGCAGCATCTTGAAGACCACGCTCTTGAGCCCGACCGACTGGGGCGTGATCACGCTGGGCGCGCTGTTGCCCGTTGCGGTGGTGGAGCTGGTCAAAGCGATGCAGCGTGTACGTCAGCGAGCGCGGTCGCCAGTGGCCGACCAGCGGTGAACGAAGGCCGGCCAGGTTCGCCTTGCGGGGGCTGACTCGGTGGAATGACGACTCAGCCCGCGGGCAAGCTGCACATGCAGTTCGCCGAGCAAGCGTCTTCGTCCAGCGAGTTGCCGTCGTCGCAATCTTCGCCGGTTTCTATACAGCCATTGCCACAGTCGGACGCTCCGGGTTGGTCCGGGCAGGGCTTGGGTGGCTTGAGCATGCGGTAGATGGTGCTTCCGGCCGCAAACAGAACGTAGGTGGGGTTGGAGGCGTCCACCCAGCTTATTGGCTCGGCCCCTACCGGCTGTACGTAGGTTGCGACCGTCTCTCCGGTGTTGGCGTTGAGCACGATCAGTTCTTCCGCAATTGGGGACGAGGTCGCGTAAAGAAGCTGGCCGTCGGCGTCGGCTGGCCACTGCACGTTCGCGAGCGTGGTCACCGGATGCTGCCCTTGCGCCACGCAGCGGTGGAGTTGTTGAATGGGGCCGGGGTTGACGCCAGCGTTCCCCGCGTAGGTTCCAACGAACACGCTGGTAGCCGATACCGTAAGCCGGTTGGGCCGGGCGATCGGCGGCTCGGTAGGGACGCATTCCAACGAAACACTGCCGCGACCGGGGTAGTTGTAGACGCAGGCGAGCCCTGCGTCTCCGGCCCAGGTATTCCACCACAGCGAGCCATCCCGGTCGTGGCGGTCGAGCCCGAGCGGGTTGAGCCCGTCGGGGGCGTTGTAGCTGACCGCGCCGGTTGCAGTGCAATCGGTTTCGGTCTCCTCCAGACAGGCGCGATTGACGCTCCACAATTGCTCGTCGGCGCCTTCGTTCGCTTCGACGAAAAAGACAGCGTCTCCATCCGGAGCCTCGGCGCTGACCTGCGCCACAGCGCCGTTCACATGTTGGCCTTGCGTGAGGGGGCGCGCGTTGCCACAGTCGATCTCGTTGCTGTCGATCGAGCAGACGTTGATGCAGCTATCCCCCGTTTGCGCGTCCGAATCACAGCTTTGTCCCTGGCCAAAGTAGTAGAAGTAGTCCCGCCCACCGGCTGCGACAAATCCAACCCCCAGGTCCGGGATCGTGAACGGCGCGAAGGTGGGGGCGGCTTGCTCAAACTCGATCGGCCAGGCCAACAAGCTCTCTTCGTCTGCTGGTGCGGCGGTGCTTGTGTGCGCAACAACGAAGCCGGAGGACGGCCGTTGCTCCTCGCCGCGCACGAACAACACGCGCTGCACCGGGTTCGAGGCGGAGGTGCTGATGACACAGATGCCGTTGCTGTCGCAGCCCGCAGGCCCGCAGCCGCTGCATCCGCCGCTTCCACCTCCACCTGCTCCACCGCCACCCGGCCCTGCAGCGCCGCCCGCTCCAGCGCCGCCCGCTCCAGCGCCGCCCGCTCCAGCACCACCGAGCCCTCCGGTACCGCCGGCCCCCGCTCCAGCGCTTCCGGCTCCCTCCCCGTCGTACAGCAGAATGCAGCTGGAGAGCGTCGCCACCAGCCCAACGAGCGCCGTTCGAGCAAACCAACGCTGGTGGGATCTCATGGTCCTGCAACGCTACGGGCGGGTGCTCTCGGTGTCGCCTGGATTGTGGCCCGCAACCAATCTCCGACCGCCAGCTGCGCCTGGCCCAACTCGTGCTTCATCCTTGTGGTCGGGCGTCCGACGTTCGAGGAGCAACGATGGGATTCGCCCGTGAGGCTGAGGTCGAGACTTCAACGCTGTGCGCCGAGCCGAGCGGCGCAATCAACCTGGCCGTCAAGCTGTGCGCGCTAGCGTGGGAGCTGCATGAGGACGGCGATGCAAAAGGCGCACGGGATGCGGCGCTGGATGCAACGGTGGTGTGGGCGGTTTCACCGTCCAGCATCGACGAGGAGGTCCTGCGGGAGCTGCTCGACGATGTCTGCGGCGCTGAATCCGAAGCGATCCTGCGCTCCGTGAGCATGTCCCCGTCGCTCGCCGCTTGGCGCCCCTAACGGGCTTTGGACATGCACGGCGCCTCGAGGCGCCGGAAGCGTCCCATAACGCTTGGTCGTCCGGAACGAGCGAGGGATATGGGACCTCGTGCGGCTGAACGACGTCGTGTGGCAAACGGGCGTCGTACGGCTGACGCTCGTCAGCTCGTTGACGCTACCACTTGGCGATCTTCTTCCGCTTGGGCGGTGGCTCG
>CAITIQ010000018.1 GCA_903892415.1 uncultured delta proteobacterium | reverse complement strand
GCCCTCGACGCCATGGAGATGCCGTGGGGAGCCCCTGCGGCAGCTGCTGAAGTAGATGCCGGCTTGGTGGAGCGGACTGCGGGGCGACTGCGGGGTGCGACGGCGGCTGCGGCGATGCTCGCAGGCGGCGCTTTTCTCCTGCGCGTCATGCAGACGGCCCCGTCGCCGATTCGCTTTTCAGAGATGCTCGTGTTGGAGTGGTGCCTGCTGAAGAATATCAGTGCCGTCGCCATGCCAGCGCTGTTCTACACCGCGTTTGGGACGGCAGTCTCGGCCAATGCAGTGCGCAATATCCTGGACGTGGTGTACGCCGAGTCAACCGTGCCGAGCAAGGAGACTATTTCGAATGTCGTAGGTATCATCCTTGGATGGCACACGGCGCCTGACACGACCGTCAACCTCGGGCTCCTTGATGTTGTAGCAGAGGCCCCGGCGCTCGTGCTTAACTGCGTGGCTCCGGCGCAGGGCGTCTCTACCTGTACGGCCGTCCCCAGCGACGCCGAGCAGCAGGTGGGTCCTCTGTTGGACGACACTGCCACCCGCGAGTTGCTGCAGCAACAATCGCTTCGCATCCCCACCGCCACTCTGCCGACAGCAGTCCTCGCCTATGTGCTCGATACGTATTTTTCGGCTCGCTGCGACCCCAAGGTCTGGCTCGCGAACCCGCCCCCGCCGACGCTGCCCCTCGGTTGTGAACCGAAACAACTCCAGGAGTTAACCGCCGTGGTAGCTAAGGCCGCACACGTGTATGAGCGGCTGCAACTGCTCCTAGGCGGCCCGTTGTGGTCTGCGATCCGCGCTTGGTCTGGGTTCGCAAAATTGCCTTGGCAGCGGAAGATCCATTTTCAACGGGCGGTGCTGCTCCTGTTCTCCTGGCACGGCATCGTACAGTTGCCGGCGCCGGCGTCGCCGCCACCCGCCACGGCGGCAGTGCTCCGCCCCCCGTCCGTTCCTCAGGTCGAGACCGGATGGGACCCTGCCACGATGCTGTCGAGTACGATGGGCCAATCGTTCTCGAAAAGGCCCACCTCCGGCCACCTCGAGTACCTGACTGTGCAGGTCCCACTTACTGAAAAGTTCCTGGCTCGGCATCCTGACTTGGTCTCGCTTTTGCCAGTCCTCCGCAGTGACCAGGCGCAGCTGGCCGTCTTCATCTCGGTATCTTTGTCTTTGGCGCGCCGGGTCGGCGAGTTCGTGGAGGCCATTACGGGTACCCAGGCGAGCCGTACGGCGGACACGTTTGCACTGAAGGAGGCTAAAGATCTGATGGCTCGGATGGACATGAAAGCAGCTACGCGGCAGCCCGAGCCTGCTGACGCTGCCGACGATCCCGAGGCCGCGTCCTCGTCCGACGCTTGTGGCAGTACCAAGGCTACGCTCGCGGACGTCGTGCTCGAGGCTTGCTTTCGAGCCGTTGTGTTCTTCGCAACTGACCCATTATTCGCCGATAGCGTGTTCCCGTTTTGCGTTGTGACAGGTAGCGGGCTGCCCGGGTGCTTCACTACGCCAGTCAGTGACTTTTTTGGCAAGACCCCGACCGCCGCTGAGTTTTCCGATGTTGCCGTACGCGCTGCTTCTTTACAGGACTTGAGCGAAAAACTCGATGTTGCACGCAACTCGCTTGTTACTGCAGCAGAAAAAAACAATTGCACAGCTTTCACGAAGATCTTGGCTGGGAACGTTTCGCTGCTTTGCAACCTCTTGCCGCTAGCGCGGTTCTGGGACCCGATGGACGACACGACGCAGGGTTATGTGAACGATGGACATTTACCGCCATTTGCCACGGTGGCGCACCTACTTGCCGCGACGTTGCAGTGGATGGGGTGGCATGGGTCCCCCGCCCACTTGGAATTGCTTAGCGCGTGCCGCGCAGCCACGGCGAATCTCCCGCCGCTGTCTCCGCTCATGGGCATGACGATCGAGTACCACGGGCGGAACCTCGTTATGCAAAGCAAGCGTCAATCCTTTGACTTGGCGCGGGTGCAGGCGCAGCATCTCGACGCCCTCGCGCCGTATATCGTCCTGCACAAGCTCGTCGGTGAAGCACTGGCCGTCGGCTCGGCGAACACTACGTCGCGAGAAGCGCTGTTGGCGGCACTAGCGCTCGCTCCGAAACTGGGCAAGAACGGGCCGCGTTATCGAAAGCTGTTCTACGGCGACGG
>CAITIQ010000017.1 GCA_903892415.1 uncultured delta proteobacterium | reverse complement strand
TGGCCCCGTCAGGAGCGGTCTCCTTTGCGGGAGAACGCTGGGGCGAAACCGACAAGGGTGTTCGCTTCGACCAGGTCCCCGAGGGCGAACTCTGGGTCGTCGCGTACGGTGAAGGCAAGGCGCGCGCGACGGCTCGCGTAACCTTGGGGCTCGAAGAAAAGAGCGTCACCTTGCAACTGCTCGAGGCGCACACGCTCGATGTGAAGGTGGTCGATGACGAAGGCAAGCCGCTGGCCTTCGCCGAGATCGAAGCGCGTGGCAGCGAGACAGTCGCGCACCGCTTGACCACCGACGAACAGGGGCTCGCGCATTTCGACCGCTTGTTAGCCCCACCCTGGAGCGTGAGTGCCGGCGGAGACGGCTTCGAGCCTGCGTCCAAAGTTGGCGTCTACCCTGAGCAAGAGCCGTTGCTGTTCAAACTCGAACGGCTGGGCGGATTCGAGATCCATGTCGTCGACGTGGACGGTGAACCCGCCGCGATGGCGGATGTGATGATCTCTGGCCCCGGGCTGTGGCCCGCCCGCATGACGCAAACCGACGAACAAGGAAACGTCGTAATCAATGGGCTTTACGGCGGTATCTACGATCTGAAGGCCAAGCTCGACGACAAGGTATCGGCCACGGCGATGAGCGTGCTGTTGCCGAAGGGCACGACGGTCGAGCAGACGCTCAAGCTCGAAGAAGGCCGCTACGTGGTGGTTACCGTGACCGACGGTCCCATGCGCGCAGATGGCGTCGACCCACGCCCCGTCGAAGACGCCGGGGTGCTCGTGGTCGAGGACGGCTTATCGGCGTTCCCGCTCGAGGCGCGCACTGGCAAACTTGGGGTGGCCATCGTCGGGCCGCTAAGCGGAAGCGAGCTGACCGTGTCTGCGCGCGCGCAAGGCTTCGTGCCGCGCACGGCGACGCCGGAAGACGTGCTCGACGACCGCATCACGATCCCGCTATTGCGTGGTGGCACCATCCTCGGCGAGGTTCGCGACGCGCGCGGCTTCCCCGTCGATGGCGCGACGATCGAGGTATTCGGCACGGATTTGGACGGCATGCCCATTCATGAGACTTCCGATCGCTCGAGCTTCGGCGAGGACCTTTTCACCTTCAGCTTGCAAGGACCTGTACCGCTCCTGCCGCGCGGTGAGCTCGGCGTCATGCCGGGGCCGGTACCGCCCATTCCCCACGCCTCCTCGACCTTGGTCGATGACGAGCCGAGCTCGGTGCTCGCGCCCTGGGTGAGCGACGGGTTCGGCGAGTTCAAGGCCGCGCCGGTTACGCCAGGTCGCGTCCAAGTATTGGTGCGTCATCCCGAGTACACCGAGTACCTCAGCGACGTACTCAGCCTCGAGTCCGGCGGTGAAGTTCGGCTGAAGGTCGTGCTCAAGCCTGGCGGATTTCTCGAAGGGCGCGTGGTCGAGGAAGATCGTTTTGCGGTGGTGGGCGCGCGCATCGAGATCGCAGCGCTCGCCGGCACGCATCAAGAACTGACGTACACCAACGACGACGGCGTCTTCTCTGCGGCGGGACTTCCGGAGATGGTGCTCGTGACGGTCTATCGAGGAGACTCGCTCGGCGAGGTCGCGGCTCGGCTCGAGGTCGCGATCGAACCGGAGCAACGCAAGCGGATCGAGATCACGCTGCCGCGCGTGCGCGAGTCGTCGAACTTCCGCTTCGTCGATGCGTTCGGAGCACCGGTCTCGCGAGCCGAGGTTCGGGTGCAATCGCTGGACCTGCAAACTGTGCTGGTCCGCACCCTATTCACAGATGAAGACGGAGCTGTCGAGGTGCCGAACGCGCGGGGATTGCCGCTTCGTTTGGTGGTCGAGCGTCCGAGTTTTGCCACCTACTTCGATACGCTGCAAGCCGCGGAGGCCAAACATCAATTCACGCTGCAGCCCGGTCGCACCTTGCGTGGCTATGTCACGGCGAGAGAAGGCCGGGTCAAAGTCGAAGGCGCAGCGATCACCTTGTACACGCTCGGCTCGGTGTACCACCTGGTCAGCGATGAAGAGGGGCTTTTTGAACAAGGCGATCTCGCGGTGGGCCGCATTCGAATCGTGGTTCGACACGAGGAGTACGCAAAGAGCGAGCTCGTGGTGGCGTTCGAGGGCGATGCTTCGCGGCCGCTCGAACTCGAGACGATCGACCTGCTGCCCGCTGGAACGGTGGAGGGCACGGTGATCGATGAGGCCGGGAACTCGATCGTCGGGGCGCGCGTTGGGCTCGACGCCGTTCCGACGTATCTCCCGCCGG
The DNA here is from genome assembly GCA_903892415.1 of uncultured delta proteobacterium. Taxonomy (GTDB): domain Bacteria; phylum Myxococcota_A; class Polyangia; order Polyangiales; family Polyangiaceae; genus Xiheicaenibacterium. The sequence continues at coordinate 21,801 of CAITIQ010000017.1, read as the reverse complement.
GCCGATTGCCGCTCGAGCTCGCTCAAACCGACGCCGATGGTCGCTTCACCTTGAAGGGTCTTCCCGAGCGCCTTTGCGAGTTGGAGGCCTATAGCCCCGAGCTTGGGCGTGGCCGGATCAAGGACGTCGACGTTCGCGCCGGCCGCATCACGCGCCGCGTGACCATCGTCATTCCGACGCAAGAGTACGCACCGCGCAAGATCCTCACCGCAGGCTCGGTCGCGCTGACGTTGGCCGAACGCGCGGGGAAGGTCGTGATCTTGAACGTACCCGACGGCGGACAAGCGGAGCTCGCTGGAATGGAGCCGCAAGATCAACTGTTGACCATCGGCGCCAAGCCGATCGACTCGATCGAAACAGCGCGCGACAAGCTCAGCGGGCCACTGAGCGAAGACACCATCGTCGAGCTATTGCGTCCGATGCCGAGCGGCGAGCCGATCCCGATCACGCTGCGCGTTCGGCGTGAGAGCGTGCGGCGCTGAGATGAGGCGCTCGCTCGCCTGTGCGTTGGCGTACACGTGGCTGGGTTGCTCCGCCGCTACTCCGCACGCGCCAACGAGCGGGGTCGTGCAAACCGACGCTGAGCCCGCTGCTCCTTGGTCTGACGCCTGGCTACTCGAGCAAGGCCAGGTCTTCCTGCACGACGACGCTGCTCGGCGCCAAGCGCTCGAACAATCGCTCAGCAACCCCGAGAACCTGTACTCCCGCCAGCGGCTCAACTCCTATGGCCGGGTCCAATACGGCTGGGACTTATTGCCGGAGTGGAACCCTCGCTCGCGGCAAGTCGATGCGGTGCTCGCGCGCTCGCTCGAACTCGACGAGATGCCCGAAGTCTCGCGTGAACAAGCTCCGCTGTGGGACGGTCAAACTCCGACCACGGTGGCCGAATGGGTCGCCTTGGGCGAGCGGGTGTTCTTCGAATTCCCGATGCGCGCTGAGGTTTTCGCCGAGTTCGCATTGACAAGACCGGAGCTCGCACGAGCGGTTGGGCTGGAACGCACGAGCGATGGAGCGGTGCCTGGCTTGGTGGTCTTCGCCGATGTCGACGGAAGCAGCCGCGTAGGGATCACCTGCGCGCTCTGCCACTCCGCCGTCCACGATGGGCAGCTCGTGGTGGGCGCCGCGCGACGTCGCTTCGACTACGGCCGTTTACGGCTCGCTTTCTTTGATGAATTCGACGTCACGGTCGAGCCGAATATGGCTCGCCGCTTAGCGAGTTGGGGCCCTGGGCGCGCAGACGTCACGGAGGACGACGATGAGGATCCGGTGTCGATCCCTGATTTATGGGGACTCCGCTCGCAGCGCTGGCTCACCCAAGCCGGGACGATTCGTCATCAAAGTCCGCTGGCCTTGGCCATCCGCCAAGAGACCCAGCTCACCGACTCGAACCATCTGAAGGTGCGCCCGCCGCGCGAGCTCGCCTGGGCGCTGGCGATGTTCGTCTATTCGCTCGAGCCGCGGGCTCGACAGCAACTACCGGTCACAACCGAGCTCGATCGCGGCCGCACGCTCTTTGCTTCCGAGTGTCAGGGTTGTCACGCCAATGCAGCCTACGGCGGCGCTCCCCTGGCCGCGGAGCTCATTGGTACAGACCCATCGCTTGCGACAGGCCGTGGACGCGGGACTGGCTCCTATCGCGTGCCCTCGCTGCTCGCGGTCGGAGTGGGTGCGCCCTACCTGCATGACGGCTCCATCGCGTCGCTCGAGGAACTGCTTTCTCCCAACCGTCTCGCGCCCAGTTACGTCTCCGGTCTACTCGGGCCAGGCGCGTTGACCGGTCATGAGGCAGGCACCCAGCTTTCGCTCAGCGACCGCAGAGCGTTACTGGCGTTTCTCGATACGCTCTAGGGACACTACGTCTCGACATCCGCCGGGAGAATCGTCTCGGCGAAGACCGTGGCCTGCTTACTCAAGGTCTGTTGTGCTCCACCGACGGAGACAACGGCCTTAACTTTGTAAACGCTGTTTTGGCGTTCATATTCGTCACCGAGCGGTGGCTGACTCAGCGCATAACTCACGGAGAGTTGTTGGTTCGGGCCGACCTGCTGATTCCACGGTACGTAGCGCCCGTTGTCCCAAACCGTTGGCGCGCGCGGAGTCATCTCCCCCAGCAAACGGTCTTGCTCGTCGAACAGCTCTATCTTCTCGATCCGAAGCTCGCTCGGGGCGCTGTTTGATTGGGACGTGATTGATAACTGCATTGCAGTTTGGCGGCAGGCGCTCTCACCAGGTTGGATCGAGCGGTCGCTGTCGCCTTGGAATTCAGGTTCGCGGGAGCCTGAAGGTTGCGAGCGTTTCGCGCTGGCTCCGCAATCTTCACCCAGCTTCACCGAAGCCATCACCACCGTAACCTTGGCTGGCGCAACCTCTTCGGGAACCGCTGGGTCGCGCGGCGAGATCTCCGCGCTGCAGCCAAGCAAAGCCAGTCCGATTGCCAATGCAAGCAGCCCACGAGCGAAGACCATCGTGCAAGCTACCACGCGCTGGTTCGGCCCAAGCCGCTCAGGTCTTGACCATCGGCGACAAGCTCGACTGGCCCGACAGATAGATGTCCTTGCTGAGCGGTCGCTCGATCCCACCCACGCTGACCACAGCCTTCACCGTGTAGCTCTTGTTGAAGCGGTCAGAGGCCCAGACAGGTTGGGTCATCGAGTACGTGACCGAAAGCTTCGACCCGGCGGACACCTTCTCGTCCCACGGTCCGTAAACCCCAGCGTCCGGCTGCCAAACGTTGGGTGCGCTTGTCTTTAGCACCCCCAACGACCTGCCCCTCTCATCGAAAATCTCCACCACTTTGATCGAGAGTTGCGCAGGAGCAGTACCAGGCTCGGCGCGGATCGACAGCTGCAGCGAGGTCTGCTCACAAGCGCGCTTGTGCTTGACGCTCTTGTCCGCCTTCGTCTCCACCTCGACGATGGCCTTCTTCCCTAGTTGAGGCGCTGGCAAGCTCGCTGGTGCGCCACCACATTCGTCGGCAAGGGTGACGGCGGTCATCACAACTTCCACCTTTGGTGCGGCAACCGGCGGTGTACTCGTCACGACACTGGCCGAAGCGGTCGGAGCGGCTTGCTGCTCAACGACGACCGACGCCGACGCTGGTACCCCATCCGGCCTTTCCAGGATTGGCTCTTGGGTGGGCGTTGCGGAGGCACAACCACATAAAGCGAAGGCACAAAGGGTGACACGCAGATTCATGGTCGCAGCCTAGCTCAAAGTGATCAGGGTTGGCCGCTGAGCGCTCCCCAGCGCGACCAGCGACCTTGACCTCGCAACAGCATGCGTCATTCGCGGCGCAGCATGATCTCGGTTCCGCCCTTGAGCGTCCAAGCGAGCCGACCGTCCTCGGTGAAGCGCATTCGCGTGCGGTCCTCAACACCTTCAGGTCGCTTGAAGACAAGCTCCATGTCGTTGCCTTCGGCGCGCGCCACCGTGTAGGTCCCACTCCTCGCCGACTCCGCCGGAATACCGACGGTCACCTTGTTAGCCGCAAACTCGAGCCGGGTTCCTTTGACCCAGCCATCGGCTCGACCCTGTTGGTCCGGTTGAACATTGCTGACGGCCTCCCCCACCCAACGGCCTTGGAGCCTGTCGCGGGGAGACTTGGAACAGCCAACGAGAGAGAGCAGAACCACCAAGAACAGCGGAGAGGGCAGAAAGCGCATTGGGGACCTCCACATAAAGCCTGAATCCAGGATGAAACGGTACGGACGGCCGCTCCATAGGGCCAAGCATCTGTGAGCAATTTCCTACATCTGCACACATGGACCCTCCGTAGAGACAGTGCTGTTCAGTGACCGGAAAGCGCTGCCAATTGCCCGCTGTTAGCGCTCCCATCCCCTCGGTACGCGTATTAAGGACTCTGTTCGCCTGATGAGCCGCAAGTGACCCAATCCATCTTTTCGCATCGCCGTCTGCCCCGACAAAACCAGTCGGAACTCCTTCGAGGCCTCGTTGAGAAGTCGCACTTTCGCCCAGGGGAACCAGCCCCGGTGATCGTCTTCGACCTCGACGGCACCCTGCTCGACAATCGTCCTCGCGTTGCGAAAATCTTCAGGGAGCTTGCTGAGCATTGGCAAACGACCAACCCGACAGAAGCCGCTAGCCTTGCGACCGCCGCTGCAGAAGACATCGTCTACGGCGTTGAGGAGAATCTCGACCGCTTCAACGTGAAGGACGTAGCCCTGCGCACCTTCGCCGCCGGATTCTGGAAAGACCGCTTCTTTGTCGATTCGTATATGCAGTACGACCGCCCTACGCCGGGCGCGCTCGACTTTGTAAAGGCCTGTTATTCAGCGGGTGCTACGCTGGTTTATCTAACAGGGCGGGACTTGCCGAATATGGCATTAGGGACCTTTGCTAGCCTGCGCGACGTTGGGTTTCCGATCGGCGTCGTTGGCACCTCCCTGGTGACGAAGCCCGCCTTCGAGATTCCCGATGCTGCGTTCAAGAACGACGTTGCGCCGGCGCTCGTGCGCCATGGGAAGATCATTGCGGCCTTCGACAATGAGCCGGCCAACAACAACTTGTTCGTTCAGCACCATGAAGCCGCCTTGAGCATCTTCCTGGATACGCACCACGCGCCGAACCCCCCGGCGCTCGACAGTCGAGTGATCGTGATTGAAGATTTCCGATGGTGAAGCGGTGGGTTGGCGGACTTTTGTGCGCAGCGCTGGCGGCCTGCGGCAATGAGGGGCCATCCCAACTGGGCTCGACATCGGCGGCGGCGCCTCCTACACCGCCCGTGCTGTCCACCCCCGTGTTGCCTGGTTCCCCCGACGGGCCGAAGGAGCCACCGGGCTCTGCTTACGGTGGACTCGAATACGATCCGGTCGCCAAGCGGTTGATCATCCCGGAGTCGGGTCCACCCAAGGCTCTGCCGCTGCAACCCAATACCCAGTTGCCCACCGACAACATCCTGCGCGAGGAACAAGTCGGCGTGATCTTGGAGGCGACCATCGTTCACCGGGACCTGCCGTCCCCGCCGAACGCTCCGGAGGTAAATAGGCCTGGCCTGGCTGAAGCCAACAAAGCCACGGTGCCTTCGCTCACGATCACGATGACCGCGCTAGGCAGAATGCGCATGCTGTTCAGTTCACGAGCCCATCCGCTACCGTTTAGTTCAGAGCTTCGGGCGCGTTTTGATCGCTTTGGCCATGTGGCTGTGTGGCCCGGGCTAACAAGGTATCGCGTGGTGGCGCCTGGAGCTCTGCGAACGACCCTCGGCGAACGACGCATCGACGTTATGCCGCTGATCTCGGGAACCAAGGGCAACTCGGGAACGAGCACGAAGCTCGGCATCCCAACGAGAACCGTCGAGCTCGAGTCGAGCCTGGGCACCGTCGTACTCGATATCGCGACAGTGCCCGAGTCGGGCTTGGGCGGCCCGCTGCTATGCCGCGCAATGGTGGAGCTCGTCGGTATCGACCCAGCCTCCTCCGAGTGCAAACCCGAGGAGGTTCCACTCCACGCGACGATCCAGTGGAAGAACGGTGGTGGCTTTGATCTCGAGGTCTCTTCGGTTGAGCGTCGAACTGACTTGGGACCGGGGGAGATCCTCGTACCACCGCCCAACTCGGAGCTAAGCGAGGATTCACTGCCAGGCTCGGATGACGGAGTGCTCTTCAATCAGGCCGAGCTGCGCGCCTTTCGGACCAAGGCGGTGGAAGCGCCGCGTACGCCCGATGCTCCGGTTGAGGGCGCCATCGTCGACAACCGGCATGATTACCCACTAACGCTTTTTTTGGATGGCGTTCCAGTCGTTACGGTGCCTCCGCTGGAGAAGCGCTTGCTGCTAGGGATGTTGCCTGGTCGCTACAACATCCAGTGGCGAACGTTCCTTGGGGACCATGTTCTCCCCGCAGAAACGGTGGACATCCCTGCCTACCTCTACTCCAAGCCGCCCCCGCCGCCGCCCCCTCCGCCAGCGCCACCAGAGCCAGCGCAATAGCCGCTAGCTCTTCTTTCGTTTCTTTGGGCCAGTGTACTCGGGGAGCGTCGTTGAATAGGTAACCAATGGCAGCGGCCCCTCGTTACTCAGCAAAGTAGCCAGCTCCTCGTCAGCGAGGACGTCCGTGACCCGGTGGTCCTCGCCATCGATGGTAAATGACTGACTGATGAGCCTGACTCCGTGGCTGTAATCGGCATAGCGGCAGGAGTGCGTACAGCTGAGTGGCTGAATGACCTTACCGTCTTTCTTGTGCCACCCGTAGATCGCCACGCGGTCCTCGCGTTCGGCCAAGCGCACGGAGAGCACAATGTCCTTCTTGTGGCCTGCCAGGAGAGTCCCCAGCGCAAATCCCGCCTTTAGCCGACGTTCCTCCACGGTTTGTTGGTGAAACTGAAAGTCGGCCAGCTCGTCTTCCGTCGGCCCGCCATCGATGTAACTGGGTGGTAGTCGGCCCTCGGCCTGCTGATAGATCGCATCAACCAACTTAGTGGTCGGCAGCGACATATCGAGATCATCACAGATCTGTTGCGCCGCCGCCGACGTCATTGGCATGCGGATAAAGTCCTCGTCAGAACCGATAGCAAGGTAGTCAGACATCACTTGCAAAAGGACGACGGCTCCGGAGGGCGCCTCTAGCCTGAGCGGCACGAGCTTGCGTTGATAGTTGGGGACGTTGCCCTCGCGAACGGCCTTGAGCACGGCCGCGTCGATCCCCGCGCGCCCCAGCCCTTCCAACTGCGCGAGAAACTGTGAGCCACTTACTGCGTCTTTGGGGCGCGCCGGCAATCGCAACCGCGGCGCTTGAGCCCCAGGAGGCGGCGGACTCTCGACCGTTGCTAGTGGGCTATCTACGGCAGGGACCGCGCTTGCCTGGTTGGACGAAGGCATGCCGCCATCAGCGTCGACCTCGATCTCCTCCGTTCGGGTTGTGCGCGCGACACCGACGCGCGGCTCCTGGCGATTGGCGGCACAACCAAGCAATTGGTTGAAAACGAGACCGCCGGCGCTCATAGCAAACAAGCGTCGGGTCAAGCCAAACGGAGTCCGTTGCGCGAAACCCACGTTCGTCTGGCCGTCACATCGCGTCGAGGTCGACGTCACAGCCGATGGCGTCGCCGAGCATGGTTAGCTCGTCTCGCAGCTTGCGAACGCTGACACCGGTGGGAACAGTCACCACAGCTTCGAGCAGAAACAGCGGAGTCCCGGCGAAAGGAGCCGACTCCGTACGCGTCTCGAGCTCCTCGATGTTCACGCTGTGGCTGCGCAGCAATTCGCTGATTCGCGCCACGATTCCCGGCTGGTCCATCGAGTAGCTCTTAAGCCGGTAAGGCACGCTACCACGTACCGGCTTATCGGCCGCCTCAACAGAAGCAAGCTCGAGACTCAGCCCCAACGACGCACGTGCAGCTTCTAGCTGTTCCCGCACCTTGGCCAAGATGGCTTCGCTGCCGTCGACCAGCACCAGGATCGCAAAGTGCCCGCGCAAATTCACCATGCGACTGTCGGCCAAGTTCGCTCCGACTTCATGAATGGTGCGCGTTAGCTGCGCGACAAGACCCGGTCGGTCGGAACCTACTGCAGTAATGATTAGCTGTGCCACGAGCGCCCCTTAACGCGAAAAGGCCGGTGCGGCTACGCCCGGCCTCTCTTCGCCTTCCGCCAAAAGCGGAAGCATCAGACAGAATCCGCTTTAGGGCAGAGCAACCGTTACGGTGACCTCGCCTGGAGCGCCCTCGTTGCACGAGCCGCCTGGGACAGAAATGCAGTCGCATGCTGCGCCGTTGACGCACTCTGGTGGCGTCGCTTCGCATGAATAGCCAATGGGCGAGCCGGGCTGACCTGGGAAGGTCTGAACGCAGTATTGCGAGTTGGCGGTACAGCTCAGATCGCCGCAGGTGAAGCTGTCGCAAACAAGCTCGCCACAGGTCCAGACGCCATCGAAACAGCCAAATCCTACGTAGTCGCAGCCCTCGGGCGGGGCGGCGCATGGCGGTGGGTCACCACACTCCTCACAAACAATCTCGCCACAGACCCAGAGACCTTCGACGCAGCTGGGCGCCTCGGTGATGCACATCGGCGGCGGCACCGGGCAGTCGGGGTCACCCACACAGCCATCACAGACGAGCTCCCCGCAGGTCCAAGCACCATCGATACAGCCGCCGTTAACATAGTCGCAACCTTCCGGCGGAGCAGCGCACGGGGGCGGCCCACCGTCGCAGGCATTGCACGTTAGCGTTCCACAGGTGTTCTGACCGTCAACGCAGAAGGGGGCCTGGTACTCGCAGCCCTCCGGTGGAGCCATGCAGGGCGGCGCCTGCCCAGTACACTCCTCCTGGCAAATCAACTCGCCGCACGTCCAAGCGCCGTCGACACAGCCTAGGCCCTCGTACTCACAACCCTCGGGTGGAGCGGCGCAAGACGGCTGCTCGCCGCTGCATTCAGAGCCAATCGTGACGTCTCCCCCGCAACCGTTGCCGTCCGCGCCCATGAGAAACGCTGGTGCAGCCAAACAGGTGAGAGCAAGGAGGGCTCGTTCAAGTCGCTTGAGGTTCATAAAGCTCCGAAGTGGTGAGAGTCTTGTTTCGAGCAGTGGGTGTCCGGCCAGCGTGCAATCCGTGAGAGAAAGTGAATCAACGGCAAGCTGCTCGCACTTTGGCGCTCAGCGGAGTGTCCGAACCCTCAATGGGTAACGGGAACATCGCTAAGCCGTCGCTCAGGCGACCCTGCCCGCAATACGCCATTGCAGTGAGCGCTCGTCGTTCGTTAGCCAAGACCCCAGCTGGGAATTGACTGGCGTGCTCGCCTAGAATCCGCAGTGCATTGTTCGAGTTCCCAGCGGCAAGCGCACCGCGTGCGTCAGCCAGCAGAGCGCGCTCGCGGCGCAATGAGTCTTCGCTGACCCGCACGGGTGCATCGATAGGTGGATCCGCCAGCGGTTGTGCGACGGCTGAAGCTTGCTGCAAAGTGGAAGGCCCACTTTGGGGCTTCGCTGCAGCCGAGTCCAAGCTCGCGCTGGGGACGGCTAGGCTGTTCTCGTCGCGTCCTTCTGCCAGATTGGGCGGTAGGACAGGTACGGGCGGTATGTTCGCGGTCGGATCAACGGTAGGCGCCGCTGGGTATGTGACGTGCGTCGTTGGCCCAGAAGAGGCCGGCTTTCGAACAGCCACCCAGGTACCGCCGCCGATCAGCAGAGCCCCGACGGCGCCCAGCTTGACTAGGCCGAGCGCTGTGGAGTGAGTTGCCCCAAAGCCGATGGCTGCTGTCCCTTTGACCCCACTCACCGCTCCCGTCGTGCCGGCGTTAGCCGATGCTGCGCTAGTCGAAGCGGCTGACGCCGCTGTGACTGCAACCGTCGATAGAATTTTAGTGCGCATTCGGGCCTTGGCTTCCTCGTCGGGAGCCGCTCCATGACGCCGAGCCGCTTTGAGTAGGGACTTCGCATCTTGGCTCATCATTTCGCGGACCTTTCGAAGCCAGTTGTGCGCTCTTGGCGCTTCCTCTCGCGCTGCACAGCAGCGTCGAATTGCTGCCTGGCCACGCGCAGGCGCGCGTAGACGGTATTCACATTAAGGCCAAGACTTAGGGCGATTTCAGCGCCGGACAGTTGTTCGAGTTCAGCCAACACCAGCACCTCGCGCTTGTCGTCATCGAGTTGGTCCAGCAGCTTCTCCACCAAGAGCGCCGCCTCCCGATCCAGCAACACCTCGTCCGGAAGTCCGGTGAACATCACAGGTTCTTTCGCCTCCGAAAGCTCAGCCTCTGGGTGGCGGCGCGCATGCCTGCGAGCGTTGCGTGCCACTAAAATCGCTATCCCATAGAGCCAGGTGGCAACCGAACTCCGTCCCTCGAACGAATCCAGCTTGCGGTGTGCAACGACAAACACCTCTTGCACGGAATCCTCAAGGTTTGCCTCTGGAATTCCAAGCCGCCGCAAGGCACGCCAGACGATATCGACGTGATCATCGTAAAGAGCGGGAAACGTTGGTCGAGCGACTTGCTCGCCGTTTTCCGGACAGCTGGGAGCGAGTTGAGCGGTCATGGTCAGCGAAAACACGCAGCTTCGGATGAGTGTCCGGCCTGCTCCAGATCCGTGTGACGATCGTCCGGGCCCCGAACTACAGCTGAACCTCGGCGCCGATGCCAACCCTGCCAGCGGCGGGCCCCGACTCATGAACCACGGTCACCGCGTCCGACTCAGTGGCAAATACAAACCTGCGCGGATCTACCGGGAACGCGGCCCCGATTCGACTCCACAGCGAAAGTGGTCCGGCCAACCCGAGCGCGAACCGAAGTTCCACGCGAGGTGCCAGCCAAGGAGCCTCTCCATCAACGGAGTTTGCGACGCCAAAGCCTTGCCCGGCCAACACGCCGCCTTCAAAACCTAAACAACCCGATAGCTCAGCTGCGAGCGAGGCCCGCGGCCACTCATTCGACCAGGGCAACAGGGTTCGACAACCACTTAGCGTTCCGTAGAAGAGCGAGAAGTTAGCCCCTCGTGCGGAGTCGGACGGGAGCGTCGTGGAGCTGCCCAGACTACCCTCGATTCCGAGCTCGACTCGATAGGCGTCAATCCTCAGCCCGAGCCCCGCGGCGAACAGGCCGTGCACGGTGGGTAGCTCGAACGCACCAGCGCCCAACGCGACATTGACGACGAAGCCAAGTGGACTTTGAGCATCCCTGCGTGGCCACCGCGGGGATGCAACGGACAGCGGTGGACTGGAGAAGGTCGGGCTGGAAGGAGCGACAGCTGGAACGGGCGTTGGGGCCGGCTGCGGAATCTCCTCTAGCGGGTTGGTAATCGCATTGGAGACATCAACCGTTGGGTCATGTTCGATGGCGATCAGCAGCGCGGCAGTTTCTACCAGCGTCTCGCAGCGAGGCGACTGAAGGCGTCGAATGCTCCGGCCGGAAAGCGTCTCGGTCTCAAGCCGGAGCTCGAAGTCGGCATCGGCCTTCGTTATCTCAAGCTGCGCCCGCAGTGGTGCCCCTGCCAACATGGCGGCACCGAGCAGCTCTTGCACCATAGCGCGCACCTGGTTGACGTTCGGACACTCTGGGGGTCCAGCGACGCTGAGTTGAACCCCGTTCGCGTGCAACAGAGACTCATCGGCCAAGAGCTCGGCCGGAGCCAGCAGGATCAGCACAGGCGCGAGCGCGCCCAGCGCCTTCATCAAGCCTCTTTGGACAATACGCGCTCGATCAGCGCGCAATACTCGGCCACGCTGAGCGCACCACTGATCGGGCCAACCTCGAGCGCAGGGCCGCCGAACGACAATGCCGGAACTGCGCGCACATTGGCAGCTGCCGCCTGCTGGCGAATGGCTTGTTGCGCCTCCGGCTGCTCGATCAACTGGATGGTCTCCTCGCGCGAAAGGCCTGAACGCGCCGCCAACTCAATCAGTACGTCCATCGACGAAATGTCCCTTCCCTCGCTGAAGTACGCCTTGAAAACGGCTGTTACCAACGAAAGCGAAGGCCGCTCTGCAACGAGCGTGTGGGCGCGGACGCTCGAATAGCCCTTGCGGATCTTCGCAAAGTCGATCGCTAAACCGTCCTGGGCCGCGACCTGCTCGACCCGGCGAAAGAGCGGCTCCGGATCACCGTACTTGCGACGAAGGTTGTCCCGCAAATCCAGCCCCTCGGCCGGCGTCTTCGGTTCGAGCAAGAAGGGCCGAAAGGTCCAATCCACCTCGGCGGCAACGCCCAACTGCTGGACTGCGCGCTCGAGTCGCGTGAGCCCGATGTAACACCACGGGCACATGAAGTCGGAGATCAGCGAGATGCGTAGGGAGCCCACTCAGCATGGGTAGCACAATCGCGATTGCGCGTCGCTTGAGGGGCTAGCTGCCGGGCTTGATTGACCCAGCGCCAGCTGCGCTGCCGATCCGCTGCGCTAGGCGATCGAATTCAAGGTCTTCGTTCAAAGCCAGAGCCGAGGCGATACGGGTCTGTCTCCGCGGCCGCCGCGAGCATTGGTTGAGCATTGCCTTCGCTGCCGCGCCAGAGGTCGTAGAACAGCTGTTGCTTCCGCTTTGAGTAGTCACTCCAAGCTAACAGCCAAAGCACGACCGCCGCTGGAAAGCAGAGCACCCAGGACAAGAACAAGAGCAAAGCGCCTTTGTCCTCGACGGACATCTCGAGCTTGATCGTAACGTTCGTCCATTGGCCCATCGGCACGGCATGAACGCGAGTATCGAGCACAAAGCCGTAACTGCTCTCCGCCGTTTTCCCCATCCACATCACTGGACTTACTCGGGCGAGCGGTCGGCCATGTGGCGCCGCCGCCCATGCCAAACCAGCAAGGGATTGTTCGTAAGAATCGCTAGGAATCGCTCGTGTCTGAGAGTCTTCAAACATGAACGCTGAACTCGCTACTCGCCGCAGCCCGGCGCACCTTGGCCGCCGGGAGCGGCGGGGGTGTCACCGCTCAGCTTGTTCTCGCAGCCTGCCAACTTATTGTGAGCACAAACATTGGTTTTGATCGTCTCGGGGTCGATTCCGGAGAACTGATACTTGCCGTTCACGAGCCAGGTTGGACTTGCACCAAACTTTAGGCTGTCCGAGTACGCAAATGACTTTGCCAGCAGCTTCTTGCCCTCGTCGCCCTCCGAGCAGCTCTTGATGACAGAAGCCTCGATGCCTGTTGCAGGGGTGGCGCAGGACTCCCACTTGGTGTCGCTAATGTTCTTGTTGCGGCACCACACGTAGTTCATGAACTTGCGATCTTTACCGTAGTGTTCGGCCGCGCAAATCTCGCGCAGGTCTTCATCCACTTCGGGCTGCCCGTGCATCGAGCCGAGGTTACTTTCGTTGCCTTCACCGATGAAGTGCACCTTGAAGTTGAGCTTTGCTCCGGCCTTGTCGAAGTTGGCCAGCACCTCCTTCATCGCATCCAGGCCCTTCACGCCAAACGGGCACTGCGACATGACGAACACCTCGAGCGTGTTCGGCTCCTCCGGCTTGCACTGCAACGTGCTCTTGCATTCAGCCAGCGAACAGCCGTCCTTGTCGGCGCAGAGCGGGTTCCACTCACCGACGTCGGCGACGCGATAGCTGCCTGCCTTGCGCAGGTTCTTACCCAGCTTTTCGTCGGCCTCTTTGTCAGCAGCCAGCGTCTCGTTGAAGGCAATGGCAGGCAGTTGGGCGGGCTTGATCGCCTCGAACAGCTTTTTTCCCGCCGGGTCGCTGTAGTCGACCACGGTGACGGACGGGTTACCCATCAAGTTGGGCAGCTGGCGCTCGATGGGCGTGGTGTCGCAATCTTCACCGCAGCGCTTGTCCGTCAGGATGACGACATCCACCTTGGGCGGCACTGGCAGGTCGTTGCAAACAGCGGGCTTGCTCTCGGAGTAAGCACCGCAGATGGCACGCATGACGTCGCTAGCGCGACGATTGCCGTTGTACTCCTTGCCGCCGATGAAGATGGTTGGGCTACCCGACGCGTCGCGGTCCTTGGCCTTCTTGAAAGACGCTTCGAGTAGGCTCTTGCCCTCTGGCCCGTCGGCGCAGGTCTTCAAGACGGCCGGGTCGAGCCCGACTCGCGTCGCGCATGATTCACCGTTCGTATCGACGGCTCTGTAGTTCTCGTTTTGGCACTCGACGAACTCGAACCACTTCTCGGAATACTGCCGCGCGCAAAGCTGGAGCGTGTCTCCGCGGACCTCCTTCGGCCCGTGCATGGAGGTGAGATCTCCAGTTGGTAGAATGTCCCCGATGTACTCGACCGCAAAGTCGATGTCGGCGCCGAAGGCGCTGATCACCTCTTTGAACATAGCCTCGGCTTGAACGCCGTACGGGCATTGCGACATAGCGTAGAGCTCGACCTTGACCGCCCCTGGGTTCGCCTGGCGCACGACCGCGGTCCCGGTGACCTTGTTCGCCGGACTGGCCGGATCAGGAGCTGCAACGGCCGTGGGCTTCTCATCGAGAATCCACATACCCAGCACGCCAATGGCGAAAGACCCAGCGACTCCCAGAAGTGTCGAACTCTTCGAAATGCTCATGGCGCAACGAACTTGGTAGCATTCGTGGCCCCGCGTGGCCACCGTTGCGAGGCCCTACTTCGGCGAGAAAACTGTGAAGAATTGTCGGGGTGCGCGCTTGCGCCGCAAGCACCGGGTAGCGCCGTCCAGCAAGCACACCGTAAAAGCCCTTCGCGAGCGACCTGAACGGTTATTCCCCGAACGATGCCAGACGAGGTTGTGGATGAGGAACACCTCTCCCGCTTGTGCAGGCTTCTGCACGATGGTTTCGAGGCGCGAGCTCTTTGCCACGACATCGGCCGGAATTGCGCCTCCGAGCGGCGTGGCCAGCCCGTCCAAGTGACTATCGGGGATAAACTCCAAGCAGCCACTTTGCTCTGGCACCTCATCGAGTGCAGTCCAGATCTGGAGCTCCGGCGTTCGGTCCAGCCCCCAATAGCTCCCGGCGTCCTGATGCCAAGGAATCTCTGAACTACCGTCCGCAGCCTTGTTGAACAACGTGGCGCGGTAGATGGCGACGTGGTCTCCGACGACCGCGCGCGCAACCGCCTCGAACAGTGGGGACTGGATGTGAGCGAGGAACAGTGGGTCCCGCTCCAACTTCTCGAGCTTCCGATAGCGTGGCGAAGGGCCAATGAAGCCCTGACCGTAGGACAAGTCCGCGTAGCGGTTGCTCTCACTGTCATGTTGGAAGAAGAACGTCGATGGATCGACCCGTCCCAACATAATGTCGTCGGCGCGCGTCCGAAGCCGGTCGAGAGCGACGTCGTCGAACACACGACCCAAGCTCGCGAACCCGTGTCGGCGATACTCGGCGACGGCTTGCTCGATGCTTGCAACGGGCGACGCGGAGTCGGTCATGAGGGCTCAAACCGAAGCAGGACCCGGCCTTGGGCGTCGAGGCCGGGCGGGATGATGAGGATTCGCTCGCCCTGCTCGGCGCGGGCCAATACCCGTCCTAGCTCATCGTGATCGGTAGCTTGGATCTTGGCGTCGATCGGACCCTCGTAGCGGCGCTGCATGGCCGACGACCAGGTTGCCTCATCGGAGAGGTCGCTCTCGTAAACGAAGCTCTTCGCCTTGAATTCGTGCGTACCTGGCACCGAGGAAACGACGCGCATCGGCCCCATGCGTGTATGCACGCGCACGCTGGGGTTTTGCCATTGCGCAACTCCGCGTAAGCGGGAGGCCCCAAGCATACGCAGCGTGAGCGCCTTCACCCATGCTCCCGCAAGCACGCGCGGCACCAGGCTGAGCAACGATACTCCGATGAAGGTGCCTGGATGAATCGTTGGGGCGCCAAGGTACGCGGCAGCGATCGCCCGATCATCGGGCCGCAAGCCGAGCCGCTTGCGCACCGGAATGTCGAGGACTCGCGCCTCACACGTGAGCAGGCCGATGGCGCCTGGCAGCAGGTACAGATCACTGAGGACCCAGCCAGGAAGCGACAGTTCTCCTGGGAACGCCAGTGCGTTGGATTCGCGGTACAGGGCAACGAGTTCTGGATGGCTTTCAGCCGCGAAGAACTCTGCCTTGCAACCAAGCGGGTTCAGGTCCATCGCTCGCGCGTTGTCGGCAGCACCCAACGCAGCAAGGGACAACTCCGGATGCCGCCGAAAGAACTCACTCGCCAAGTCACGCATCCGGCGAGCCTAGACCAGAAGCTGCCTTGCTTGAACCGCAGCTGGCTGGGTGACTAGGTTGGCGGGGGCGGCGAGGCAACCAGCGGGCATTCTGCAAACTCGCAATTGGGCCCAGTTCTCCCTACCGAAGAACCGTCTGGGCAAACCTTGGCTTCTTCGGTGCAAGCTTTCGGCGAATCCGGCCCGGGCGTGGGGGTTGGATTTGATTTGCTGCCGCACGCAGCGACGAGCAGCGGGAGAACGACGAAGCACCACCGAGGTATCATTCCGCCGAGCATCGCAGAGCTCAGTCATGTTGTCGACGCGACGATGTCAGGTGCCCTCAGGCCTTGCGTCACTTGAGCCCAAAGAAGAGAGAGCCATGTCCACCAAGAAGCTATGCCAATTCATCGCCATCGAAAGTTCGGTCAAGACGCGGGTGACCGCCGACCTAACAGAGGCACACAAGGATCTTCAGAAGGGTGACCTGTTTAATGGGCATTCGCGCCGTTATGAGCCCCGCAACGAAGATCCGAACTCACCTCTAGGCGAGAAGCTTCCGGAGGAGCACAAGAAGGTGGTCGCTCGCGCTGAAGCAATCGTCAAACTCACGCTCGAGCGGCTCACGGAGCAGTACGATCTGGCCGCGACTCGAGACTACGGCAACTGCTTGGCGAAGGCCGACGTCGAAGTCGACGGCAAGGTCTTGCTCAAGGATGTACCAGTGGCGCACTTGCTCTTCCTCGAGAAGCGGCTCGACGACCTGCTGACCTTCGTGCGCAAACTTCCAACGCTCGATCCCACCGAAACATGGGAGTTCAACCCCTCGCAGGACTTGTATGCGACAGCTCCCGTACAGACGGCTCGCAGCAAGAAGATCGCTCGGGCGCTCGTGCTCTATGAAGCCACCAAGGAGCATCCGGCGCAGGTCAAAGAGATTACGGAGGATGTGCAGGCTGGTACCTGGTCGACGATCAAGTACTCATCAGCCTTACCGTTGCAGCGTCGCAACGAAATGCTGCGTCGTGCAGAAGAGCTTCAAAAGGCCATCAAATTCGCTCGCGAAAAGGCAAATTCAACGGAAGTAGAAGAGCGCAAGCAAGGCCGCGCTCTCCTTGATTTCGTCTTCAAGGGTTGAGCGCAATTGCTCCCCCTGCGAGACTAGGACTTGGGTCGGCTGACGCCGGCTCATGAGCACAATCTCAACCTTAACCTCAACCTGAAGCAAAGCGTCTTACAGTGCAGGTTCGACTCCTGCTCCGCCCACCGCATCGATTCATCGATGCTGACCCTTCGGGCGGGTAGCCCAAGCGGGCTCGAGCCTTTCGGCGAGAGCCCAATGGCAGAGGCAAACGCCTAGCAACCAAGACTCAGCCTATTGCTCCAATCTCCTAAGTAAAACGAGGACCCTCAATCACCCGGATGTGGACCTAGAGAACGGATGCGGGCTCATCTCCCGCCCTCCCAGCCAAGCTCGCGAAGCTTCGTAGGCTTCGCTGGGAGGTCGTCTAACGGTAGGGCACGTTCTCCTCAAACTAAGCCGCACCCTTAAACGGACACTGTGAGGGTCACGAACATCGTCTCCCGGCGCCCCAGCGTAGGCTACACACTGGGGCGCCACCTATTTTGTGATAGGCGCTATTGTTAGACGGGTTAGACATTGCTGTTCGAATCGGTAGGGGAAGAGTTTGAGCGAGTGAGTTCGGGTCGGTCCGAAGCTTGCTTCTATCGCGTTGGCCGCTCGACCCTGGTTACGCGGGCATCCGGCTGCGCTGAACTAGCCCTTGTTGAGGTGCTCATACGCCGCTCCGAGAGTCTGATCAAAGCGGTTGGCACAATCGAGGTTTTCCACGATTGGTTTGGCATAACGGCCTACAAATCCGAGATCCGCGCGCGCATGACTCCATGGGCAAGAGCAACCTCCGCGAGCCACCGGGCAATTCACATTGGCACAGACTCTCGCATTGTTCGCATGGGGGTGACCATGGTGCAGTCGGTTGCGGGTTCGAACATCGTTGCCTACTCCTCCCTGGCGGCGCTCGACGCTGCGATGCGGATGAGCCAGCGTTAAGAACGCGATTGCATCGTTCAGCGCTTCGCGCGTAGCTCAATAGGCTCAGCCGCCTGACCGTCCTCGTGGTCATTGCTGAGTTCGGCGGGCGCCGCGGTAAACCTCTTTGAGCCAACGGGGTCTGACGTTGCGAGCCTTGGCGCTGCGCTAGTAACCAACCTCCGCAGCTGCTGGCGACGACGCACCACGGCGAACGTCACCATGGCCAGGAACGTCGTTAGAACTAGCAGCCCGTTATGGAACCCGGCGCGCGGTGCCAGCGTTGGGAAGTTGCTGAAGATTACCCAAGCAAGGTTCTTCCATACGAAGGCGGCACCCGCCCCTACGGTGGTTGCCAGCGCTGCGAAGAGCACACTCGCGCCACGATCCACCTTCGTTAAGGCGCGCCAAAGCAGCATGAATGGCATGGCGGCGGAGACTCCGACGGCCACGAACCAAAGAGGGGCAATCCCAATCAGCGCGGCAACTGGAAACCAAACCGAGACCATGAAGGTCAAGGCTACACCCCAAGTGCGACCGCGCTGCGCGGCCAGCGTCCCTACCAGGATGAGCGCCGCCGCGACCACGGTCACCCACCTCTCATACGCGAGACTTCGTAGCAGCGTCGCTGCCGCGAGCAGTTGGGCTAGAGCGAGCCAAGGGCGAATACGTTCGAGCAGCACCTCGAGAGCCTAGACCCAGCCGGGGAATGTGCCAGCGAGGTCGAGGTTATCGTCATGTCGCTTCCCGTTCGTATTTCCCTCGCTTACTCGACAATCCCGCGCTCATGCATCAATGCGGCTAACGTCCGGCTGCCCGTCTTGAACCAGTTTGCGAGGTCAGCAACATCTGCGTCAGTGAGTCCACCGCTCGGGACCAGGACTTGCGAAAATAGAGTGGCCAGACGCGACTTCTGGTTGCAGATGTGGCGCACGTCGGACCCAATTTCGGTGTGAGCCGTGACGGCCTGCGCACAGGTGACGTTGGGCTTGAGGTTGTAGCTGGTGATCAGCAGTAGCCAGGGGAGATCGTCCACAGCTGCTTGCGGGGCGAGCTTGAACTCATTCTTTTCACAGATGGTCTGCTCGCCAGTGCTGCACTTAAAGCCCGACCGCTTGAGTGATTCAATCAGCGAACCAAGCAATTTGTCTTTGGTCCCAGGCAAGATCGCTGCTGAGGCAGCCGGCTCGGCCTGTGGAGTAACGGGAGCTTCCGGACAGGCCGGCGGCGGAGTCACGGAGCAACCTACTGTGAGCGAGACGGCGCCCGCTGCAACTAGTCCCGAGAACTTACCACTGACCGAACCGGGGAATTTCATGCGCGCCGCGTTAGCACGCACGCGGTGAAGCGTCGATCCGGCCCTATGAAGGCCTGACGGTTCGCTTCCTACAAACGCAAGCGACCACCTGCAGGTGGCCTTGCGCGCTAGTTGCTTGAGAACTCAGTTGCTTGCCGCGGCGTCGCTCCCCTTGCTCTTCTTGGCTCCTTTGCCTTTGCCCTCGCCCTTCTTGCCCTTGTGCTTACCGCGCAAATCTTTGGCGATCTTGCGCACGCCTTTGGCTTCATCGGCCGTTACAGTTCCGTCTTCCCCGGCGGCTCTCGCGGCCGCACGTATCTGCTCAGACGTGGCAGCGAACTTGGCTAGGACCTCCTTGCGCTTCTCGTCGGGGACGTTGCGCTCCTCGAGTCGCTTGGTCACGCGTTCCTCCATCTTGGCGATGCGACCATTCACCTTCTCCATAAAGGCATCAGCCTTCATCGGAAACTGCTTCTCATGGTCCTTATCGCCCTTCGCAAGTGCGGTGCTTTCGCCAGCTTTGGCGCCCGCAAAAGCAAACGCGGGAACAGCTGCTGCAAGACCGAGAGACACGAGAGCTACTTTGATCCATGAGCGCGACATTGTGAGTTCCTCCTAAGCCGCAGTGTTTAGCGACTTCGTTTTTGGTCAATGCAGCTTGGATGCCACGGACGAATGCCCCGATTTTGGCTTGGAACCGGCTATTCGAAGCAGGGTGGGTGCGGAGCGAGATGCGCAATGACGTGCAGTTGCGACAGCTACTCCGCACCCGCCGTCCTCCGTGCCTGCTATGGGACAGCCATGCGCCGAACTCAGCGGCTCTTCGCTCTCACGGAATACCTCCGCGGCCGCCGCACTGGCGTCACGGCTGAAGCGCTGGCGAGTCGGTTCGGGGTAACGATCCGGACCATGTACCGTGACCTCGACGCGCTGCGGGAAGCGGACCTTCCTCTTGGTGCTGAGCGCGGACGCGGTGGCGGCTATGCGCTCGACCGCAACTACACGTTGCCACCAGTCAACTTCACAGCGAGGGAGGCGGCTGTGATGATGGCGATAGGCCAGTTCGCGATCGATCTTCGCATCGTGCCGTTTACGAACACGCTGCGCGCTGGCCTCGAGAAGCTTCGTTCCGCGTTATCCGCATCCGCCCAGCGAGAGCTCCTCGTTCGTCTCGAGGAGCTCAAGTTCCTTGGGGTGCCCACCTT
The DNA here is from genome assembly GCA_903892415.1 of uncultured delta proteobacterium. Lineage (GTDB taxonomy): Bacteria > Myxococcota_A > Polyangia > Polyangiales > Polyangiaceae > Xiheicaenibacterium. Next base: position 1,698 of record CAITIQ010000017.1, on the reverse strand, counting down.
TCCCGTGGACGCACGCGTGCGGGAAACCGTGGAGCGCGCTTGGTTCGAGAATCAGCCCATCCACATTACCTACGTTGATGGCAACCTGCTGGAGACGACTCGCTGCGTACGCATCTGCAGCGTGATTATGGATCGCCATGAGACCCGCCTCGACGCGGAGGATCTCGATAGCGGTGAGCGACGGCACTTTCGTTTGGACCGTGTTACCCGCGCCAAGCTCCTCAGCGAAGTGGCATGAGTTATTCGCCCATTAGTCTAAGGGTTGCCGGTCGAACGGAGCATCGCTCTGACCAGGCCTTCGTGTTTGGAAACTTCGCCAGCGAGACGTCGAGAAAGCCGATCCATTGGAAAAGCGATGCCATATGGAAGTCGACCAACGAGACACTCTCGCCAAGCACATAGCTCTTCTCGGCTAGCTCCTTCTCGAACACACCGATCAACTGATCGAGTTCACTGCGGGCATCTCGTCCGGCGGCAGCGTTCTGTGCCTCCGCAGGAAAGTGCTTGCTCACATTTCGTTGCCACCGTGAAACGACTTCGGCCAGGTTGACGTTGGCCCAAACAAGCCACTTGAGCGCTTCCGCGCGCTTTGGTCCAGACGCCGGGTAGAGCCCCTTGTCTACGCCGAAGGTCTCACCAAGATAGATCTGTATCGCCGCCGACTCGAAGATGGGCGTCCCGTCATGCACGAGTACAGGCACCTTGAGATTGGGGTTTACGGGCCCCAGCTTACGCTGTTTGTCCGCCGCGTCGCTGAGGTCCACTTTGACGGCTTCGTAAGGAACGCCGAGCTCCTCGAGGCTCCAGTGGACGGTTGAAGCGGTAGACATGGGCGCAAAATAGAACGTGAGGCTCATTGGGTATCTCCTGATGGCGCGACGAGCGCGAACCGGACAGTGCACGAGTCGAGTGACAGCCTATTGTCAGGTTTAGTCGGAGGGGCCACGCGAGTGCGGAGTACCTGTCGCAGTCGCGCTTCTGTGCGGACTGAACTCCACACCCAAATCTCAAGATACCAGCTAGAATTGCCGACAATTGGGCTCTCCGCTCTTGGCATCCAAGCTGCATGGTCTCCACCGAAGCCGCTGAACTTGGTGGCTCAGGAGGAACACAACAAATGTCGCGCTCATGGATCAAGGTCGCTCTCGTCTCTCTCAGCCTCTCGGCCGTCATTCCGGCTTTCGCGTTCGCGGAGGATCGCGCCGAACAACGCAGCGAGCAGACCAAGAACAAAGGCGATGGGAACCATGAGAAGAAGTTCCCGATGAACGGCGACACGTTCACGCAAAAGGTGAACGAGCGACTGAGCAAGATGCAGGAGCGGCTCACCAAACGCTTGGATAAGCGCAATGTCCCCGCCGAGAGACGGCAGGAAGCTACGTCAAAGTTCAACGCTGGCGCCGAGCGAGTTCGCGCCGCGGCCAAGGCAGCGGCGGCGGACGGCACGGTCACTGCCGACGAGGCCAAAGCTGTTCACAAACCCTCGAAGGAGATTCGCGGTCACAAGGCCAAGGGCAAAAAGGGTGGAGAAAACGGCACCAAGGAGAACCAAGGCCGCGGCAAGGCTGCTCCGAAGGCGCGTTGAACTCCTGAAGGGGAGTGCTCAGACAAAAAGCAAAAACCCCGGGGGCTGTTGCCTCCGGGGTTGCCTTCATCTTGGTTGCGCGGGCAGGATTTGAACCTACGACCTTCGGGTTA
>CAITIQ010000016.1 GCA_903892415.1 uncultured delta proteobacterium | reverse complement strand
GTCGCGACGCGTGCGATATCTCACCCATGCTCGTCACACCCGCCGTCGCGTTCGTTCGCCCTCCCTCAGCGAGCTACGCGTCGTGTCTGCGCAGCGATGCGGCGCCCATCGACGTCGACGAGGCGCGCGCGCAGCACGCAGGCTACGTGCAAGCGTTGCGTGACGCGGGCGTGGAGCTCGTAACGCTCTTGCCCGAGGACGAGCTGCCGGACGCGATGTTCGTCGAGGACACGGCGGTGATCGTGGGAGATCGAGCGCTCATCACCCGACCCGGTGCTCCGTCTCGGCGTGGTGAGACGAGCTCGGTGCGAGCCGCGCTCGCGACGCGCTTGGAGGTGGTCGACATGCAGCCTCCGGCACAACTCGACGGCGGCGATGTGCTGCGCGTCGGGGACGCGCTGCTCGTAGGCCTTTCCCAGCGCACCAACCGTGAGGGCATCGACGCCCTGCGGGGCTTCGCCAGCGAGCTCGGCCTCTCGACCCACGCCGTCGAACTCCGCGCCGGCCTGCATCTGAAGTCGGCGTGCTCCTTGGCCGACGCGAGCACCTTGCTCGTGTTTGAGGGCGCGTTTCGCCTCGGAGATCTCCCCGTGCTGGCGGTCGAGGTGCTCAAGGTATCCGAGCCTGCAGGCGCCAATGTCCTCGCGCTCGGAGGCCGCGTGCTGGTCTCGGCTGCGGCCCCACGCACCGCCGAGCTCTTGGCGAGCCGGGGTCTTCGGCCCATCGCGCTGGAGCTCTCGCAGATCCACGCCGGCGACGGGGCGCTCTCCTGCTTGTCCCTGCGGGTGGCGCCGCCGGGGCACTGGGCTGTTTGAGCCTGAAGAGCACGACCAGGAGCGCTACCCGCAATGCGCTGTTCCTGCGAAGGTCGACGTCAGCGACGCGGCTTTTTCACCGACTTCGCCACTGACTTTGCCACTGACTTTGCCACTGACTTTGCCACCACTGGCTTCTTTACCGGCTTTGCCACCGGCTTGATCGCCTTCGACTTCGGCGTGCTCTGCGTTTTCATCGACAGCTTCTCCTCGAGCCAGGTCAGCAGATCGGGCGCCTCGAGCGAGCGGGCGTCGTCGTCGTGGTAGACGGAGATGATCTGCCCAACCTTGCCACCCTTCGACGGGGAGAGGTCGAGCATCTCGCCGTTGCCACCGGCGTCGCTGCTGATGGGGATCCATTTTCGATTCCAGCGCTCGGCTCGAACGCCTTTGTCGGCCTCGACGTCATCATCGTCGTCGAGACTGTCCGCGACTTCTTCCCAGCTCGACCATTCTCGCGCGATGCCCTCGAGCGGGAGCAGTCGCCGATCGCCAAAGATCGGCGCCAACTTCGGGCCGCCGTCGTGGGCGAGATAGAACGCGCGCACCTCGATGGGCAGCGTGACGCCCAGCTTGGACTCGAGCGCCGCGATCGCAGCTTCGGCCGCGCCGGATGGCAGCTTGACGCCGGCCTTCGAAGCGAGCGCGTCGATGCGACCGATCTGCGCGACGGTCGCCGCCGGAGCCTCTAGGGGCTTGGATGACGCTTTCTTCTTCGCAGTGGCCGAGCGGACGGGCTCCACGACCTGCTTGGGCTTGGCGGACGACGCGGCGGCCGCGACCTCGTGAGGCTCGACAGCCTGCCACTTCTCGCTTCGCGCGCTCCTTGAGGTCGACCATCGTCACGTTCACGACGATGGTGCGCACGGCCTTCGGCGCCACTCCTGGCGCAAAGAGACGCTGCGGCAGACCGAGCGACTCGATCTGCGACTCCAAGGCTTCGAACACGGCGTCGCGGGTCGCCTTCAGCGCTGGCTCCCTGGGCAGCGGAATCGCACTGAACCAGCGGCGGTCGAAATGACCCGTGCCAAGTTCAAAGTCCCAAGGGGCCTTCGGCCGTCCTTCTTGAAGAGGGCACGAGTCATTCTGCTAGCTGCATCCGCCTTCGGCGGAATACATGCCAACCCCACCCAACAACGAGGGGTGAAGCTTCGTCACTTCATTGGCTAGCGGGAACACAAACGCGAAGGGCTTCGAGGCATCCATGAGCGGCGCAATTTACCAGGTGGGCGCGGCGCCGACCACCAGCACCGGGCACCTAGGGCGGTGTGCGCACCGGCACAGAGCTGCGGTCGCAAAGGCGATGCATCCGCTAGGACCCGCCCTTCAATCCACGACGCACAGAGGCGCCACGATGCTGCCCGCTGTTTGCCCAGTCAGGAAGTTGAGATCGAAGCTCACTTCGACCCAACCGCCTTCCCCGACGCTGACGTGCTCGAACGACACGGTGCCCGAGTCAGCTCCGAAGCCTGCCCCTTGGCACGAGGCTGGGACGTCGCCAGACCAGGCACTGACGAAGCCGTCGCCGATCTCGTAGCTGCCCGGTTCGAGCCCGGTAAGGTTGAGCTCGAGCCGAAAGTGCGGCTCGCTGCCGCAGTCTCCGGCGGCGCTTGCTGCGCAGAATTCGGGGACATCGGTGACCACCACCGCGAGATGGTCTTCGCCATCGAAGACTCGGTGAAAGGCAACTGCCGACTGAATGGACTCCGCGAAGCTGTGGCCATTCACGGTGAAGTCCGCGCTCAAATCCCAGCTGGCGGCAGGCGTGCTCATCGCTCCGCCAGCGCCGCTCGCGTCCGTCCCACCCGCCGTACCTCCAGCATCTCCGCCCGCTCCGGCGCCGCCCTGCGCGGGGCTTGCTCCTGAGCCGGACGACTCGGACGCGCCATCAGCGCAGCCTAGAAGAAACGCGAAGGCCGCCGCTCCAATCGAAGTTCTGATCATGCGCGGACGCTAGAACCGCGCGGGCAATTCGGCTTCTTAATGCCGCTTAATCCGCTTCGGCTCGGCGTCGCTCGTGCAACCGCCGCGAGAGCTCCCGCCTGGAACGTCGGCCGGCACCATCCGTATTAACCCCTAGCAACAACGTGCAGTTCCCGTGATCGCCCATGTCCCTCCGCACCAAGTCACTGCTCTATACGCTTACGAGCGTCGTAGCGCTTCTGGTCGCCTTTTCAGCCGTTCTGCGTTGGGTCGTGGTTGGGGGGTTCAAGGCCAGCGAGGAGAGCTCCACCGTTCGGCGCGTTGAAGAGCTGGAGAGCCTTGTTGGTACGGTTCTCGTCGAGTTCGGTCAGCGCTTCGAGGACTGGAGTTCGTGGGACGCTGTCAGCGACTTCGCGGCGACGAAGGACCCGGAGTTCATCAAAGAGAACGTCAGCTACGACAGTCTCGACGTCACGCTCAACGTGCAGTTCATGGCGATCGTTCGCGTCGACGGGACGGTGGTCTTGGGAGCTTGGTGCGAGAACGATCGGCGCGAGCTCGGTGCGTTGCCCGAGGAGCTGCAGAGCGAAGTCGCCCCAGGAGGCCTGCTGAGCAAAGGGCTGGCGGAGAGTGGGCCGGCCTATGACGGCGTGCTGATGATCGGCGGGAAGCCGTACTCGGTCACCAGTCGTCCAGTGTTGCGTACCGACAAGACCAAACCAGCGACGGCCGCGCGCTTCATCGTTGGCCGAGCGATGGACGGCGCTTGGGTGGAGCGACTCGAACGCTTCTCCTTCACCAAGCTCAGCCTCACTCCCAGCAAGCTGGAGGCAGCCGAGCCGACGTCGGCGCAAGGGCGTTCGGCGTTGGCGCAAGGAACACGGATCGCGATCGTCCCGCGGGAGAACGAGGTTCACGGCTTCGTCGCGCTCGCTGATCTTCGCGGCGACTCCGCGCTGGTGCTCGAGGTCATCCGCCCGCGCGAGCTGAGCCATCACACGCAAGCAACGCTCAACCAATCGACGGCCACTTCGGCCATCGCGGGGCTCTTGCTCGTGGGCGTGTTCGTCGTACTGCTTCATCGGCTCGTTCAGCGACCGCTCGCGCAGTTGCTCGCCGGTGTACGGCAGGTCGAGCAAGGTCGATTCGAACCGGTGGCCATCCGCTCCCGCGACGAGATCGGCGAACTTGGCAGCAGCTTCAACGCGGCGATCGATGCGGTCGCGCGCCGTGAGGCCTCGCTCGTGAGCGCTCAGGCGCACACGCAGCTGATCTTGGACAGCGCGGGCGACGGCTTCGTCGGGCTCGCTCCAAGCGGCCAACTCGTAGGCCTACCGTCCGCGGCTCTCGTGCGTTGGTTTGGTCAGCCAAGCGCACGAGAGCCCGCGGCCGAGTATTTGTTTGGCGAAGGTGAGCGACGCGCGGAGTTCGAGCTAGCGCTCGAGCAAGTTGCCGAGGGCGCACTGCCGTTCGAGGTTGCCGCGGACCAACTGCCGAAGAGCTTCGAGCGCAATGGCCGTCACTTCTGCCTGGAGTTGCGACAGGGCCACGCCCAACTCTTGGTGCTGGTGATCCGCGATGTAACGCTCGCGGTCGAGCGGGAGCGCGACGACACGATGCAGCGGGAGGTTCACGGCATCATGAAGAACGCCCTGCGAGACGCAGCCGAATTCCGCCGCTTCATCGTTGAGGTGGAAGGCTTGCTGCAGGCCGTGGAGCGGGCCGGCTCACAGAGCGAACTTGCTCGGCCGTTGCACACGCTCAAAGGCACCCTCGCGGTCGCGGGCTTTCAAGCCTGCTCGGCCATTTGTCACCAGGCCGAGGACGCTCTCAAAGACGAAGGCCTCTCGGCCGCCGCAAGCTTGCTCGCAAGCGTACGCGCGACGTGGGAAGCAACGCTCGCCGAGATCCGACCCTTTCTCGGCAAGCGCGAATCGATCGATCTCTCGCCCGAGGAGCATCGTCAGCTCCTAGCGCGGCTGAGTCGTGCCCACGTCGATGAGCGCACCGTTCAGTTTGTCGAAGCCCTCGCCTTTCGACCAGCGGAGGGGGCACTTTCACGCCTTGCCGAGCACGCCGGTCGGCTTGCCACGCGCCTCAACAAGCCCGTCGCCGTCGTCGTGGAGCACGCCGGCGTTCGAATCCCGCCAGGCCCGCTGGACCCTTTCTGTGAAGCGCTGGTGCACGTGGTTCGCAACGCCATCGATCACGGCTTCGAGTCTCGCCAGGAACGCCTGGCCGCCGGCAAATCCGCGATTGGCTCGCTGGAGCTTCTGACTCGTATTGAAGGCCCAGCGCATCAGCCATCCCTGGTGGTCGAGGTTCGCGACGACGGCGCTGGGATCGACTTTGGCGCGGTCCGAAAGAAGGCACTCGCGCGCGGCATTCCCTTCGAAGACAGCGAACGTGGGCTCACCGAATTGATGTTCGCTGACGGCTTTTCGACCCGTGACGACGTCACCGACACGAGTGGCCGCGGCGTCGGGTTGAGCGCACTCAAGGCTTCTTGCACCGCAGCCGGCGGCGAGTTCGAGATCTTGAGCCAGCGCGGTAAAGGTACGAGCTTCATCTTCCGCTTCAACGCTGCTGCGGTGGTTCGAGACGTTTGGGCACCGACCATACCGCCGCCGAGCAACGGCCGTCAGTTCGGCCCGCACAGCGCGGCGAGCTAAGTCTGAGGGAGTGGGCCCGTAGAAGCACGCTCGCGGGATTGCGACTCCCACTCGCACGATCGCGAGTCCGCACGGCGCCAAACTGTACTAAGCCGCGAACCATGAAATTCGCCCTCCCCCTCCTCACCTCGATGTTCCTCCTGCTCGGCTGCGGCGACGGTGGCGCTGGCGCCGCGAGCGGCTCGGCCGCAGCGAGCAGCAAACCCGCCGGGTCGGCCAAGCCCGCCGCAAGCAGCGCAACCAGCGCGGCTCCCGCTGCAACCAGCGCGGCACCGGCGCCTGCTCCCAGCGCTGAGCTCGAGGAGGTCAAGAACGAGAAAATGGGCTACTCGCTGATGCTGCCCAAAGGGACGAAGAACGAAGCGCCGGATGAGGCGATCAGCGGCAGCTACGCCGCCGGCAAGGTCGCCGTGCTCGTCACCGTCCTCTTCGCTGAAGCCAAGAGCCCCGATGACCTGCTCCGCGGTCTCGACGAGAAGGGCGCCAAGGTCGAGAAGAAGACCGACGGCGATCTGTTCACCGCGCACTTCGACAAGGGCGATGGCATCGGTAACTTCCTCGCTACCCGCAAAGGCGCCAAGTTCATGGTCCAGTGCCTCGGCGAGTCGAAGGACCTCGAGGAAAGCAAGAAGATCTGCAGCTCGCTCAAGCTGCTGAAGAAGTAGTCCGGCGCACCAGACGGCGTGTGTGCTCAGATGACTGACTCATGAGCACACGCTCGGGCCTCTTCCTTCTGCTCCTCAGCGTCGCTTGTGCAGAAGCGAAAAGCGCAGCCACGCCGCCGATCACGAGCGGGCCGCTCCGCGAGGTCCCCAGCACGAACGCGCCGGTTTCGAGCCCAGCCTTCCAGTGCCCGCCGGTTGATCGGTCGGAGTTGGAAGGCATTGAGGCCGAGGAGCAGGAGCGCGCGAGCGCGAAGGGCCCGGTGGGCAAGCTGCTCCTAAGCGAGGTTGTGTTCGTACCTGCGCCACCGCAGCGGGCTGCGCCGGTCGCCGAGTACGCGCTCGGGGACGTTCTTGTTGGGGTTCCGGCCCCGAAGCGCCCACCGCTCGATGGCATCGGACTGGGCTTCAGAAGCCTCGATTCGGAATTATTCAAAGGGAAGATCGCCCAAGCGCTGGAGGCGCCGCTCGCGGCGTACGAGCAGCGGGGCAATGAGCGAATGGCCGCCGCCACGCTCTCCAATCGGCTCCGAAGGCGTGAAAACGTATTGCACGCCTTTGCGCCGGCGGAGCAGCGCGAGCGAGTAGCGTGCGCGGAGCAGGATCTCGCGGCCGCCAAACAAGGCTTCGTCGTGAGCGACAAAGCCTGGGACCAAGCGGCGGGCGAACTCTTCGCACGGCTCGTCGAACGACCTCAGCGGAACGTGCATGAGCGACTCCTCTCGGCCTATCTGCAGCTTCACCTCGTGCCTGAAAGCGACAAGGCGGGTCGAGCCAAAGCTCTGCAAGAGTTCCGCGCGCTAACCAGCGAGCCTTCGCTAGCATCGGAGGATCGCGCGTGGGCCTGGCAAGGCGTGGCTGAACTTTCGCACGAAGCGGACGCCTTCGTCGAGGCAGCGAAGCTCACGAGTGACCCTGCGTTCCGTATCGACATGCTGGCCAACTTGAGCGAGGTGACGCCCTTCGACCAGCGTGAACCAAAGCTACGCGACGTGATCGCTGCCATCGACAAGAGCGGACTCGAGCAATGGAGGCTCCCCGACGCACTTTCGGATCTGGCTGTGATTCGTCAGTTCGAGGATGATCCGAGCGGCGCGCGCGAGCTTGCTCTGCGTTTCGCTGGTCGAGCCGACCGACGTCGACAACATTTATCGCACGACGTGCAGTGAGGTCTTGGCCTGGGCGCTGTTCGAACTTGGAGCGCCGGCCGGCGTCGAGGTCCCGCTGATAACGCTCGGACCGCTGGCGCTAGCCTTGATGGACGAAGCGACCGGTCACTACGACCGCGAGGCCGCGCGCCACGTAGGCGAACTGCTCCTCGCGCGGGCACCGCTCGCGCTCGAGGCGCCGCAGGTCCTCGAACGGCTCAAGCGGCTGTCCAGCGAACCTCGGATGTCGTCCTTGGTTGAGATTGCAAAGCGCGACTATGGCGACGCTTCACCTTGGCTTGAGGCCCAACGTCACCGGCTTGCGCCGCAGTCGGACTCACTCGAACAGCTCGAGAAGGCGCTGCTCGCGTTGCGCCCGAGCGGCCTTGGCGGCAAGTCGTCGCCAAGAGAGCCGCCGGTACTACGCGAAGAGTTGGGCCTACGAGCGAGCCTCAGCGCCGAGTGGTGCGCCCATGAATTTGCGAGGACGCAGAAGGTTTCTGCGCTTTCGGTTCGCGTGGATACGACGGGTTCACGGCCGACAATCAAGGTCACGCCCAACGGAAACAAGCCGTTCGTCCGCTGTCTCGAGCGACAAGCCGCGCTCTTCTTCCGTGGCCTCGGGCCAAGCCGCATCCGTTTCAAGGTTGTGGGTCCTCCGGAACCGTAGCGGCGATGTGCTCACTACGTTGCTCGCCGATTGCCTCCGCAGAAGCAGTTAGGCTCAGAGCAGCTCATCGGCCCCGCAGTGCTTGCGAGATCGCGAGGATGTCTGCGAGCACGCCCGCCGCGGTGACGGCTCCGCCTGCGCCTGCGCCTTGAACCACGAGCGGGTATTCCGCGTAGCGCTCGGTGTGAAAGGCAACGAAGGCTTCGGTGCCGCGCAAGCGCGTCGCGGGATGCGACGCCGGCACGCCGATCGGACCCACGCGAATGGTTGCGCGTTGGCCTGGCGCACCCGGCGCCTCGATGCGAGCGAGGTAACGGAGCGTGCGGCCCTCGGCCTGCATCCGCCGCAGCTTCTCCGAGAAGGCGGCATCGTGTTGTTCCAGCGCGCGAAAGAATGCCTCGCGGTCGCCCTCTGCGAAGAGTTCGCGCGGCACGAAGGGCTCGACCTCGACGTCGCTGAGTTCGGCTGTGAACCCGAGCTCTCGCGCAAGGATCAGCGCCTTTCGTGCAGCGTCGGTGCCGCTGAGATCGTCTCGCGGATGCGGCTCGGTGTAGCCAAGTCGATGGGCCTCACGCACCGCTTTTGACAGCGCCTCCCCCTGCGATAGAGCGTTGGCCAGGTAGCCGAGCGTGCCCGAGAGCGAACCCTCGATCAGCCGCACACGGTCGCCGGTACGCACCAAATTTTTGAGCGTCTCGATCAGCGGGAGGCTGGCACCGACGGTGGTCTCGTAGCGATAGGCGCGATGCGCTTTGCGGGCCGCTGCAAACAGCTCTGCGCGCCCCGCCGACGGTAGCGCCAGCGGCTTCTTGTTGGCGGCAACCACATGGATGCCCTTGGCGAAGGCGCGCCTATATACCTGCTCCATGCCATCGGCCGCGGTGCAATCCACGAGCACGGGGACGGGTAAGCGAGCGAGTTCATCGAGCAGCGCCTCGAGGTCCGCAGCGTCGCGCGAGGCAAGGAGCAGGTCGCGCGCAGAGCGCGGGTCGAGCCCATCGGCCTCCGCAGAAGAGGCCGTTCGTTGTCGCTGCCGGTCGGCCAGGCCAAACAGCCGCACGTCAACGTCATAGCCGGTCCGCAGCCGCTCGCGCTCCGAGCCGAGCTGGGCGAGCAAATGGCCGCCGACCGTTCCCTTTCCGAGCAGCAGCACATTGACCTGCTCGTGGGCGAGGTTGAAGGCCGCGTGAACCGCGCGCACCGCGACGCTCGTGTCCTGGGCGTCGACGATGCACGATATGGCGCGCGAGGTTGCACCTTGCGAGGCCGCTCGCACGTTGACGCCGATCGACCCAAGTGCAGAGAAAAGGCGGCCAGCGACGTTCGGCGTGCGGCCCATCGCCTCGGCGACCAGGGTGAGCACCGTCACCGGCTCGATCAACGTGGGCTCGGCCAACTCCCCCCGGACGAGTTCGCTCGTCAATTCGCCACGAACGGCGGCCAACGCGCCCGCGGCCTCGGCTCGACGAACAGCGAGCGCTAGCCCTTTACCGTGCTGGGCGTACGCGGCAAAGGCGACCTGGACGCGCGCGCGATCGAGCGCAGACAGCACGCGCGCACCAACCTCTCGCTCCTCGGAAGGTGAGGAGCCTTCGATCGAAAGCAGCGCCATGTTCTCGAGCGAGACCACGCCCATCGCTCGCTGCTCGTCGGTCGAGCCATGCTGATCCACTAACGTTCCCGGCTCGAGCGGCGCAGCCGAGTTGCGAATCCGCATCGGCACCGAGGCGGCTTGCAACGGAAGCATCGTCCGCGGATGAAACATACGCAGGCCGAGCCCCGCCAGCTCGAGCGCTTCACGGTAGCTCAAACGCGAGACCGGCTTGGCCTCCGCGACCAAGTCAGGGTCGGCGGTCATCACGCCCGAAACGTCAGTCCAGATCGTTACCTCACGTGCACCGAGCGAACGCGCCAACAGGGCGGCGGTGTAGTCGGAGCCGTTGCGTCCCAAGGTCGTCGTTCGCCCGGTGGGCGTCGCCCCGATGAAGCCAGGGTGCAACGTGACCGTCGCGGCGAGCCACTCCGCCGCATGCGCCTCCACCTTAAGCCGCGTCTCGTCCCAGATAGCATCCGCCTCTCCGTGATGATCGTTTGTCACCAGCCAGCTGCGTGCATCAACGGCGATGGCGGTGGTTCCTCGACGCCTGAGCGCCTCTCGCATCAACGCAACGCAGGTCAGCTCGCCGAAAGCGAGCACCTGATCGAGCACGGCGGGCGAGCAATCGCCGAGCTGTCGAACCGCGTCCAATATGCGCCCGAGCGGAGCCAGCTCACGCGCTGCCAGAGCATGAAGTTCGCGCGGCTCCCGTTCCTCCAGCGCCTCGACAAAAGGCTCTGCAGAAAGTTGGACCAAGGCCTCGACCAGCGACGCGCTCGAAACTCCACTTCCCTTCGCAGCCTCAGCCGCAGCGCGCAGCAAGCGATCGGTCGTATCGCCCACAGCGCTCACCACGACGGCTACCGCGCCGCGCGTGCGAGCAGCCTCGATCTCTATGAAGGACTGGCTGAGTCGGCGTGGCGTCGCTAGCGTCGACCCTCCAAACTTCAACACCTCCCAAGCCGAACGCGACGCGAGTTGACCTGCACCATCCACTGCGATAGACATTATTCCACTATAACGGAGGATCTATGACTGAGCGAGCATTGAAGCCTGAGACCGTAGCCCTACACGGCGGACAAACGCCCGACCCGACGACGGGTTCCCGCGCGGTGCCCATCTACCAAACGACCTCCTATCAATTCAAAAACAGCGAGCACGCGTCGAACCTGTTTGCACTGAAGGAGTTCGGCAACATCTACACGCGGCTGATGAACCCGACGACCGATGTATTCGAGAAGCGGTTGGCCGCGCTCGATGGCGGGATCGGCGCGCTAGCGACCGCTAGCGGGCAGGCGGCGATCTCCCTTGCGCTGCTGAACATTGCACAGGCCGGTGATGAGATCGTCTCGGCGGACAACCTGTACGGCGGGACCTACAACCTGTTTCGCCACACCTTCGCGCGCTTCGGCATCAAGGTGCACTTCGCCCCCTCGCACGATCTAGCGGCGATCGAGCGCGCGATCACGCCCAAGACGAAGGCGCTCTACGCCGAGTCGATCGGCAACCCAAAGAACGACGTCGCAGACTTGGAGGCGCTCGCGGCGATCGCGCACAGGCACGGGATCCCGCTGGTACTCGACAACACGGTGTCGCCGTACCTGCTCCGGCCGATCGAGCACGGCGTTGACATCGTCGTATACTCGGCGACCAAGTTCATTGGCGGTCACGGCACGTCGATCGGCGGTGCGATCGTCGACAGCGGGAAGTTCGACTGGTCGAGCGGTAAGTTCCCACTGATCTCGGCGCCGGATCCGAGCTACCACGGGCTCGACTTCATCGCGGCCCTAGCACCGCTCGGAAACCTTGCATACATCATCAAGGCGCGGGTCACGCTGCTGCGCGATCTCGGCCCGGCGCTCTCTCCCTTCAACGCCTTCCAGTTCCTGCAGGGGCTCGAGACGTTGCATCTACGCATCATTCGTCACTCCGAAAACGCACTGGCCGTCGCGCGTTGGCTTTCGAACCACCCCAAGGTCGCGTGGGTCAACTACCCCGGCCTCGAGTCGAGCCCTGAGTTCGCAAAGACCAAGAAGTACTTACCGCGCGGCGCTGGAGCGATCTTGGGCTTTGGCATCAAGGGCGGGCTCACTGCGGGCCGAGCGTTCATCGATGGCCTGAGCCTGATCTCCCACCTCGCCAACGTGGGCGACGCCAAGACACTGGCGATTCACCCCGCCTCGACGACGCACTCGCAGCTGAGCGCGGAGGAGCAAGCAGCAACCGGCGTTACCCCCGACTACGTTCGGCTCTCGGTCGGGATCGAGCACGTCGACGACATCATCGCCGACATCGAAGAGGCGCTCGCCAAAGTCTGACGCTGATGCCGGTTCTACTTCCTAGCGATCACCCGGCGCGGGACCTGCACAGTGGCGTCGAGCCGGGAGCGGTTCGCGCGCTGCGCGTCGGCATCATCAACATCATGCCGCAGCTCGAAGCGTATGAGCCGATGCTGCTGCGCTGGTTCGCCGACGCGGAGGACTTCGTGGAGCCGGTGTTCATCCGACTGGAGACCCACGGTTACACCAGCAGCGACGCCGACCATCTAAGACGTTTCTACCGTTCCTACCAGCAAGCGGGCTCGCTCGACGGTCTCATTCTCACTGGCGCACCGGTGGAGGAGCTGCCCTTCGAGCAGGTTCACTATTGGGATGAGCTCTCGTTGATCATCCGCCGCGCCGTGCGTGAAGTGCGCAGCACGTTGGGGCTGTGTTGGGGCGGAATGGCCATCGCCGCGCAGCTCGGCGTGCCGAAGGTTCTGCTGCGCAACAAGCTCTTTGGCGCCTTTCACTATGAGGTCTTGGAGGGAAATCGCGTTCTTCCACGTGACACAAACGGCACGGGGTCAAGCGCGCAAAGCCGACACGCTGGCGTCGACGACAACGCGGTGGAACTCGCCACGGCGGCAGGCCAGCTGCTTCCGCTCGCGTGGTCCAGCGAGGCCGGCTACACCGTGCTCGCGAGCCCGGACTATCGCTTGCTGGCGCACCTTGGCCACCCAGAGTACGAAGCAGCGCGACTCGTATTCGAATACCAACGGGATCTCAGAGCGGGCCGCGCCGACGTACCTCCCCCTCGCGAGGTCGATCTCGCAGCCCCGCAAACGACCTGGAGGCAGGACAGCGATCACTTCTTTGGCAACTGGCTCCGCCTGCTGCGATCGTGACAACGTCGCCGGCACCCGGGAAGGTTGCCCGCCCTCCTCCGTCTCTGCACGCCATGAAGCTCTCCACCTTTCTCGGCGTTGCCGCCTTCAGCCTGCTGCCCCTCACGACCGCTTGCTCCAAGCATGACTGCAAGCTCGATGAGCAGCACGAGAAGTACTTTGGCGAGCTCGCGCTAACGACGAAAGGCGCGAACATGTGCTTCACCGGAGAGGAGCCCACCGGCTGCAAGATCGAAAGCGGTCGTTGCTCACCCACCTTGTTCGCCTGGCACTACGAGACCGAGCAGAGGGACGTCGAGCCCCGCTACAAGACCGCGATCGAAGCGCAAGGCTGGAAGTACGTCGGAGAGAAGCCCTCCGACGATGGGAGCAAGGGGCTGGCCTTCAGCAAAGGCGACCGCGAAGAGCTCTATGTTGCGCTGGGCGGTATTCCGGGAAACACGGGCACTGAGGTGTTCATGATGCGCAAGCCGGAGGGAGCAACAGGCAGCATGCTCGACAAGTACAAGCCTGCGCCTTGAGCCTCCTCAACGAGGAGCTACGGCTCCCCAAGCGGCACGCAGCGCGCGAGATGCACGGCGAAGTCGCCCGCCGAGTCGATGAACGTCTCAGCTCGTTCGAAGCCAGCAGCGCGCAGCAGCCGTTCGACGCGCTCGAGATCGTACTTCGCCGAGATCTCAACGAGGACTCGCTCACCAGCCGTGAAAGACACGGTGCGGTTGACCCGACCGATCGCTACGGTCTGAGCCTGCGTGGACTCGATATAGATTTCGATGTCGCTCGCCTGCGCGTTCCAACAAGCGACGTGGCGAAAGTGCTCCAGGTTGAAGTCTGCGTCCAACTCGCGGTTGAGCCGGGTCAAGATGTTGAGCGTGAACTGAGCGGTAACTCCCGCGGCATCGTCGTACGCCGCCAACAGCCGCTCCGGCTGCTTCTTGAGATCGGTGCCGAGCAGCAGGCCACCGTCGCTGCGCAACCGTGCACGCAGCGCGCTTAGCATCGCCGTCGCTTGTTCATCCGAGAGGTTGCCGATCGAGCTGCCGATGAACAGGACCAACTGCCTGCCTGCGAGCTCGGCGATCGCGGCACCTGCAGCCTCGTGCGTGCCGACGAAGCCGCGCACGTCGCATTGCGGAAAGGCCTCACGGAGGCGAGCTACGCCGAGCTCGAGCGCCCCGCGTTCGATATCGCAAGCGAGGTGCACGAAGTTCCCGTGGGCGCGAACCACGGCGCGCAGGAACAGCTCGGTCTTCTCCGAAGACCCAGCTCCGAGCTCAACGATCGATACCTCGCCCGCCCCCGCTAACGCTCGCTCAACGATCCGCTCGCCTTGCTGCGCGAAGATCTCGGCTTCGGCTCGCGTGAGGTAGTACTCCGGCAGGCCGGTGATTCGCGTGTAGATCTGCGATCCGGCGTCGTCGTACAGCAGCCAGGTTGGCAACGTCTTCGGGTGGTTGAACAGGCCATCGACGGCTGAAGGCTGCATTTGCTGGGTCATATCGCGCTCCGTTCCAGCTTCTGTCGTCGGCTGCTGGCTTAGCCGCTCACTGCGGGTCAGGACCTCTTCGGACAGCGTGCTATTCGCACCCCAGTCATCTGAAAGCGTGTGTCGGGCGGCCAGAAGTTGCGATAGCTGGCTCGCACATGACCGCGAGGTGTGAAGCATGAGCCTCCGCGAAGAACGAACTGCTGCGCCATGAACTTGCCGTTGTACTCGCCAACAGCACCGGCCGCCGACTCGAAGCCTGGATAGGGTGAATAGGCGGAGCGAGTCCACTCCCAAACATCACCAAACAGCTGCACCAGCCCGGAGGCCTCGCTCGCGGTTGGGGTGAGTGGTCCGTCGGCGAAGTTGCCAACGTGTTCGTCGGCGAAGGAGGCCGCATGCTCCCACTCCATCTCCGTTGGCAGCCTCCCGCCGAGGAAGCGCGCGAGCGCCTCCGCCTCCCAGAAGTCCAAGAAGCGCGCCGGTTCGTGCTCCTGCGGCTCTTCCCAACCGGAGAGCCCGAACACGCGCAGCGTGCCATCCCGCAGCTCGGTGTACGCCGGCGCATCCAGCTTGCCGTTACGCACCTGTGCAAAGCCCTCGGAAAGCCAAAGGCTTGGCGTCGAATAGCCGCCCTCTTCAATGAAGGCCCGCAGCTCGCCCACCGTCGCTGGCGTGTGGGCCAGCTCGAACGGCTCAAGGAAGACGCGATGGCGCGGACGTTCGTTGTCAAAGGCGAAGCCCTCAGGACCAGCGCCGATCTCAACAAGCCCACCTTCGAACGGATGGAAGCCGCGCGCTTGCGGAGCCGGCACTACGCGCTCACGACGCGCCCGATAGACGGGCTTGATCGGACTTTGCGCAAAGGCGTGAAGGAGGTCGGTCAGGATCAACTCCTGGTGTTGCTGCTCATGCGCGAGCCCGAGCTGAATCAGCGGCGTTAGCCGCTCGAACGCGGCGCTGTCGAGCGTTCGCATCAGCGTCTGCATCTCCGCATCGACCGCCGCGCGATAACGCGTGACCTCCTCCGCCGAAGGTCGCGAAACCAACCCGCGCTCGGCGCGAACGGGCTGAGCGCCCACCCCCTCGTAGTAGGAGTTGTAGAGGAAGCGGAACCGTTCATCGAATGGAGCGACCCCGGCAGCGTCGAGAATGAAGGTCTCGAAGAACCAGGTCGTATGCGCGCGATGCCACTTAGTGGGGCTGGTCGAGGCCATCGACTGCAGCTGTTGATCCTCGGCCGTCAGGTCTGCAGCAAACGCTTCAGTAGCGTCACGCACCTGCTGATAGGCGGCGAGAAGGTTGTCGCGGGAAGGCGGTGCGTCGTTGTCAGCCATGGGTCTCGCTCAGCCTCGCCTCTCGCTCGGAACGATCAGTCGCTCGATAAGCTCAAACAAGCCTTGAACGGCCAGGGCGAGCAGAGCCGAAGGAAGCGCGCCCTCGAGGATCAGCGACGTGCGGTCGAGGCGTACGCCCGTGAGGATCGCCTGTCCATAACCTCCTGCGCCGATCAACGCCCCGAGCGTCGCCGTCCCAACCGCGATCACCGCGGAGGTTTGAACGCCGGAGAGGATCGAAGGCAAGGCTAGCGGAAGCTCGACCCTCCACAATCGCGAACGCGCCGTCATTCCCAGCGCGAGCGCAGACTCCCGCATCGCCGACGGAATGGACGTGAGGCCAACGAAGGTCGAACGAACGATGGGCAAGAGGCCGTACAGCACCAGCGCCGCAATGGCCGTCTGCTTACCGAGTCCAAAGACGGGGATCAGCACGACCAGGAGCGCAAGCGATGGGATGGTTTGCAAGATGCCCGCGAGGCCCAATATCACTCGGCCGAAGCGCGGCATTTTTGCAGCGGCGATCCCGCTGGGCAGGGCGATCAAGAGGGACAGGGCGAGGGCGATCCCGACCAGCGAAAGGTGCTCCTTGGTTGCCCGCCATACGCGCGACAAGACGCTGTCTTCAACGGCTTCGGTCTTGATCGCGAACTGCTCGGCCAGGAAGCTCGCGGCGACCGCGCCTTCGGCTTGGCCCTCCAGCTTCACGGCTGCGTTCATACCGATCATCGAAGGTGCGTCGATCGCGCCCTCGAGGCGTCGCAACGCGGTCACTGCGGTTGGTACGCGCTGAGCGAGCTCCAGCCGATAGAGGATGACCGCCTGGTAAGCGGGGAAATGCTGCTTGTCGTCGGCCAGGACGGCGAGATCGTAGAAGGCGATCTCAGCGTCGGTCGTGTACAGATCGATCACGTCGGCGTCCCCCGCTTCGAGGCCGCGATACGCCAAGTCGTGGTCGAGGCCGCGCACGTTCTTGTGCGGGAGGCCGTAGCGTTCACGTAGGCCGGGCCAGCCATCCTTGCGGTCCATGAACTCGTTACCGAAGCGGAGCGCGAGCGTCGGATGCTGCGTGAGCTGGGAGGTCTCACGGATGCCGAGCTCCTCACTTCGTGAGCGCCGCATACCCAAGGCGTAGGTGTTGTTGAACCCGAGCGGCTGGGTCACGCCGATGCCGAAGCGAACCAGCTCGTCGGCGAGCTCACTGGATTTGGCCTCGCTCCCAGCGAGGATCTCCTGGCGGATGGTGCCTGTGTACTCGGGGTAGGCATCGATCTCGCCGCTCAGCAGCGCCGACCACAAGATGCGGGTTCCGCCCAGCTCGCGGCGATGCTCCACCTCGAGACCAGCGTCTTTGAGTAGGTGGCTCATCATCTCGCCGAGGATCACCGACTCGGTGAACGCCTTGGAGCCCACGCGGACGGGCGCGGCCTCCGCCGTGCCAGCGACGCAAAGTGCGAGCCCCAGACTCGAGAGCACCACGCATGCGGACCAACGGTTCACGAAGTTGCTCCACGAGGGCGAAGCTCACGGTGCGAGCCGAGCAGGCGCACGACGAACGGGTCGGACTGCTCGGCCAGCAGCTCATCCGGACTGCCGCTCCATGCGACCTTTCCTGCGTTCAGCACCACAACTCGATCAGCGAAGTGCACGGCCTCCGCCAGGTCATGGGTCACGAGCAGGACGGTGGCTCCCACCGTCTTGAACACCTCACGCAACTCATCCTGAAGTTCCACCCGCACGATCGGGTCGAGCGCACCGAGCGGCTCATCGAGCAGCACGACCTCCGGCTCGAGCATCAGCGCGCGCATCAGACTGACGCGCTGACGTTGTCCGCCCGAGAGCCCACTCGGCGGACGCGCCAGTAGCTCGCTCGGCAGACGGACCAGCTGCGCGAGCGTATTGACTCGCTCGTCCATGCGCGCGGGCGACCAGCCGAGCACCTCGGCCATGAGCGTCACGTTCTTGCGAGCCGATAGATGCGGAAAGAGCCCGCCCTCTTGAATCACGTAGCCCATGCGTCGTCGCAAGGTGGTGACCGTCTCCGAAGTCAGCCGCTCGCCGCCGCAAAGTACTTCGCCGGAGTCTGGCTGCACGAGCCCGTTGACCAAGCGCAGCAGCGTCGACTTTCCGCAACCACTCGGCCCAACGAGCACCGTCGTGGTCGCCGGAGGGACCTCAAGATCGACAGCATCCAACACCAACTGGCTTTGAAAGCGTTTGGACGCGCCTCGAACTTCGATGCCGCTTGTCACCGTTAGTACTTCTCGTTGTTCATACTCGGGAGGATCAGTCGATGGCCCCGAGGGGGACGCCGCAACGTAACGACAAGAGGCGCGCGACTCAATCATCGCGACGGCAGCCAGTCACGTGACGAAAATGCTACGTAGGCCTCGATGGCCAATCCGGAACACCAGGTCGAATGGGCTCCGCTCGCTGAGTCCTTCGACAGCATCGTTCAGGCGCGCAAAGCGGGCGATTGGGACAACGCTCGTCTTCATGCAAGAGCCACCGTGGCACCGCTTCGGCGGCAAATGACGGAGCAACCAGCGATCGTAGCGCGGGCCTTAGCGGTCGTCGCCGACACGCTGCGCACCGGCGCAAACGGGCAATTCGATTCGAGCAACGCCGAAGTGCTGACGCTCTATCTCCAGAGCTTCACGACGCGAGCGGCTCACGCGGTGGATGAGGAAGTATCGATAACAGCGCTCAAGGCTGCGCATTGCGCGTTTGTCTTGGACGACGCAGGGGCCCTCGAGCTCGCGTTGGGCTGTGCTGCCCAGGGGCGTGGCTACGCAGCCTCGATCGCACGCAACGCTCGCAGTGTGCGCTTGGCGCAGCGCGGGGAGTACGCCCAGGCACTCGAAGCGCTGGGGCCTGCCTTCGACTACGACGCCCCTCGCCTCCGTGGAGCGCTGCTGTTCGCTCTCGCTCGTTATGCCGAGGCCGCGGAGGCGTGGCTGAGTCCGCACGTCGCTGGCTACGATCGGGCTGAGCTCGAGCTCGCTGCGGCCTGGGCTTTTCACCGTCTCGGCAACGAGAAGCGCGCAAAGAAGCTACTCGCTGGGATGCGCTCACGTGGCCGTCGCGCTTGGTACGTCTCCGAAGAAATCGAGTCCAAGCTCGTACTTCTCGAGCAAAACTTCGAGCCGCGCGCAGAGCTCGATGCCGTTTGGGGACCGGCACCTCGACCAGAAAAAGAGTCGGTTGATCTCCGCGTCTACAACACGCCGTCGCTCGCCAACTTGCTTGAGTCCGCGGCAGAGCTGAGGCAGCTCGCCGAGGGCACGTCCGAGGCCTGGATCGAACGCGCGCGACGCTACGCAAACGAGTTGCGCTCGAGCGGTGAAGAGCACCAGCGAGCAGCCTACGATCCGTTGTTGCGGAGAATCTTAGCGGCGGTGGAGCAACGTCATGGAGCCGCCAGCGTCGAGGCGACCGAGATCGTGCTGTTGCTGTTTTACGGCAGTCTGCGGAGGCCAGCCCCAGACCGCCTGACCCTTGCCCGTCGCTTCCTCAAGGTGCTCACACAACGCCCGCCGACAGCCGAGGAAATCTCTTCGGTGGCCTACGTGGCCGAGCGGCTGGTCGACGAGCTTTCGCAGAGCGCCCCGCTCGAGGCCGGTCAACTCGCAGAGCGTTGGTCCGCCTTTTGTGACGAGCATCAACGGCCAGCAAGCAGGCTGCATCACTTGGCAGCCATGCTCGCGCGCAAGGCGGGCGACAATTCGAAGGCGCTGACGCAGCTCGAACGAGCGATCGCGACCTTCGGACCGGACGACTACGACACGCTCTCCCGCAGCTTTGCCTATCGCTGCGATCTAGCAGAGGTCGCACACGCGGCCGGAGCTCCACGGCTTGAGCTCGAGCGCGCGCTAGCGGAAGAACGCAGCCAACTTGCGGCGCAATGGCGCGCCGGCTTGCGCAAGACGGCCAAGGCGCATGCGGTGGTCGATCTGCTCGCGCCTTCGCTGTCTCCCGGCGAAATGGGCGCCATTCAGTTTTCGGCGCCCTTCGACCTGCTGGAGCAAGTCGGCCAAACGCTCGGGCGCCGCTTCCTCTCGAGCCGCGTCAACGCCCGACCGGCGCACTCGGTCTTGCTCGAGGCGTGCCGTCCGCATCGAGCCCAAACGACCTTCTTTGGCTCGGTCTGGAGCTTGGAGATCGATACGCTGACCACCGCTGATACGCCAGAGACGCGCGCGGCGCTTGCGGGCGCCGACGAGCTCACCAGCCTGCACGACGGGTTGCTTTACGCCTGGTGGGACTGAGCAGGACGGTGACTCTTCGCTGGTGCAAAGTCGGCGGCCGTGCGAAAACCTGGTCAATGATCGCTTCCTCGGGCCGGCTTTCCGATCACACCTCTCCGCCGAAGGTTCACTCTTTCGCCTTCGCGGTGCTCATGCCGCTGCTCGCGTTGAGCTTGCCGAGCGCGACGGCTCAGGCGCAGGAGACGGAGCCGGCCGCAAAACCCGCGGCCGTTGCACCGGCGCCCAAAGCCCGTGGCAAGAATGCCCCAAAGCCTCCCCTGCCCGTTCAGCTCTCGGTGTTGGCCGCCTCTCCCGACCCGCCGTGGATCCTGAAGATCGAGAACACCAGCGACGTGAGGATCCGCGTCCCCGCAGATGAGCGGTTGCTGTCGTTCGAGCTGCGACCCAAGGCCAAGGCTCCGGTCATTGCCTGCAAGCTGCCCAGGCTGATGGTGCCCTCCGAGTTTGACGGCTCGCGCGAGCTGTTTCTCGCGCCGAAGGAGTCCTTCACCGTCTCGATCGATCCGCGCCTTTATTGCTTCGGCAGCTCGGTGGACAAGCTCATTCCTGGTGCGGTGCTCACGCCGAGCTTCGGCTTTTCGGCATTCAGCAGCTCCAAAGAGACGATCGCCGCCGAAGGGCTGGACCAACCTTCGAGCTATCAACCCGTCCGCTTGCTCAAGGGCGAGCCGTTCACGCTTCCCCCGATCGTCGAGTTACCTCCCAGCCAGAAGAAGCCTGCAGAGCATCACGAGCGCGCGCACGGTGAGGGCGGGCACGCGCACGGAGCGGCACATGAGCCTGGCTCCTCGCTCGATCCAAACGCACCCCGCCTCGACGTGTACGTCGAGCAACGCGTTGATGCCACGGCTGGACGCGACGTGGTGCTGACCTTGCGCGCCGTCAACGAGGGCGAACGCAAGCTCGCGACGGTGCTGCGTACGCGCATGATGACCATTCGGGTGGAGGAGCTCCGCGCCGACAACCGCCCGCGTGCAGTAACGCTTTGCACCGGCCAGCACGCAGCCCACGCCGTTGCGTCGGAGCTCGTTGGATCGCTCGGCGCTGGGCGGGAATCCCGCTTGGCCATCCTTGTCGCTGAGGTCTGCCCGAAAGGGACCTTCCACCGGCCAGGCCTCTACCGTCTGCGCGCCGAGCTCGACACCGCCGTTTCCGGCGAGAGCCTCAAGAGCGACCCTTGGCTCGAAGGTGCGTTGGCGCGACAGTCAGCGTTGGTACGCGTGGCCTCGGCTCGCGACGCATTTCACGCGGGCGAGCCCTCCGCGGGCCCCGTCGAGCTCGAACCGCCGCCCGGAGCCAACGACAACGCCCGACCCGCCACCAAGGCCGAACCGGTCGAAGCCCCGGCGAGCAAGTAACTACAGCCGGCGGCGATCTCAGAAGCTGCCCTGCAAACCCGCCCCCGCTGGGTAGACCTTCAATCCCAGCCTGATGGTTCGCTCCGTTGGGATCGCGCCGACCAACAAGACAGGCACGCCGGCGAGCACAAACGCAGCCCCTGTCGCCATCGAAAGAGCTCCCGCGCCCTTCTCGATGAGCTCGGCCTCGCAGTCGTCGTACGCCAGATCAGAGACTTCGTATTTCGCCGCGGCGGCGATCGGATCTTCTTGGGCCAGAGTGAAGCCTTCCAAGAGGAAGTCACATGCTGGCGTGGGTTGGCCGATGAAGTACCCGCCGACGGCAAGACCCACGATGCCAACCGTGGTCATTGAAGCACCGAGCACGATCAGCCCGGGGCTTCGTGGTCCAACGATCACGCGTGAGAGGTTGCCGTTCCAAAACGCACCGGTGTTGATCTCTTCGTCGGTAGCGGTCGGCTTGGACGCGTTCCTTCGCGGTGCAAGCCCGGCCGTCGTGCGCGGCGCAGGCACTTCCACAGTCAGCAAAACTCCGCCTTCGTTCTGGCGCAGGGAGAGCACGCCTCGCGCCGACTCCCGAAGCGAAAGGACCAGCTCGGCGCCTTCTGTTGCCGGACGCAACTCAACAGCCGTCACGGGCGTTCCAAAGAGCTCCGTCGGTAGCGGGAGCTGGTTGACTGGCTCGCTGAGCGCGAAGCCTTTCAACGAGTACAAGAGCTGCCCGTCCGCTGGTTGCTCTACCACCCGAACTGGCCCGTGAAGCTGCAGGGTGATGAGAGTTCCCCCATCCGCCAAGACTTGAAAACTGGGAGCACTCAGCACGGGATCGCCGGCCCCAGGATCCATCGACAGTTCCGCGGGAACAGAGGCAGCCGCCTGCTCACGGGGTTCCAGAGCGGGACGCCCGGGGCTGTTCGGAGAGGCCTCGAGCGTTGCTGTGGCACACCCCACATGGGTCACTGCGAACGTGAGTGCGAAGCGCCAATCCATCCCGCCATCAAAGCAGCTGTCGAGCGACAATTGAATGACTCTGGCTTGCAGAAACGCAAGCGGCCCTTCAGCGCATCACGCTTGTCGGGAGCTAAAGACAACATCCGTCTCGGCACCAACGCCGAACCAGATACTGAGCGAAGCTCGCACGAGGCGAAATGAAGCTGAGGGCCGAAAGTCCACGGGATTCGTGGAAAGCGCTAGAGCGCTAGAAGCGATGCAGCGAACCCGGGTCTAGTAACGACGCCAGTCCACCATCTCGAAGAGCGACATCGGCGTGTAGCGATTCAAGTTGCCGTAGCCCATATCGTACTGACGAACGATCTCGGTCAGGATGGCGCCAGCCTCGATAACGAAGCGGCGCTGAATTGGCAACGAGAAGTCCGTCTGGCCGCCTGCGTTCGCTGAAACATCAAGATCCACGCGGATCTCGGCGTTCGCTTGGTCAACGACGACTCGTCGGGTTTCTTTGGACCCCTCTTTGAGCGCGTCGAGACGCTCCATGAGGTGCTCGGGCGAAAACGGGCGGAACGCGTGGAACGTCGACATGCGAACTCCTTGACGGACCTTGATGGGGCGACCTCCGCCCCGGGACCGAAGATGAAAGATTGGAGGTTCTGATTGGGATCGTCAACCCTGGCCGGCGCAAAAACACCAACATTGGCTGGCATGGGCTTTGTGGCGCCGAGGTGAAAGCCGGGGTCCGCTGCTCAAACGGGAAGGATTCCTCGCTTCTTGGCCGGCCGTTCGAGGTGTTTGTGCTGCGAGAGTTCGAGCCCCCACGCGATGGCTCGGCGCGTGTCCCGTGGATCGATCACGTCATCCACCAGGCCCCAACCGCCGACTTTGTAGATGTCGATCGACTTTTGGATCTGCGCGACGATGGCCTGCTTGATCTCAGGGGTGGGTTCGACGCCGCCGAACAGCTTTCGAGCTGCGATGCCGACCATGCCCTCGGGCCCCATCACGCTGATCTCGGCGGTGGGCCATGAGACGATCAGGTCCGGCTCGAAGGCTCGGCCGCACATGACGTAATAGCCAGCGCCGTAGGCTTTGCGCACCAGCACCGAGATCTTCGGCACGGTGGCAGCGGCCATCGCGTGCAGCATCTTGGCGCCGTGACGAATGATGCCCGCGTGCTCGACCTTCGAGCCGATCATGAAGCCGGGCACGTCCTGCAGGAATACCAACGGGATGTTGAAGGCATCGCAAATCTGAATGAAGCGCGCCGCTTTGTCCGACGAATCGACGTCGAGGATGCCGCCCATCTGCATCGGCTGGTTGGCGAGGACGCCCACCGAACGACCGCCGATGCGGGCCAAACAAGTGATGATCGAGCGCGCGAACTTGGGCTTGATGTCGAGGTAGTCCCCGTCATCGACGATCGACTTGATCAGCTTGTACATGTCGTACGCGCGCCGCGGATTCTCCGGCAGCAGATCCAGCAGCGACTCGTCGCGGCGGTCCACCGGATCAGCGCTCGCGATCAGCGGGGGGTTCTCCTCGCAGCTGGAAGGGAAGTACGAGAGGTACTTTTTGACCAAGGAGATGCACTCGGCGTCGTTTGCAACCTCCACGTCGCCTACGCCGCTCTTCGTCGTGTGGACCTTCGAGCCGCCCAACTCCTGCTCGGAGATGTCTTCGCCCGTCATCGCCTTCACCAGCGGCGGCCCGCCCAGCGCCATCGAGCCGATCTCCTTCACCATCGGGACGAAGTCGGCCAGGCCGGGGATGTAGGCTGTTCCGGCAGCCCCGGGGCCAACCATGGCAGCGACCTGCGGAACCACGCCGCTCATGTGGACCTGCTCGCGAAAGAGATGGCCGCTGCCGGCAAACAGGCTGATCGCGTCGGGGTGAGTCGAGCCCGGGTCGATGCGAGCGCCCGCCGAGTCGATGAACCACACCATCGGCCAGCGCCCGCGGAGGGCCATCTGGCGCATGCGGCTGACCTTCTCTTCGCCGGTTTGGCCGATGCTCCCGCCTTTCACGGTGAAGTCATAGGCAGCAGCGCAAACCATCCGCCCGTCGACCTTGCCGAAGCCGCAGATCACAGCGTCGGCGGCCGGTTTATCGCTGGAGTCGGTGTTGGCGAAGCCCATCTGCGTACCGTGAATGCCGACCTCGAAGAAGACGCCGTCATCGAAGAAGGCCTGGAACCGCTCGCGAGCCGTGAGCTTGCCGCGGTCATGCTGCTTCTTCACCTTGTCCGCGCCGCCGAGCTCGCGAATCGCCGCTCGTCGAGCCTCGAGGTCCTTCACCAACTCGCGCATATCCATCGTGCTTCTCCTCAGCAGCCTTTCCAGGCCGGCGGTCGTTTCTCGAGAAAGGCCATCAAGCCCTCGCGAGCGTCTTCAGTTGCGAGACAAGCCATGAGCCGATCGCGCAGATCGGGCAGCGCGGCCTCCAATTCAAGATCCTGGGTGGCGGCGTGTGCACGCAACCCGAGTCGGAGCGCGATTGGGCTCTTGGCAGCGAGCCGGCCGACCAGAGCATCAACCGCGCTGTCGAGCTCGCCTGCCGGAACCACCGCCGAAAGCAGACCGAGACGCAGTGCCTCCTCGGCCGAAAACTTCTCACCGAGCAGCATCATCGAGAGCAGCTGCCTGCGCGGCACGAGCCGCGCTAGCACCGCCATGATCATCATCGGAAAGAGCCCGACGTCGATCTCGGGGGTCCCGAGCTTCGCTGAATCAACAGCCACGGCGAAGTGGCAGGACGCGACCAGCCCCAACCCTCCTCCCATAGCGACGCCGTTCACCCGCGCGACCAGCGGCTTCTCGAAGCGCGCTAGGCGCAGCAGCAACTCGGCGAAGTCACCCTTGTGCGGCAATTCCTCGCCGTCGCCAGCTTGCATCGACGAGAAATCTCCACCCGCCGAAAACGCGTTGCCCGCGCCCGTCAGCACCACGACGCGCACCTCGGGATCGGCGTCAGCGTCTTCGAGCGCGTACAAGAGCTCGTTCACCATCAGCGGCCCGATAGCGTTCTTGCGCGCCTCGTTGTTCAGACAGAGCGTGGCGCGACCCTCCGCGGCCGTGACCACGAGCTTCTTGTAGGCGCGCTGAATCATGAGCGTTCCGCGGGCAAGCTGAGGATCTGGCGGGCCTCCTCGACGGTGGCCGGTCGGCGTCCGACGTCACGCACCATGCGAGTCAGAACCTCGACAAGATCGCCGTTGTTGCGCGCCATTTCGCCGCTCGGCAGGTACAGGTGGTCCTCCAAACCGGTGCGCACGTTGCCGCCCAGCGCCAGGGCCGCAGCCATCATGCGCCAATGACCGTGGCTGATGCCGATCACCTCCCACTCACTGCCGGCGGGCATCAACTTGGTCTGCAGCTGCAGCGATTCCACGTGGCCCGGAATGCCACCGAGCACGTTGACGATGAAAGAGAACTGCAGCGGCTGCTTGAGTACGCCCATGTCGAGCAGCGGCCAGATCCCGTTGGTGTGGCCGGTATCAAAGCACTCGAGCTCCGGCTTCACGCCCGCAGCGTTCATCGCCTCGAGCAGCTTGATGATCTTCGAGTAGGTGTTCGGGAACACCATGTCGAAGTCGAACTGCTTCCGTTTGTTCGAGTACTTCGAGTAGTTCATCGTGCCCATGTTGAGCGCGGCGATCTCCGGGCGAAGCTCGCGGATGATGCTGGTCTGCTCGCTCACATCGTCGAACAACGTGCCGGTAGAGAAATTGAGCAACACCGGGCAACGCTTCACGATCTCATCCTGGATCTGCCGAAAGACCGCCGGTGAGAACGTGGGCGATCCATCGTCATTGCGCGCGTGGATGTGAACCACGCTGGCGCCCGCGTCGTACGCTCGCTTGGCCTCTTCAGCGATTTCGACCGGGGTGTACGGGATGCCGGGGCATTGTTTGCGCGTGGCCAATACGCCGCTCAGCGCACAGGTGACGACGCACAGGTCCGGGTCCCGCTTGGCCGGGTCACGCTTTGCACCAGTAAACGTCGGACGTTCTCGTTCAATCGCGCTCATGGCGTTCCTTTCGCTGGGGTCGCCCCAGGCTCATGTTTCTGCGTCGGGAGTCAGTTCGCCGGCGCCCGTCTCTCGCTCTCGAACGATGCCGCGAACGCGCTTTCCAAGCTTCGAAAGCACGCGCAGCAAGTCGGAGGTGTCCTCACGGGAAAGCGTGGCCAGCACCATCCTGAAGATGGAAAGCGGCTCCACGTGCACGTCGCTGGCGACACGCTTTCCTTTTTCAGTCAGGCGAATGAAAACCACGCGACGGTCGCTGGTGCTGCGCTCGCGAACCACCAACTCTTCCCGCTCCATGCGGTCGATGATGCCCGTCACCGTGCTGTTTTGGGCTCGGATACGCTCGCTGAGAGATGAGAGCGAGAGGTCGCCAAAGGTGTCGAGCAGCTTGATCACCGTCAGCTGCGGACCGGTAAGACCCACCTCGCGTGCCGCCAGCTTCGTCAGCCGCCGAGACTCCGTGTACAGGTACACGATGGTCTCGATGATCGCGTCAAGCTCGGCCTTCGCATCGTTGTCCCGTTCCAACATCGCCCGTGCGCCTGCCTCCAATTAGTTAGCACACGAAGTATTCGTATACGAACCCTTCGTCAAGAAACTTTCTCTGAGGCCTGGGCCCCAAGAGATTTGCTAATCAGGGGTTTACGTCCGCTATCCTGGACCTAATGTTCCCTGCGGAGCCGGTGCCGGATCGAATCGGCGCCTACGAAATCCTGAAGCGCGTTGGCAAGGTAGGCACGGCCGACGTGTACTCCGCGCGCATGCAAGGCCCTCTTGAGTTCACGCGGGAAGTGACGCTCAAGCTGGTGCCCTTCGGTGTTGAGGAAGACGCGCGAACGGCTGAAGAACTCGGACGAGAGGCGTTGATCTGCGCGCGGCTCAATCACCCCGTCGTCGTGCGCATGTTCGACTTCTTCGAGCATGATCGCCGCTTGGTGTTGGTGCTCGAGCAAGTTGAAGGCGCGAGTCTCGACCGCTTGCTCAGCCACCTCAAACGCCGCAAGCAATCGCTTTCGGACCACTCTGTCTTCTTCATCGCCGCGCAAATCGCGTCGGCGCTAGCGCACGCCCACGCGACCACTGACGAGGGCGGCAGCCTTTCGCCCATCATCCATCGCGACATCAAACCCGAGAACGTGATGATCGGATGGGATGGCTCGGTTCGGCTTTCGGGCTTCGGCTTGGGCAAGATCCTTGGACGCACGCCCGACTCGGTTGCGGGGACGGTGCGAGGCACGCCGGGCTACATGGCCCCCGAGCAGGTGCGGGGTGAACGAGCGACGGTTCGCAGTGACGTTTATGGGCTTGGAGTGATGCTCTGGTCGATGTTGACCAGCCAGGAGCCGCCGCTCGACGGCGTGCGACCGACCCCGATCGCCGAGGTCCGACCGGACCTGCCGCGCGAGTTGCACGCAGCGATTGACGCAGCGCTCGAGCCCGCCACCGACAAGCGTCGGATCACCTGCGCGGACCTTGCACAGTGGTTGGTCAAGCTGGCCAAGATCGAAACCGGGCGAGAAGAGCTTCGCAACAAGGTGTTATGGCTGCGAGCGACCCGCGGGCCTGCTGGAAAGCTCGACGCGACGGCCAAACCTCCCCGTGGTCCTCACCGCAGGCAGGCCATTCAAGCGAGCCGTACGGTGCGCCGGCTTTCCTCGCGCCCGCCCTCGGGCTGGCCGAAGAGTACGCGCTCACGTCCTTCAACCGGCGCGCCGCCTCCCAGCGCGCGGCCAGTCTCTGTCCGCGAAGGCTCGGGGCTGTTGCGCATTCCGCCGCCGCCCAACCTGCCCGAAGACGCCAAGCTTGATTCGTCGCGGTCGAACGACGGTTTTCAGTCGATCGACGTCTCGCGCTCGATGGTGCCGCGCCCGTCGGTTCGGCCGCAGAGCAAAGGCTCGACCATGCCGCCATCCCGCGAGGTCGACCTTCCCCGCGTCAACGTGCGAACCGTTTCGGCGCCGCCACCCCCGCGAACGCAGGCCCCTGGGCGGAAGGTGGGAAACACGGATCCAATCGCCGCGCTCGAACAAGGGTGGCCGCTCGAGCTCGGTGCCCCCCGCCTCCCAACCTTCGGAACACCGCCCGCCTCACTCGGGAACGAAATCACGGGCCAATGGGAAGCGAAGGAGAGCGACCTGCCCGGCTTCGTGCCACCGGAGTTGCGCGCGCCCGAATTGAGCTCCCTGCATAGTGAAATCACCGCGCAGGTAGCCGCGCCCACCGCCACCGATTCGCCGCTAGGTGGGTCGATAACGTCAAGACCCGCCGCTCCGAGCAACACCTTCCCGCTCACGATGCAGATCATTTTGGCGACGCTGACGGCCGCATTGGTCGTCGCGTTGGGCTTGCTTCTGCTGCGGAAGGACCAGCCTCCGCCTGGACCACAGATCGTCACGGTGGAAGTCGCACGCGCTCAGGAGCCGCCGCCGCGACGAGAAGCGCCAGTCGAACAGCCACCGCCGCCCGCACCGCCTCCAGTGCCGGTCAATCCCGCGCCGGAAGCGCGAGGCGGCCTGCCTGGCATCCCCGACGCTTCATCGCTGGGTGATAACCTTGGCTACCTCGTGGTCAAAGGCCCAGCAACGATGGACGTGTATCTGAACGGCCAACGGCGCGGCCCCACCAACGAGCCGTTGGCGGTGCCGTGCGGGCACTTCTTTCTGCGGCTAGCGCCAGCAGCCGCAGAAGCCCCACGCTTTCCTACGTGGTACGGGCCGGGGCAGAGCGTGTTCGTCGCGTGCCGTTCGGCCACTGTCATGTCGGCGAAGCTACCGCCCGCGGCCCCCGAGGGCACGGGAACCGTCGGGTTGTAGCGTCCAATTGCGACGGCCACGTCCGGCCGCGGGCACTGCTCTCAGCACCATGCATTGTTCTCGGCCGCGGGCTCATAGCCACGCTGCCGAGGTTCAACGCCTAGAGGTTCAGCGAACCTCTTCTTCTTCCTCTTCTTCTTCCTCGAGATCGTCGTCCTCGTCCTCGTCGTCGTCGTCGAGACTTACGTCTTCCTCCGCGTCATCAGCGTCCTCGTCCCGAGCTTCATGCTTCAGGTCGATGCCAATGTCTGCGAGCTGAGTCTCGAGCAACTCGAAGAGTTCATCAGCGTCGTCCCCGTTCCAATCGTCGAGGATGTCCGAAAGGAACTCAAAGAAGTCGCCGTTGCTCAACCGCCGCTCGATCTCTTCGACCTGCTCCTCGGTAAAGGCTTCTAGAATGTCCTCCCGAAGGGATTCAGTATCCCCCTCCTCAATCGCGTCAGCTGCGGACAGACGGATTTGGCGGACGGCACGCTTGTCGAGAAAAATCTCCATGAGCTTGTCCCGGGGTTTATGCAATTTCTGGTGGCGACGTCAAGCGAAGCGCGTGCAACACACAAACAAGTCTCGACTTTGGGACTTCCAAAGCGGAATGCCAGGTGTAACTTTTGACCTCGATGCGAAGGATCCCGAGCTGCGTTCCCGCCGGAGGCGGATGCAGTGAACAGCACCGGAGTGGACGGAGTCCACGGTGGTCTACGGAGTGCCGGCGGCAGGCGTTCGTGGGGTTGGTCGGTTTGTTGACCGTCGTTCCGCGGGCTGCGCACGGGATTGAAACCACACCCGAAGATCCGGCAGTCACCAAAGACCGAGAGGCGCCGGAACCGCACGTCCCGCCTCGGCCGCCGAGCCCGCTGGAGGTGGACTACGCCCAATACGGGGTCGCGCTGAGCGGGGAGCTCTTGATCGACGCCGGGGCGATCTGTCCTTCCGACGCGACCACGCCCTGCATCGTGGAGTCTGGGGCCGGCCCGCTTCTGCGCGGCGGCTATCGTCCGGCAGGCCCGTGGTACATCGGCGGCGCGTACCAGTTCACAAAACTGGAATCGAACAACCTGTATCGGCTGGGCATCATGCAGGCGCTGTACGCAGAGGGGCGCTTCTATTTTGACGTCGGCGTGCGCGTGACGCCCTATCTCACGTGGGCGCTCGGTGCAGCCATCTATGGCAACGAGTTCAGCGCTCAGACCGGCGGCGCCCTAACCAACCTGGGAGCAGGCTTCGAATTTGAGGTATCGCGCTTCGCTGTGGTCGGGTTGACCGCCTCGTATGAGCCAGTTTTGTTCGCCGGCTTTCAAGATTCCACGACGCAAGAACGAAATGCAGGGGTCACGCAGTTCGCGAAACTCTCGCTCGTGGTCGAGCTGCGCAGTGAGTTAACGAGAGAATGACGACCCGGTTGCAAACTCGTACTTGACGAAAGTTCCGGCTCGCGGTCGCATCGGCGCGGTGGTTTGCGATGTCTGCGGGCGCGACAACCCGGATCGTCTTCTTTATTGCCAGGACTGCGGCAAGCGCCTGAAAGCGCCCTCTGCCTCTGGTCCTGAATCAACGCGGCGCTCACGACCTGAGGCTCCCGCCTTCTCCTTCGGCCCCGCAGATACGCCCGCCCCCAAGATGAGCAAAGTAGAGGAAGTGCCCAAACCAGCCCCCGGACACTGCTCGACTTGCGGAGCGGACAACCCGCCGAAGTATCGGTTCTGCGCGGTATGCGGTGGCACGATCGAGGTACCAGCGGCGGCACCGCCCGTCGTTGCAGCACCGCTCGTCGCCGCAACGCCGACCCCAGTTGCAACGCCCGCTCCGATCGCAGCGCCGACCCCAGTCGCAGCGCCAGCCCCGATTGCAGCAGCTCCCGTTGCACCGTCGGCTGCTCCCGAGTTCTCTCCGCTTCCAGGGCCGCCGGTCGTGGGCTCCCCCGTCGTGCCGATCGCCGGGCCGGTGGTGAGCGTGCCGGTCTCCAAGGCTTGCCCACGCTGCCAAGGCGCGAACGATGAGGCCGCGCGCTTCTGCAAATACTGCGGCTGCTCGCTCTCGCGTGACCAGCAGACGTCATCGGTGCCTGCCGCCCGCCGCGCCAACACGCCGCTGATCGTGGAGGCGGCCAGCGCGAAGCCTGCCGCCTCACCCGCGTCACCGGCCTCGCCCGCTGCGCCCAAGGCCGAGGTCGCCCTGGTTCAGCCTGCGGCCCATTCCCACGCCATGCCGGTTCCGCAGGTGCAGCACGCAGCGGTGGCCGTCGTGCCACTAGCAACGGCGCACGTCGCGGTGGTGCCAGTGGCAGAAGCCTCCATGCAGATCGCACCCAGCGCCGATCCGCTTGGAGTTCGGGCTTCACCCGTCGTCGAAAAGACAGGCCCGCACCCACTCGTAGGAGCCTCCGAAATAGCAGCCAAATTGCGACAGCCCGGGAGCCAGCTCGGGGTCCCCAAGCAGCTTTTGAGCGACGAGAAGCCGACCGCGGACACGCGGGACACACGCGCCAAGTCGCCTGAGCGGGTGGAGCGGGCTGACCCGACTCGCCTCGGGTTGCCGCGGCCTGAAGAGCGGGCCCCCCGACGCGCTGCCTTGGTCGTCGTCGTTGAGGACGGCAGCGACGGGCGTGCGTTCGACCTGCAAAGCGAAGACTCGACGATCGGACGGTTGGAAGGGGAAATCCTGCTTTTTGACGATCCTTTCGTCTCGCCGCGGCACGCTATCGTCTCGCACCGCGAGGGGAAATGGTTCATTCGTGACCTGGATTCGCTCAACCACGTGTACCTCCGCGCACGTGGGCGCCGTCCGCTACAAAACGGCGACTTGATTCTGCTGGGGTCGCAGGTGTTAGAGTTTCACCTGGTGAGCGAAGAAGAGCGGCTTGGAACGCCAGCCATTCAGCACGGGACGCGCGTGTTCGGCTGTAAGCCCGTGCCAAGAATCGCGCGTCTCGAGCAACGGACGGTCGCAGGCCTGGTTGGTGACGTGTACCATCTCCACCGTGACGAGACCGTGCTTGGTCGCGAAGTCGGCGACATCGTATTTACGGCGGACGCATTCCTCTCGAGGAGACACGCGTCGATTCGCAGAGATCCCACGTCGGGGTCCTTCTCCATCGAAGACCTTGATTCGTCGAACGGCACTTATGTCGCGATCCGAAAAGAGGCCCAGCTGAGCTCGAACGACAAGTTGCGCGTTGGACAGCACCTGTTCCGCTTCGAGAGCCGATCATGACTGAAGCCACCGCAACAAAGAAGCAGCTGGCGCTCGCCGACGAGGAAACACTCGTTGACCCGCCGTCCGGGAAGGCGCCCGATTCCCGATCGGGAAGCGCGGAACAGCCGTCAGCAAGCAAGCCCTCCACTGACGAGGCGGTTGCGAGCGAGGCGGAGGCCGACGACAAGGCAGCAGCCCCGCCCGCCAAAGACCTCGACGCAACCGATGTCGAGATCGCGGCCCCCGCGCTCGAGGCCGCCGCGGAACCAGAAAAGCCAGTTCAGCCGATCCTGATTCGAGTCTTCGGGCGCACCGACGTCGGGCAGGTCCGTGAACACAACGAGGACAACTTCCTCGTCGCCGACCTGTCGAAGGGAAGCCGCGGTTTGATGGAGGGAGACCGTCGCCAAGAGGTCGGTCCTCGCGGCACTGTCCTCGGAGTTTGCGACGGTATGGGCGGCGCTGCCGCAGGCGAAGTGGCGAGCCAACTCGCGGTGGACATCGTCTATCAGCGCATGCTCGCCGGCGAGCCTCCGGCCTCGCAAACGGAGCTGGCTGCACGCCTCGTTCATTCGATTGAGTCGGCCGGCATGCGCATCTTCGCAGACGCCAAGGCAGACCGTTCGCGACGGGGAATGGGAACCACCGCCACCGTTGCTGCGCTGGTCGACGCGCGGCTTTACCTCGGACAGGTCGGTGATAGCCGAGGGTACCTGCTGCGGGGGGACCGACTGGTGCAGGTGACGCGCGATCAATCGCTGGTCAACCAACTGATCGAGGCTGGGCAGCTCACCGAAGAAGAGGCAGAGACCTTCGAGCACAACAACATCATCCTGCAAGCGCTCGGCACCGCTGAAAGCGTGCAGGTGGACCTCACCTACGTGGACCTGATGCGTGGAGACACGCTGCTGCTTTGCAGCGACGGCCTCTCGGGCATGGTTCGCAACGACGAGATTCGCGAGGTTTTACGGTCCTTCCCAGATCCGCTCGAGGCCTGTCGCGAACTGACCGACCGAGCGAATCTCGCCGGCGGCCACGACAACGTCACGGTGGTGGTCGCGCGTTTCGAGGGTGAAGGGCTGTCGGAGCCGACCAAAGCGGACATCGACGACCTCAAGTATCGAAAGAGCGAACTGATCGAGTCAGGACGTAGCACAGAGAACAGTCCGCGCTCGAGCATGCGTCCAGGCCGAGCCTCGCTCACTCCCAACATCGAGGTTCGAGACTACGAAGACGACGGCGACTACCCCGAGTTGCGCCAGCTGCGCCACGACGATCCGGTGGAGCTGCCGAGGGAGTCGGCGCCTTCATGGATCGTGACGATGCTGATCGTGAGCGCGGTCACCTGCATCGTCGTGCTCAGCTACTACTTCCTCCGGTGAGTTCGCGAACGAGGCGGGCCGCGCGGTGATTGCTCAGCTCGTCCGGCGAATCCTCTGGCTGATTCCCGTCCTCTTCTTCGCTTCACTCGTCGCCTTTTTGCTGTTCTCGAAGAGCCCGGCGAACGTTGGGCCTCAGCTTCGTTTTGCAGCCGAGCAGGCGGAAGATCGCGAGCGCGCTCAGTTCGCCGAGTTGCCAACGTTCTTCAACACTGGCGTAAGTGACGTGCGAGATCTCACGAGCGCGGCGCTCGCAAACGTCGAAGCGGACGAACCAGAACGCCGGGCCCAAGGACGCAGCGAGTTGCGGCGGCTCGGCGGCGCTGGCTTCCCTACCGTGTTCGCTTCATTCGACGACTTTAGCGAGCCAACCAAGGTTTCGATCGGGCTGGCTCTAGCGCCCGTGGCGGCGCGCATGCGCTTGCCTCGCGCCGACGACGCAGAAGACCCGAGTCGCACGGTGGAGTTCTGGTCCCGCCATTGGGAGGCCCGCTCGACCGAGTACCGCGAAGCCAACGTGAAGAACGCGCTGGCGCGGTTGCGTCGCTACAAGACGGCCGCGCGGCTCAGCGAGCTGGCCGAGCTCGACACCTTTGCGTTGCCGGCCTTGCTCGCCGATCTAACCCCCCCGACCACAGAGGACGAGCTCACGACCGCTCGGGCAATCGTCGAAGTTGCGGCGCGTGTAACCGAGCGAGATGACCGTATTGGCGCAGATGCCGATCTCGAGTCGGCCAAGCGTTGCGTGCTGCGTTGGCGACGCTTCTGGTGGCTGTACGAGCGGGACTTCACCACGCTGGACGGCAAAACCCGCGCAGGCAGCGCCTTTACGCAAACACGGTACGGCAAGTGGCTCGAGGGCGAGGTGCTCTCGGCCACGCGCGAGAAGAACCCATCGACAGATCTCGCGCGCTTCGCGCAGTGGGCGCGGCACACGGCTGCATTCTTGACCGGCGGCTTGCTGCTGGGCTTCTTCTTCAACGCTGTAGCGCTCGGGCGCGGCCGGTCGAGGGAACCGTGGCCCCCTTTGCTCGCCAACCCCTTGGCCACCGGAGTGCCCAGCGTGGTGATCGGCTTGCTGCTCCTGGCGCTCACTAGCGTTATCCCCAGCCTCGTTCTGGCTTCGCTTTGCGTCGGTTGTGCGCTGCTCGCCGCACCAGGCGCAGCACAGGCTCAGAACGTCGAAAGCAACCCGCGGTTGCTACAGGCCGCCGTGCTTACCGCCCAATCGCTGCCGAGGGCCCTCACAGCGAGCTTCGCGGTGGAATTCTTGTTGGGCCTGCCGGGGCTCGGTACCGCCCTACTCGTGGGCGTTGAGCGACGCGACGCCGTGCTGGTCACCGTACTCGCCGTGAGCTGGCTCTTCCTGGCCAGCCTAGCGGTTGCGCTGTCCCAGGCGGCCGAACGAGGGATGCAGGCTCGTCGCGTCGGCTGGCTTTTGCTTGCCACCGTTCTAGCCTTTGCAGCACTCAGCATCGGAGGGATTCCCAACGATCCGAGCGTCAGCGCGTTGGCTGCGCAAACCAAGCCGGGGCTTTCGATCCTACCGGCCACCGCTCGAACCTTTGCCTGTACGCTGATTTCGCTTTTGCTCGGAGGCGGGGGCGGCCTGTTGACCGCGGTATTGGTTGCGCGGCGCAAAAGGCCGCGGGAAGGGCTGCTCTCGAATGTGAGCCGCCTGTTCGATGCCGCGCCGAGCATCCTGATCGTCGTGCTGGTGCGCTCTTACGAGGGCATCGACAGTGACACCGCGGTGGTGTTGAGTTCGAGCTTCATGCTTTGGGCTTTGGTCGCCACCGCCTTCGGCGATCGGCTGCGCAAGCTACGTCGCACAGACTTTGGGCTCGCATCGCTGGCGTTGGGAGTGAGCGAGGCTGGCTTTGTCCAACTTCATGGTTGGCCGTTCCTTCGCGGCAACTTGGGTTATGCGGCACTCACCGGGCTCGGGGTTGTGATCAGCTTGGAGGCCAGCTTGAGTTGGATGGGAGCTGCGCAAGAGACCTCGTGGGGCGCACTACTGGCCGCAGAGGCGGCGCGAGCGCAGCCTCCGCTCTTGGCCTGTGCCACAGCGCTGCTGCTGGCTGCCGCGTACTTCACAGCGAGGAGGCTGGAACAGCGGTCGAGCCGGCCGACGACCCAAACGTGACGCTGCCGCCCCAAACGCAAGCCATTCGCACGAGCGGTCGCACCCCGCTCACCGTGGGCTCGCAATCCTCACAGGGCTACGTTAGAAGCGGGCCATGGCCATTGCCTATGTGACAGAGGCGGACTTCGAACGCGAAGTCATCAAGAGCGAGCACACCGTGCTCGTGTACTTCACCGCTGATTGGTGCCAGCCGTGCAAAACCATGGCGCCGGAAATCGACGCCCTCGCACGTGAAACCGAGGGCAAGCTCAAGATCCGCAAGGTCGATATCGACAAGTCGAAGCGGCTGGCTCAGCTGCTCCGCATTCAGTCGGTGCCGAGCTTCGTCGTGTTTGCAAAAGGGCGCCCTGTGCTGATGGAGGCGGGCGTTCGCCGCAAGTCGGACTTGCTGGCCATGCTCGATCCGTTCATGCCGCGGCCCGAAGGGGCCGTGAAGCCTGCGGAGCTCGCGCAGTTGATCGCGCAGGGGCACGTCACCGCGGTGGATATTCGTGAAGCCAGCGCCTTCAACCGAGCGCGTCTGCCGCGGGCGGCGAGCTTCCCCGAGGCCGAGCTCGAGTCGCGTTTGGCCGAGCTGCAGATGCTCGACGGTGAGCCGGTCCTCTATTGTCGAACCGGCGAAAAATCGCGTGAATTGGCCGACAAACTAGCGGCCGCTGGCATGGGCGTCGCCTTCTTGGAGGGTGGTATTTTGGCTTGGGAGAGCGCGTTTCTCCCGGTGGAGCGACCCGATTGAACACCAACGTCGTTACAGAGCTCACCGCTGTCCTGCGAGCGGCCATCGTCAAAACGCTGGGGCCTGAGTTCGCCGAAACAGATCCGGTGTTGCGCCGCTCGACGCACGCGGACTTCCAAGCCAACTGCGCGCTCGCGCTGCAGAAGCTGACCAAAGAAAATCCGCGCGCGCTGGCCACCAAGATCGTCGCCAATCTCGACGCGCCCTCGGTGCTCGAGCGGGTCGAGATCGCCGGGCCCGGCTTCCTCAACATCCATCTGCGCGCAGACTTCTTGGCGTCGGCGTTGGCGGCGCAGCTCGCCGATGAGCGGGCTGGCGTAGCGCTGTCCCCTGCCCCCGAGGTCGTCGTGATCGACTACTCGTCGCCCAACGCCGCCAAGGAGATGCACGTCGGGCATTTGCGCAGCACGGTGATCGGCGATGCCTTGCACCGCGTGCTCGCCTTCCGCGGTCACCGCGTGGTGCCACAAAATCACCTCGGCGATTGGGGCACGCCCTTCGGCATGTTGATCGAGCATCTGCTCGATTCCGACGCCGACGGCACCACCGACACAGCGGCGCTCAACAGCTTCTACAAGCAGGCCCGCGCAAAGTTCGACAGCTCGCCAGAGTTCGCCGAGCGCGCGCGGCGGCGGGTCGTCCTGCTGCAAGCTGGGGACGCCGAGACGCTCGCTTCGTGGCGGCGGCTGATCGACGAATCCAAGCTCTACATGCGCGGGATTTACGCTCGCTTGGGCGTGTTGCTCAAAGGCGAGGACATCTGCGGTGAGAGCTTCTTCAACCCGGCGCTCGCACCGCTGGCGCAGGAGCTCGAAGAGCGCGGGCTCGCCAGCATCAATGAAGGCGCGCTTTGTTTGTACCCGCCCGGCTTCGTCAATCGCGAGGGCAATCCGATGGCGCTGATGCTGCGTAAGCAGGACGGCGGCTTCGGCTATGGCGCGACGGACGTCGCCGCGCTGCGGTACCGCGTGGAAAAACTCGGCGGTACGCGACTTTTGTACGTCGTTGGCTCGCCGCAATCGCAGCACTTGGCGATGATCTTCAAAGCCGGCGAGCTGGCTGGCTACATGGGCGGCGCACGTGCCGAGCACGTACAGTTCGGCTCGGTGCTCGGGGCGGACGGGAAGATGTTCAAGACCCGTGAAGGAGAGACGGTTCGCCTCTCTGCGTTGCTCGCCGAAGGTGAAGAACGAGCGAAAGCCACCGTGCTCGCCAAGGCCACCGAACGCGACGAGCCGCCGCCCGCGGTTGACTCGGCCGCTCACTCGATCGCGATCGCCGCGATCAAATACGCGGATCTCTCGAGTGATCGCATCAAAGACTATGTGTTCGATTGGGACCGTATGTTGGCGGACAAGGGCAACACAGGCCCCTACCTGCAATACGCCTACGCTCGAACCCAGTCGATCTTGCGCAAGGCCGACGCCCCCTTCGAGTCGGCTCCCATTCTGCTCAACGAGCCGGCCGAGCGTGCGCTCGCACTCACGCTACTAGCCTTCTCCGACGCAGTGAACGACGTCGAGAGCTCGCTCGAGCCGCATCGGCTCTGCACCTACCTTTACGAGCTTGCCTCGGTGACCAGCACCTTCTACACCGCGTGCCCCGTGCTCAAGGCGGAGCCAGAACTGCGCGCGTCGCGCTTGGCTCTGTGCAAGCTCTCGGGCCAGGTACTGCAACGCGGCCTGGAGCTGCTCGGCATCACCGCGATCGAGCGGATGTAGCTCGGTCGGGCGGCGCTGGGGCGGCCTGTGGAAAACCCGTGGAGGGTTTTCCACAACTAGCCCCTTTGTGCGGCTTTTAGCCCTAAACTATCGGTGGATAACTTGTGCTCGGCCGGTGGTTAGCGCGTCCCTAGGAAGGCCTCTAGCGCTGCCGCCAGGACCTCCCGAACCGGGGCGCCGTGCTCGGCCGCCAATTTGCGGCACTGATCGAATTCGGGCTTGGCATGCGCCGGACCGAAGGGACCTTCAGCCACCTTCACCTCGATCGAGCCGAAGCGCGTCTCCACCGAAACCATGCGCCGCGGACGTTCTGCGCGACTGACCTCCGTCCTGCGCACGCCCAACGTCGTCGACTCGCGCAACAACGTAGAGGTGACCACCGCCTCGTGCTCGCGGTCGCAAAGCACGTGCAGGATCTGCCCTGGCCGGCCCTTCTTCATCAGCGCCGACGTCAGCCACGCATCGCGCGCACCAGCCGCGAGCAGCGCCTCCACGACGAAGGCCGCGAGCTCTGGCGTCATATCGTCGATGTTGCTCGCCAACTCGATCAAGTTGCGCCGTACGAGCGGCGCCTCACCGAGCACCGCGCGCAGCAAATTGGGCCGATCCGCAAGGTCACGATGCCCCGCGCCTACCCCGATTTGCAGCGGAGAGATCGACGGCCACGCTTCGAACGAGGTGGCCACGGTCGCGATGATGGCGGCGCCCGTGGGCGTCACCAGCTCGAGCTCGAGATTGGCCGGAACCGTGGGAACACCGCGCAAACAATGCAGCACCGCCGGCGGTGGATTCGGCAACATGCCGTGCGCCGCGCGGATGAAACCGCGGCCCATCGGTAGCGGCGAGCACATCACCAACTCCGCACCGACGTAGGTCAATGCGGCCGCAGCTCCGACGATATCGACGATCGCGTCGACGCCACCGACCTCGTGAAAGTGCACCTCCTCGAGCGGCACGCGATGGGCGTGCGACTCAGCCTCGGCCAAACGCGCGAAGATGCGCAACGCGAGCGACTTGACGTCCTCCGCCAGCGCGCTCGCTTCGATCAGCCCACGAATGGTGCGGTAGTTGCGCGCGGGCTGCGAGCCCTCCTCGTGAACGTCGAACAAGGTGCCGGCGATCGCGTGCTTGAGCGCATAACCGATGTGAAGGTGAAAGGCCGGAGCGCCAAGCACCGCAGCCGCCGCCTCTTGCACCACCTGCAGCGGCACACCGAGGTCGATCAACGAAGCGACGATCATGTCGCCAGCCAGCCCCGAGTTGGCATCGAAGAAGAGCACCTTGCCCACCCCCGCCCCGCGCGGCAGCGTCACCCGCTCGAGCGCCGATTCATGCTCATGGCTGTGCGAGTGGCCGTGCTCGTGCGAATGCGAATGCCCGTCTTCGTGCGAGTGCGAATGCTCGTCCTCGTGCGAGTGGCCATGCTCATGCGCGTGCGAATGGCCGTCCTCGTGCTCATGCGAGTGATCGTGCGAGTGGCCGTCCTCGTGCGAGTGATCGTGCGAGTGGTCATGCGAATGCCCCTCGTGCGAATGACCAGGGCCGTGCTCGTGGTCGAGCGGCCCGTGCGGCGTGCTCGCTTCCATCGGCGTCTCGACCGCCGGACTCGGATGGGAGACCGGCGCCTGCCCTTGCGGTACACGCGGCACCCAGCGCGGCTTCTTCTCGCGCGGGGCGTCCGCGGGGCGATCAAAGCGCGGTCGTTCGAAGCGAGGCTGGTCTCCGCGCGGGCCGTCGTAGCGCGGCCGCTCCGCC
Organism: uncultured delta proteobacterium; assembly: GCA_903892415.1. GTDB lineage: Bacteria > Myxococcota_A > Polyangia > Polyangiales > Polyangiaceae > Xiheicaenibacterium. The sequence goes on along the minus strand of CAITIQ010000016.1, from coordinate 2,400 downwards.
GATCGCTCGCCCTGCGCAGGCGGACGGTCTCCCCAGTTGCCACCACTGCGTGCGGGCGGGCGATCGCCCCAGTTGCCGCCGCTGCGTGCAGGCGGTCCGCGCCGATCGCCGCCGCCATCACGAGACGGAGGACGGTCGCCCCAGTTCCCACCGCTGCGTGCGGGCGGTCCGCGTCGATCGCCGCCGTCACGCGAGGGCGGACGATCGCCCCAGTTTCCGCCGCTGCGCGCAGGCGGCCCTCGACGGTCGTCGGAAGGAGGTCCACGACGCGGCTCCGGCGACGGCCGGGGCTCCGGCTCCGCAGGACGCGGACGGCGCTTGATCATGATGTCGGCCGGCGGCAACTCGTGCTTCTTCTTCATGTTGAGGATCCCTCGGGCCTTTTCTCGCGAGCGCGGCTCTGAGCCAGCGCCGTTGCCATCCGAAACACGGCCATCGCCGCGCCAAATCCGTTGTCGATATTGACGACCGTCACGCCGCTGCCACAGCTGGTAAGCATCGCCATCATCGGCGTCAGCCCGCCCAACGCAGAGCCATAACCGACCGAGGTTGGGACTGCGACCACCGGAGTCGCCACCAAGCCTGCAACCACGCTCGGTAGGGCCCCCTCCATGCCAGCGATCACAATCAGAGCGTCTTGCGCGCGTAGGGTCTCTAGGCGCGAGAGCAATCGGTGCAGACCAGCGACCCCAACGTCCACCACGCGCTCGGCGCGGATTCCCACCGCGAGCAACGTTTCGTTCGCCTCTTCGGCCACCGGAAGATCGGTCGTGCCCGCGGTCATGATCGCAACGCGAAAGTCCTGCTGCAGCGGAGGCTCAATCTCGATCCGTGCGGTGCGCGCGAGCGGATGAAGCTGGGCGTTCGGGAAGGCCTGCGCAATCGCGGCCAACGCTGCAGCGCTGGCTCGTGTCACGAGGACGTTCTGCTGCCGGTCCAAGAGCGTCTGCGCGATGGCAAGGATCTGCGCCTCGCTCTTGCCTTCACCGAAGATGACCTCGGGCACGCCTTGGCGCAGCTGCCGATGCACATCGACCACAGCACCCTCGAGCTCGACGAGCGGAGAAATCGCGAGCTTCGCGAGAGCTTCGCTGACATCGAGTGCACCGTTGGCAAGACCCTCAAGAATCGCCCGAACGTTCATCGCTCGCGCTTCTACACCGTCCGCGATCGTGCAGGCGAGGGAGTTCGCCCCTTTTCTTCCGCAGCGAGGGAGACCACAATCTGCTCGTGACTCGCTCGGCCTACGGCAAGCTGACCATCTGCTCCCTCGCTTTCACGCTCGCGGTAATCGTTTGGGGCGCCTTCGTTCGAGTTACTGGCTCGGGAGCTGGCTGCGGGTCGCATTGGCCCACCTGCAACGGAGAGGTCGTACCGCGCAGCTCGTCAACGGCCACCCTGATTGAGTTCACTCACCGCATCACCAGTTCACTGGCGTTGCTGTTCGTGGTCGTGGTGTTGGTGTACGCCCTTCGCCTTTTGCCCAAGGCCCATCCTGGCCGAGCTGCAGCGGCGTGGTCGCTGTTCTTCATGCTGACGGAAGCGGCGGTGGGAGCGGGGATCGTACTCTACGAGAAGGTCGCGCAAGACACCTCGATCGCACGCGGCTACTGGATGAGCGCACACCTCGCCAACACGTTTCTCCTAATCGCCAGCATGACCGCAACCACGGTCTTCGCCTACCTCGACCCGCGGGCAGAGAGCTCGGGGACTCGGCACAAAGCGCTCTTTTACGCGGGCGGCTTCGCCTTTTTCGCGACCGGGATTTCCGGCGCAATCGCAGCGCTGGGAGACACGCTCTTTCCATCGGATACCTTCCTCGAGGGCGCGCGACTGGATTTGGCGCCGAGCGCACATCTGTTCTTGAAGCTACGAGCGATCCACCCGTTTACCGCGGTCGCAAGCGCGCTCTTGCTGTTGTTCATCGCCGGGCAGGTCATGCGGAACGGTAATCGGGCTGCGGCTTCGGCGGGCAAGGCGCTCGGCCTCTTGGTGCTGCTTCAGGTTCTTGTCGGCCTGGTCAACCTGCTGCTGGCTGCGCCCGCTGCTTTGCAGCTGCTTCACCTTTTGGTCGGTGATGCGGCCTGGATTAGCTTCGTCGTGATGGTCGTAGCAGCAGCGTGGGGACCTGCGCCTGCGGCGCAATCTTCGCTCTCAAAGGCGTCACCGGCGCACGGTTGAGCGGACTTCCGCCGAAGGCGGATGCAGCAAACTAAATGACTCGTGCCAAGTTGATGATCCAACGGGGCCTTCGGCCGTTCTTTTTGAAGAGGGCACGAGTCATTCTGTTCACTCATCCGCCTTCGGCGGAACCGGAGTGGACGAAGGCTACGAAGTGGCCGGAGTCCAGGGAGGTCTACGGAGTGCCTTTGGCACGGAGTGAATGACTCGTGCCAAGGT
>CAITIQ010000015.1 GCA_903892415.1 uncultured delta proteobacterium | reverse complement strand
CTTCTTGCTGTGGCCATCACCGAGACTTTACGTTATGGTCTCGATCTTCCGCCGATGTGGAAGCTCACCACCTTTGTGCCACTTCTGAAAGCGAACCGCGCAGCGCACCTCATAAACAGCTATCGCCCAGTCGGGATCACACCTCTCATGTGCCGACTCGTGGAGCGTGTTGTGTACAATCGCTTGGTCAGCATTGTTACGCCGAAGTTGTCCAAATCGCAACACGGTTTCCTTCGGCGGCATTGCCCCGAGGATGTTCTGGACATGATGGTTGCCAATGGCGAGGCTGCTTTTGACCGCGAAGCCAAGGTCAAGAATGGGATTAGTTCCCCGTACCGACCCCGATTTGTGATGCGCCGTGCGCACTGCATGGCAACGCTTGTCGACTTGGCGGATGCCTTCAGCAGGGCCCCGCATCACCTGATACTCCAGCGACTCGCCGCGATGAAGGTCCCCCGGCACCTGTACCACTTCGTGTTGGGCTGGCTCGCGAACCGACGAGGCTGCGTCTTTCATGAGGGGGCTCGCTCCGACCTCTTCGATCTCTCGGCGGGAGTCGTGCAAGGCTCCGTTCTTGGTCCCTTGGTGTTTCTTATTTTCATCAACCCTCTTCTCGAGGAGTACGACAAGGTCGCCAAAACAGTCGTCGCGCCACGTCGAGAGAAGAAGGCAGCCGCTTTTTCGGTCGCATTCGCTGACGACATTACGTATGTCACTTCGAGCGTCGAGGTGGAGGCCACGCTCAACATGAGCTCGAACTTCAACGGAGCGACGACCAGGTGGACGAAGGGCAATGGCATGCCCGTCTCCGGTAAATCTAAGGTCATAGTCATGTTCAAAGCTAGAACAAAGGATCCTGCACCAGGAGGTGGCTTTAAGGACCAGCATATTGGCGAACACTACATTACACCAAGCAGTGACTCCCAAAGACTCCTTGGGTGGCTGATCTCGCCGTCACTCCAGTTCGACGAACACGTTTCCCACGTGCTCATTCGGCTCGACTGCGACCTGAAGAACCTTGGTCGCCTTGCGCCATTCATCCACCCGAAACTTGCCCTCGAAATCTGGAACTCCGCGGCGCAAACGGCACTCTACGGCGTTTCCACGTGGGAGTCAAGGATCACCGAAGCCTCGTGGGAGGCGCTTGACGCTGCACACCTTCGCGGGATCAAGAAAGCGTGTGGTCTTCCGGCGTCCACGCTCGGCACGGACGTCTATGCCATTTCCGGTTCACGGTCGCTGCGAGAAATGGGAGTGGACCGGAAGATTGCTTTCGCGTACCGCAAGCTACAGCTCCCTGGGAACATCGACGTCCGGCCTGCTGGTGTAGGCGTCCCATCCCCGGGACGTGGGATGCGTAATTACGACACAGCTCGTGCCCCGCCGGATCCCCTCGTCGAAGCTATCACGATTCTCTCCGGGCCAGGTGTGGCAACCACACGAGCATCAGATCCCGGGCCGGTCCGACTCGCGGCCAACATGGCTCAGCAGGAAGCGATGATGGCACACGTGCCCGCTACGTCGCACATCTTTGAAGTGTGGACCGACGGCAGCGTGTATTTCCATGATGATGGTGGCAAGCGTTCCGGGACCGCCATGGTGATATGGCCGCCCAGTGAAACGGAAGGACCTCCATGGATTCCTCACCTTGGAAGGCAAAGTGAAACGCCCGTTCCTCTGCACTCAGCGGCGCCGCTACATGCTCAGTCGTTCACCGCAGAACTGGCGGGCCCGGTTGACTGCATGGAACACCTTCTCACAGAAGTACGACGATTCCAGGCTCGATGCGCCGTCACGAGGCAGAACACCGCAGTACTGTTCTCGTCCGACAGCCAGTCGTGGATTCGCGCGTTCGAGCGTGGCCCGCTCGCCATAGGACCGTATACCGTTGACCTGTGGAAGCAGTTTACCCTATTGGCGGCCCTTGCAGCGACCGTCGTTGTAGGGTTTAAGTTCTCACACTGCGACGACCCCAAGAGTGATTTCGTCGACGAACAGGCCAAGCTGGCGGCTGATGCACGGCTTCCCCCGTTGCGGCCGTGGGCAGTCGACATGATGGGCCGTGAACTTCAAGTCGTGGGACGAGCTCGCAAAGTCAAAATGCTCGCTGGGCGGGGCGCCTTCCTCAAAAAACACGCTCCCGACGTGATCGATGCGGTGCCGACGTCGATCCCGGCATTCGTCGCACGCGACATCTACCGCCTCCGTGCTGGTCACTGGTGGCGGCTCGGCTGGGAAACAATCTTCCATGGTGCTGGCGTGGTGCCTTGCATGCTGTGCGGAGCCGCTTTGAGCCGGGAGTGCCCCGCTGTCGAGCACCTTTTCGTCTGTCCTCAAACAGCTGCCGAAGCTCCAGCCATCGCCGACCTGTTCAGCAACGACGTGAAGGTGCTTCGTGCGGTGCACCGCTACTGCGAAAAATTCCGTCGACTGCTGACATCGGATGAGCTCGCCGCCGAGGAAACGGAATTGGAGGCCCGTCCACTTCCGGACGCCTCCGCCACTTCAATTGCCGTCGTGTCACCTATTCTCCTCTCTTCGATTCATTGCTCTAATTCCACAAAAAACAAACAACGATACACATTTCGGTTTGGCTTGCCCAGACCACATAATCAAGGCAGGGACGATGTGAGATCGAATCCTTCCGAAGCGTCACCGCCGTGGGGACCCCGCGTCGTTGTCGTCGTCAGCGTGGAATGAAGCGCGGAGAGGCTCTTTGTCGAAGCCGTGGTCAAAGGCTGCTGGGAGTCGGCACTCTGCAAGCCAGAGCTACTGCTGCCTCCGCCG
>CAITIQ010000014.1 GCA_903892415.1 uncultured delta proteobacterium | reverse complement strand
CGCGCGCCTCGAGCGCCTGCGGAGTGAGCGGAAGTAAGGTTAAAGCTCGAAGCTCCCGTGCCGGCCGAGAGCTGGTCGTGAGTTGGACGGTCTCCACGAACCGCTTCCTTGAGCTTTCTCGCGAGGAAGCGCTGTTGCAGCTGCGCTTGCCGATCGATGTGGCGCGTGCCGAGCAGCTCGAACGGCTAATCGTGCACGAAGCCTCGGTGCTCGCGGATCCCGACCTCGACCTCCTGCTTTACATGCGGGGTACACCGGAGCAAGTCGCCGCTGCGATCGCAACGTTGATCGACCGCATCGTCGAGGGGCCGGAGCGGCTCGCCTCGATCGCGGCGAGCGATCTGCGATTCGCGCAGCTCAAGCTGCTCGGAGAGCTCGCTTGGGTAAAGCAGCGAGCCACCGATCTCTTCGGACGCGCGCAGTCGCGCGACCTGCCCGCGTACGAGGCAGAGCTTCGTGCGCAACGCGGCGCGGTACCCCAACGGGATCGCCTATCGACGGTGGCTGCACCTCACGTCCCCGTCTTGCCGAACACGGTCGTCACCGCCGAGCGAGTGAATCAGGACGGCTGGCATGTGTTGGAGACGCGTCTTGCATCGGGCACGGATCTCGTCGCAGCCTCGCTGGGCTATTGGACGCTCGATGTGCACGAGGAACTCGGTACGGCGGGCGAGCTCTTCGTCTCGAGCATGCACAGCGAGGGCGGGATCCAATGGATCGTCTTGAGCGAGCACGCACCCGCGACGGTCGTGGTCCTCGATGGCACCGTCCATGCGACGACCGCTGACGAAATGATCCTTCTCACGCAGCGGCCGGCGCGACCAGGGCAGGTCTTGGTCGTCGTTCGAAAGGAGATGCCCGCCGATCTCCTCGCCTCGATCGACGTGCGTCTGAACTATCCCCAAGCGCAGCTGCTCGTTTGGACGTTCGGCTTTGCCGCAGCCCCCGGGATGGACGGTTGGACAGCGTACGTTGGGAGAAGTGCGCGCTCCCGTGTGATGGCCTTCGCGTGCTTCGACGCCGAGCCACGGTGAGAGCTCGCTCGCGCGTCGTGAGCTTCCCAGCCGGTGTCGAGCCGCGTCCGCTACCATCCCCCTATGCCCGTCCACGGCTCGCTGCTCTCTCCCGAGCACGTCCTTCATTTGAAGAGCGAACGCCTCGTCCTACGCCGATTCACCGCCAACGACGACGAACTCCTGGTCGATCTCGACTCGGATCCGGAGGTCACCAAGTACCTGCGTCCGCACTTCGAGACCACGCTGGAGAAGGTGCGGAACGAAGTCATGCCACGTGTGCTTGGCTACTACCAACGCGGCGTCGACGTAGGCGTCTGGGCCGCGCACGAGATCGCCGGCGGCGCCTTCATCGGCTGGTTCTTTCTCCGCCCCGATTGGTCGCCGCCCCATCACCCCGAGCTTGGCTACCGGCTCCGTCGCGAAGCATGGGGCAAGGGCTACGGCACCGAGATGAGCCGCGTGCTCGTGGCCCACGGCTTCGAGCGCCTCGGCTACCAGCGAATCATGGCCCGCGCCGAGCTCGAGAACACCGGCTCGTGGGGGATCATGGAGAAGCTCGGGATGACCCGCGAACGCGAGGTCTTGGACGAGGGGATACCGGTCGTCGAGTACGGGATCGACGTACGGAGCTGGATGGGTCGAACTTCGTCCACGCGGCGCTAGCCGAAGAGCGCTGGAAATCGCTCGACGAGGCCCTCCCACAGGCGCTCGGGCGGCGCGATCGGCGGGTCTGTGCCGAAGATAGGCTGGAGACGTCGCAGCTGGCCGAGCTGTTCGTGAGCCTGCGCGACGTCGTCTTCGATCGGTAAGCTCGTCCAGTGCCGCCGAATGGGCGCGAGCTGCTGTTTCGCGTTGGCTTGGCGGTCGCATCGGCAGGGCTTGCTGCTGTCGTTCAGCCCGCAGCGCTCCTCGAGCACGGGGCGCATTTTGGCCCGAGCGCGCGAGAGGCGTTGCCTGAGCGCTTCCGGCGTCACCTCGCACATTTGCGCGGCCTCGACGTCGCTCGCGCCCAGCACCTCGACGAGCAAGACCGCGACGCGTTCATCGCGGCTGAGCGCGAACAACATGTTTTGCGTGCACGCGAGTCGCACCTCCCGTTCGAGCACCCGCACCTCGCCTTCGGGTTGGGCTCCCGGCTGCGTGACCGATAGCCCGAGATCGATGATCGCAGCCATCTGCTCGAGGTCGACCGGCGTTTCACGGCTGCCTTTGGGACGCCGCAACAGATGCCTGGTCGCGATCGTGTAGCTCCAGGTCAAAAGTCGGCTCTCCCCGCGGAATTGCGAGAGATGCGTCACGATTTGGATCAGCACCTCCTGCGTCGCGTCTTCGGCGTCTGCGGTACTCCCGAGGGTACGCAAGGCGAGCCGGTAAAGCGGCCCTTCGAGGGCGTGGCACAGTGCCCCGAGCGCGACGCGGTCGCCTTCGATGGCGCGGGTAGCGAGGGGGGCGAGCGGGTCGTCAGGGTTCATGTAGCGGTCTCCGCAGAGTGTGAGGCGTGGCGGGCACTGGTTGTGACGGGCGATGTCGATTGTTCGTCACAACAGCCCAGGCGCGGTGCTCCAACTCGCTATGGACTATCCCACAGCCAAAGACCCGTGGCGCCGAGCAGGTGTCACCATGGCGACGTTGCTCGCCCTCTTCATTACGGTGAGTGCCTTGCGGGCGACCTTCGCCCCGGCGGCCTTTGCTGCCGCGTTTGGCCTTCCGCTACATGACCTTGCCGATAGCGGATTTCTAGGCGTTTACGCCATTCGCAGCCTGTTCATTTGCGCCTTCACGCTGGTGCTGGTCGCAAAGCGAGACCTGCGGACGCTGTCCTTGTTTGCGCTGCTCGCGTGTTCGATGCCGGTCGCGGATGCGCTTTGGGTGCTGCGGCTGACGGGCGAGCCGACGGGCATGATCCGGCACGCGGTGATCGGCGTTTATCTACTCGCGACGGCGCTGGTGCTGCGTCGGGCCGCCCGCACTGCAGGGCCGGTGCTCGCGTGACGGCTACCATGCCTGCGCTGATGTTCCTCGAACCAGGACGGCTCGCTTGGCGCGAGGTCCCGGTGCCGCGGCTCGAATCGGAGAGCGACGCGCTCGTACGACCGCTTGCCGTTGCACGCTGCGATCTGGACGCCGCGGTGGTGCGTGGGGAGGCCCCGTTTCGCGGGCGGACGCTGCACTATCTACGCAACCACCTACCTGCAGCCGTTGGACAAAAGGGCCTCTTCCGTGATGCTCCGTTTCAAGGCCCGTACGCCTTCGGTCACGAGTCGGTGGCGGAGATTGTCGAGGTGGGGGCGGATGTGACCACACGACGCGTGGGCGAGCGTGTGGTGGTGCCGTTTCAAATCAGCTGCGGCGTTTGTGCGCGCTGTCGAGCCGGGCTCACGTCGTGTTGCGAGACCGTGCCGTCGCGCTCGATGTTCGGCTTCGGGGCGCTCGGCGGTATGCGCTGGGGAGGCGTGCTCAGCGATTGCGTGCGCGTCCCTTTTGCCGACCAGATGTTGGTACCGCTACCGGACGGCGCGTCTCCGGAGGCGCTCGCGAGCGCAGGCGATAACGTCGCCGACGGGTATCGCACGGTCGCTGGGCCGCTGCGCGCGCGGCCCGGAGCCGAGGTGCTTGTGGTCGGCGGCGGGGCGCACAGCGTGGCGCTTTACGCTGTCGTTTGTGCGCTGGCGCTCGGCGCCTCGCGCGTGGTGTACGCCGACGTCGTAACCGCGCGCTTGGAGCACGCGGCGCGCTTGGGTGCGCAGCCGGTCGAGCTACCAAACAAGCCGCGTCGACTCGGGCGTTTTCCGATCACTGTCGATGCTTCGGCACACGAGCACGGTCTCGGTATTGCGCTGCGCTCCACCGACCACGGTGGCGTATGCACCAGCACCGGCATCTATTACGAGGTGCGCACGCCGGTGCCGCTGCTCGATATGTATGGGACCGGCCTGACCTTCGTGACCGGCCGGGTCGACTCGCGTGCGGTGCTTCCCGAGGTGCTGGCGTTGGTCGCGTCCGGCAAACTTCGGCCCGAACAAGTGACGACGCGTGTTTCGCCGTGGCACGACGCCGCGGACGCGTTTCTCGACTCGACGGTGAAAGTCGTGGTCGCGCGGCCGTCAGTCTGAATGCGCGGCCTTCACTTGTTCCAGCGCGTCGTGGCTCTTCGGTTTGGGCCGAGGATGCGCACCGT
>CAITIQ010000013.1 GCA_903892415.1 uncultured delta proteobacterium | reverse complement strand
GCTCGGAGATGGCACGCGAGAGCACCGTGGTGGCGTCCACGTGGGCGAACGTCGTTGCGGGCGCCGGATCGGTCAAGTCGTCGGCGGGCACGTAGATGGCTTGTACGCTGGTAACCGAGCCCTTGTTCGTCGAGGTGATGCGCTCTTGGAGAGCGCCCATCTCGGTCGAGAGGGTGGGCTGGTAACCGACGGCGCTCGGGATGCGGCCGAGGAGCGCCGACACTTCCGAACCTGCCTGCGTGAAGCGGAAGACGTTGTCGACGAAGAGCATAACGTCCTGACCTTCTTCATCGCGGAAGTACTCAGCGACGGTGAGGGCCGACAGAGCGACGCGGGCGCGGGCTCCCGGCGGCTCATTCATCTGGCCGAACACGAGCGCGCACTTGGAGATGACGGACTCGCCGGTCTCCAGCTTGCCCTCGGTCATTTCGAGGAAAAGATCGTTTCCTTCACGGGTGCGCTCACCGACTCCAGCGAACACCGACACACCGCCGTGCTTCTTGGCGACGTTGTTGATGAGCTCGAGGATGAACACCGTTTTACCGACGCCGGCGCCGCCGAAGAGGCCGATTTTGCCACCTTTGCGGTACGGTGCGAGCAGATCCACGACCTTGATGCCCGTCTCGAAGACCTGGACCTTGGTGGACTGATCCGTGAACTTCGGCGGATCACGGTGAATCGGCAGGAACTTGGTTGCGCCGATCGGCCCGGCTTCATCCACCGGCTTACCGACGACGTTGAGGATGCGGCCGAGGCACTTCTCGCCGACCGGCATCATGATGGGGCTGCCTGTGTCCGTGACGGCCGTTCCGCGAACCAAACCATCCGTTGAGTCCATCGCGATTGCGCGAACGGTGGACTCCCCAAGATGCTGAGCGACCTCGAGCACGAGATCGTCACCGGAGTCTTTGGACGCGATGGTCAACGCATTGAGGATGCGCGGAAGCTTCCCAGGGGGAAAGTCGACGTCCACGACTGGGCCGATGACCTGGCTGATCTTTCCGACGCTCATGTTGGGCGATTCTCCTCGATGTTCATAGACCCGACGCTCGCTCTGGAGGCCGGGTGAAAGTCGTTTTCCTCACGTCTTTCGCGACGGAAGGCTGCGCGCAGTTAACACGAAGTGATGGCCATGACTAGCAGGCTGTTCAGGGGCTGGAATTTCCTGCGTTGAAACCGCCGAACTGCGAGCGAAAGCTGCTTCAGACGACGAGCTCGTAAACCACCGTCTCGTCCTCGCGGCCAACCAGCCGTCTGCTGCCGAGCTTGCGCAGCTCGAAGCCCCCGTGGGATCGGCTGCGAGTGCCCTCTCCCACGAGCACCTGATTGGGCTGCGCCACCGTCTCCAGCCTTGCGGCCACGTTCACCACGTCGCCGATGGCCGTGTAGTCCATGCGGCGCTCCGATCCGATGTTGCCGACCACGGCTTCGCCCGAGTTGACGCCGATCGACAGGCGGAGGCTGACCTTGTGCGTCTGCTCGAAGTCCACCGCGGCCACCTCCATGAAGCGCATCATGTCCTCGGCGCAGGCGAGGGCCTTGTCGGCGTGGCCTTTGAGCTCGGCGGGCGCGCCAAACACGGCCATTACGGCGTCGCCGATGAATTTGTCGACGAAGCCTCCGTGTCGAAACACGATCTCGGTGAGCAAACCGAAAAGTTCGTTGAGGATCGCCACCGTCTCTTCGGCGGGGCGCTTCTCGGCGAGCGGCGTGAAGGCGACCACGTCGGCGAACAGCACCGAGATCTCCTGGCGCTTACCGCCGAGGCGCATATCGAGCTCGCCGCTGACGGCCCGTTCGACCAGCTCGGGGCTCAGAAACCGCGACAGGTCCGAACGAACCTGCGCTTCACGAGCGAGCTGCTTTTCCTGGGCCGCTAAGCCGGTGCCAGCGGCTAGCAGCTCGGTCTCGAGCTCACCGAGCTCATCGCTGCGACCACTGTGCGCGAGCAATCTCTCCCAACCGCGCGTGCCGATTCGCCGCGCCTGATCGACGAGGCGTAGCACAGGCCGGGTCACGCCGCGGCCTGCGAGCAAAGCGAGCAGCATTGCCACCGCCGCTGCGCCGAGCGCCGCAAAAACCAACACCCGACGGGTGGCCTCGTATTCGCTCAGCACCACGGCCTTGGGTTGGGCGATCACCACGGCCCAACGCAGGTTGGCGGTGGTTTGAACAGCGCCAACCACGCCACCGTTGTCGTTGCAGACGCCGCTCACACCGACCGGTGGCCCGCTCGGTAGCCCCGAAAGTAGCGAGAGCGTGCACAGCTCGCCGACGTCTTTGCGGCGGGGGCGCGTGCTTTGAGGAGGTGCGGCAACCAACTTGCGCTCGGCGTCGACCACGAACAACTCCGCTCCGTTCTTGAGGCGCAGCGCCGCGTTCGACTCCAGCGCTAACTCGATCGGCTGCAGGTAGAGCGGCAGCACCAAGTAGCCTTTGGGCGCTGAGGCGCTGGTGCGTTCGAGCGCAAACACCAACACCAGGCGTTTCATGTCCAAGAACTCAGTGACGTAGGGTTGGTCGTCGGCGGCTTGCAGCAGCGTGAGCACTGCCTCGGGGGCTTCAGCCTTATCGGCTCCGGGTTTTGCAAATAGGGTGCTGCGGGGGCTATCACCGCGCAGCACCACCAAACGCGCAACGTCGAAGCTTCGTTGCGCCTCGAAGCTCAGCTTCACCGCTTCCGCGCCTTGATCCGGGTCGACGCGCGAGGCTCGCGAGAATACCGCGGCCAGCATGCGACCGTCTTCCAGCGCGCGTCCCACGTGATCATCCACGGCGGTCTGGGCCTCTTTGGCGACCAGCAGTTGCTCATTCTGTGCGGCCACCAGCAAGGCATCCGCGTAGTCGGGCAGCACGATCGGAAGCGGCAGCACCGCTGGGATCACTGCGACCACGCCAAACAGCAGCACCGCCTTGGTCGTGATGCGCATCAGCGGTGCCTTCTTGCGACCCGGAGCAGCTTCTTGGTGAGGCCGTCAAAGCCCTCTTTGCTGCTGGCGACGTCGGCTGCGCCCGCAGCGATCAACTTGCGCAGCTGCTCGCTCGTCGGGTCGGCCACGCACAGCACCGGGCCGGTGGCACAGAGCTCGGCAACCTTGCGTAGGAGCTCGTCCATCGAGGCCGCTGAGAGCAGGTTGATACCCGGTTCGGCCCCTTGTTCTACTAGCGAAAAGCCCAAGCTTTGCAGGGCCAGCCGCTGAGTGTCCGAGAGCGGCGTCGAGAAAACGTTGAGTCGATGGTTACCGAGCGCGCGCGTTGGTTGGTCGCGTGGCGGAGCTGGGTCGGTCCACTGGGGAACACGGTCCTCTCGTGCGCGGTGAAGCGGCAGCGAGCGCTCGGGGAGGATCTGCGCAGCACGCTCAGGATCGAGCGCGATCAACAAGCGCTCTTTGGTCTCACGCGCGCTCCCTGGGCGGTTCTCGGCGTCCTTGGCCAGCAGGTCGAGCCGCAAGCGCTCGAGCAGCGCCGGAATCGGTTCGGCGTCGGGTGGACGCTTGAGCGCGGGGGGAGGCGCGAACAGATGCTTGGCCATCAGATCGACTTGGTTGTTCGAAGAGAACGGCGGCTCTCGTTGCAGTAGTTCGGTCAGGATGCAGCCGAAGGCGTACAGGTCTGTACTGGGCCCGACCACCAAGCTGCGACACTGTTCGGGGCTCATGTAGGAAGGCGTCCCTGCGACGTGGCTGGTCATGGTCAGCGTGTTGGGATCGGAGCTGACCTCGACGTGAGCCAAACCAAAGTCGACGAGCTTGACGCAACCGAGGCTCGAGCCGGCGACGCGGCTGATGAACACGTTATCGGGCTTCAAATCCCGATGCACGATGCCGATCGCGTGCGCCGCCTCGAGGCCGTCGAGCAGCTGGCAGCAGAGCTCGCGTATGTCGTGCAGGGAGGGCAAGTCGTTCTGATCGTCGATGAAGTCGGCCAGGTTGCGCCCGTCGAGCAGCTCCATCACCAAGAAGGTCAGGGGCGGGCCGGACACAAAGTCGAGCACACGCACGATGTTCGGGTGGTCGAGCGAACTGGCAGCTCGGGCCTCGCGCCAAAAGCGCCGCTTGTGCTCGTCGCCGGTCGCCAAGCCGGCATGCAGGACCTTTACCGCGACCTCGACGCCGAGGCTGACGTGCGTCGCCACGTACACAGCCCCCATCCCCCCTTGCCCAATCTTGCGCGTCACGCGGTAACGGTGGTCGAGCAATTGACCGCGCACATCCTCCCCGGGTTCGGCGCTCGGCAGCGTGAATAGCTGAGGGAGGTCGCCGAAGCCGGCGCTGGTGATCGGTAGGGGAGCTAGCGCTGCCGCTTGCGACGCGATGCGGGCCTCGGTGAGCGAGTGGCGCGACTTCGGCTCGTCCTTGCTCATGGCTCTACGCGAACCCCTAAAGCCGCATAAAAGCTAAGGGCCGCGGCAGGAGATTCAAACGGGGTGGCTCGAGCTCCCACCGCACCGAAGACCCATTTACCGGCCTCGGCTCCGACCGTAAGACCACCGGCGAAGCGTTCACCGCTGCTCTGCGTGTTTGGCACTTGGGTCGCGTAGCCGTCGAGCGCCGCGTAGGCGCGGAACCAGCGCAGCGGTTCCACCATCAGGCCCAGCGCAAGTCCGGGCACGTAGGCAAAGGCTGCGGGGTCGCCATCCAAATCGAAGGTCATGCTGGCGAGCCATCGGAACATGCCCGCGCGTCCGCCGGCCGCTGCACCGAGTTCCGCCTGAAATGACGGACCAAGATCCGACGTCGGAATGCCGAACCGGAGGGCTGGCCCCAGCTCGAAGCTGCCGTCAGAGAACTCGAGCACGCGGTAGCGCCCGCCCAACCAGGCGATCTCATTGCTGGAGCGTCCAACGACTGAGTCCTCGCTGCGCACCGAAGCCTCAAGACTGAGCGCATCGACGTTTCCGCTCACTTGCACGAGCCCTTGATACGAGCCGGACCCAGCGAGCGGTTGCTCCACCGCTGCAGAGATGAAGAAGGCGTTTTCGGCGGTGGGTGCCCAGAGTCGCGGGATGGCTGGGTCCACCGACCACGCGGGCACGATTGGGGCGAGCGGTCGCTGGGCTTTTGCTGCTTGATCGGGCTGCTGGTCCGCCGGTTGAGAATCGACGGCCGGGGCTCGCCAACTACCGAGGGAACGACCCCAGCCGTCAACGACGAGCGCTGCGAGCGCGGCTTTGGGTCGAGCGGCAGTGATGCGCGCAGTGCCGTCCTCAAAGCGCGCGTCCGTCAGGCGAACGCGCGTGGTTTCGTTTTCACCGTCCATCAGCAGCAACGTCGGCCGCATGCGCGACAAGGTGGCTGCGTCGGCGATGCCGTCGAAAACGATCTGCAGGCTTTCGCTTGGGCCTTCTTCTTTCGCCGTGACGCGGGCGGCTACCTCGAGGTACTCGATCTCGTAGCGCTGCGCGTTTTCTCCCAGGTTGAACGCCAGCGTTTTGGGGCGTAGTTGACCAAACTCGAGCACCTCTGCCGCGGGCAGCGGCTTACCGCCGTCGAACGAGATGCTCAGCGCTGAAGATTTTTGTGGAAGCGCCAGCTGGCCGTAGGGGTGAAGCGCCAGCTTGCCGCCCGCTTCGACCCGGCCACCACCATCAGCGAAGACCACGCCTACCACGGTGGTGGTGCGAGATTCGGTGGGCCAGCCGAGGAAGTCGTCTTTGTCGAGCACCCGAACCCGTACGAAGTAGTCGCCAGGTGGCAGGTTCTCCGCGCGGAAATTGGTAACGTCGGGGCCGACTTCTTCGCGTGCAAGCAGCCGCCAAAACTCCGGATCGGTGGCGATCTCCACACGGTAGGCGACGGCCTCGGCGGTTGACTCCCACGAGGTCGTCAAAACGCCCTGGCCGACTTCGGCCAGGGTGATACGCGGCAGCTCGCCTTTCCAATTCGGCGCTTTGGGCAGCTCGCGAGCGGGTTCCGGCGTCTGACCTTTGCTGAAGCGCGTGCCGAAGCCGCGGGCGACCTCCACCGACTGGCGGTTCGACGTGACCTTGCTCTTGCCGTCGAACACCGAGACGTTGGTGCGTTCGCCTTTCTTTGCCACCACGGTATCGCGCGAGGCGGCGCTCACCCGTCCGCCCCCGGCGACGTCGATCTCGATCGTGTCTTGGTCTCCTCGCAGGGCAGCCAAAGCCGCCTTGACCTCGCCTTCATCCACCGAGACGTCGGCGTTGACCTGCTTCGGATCGCGAGCGACAGCGCTCTGTGCGGCCGTGCCAAAAATTACGACCAGCGTGTTCTCCGCCAAAAGGATCCGCGTCTGATCCAGAAATTGGATGGTGGCGTTGGCCTTCTGCAGGGTGT
This sequence comes from uncultured delta proteobacterium, assembly GCA_903892415.1. Taxonomy (GTDB): domain Bacteria; phylum Myxococcota_A; class Polyangia; order Polyangiales; family Polyangiaceae; genus Xiheicaenibacterium. Next base: position 26,548 of record CAITIQ010000013.1, on the reverse strand, counting down.
TGACGCTGCTGTTGTCGGCGAGCCCTTGGCCTGCGCTAGCGCTGCCCCAGCCGCCACCCGGTGGCTTGTGTCGAACCTCCGGTGCAAGCGAGCTGAGGCGCGCGCGCGTCACCTCGCTCACATGGGCCGGTAACACGATCGTTCCCGGTTCGAGCGGTGCGCCGGGCGTGCATGTCACGCGGTTGTAGCGCATCACGAGGTGGGCATGGCGCGTGCTGCCGTAGACGGCCTTTGCGATGTCTTCGCAGCTGTCGCCTTTGGAGACCCCCCACTGCAGGACCTCCTCGGGGTACTCCTCGGTCAGGGCTAGCTGAGGAAGCGACGTTGCTACACAGCCGGCGGCCAACCAGAGGCTAGCGCGTTGGACCTTCGATCGGACGTGAGTCATGGCGACTCCTGTCGGCTGCTCGTGGCGGCAGCGCGTTTGAGAATCACGATCTCAACGCGACGGTTCTTGAGCCGACCTTCCTCGGTCTTGTTCGTGTCGATGGGTGCGCGCGCGCCGAAGCCGCGCGCCTCGGTGCGCAGCGGATCGACGCCGTGCTCGTTCAGCCAGCGCACGACCGCGACCGCGCGCAGTCGAGAAAGCTCCAAATTGCGTCGCGGTAGACCGCGATTGTCGGTGTGACCATCGACGGCCACGCGCAGGATGCTGGGCTCGCCTTGCAGCGTCTTGACGATCTGTTCGAGCAGCGGCAGCGAGTCCGCGGCGATGGTCGCGCTGTTGGTCTCGAACAGGATGGGGCTCAGCAGTGAAAGCCTGTCGTTCTCGACGCGCACCGACGTTGGGCAGCCGCTTTGTTTTGGGTCCGCCGCGCGGGCTCCCGCGACCGTCGGGCAGGCGTCCTCGAGGTCAGCGACCCCGTCGCCGTCGCCATCGAGCGGGCAGCCGTCCGTGGCCGGAGATCCACGCACAGGGCCAGCAACCTCGGGGCAAGGATCGACGGCGTCGAACACCGAATCTCCATCACGATCGGCGGCGGCGCCACCTGGCGCAGCCTCCGGACCCGCGGCCTGTGCGGCCTGCGCTTCGAGTTGAGCGAGCGCGCGGTTAGCGGCTTCGCTGGGCTGTGCGGTCTTCAGCGAAGCTTCGCTCGGCTGCTTCACAGGGAGAGGTACAGGCTTGGGTGCGTCGACTGGGTCGAAGGAGAGCGCGACGCCACTGACGATGCGAAAGGTTGGGGTTCCCGGCGCCTGCCCCAAGCCCGGACCGCCTGCGAGGGAGAAGGTGAGGGGGCCAACGTCGGCGCGCGCGGAGGCGAGCGCTTCGCCGCTCACCGTGCGCGGAGCGCTCGGCACTGGCTCGTCGGTGCGAACGTTGAGGTTCGTCTCGGCGCCAAAATGAAAGCGGTCCACTTCGACCGAGGCGCCAAACCCCAAGGTCACGTCGCTGCCCAGCAGGCCTCCCTCATCGGTGCGCAAAGCGTTCGGGTAGAACGTCCGACCGACCGCCGTGGTCCAGGTTACCGGACCCCAGGTGGCTCCAAGCGATACGTGAGGGGCAGCCCGCACGCTGCCGGTGGAGGTGTACGAATCATCACGTCCCGTCGGCAAAAAGAGCCCCAACCCGAAGCTGGCTCCTGGCAGCCAGCCGTCAGGCTTGAGCATCGCGAAGCGGCCTCCGAGCCGCAAATCCTCCATGGCCGCGGAGGCCGGTTCACTGAACTCCGCTGACCGGGTCACGTTGGAGACCGGCTCGCCTCGAGCGAACACGGTCACCGGCACATCCACGTGGATGAGCACCCGTTCCACGAGCGCCACCGCCGCCTGGACGCGCACGATCAGCTGATGCTCGACCACGCGCCGCAGCGTGTCCTGGCTCTCTCCGTCTGCGAGTACGAGCGGCGAATTGGCGTAGCTGAACCAGGTTGCGACGCTGGTCCGCAGCCACCCTTCAACGAACGCGCCGGGCACCGCGACCTGGGCGTCGCCACTTACAGAAGGCTGAAATCGATCCAACGGCGTGGACTCTTGCGCACGCAGCACTTGAGGCGAGCTCAGCATCAGCACGAAAGTCAGCGAACCTTGGCCGAGCAACGCCCACTTACGACCCTGTCGGGCTGGACCCAAGGACCCGTTCATTGGTGTCGCTCTGAGCATCTTCGATGAAGCCTTCGGGCGCGGTGCACGAGGTTGGTCATATTGCAATTTTCGCCTGACGTAGACGTCGGAGGTCCTGCTTCGAACACAAAAACTCGAACCGAAGTCAATGTTGGGGTGGGGTAATCGGCCCTCACGCAACAGATCCAAGCATCAGCTTCTCCAGCGGTCTTTGGTCAGAATTGGCCAGAATTGCCCATCGCGTTGGCCGGATTCGAATAGCTGTCCTGACGCCAGACCAAGTTGCTATGCTGCCGCTCTCCGATGGCTGTTTGCAGCAACTGTAAAAGTGCAGCGAAAGACGCGGACACTTTTTGTTCCGAATGCGGCGCGAAACTGGTGGCCGCCGAAGTATCGGAGCGCGACCCGATCATTGGCCGCACGCTGGCTGGTGGCTACCGCGTCGTCGAATTCATCGCCGAAGGGTCGATGGGCCGGGTGTACCGAGGCGAACAGTCGAACCTCGGTCGCTCCGTGGCCATCAAGATGATGAGCGCGGGGCTCGTGCAGAACCCCACGATGGTGGAGCGTTTCAAGAACGAGGCGCGCGCGGCCAGCGCACTAAACCACCCCAATTGCGTACGGGTGTACGATTTCGGACAGGCGCCCGACGGTCGCCCTTACTTCGTGATGGAGCTCCTTGACGGGCAGGATCTCGAGATCGTCCTAACGCAAGAACCCCTCCAGCCGGTAACGCGGGTTCTCGACATCGTGCTCCAGATTCTAAGCGCGCTGGATGAAGCTCACGGGCTGTCGGTTGTACATCGTGACTTAAAGCCGGCGAACATCCTGGTGCTGCCCCAGCGAGGTGGCGGTGACTTGGTGAAGGTCGTGGACTTCGGTCTGGCCAAGCTGCGCCGCAACCTCTCCACTCCGGACGGCGCGGTCTTTGGTACGCCCGAGTACATTTCGCCGGAGCAGGCGATGGCGCTCGACACCGATGGGCGCACGGACCTCTACGCGTGCGGCGTCATCCTGTACGAGATGACGGTGGGTTCGCTGCCGTTCCACGATGAAGATCCCCAGAAGCTGCTCGAGAAACACGTAACCGAGCCAATTCCGAACATCGCGGAGCTCGCTCCGGACCGCATCCATTACGGCTTGGATGAGGTGATCATCAAGGCCATGCAGAAGCGACCGGATGATCGCTACGCATCGGCGGCGGATTTTGCCGAGGCGCTGCGTGAAATCGTTGCTCACCGCACGGGGGAGCGCGCGCAGTCCGATGCTCGTTCGTGGGTGCGGGCAACCCTGCGCCCCTGCCAATCGTGCGGCGGTCTCAACGGACCGCTATCGCGCTTTTGTGGCGAGTGTGGACTTCCGCTCGAGCGGGAGAGCTTCATGCGTCCGAAGAAGGACGCTTCAAGTGAGGCGCCGGGGCGTGACACTCGCAGCGTGAGCGCCAAACTCCAGGTGGAGAAGCTGATCCTCGAGGCCGAACAGGGTGGGGACACCCCGAGCGCCCTGGTCTTCCTCGAACAGATCGCCCACGCCCGGCTGAAGATGGGGGATGCCCATGGCGCCATAACGGCGCTCAAGCGTGGCATCGAGTTGGCGCGCAAAGATCTCGATGAAGGGACGCTCGACGATCCCATTCACGTCGTTGGTTTGTTCAGCGCCAAATTAGGTGAAGCTCACCTAGCGGCGAAGGACTACTCGTCTGCACAACGTTGCCTCAAAGATGCGCTGTCGCTATCGCGCCCGGGCTCCGAACGGGCACGGGTTTGGGCACTGATGGCCCGCTCCGCGGAGGAGCAGGGCCACACCGATGACATCGCAACCTACCGCAGCGCCGAAGCCGCCGAGTTGGTCGAGCGCCCGCGCTCGAGCGCGCGGCGCTGACGCGCTGTTTTTTCTCCCTTCGCGGTGAGGCTCGACTAGGAACCCGCTCCATGAGTACAGCGGTCGCAGACGTTGCAAACAAGACGGTCACCTTCGAGGGGACGAGCTACAACATTCAAGAGCTAGCGGAAGACACCTTCACGGTGTTGGTGAAGGGCGTGCCGGTTGGGCGCATCGTTTACAGCTTCGGCGCCGCCAACGGCGTTCCCGAGGGGGATGCTGCGAGCGAAGACACGCTCTACGCGATCGCCGAAGCCTGGTTTGCCGCTACGGCTGAGTAGTCGCGACGCCCGTCAACCAATGAGGAGGTTGGGCCCTGAGTCCCAACCTCCTTTTTCTTTGGTTGCGCCGGGCCAGGTGCGGACCCTGGCCGTTTTACCGTTACTCGACCGAGAACAACTCCTCGAGATCCTGTTTGGTCAGCTTCTTCACGCCGCCAGCATCCTCGGAAAGCACGCTCGCGACGAGCTCCCGCTTCTTCTGCTTGAGCTGGAGGATCTTCTCTTCGATCGTCCCTGCGGCGACCAGGCGGTACACGCTGACCACCTTGTTTTGCCCAATGCGGTGAGCGCGATCGGTGGCTTGTTGTTCCACCGCCGGGTTCCACCACGGATCGAAGTGGATCACTGTATCTGCGGCCGTGAGGTTGAGGCCGGTACCGCCTGCCTTGAGGCTGATCAGGAACGCGCCCACGGTCGGATCGCCTTGGAAGCGATCCACGCGTTCGGCGCGGTCCTTCGTGGAGCCATCGAGGTACTCGTATTTGATGCCGTCCTCCTTGATCGCCTTTTCCACAAGCTTGAGCATCTGGACGAACTGGCTGAAGACGAGCACTTTGTGACCACCTTCAACCGCGTTGGCCAAGAGCTCACGCAGCGCCACGAGCTTGCCCGAGTCGTCGTCGGAGTAGTCCCGCGGCAGGCCGAGCAGACGAGGATCACAAGCAGCCTGTCGCAGCCGAGTGAGGCCGGCCAGGATCTGAATCTGGCTCTTGCCGATACCGTTCTTCTCGACCTCTCCCAACACCTGCGCCCGCACCTCGCGGAGGATCTCCTGGTAGACCACGCGTTGCTCGCCGGTGAGATCGCAAACCTGATCGGTCTCGAGCTTCTCCGGTAGATCCTTGGCCACCTCGTTCTTCGTGCGGCGCAGAATGAACGGGTGGATCGTGGTGCGCAGTCGCTGGGCAGTTTTGTAGTCGCCTTGCTCGATTGGGCGGGCGAACTTGGCCTCGAAGCGATCGAGCGCGCCGAGTAGGCCGGGCGAAACGAAGTCGAAGATGCTCCAGATTTCGCTCAGGCGGTTCTCGATCGGCGTGCCGGTCAGCGCCAGGCGCCGTTTGGCGCGCAGCTTCTTGGCCGCTGCCGCGGTAGCCGACATCGGGTTCTTGATGTGCTGGGCCTCGTCGAGGATGGCGTAGGTGAGGTCCAACGTTGTGAGGAAGTCCTCATCCCGCCGCAGGAGGGCGTAGCTGGTGATGATGACCTCACTCTCGCGCACCTCGTCCGCTTGGTCTTTGCGATCCGCGCCGTGCCACAAGGCGACCTTGAGTGACGGAGAGAATTTCTCCAGCTCTCGTTGCCAGTTCGTGACCACGCTGGTGGGCGCCACAATCAGAGCTTTGACGGCCTTCTCGTCCTGCTTTACCGCGAGCAAGAGCGCGATGGTTTGCACCGTCTTGCCGAGACCCATGTCGTCTGCGAGCACGCCGCCGGAGGCGATCGAGTGGATGAACTTCAACCAGCTGAGGCCGGCCTCTTGGTAGGGGCGGAGCGTGGCTTTGAGGTTGCGCGGCTTCTTTGCCGCCTCGATGTCGTCGATCGACGAGAGCCGCTGGAAGAGCTCACGGGCGCCCCCGGAGATGCTGCTGCCCGCCGCTTGCGCCACGAGTTCTTGAATGCGACCGGCGTGCGCCAAGGAGAGCTTGCCACTCTTGCCTGCGGCGGTGATGAGCTCGATCTCGCGATCCATCATTGCTTGGATTTGGTCGGCGTCGAACGGGGCAAACGAACCGTCGGAGAGCTTGATGTACTTCTTGCCTTCGGCCAACGCTCGCCGAATTTCACCGCGTTCGGCGTGCACGCCCTCCGACTCGAAGGAGAGCTTCACGTTGAGCCAATCCATCCCGGAGCTGACCTTGGCGAAGACGCTGATAGCCGCTCCGCGAACCTGGGTACCAACGAGGTCCTCGGGCACGAACAGATCCCAGTCGTCCGGGAGGCGGCCTAGCCCCTCGCTCCAGAAGGTAATGGCGCTGTCCCCACGGCCGATGAAGCCTTGACCGCTCGAGTCCGCTCCGAGCCCGAGGTCATTGAGCTTTTGCGCCGCGTCTTGTTGCGCCGCGATGTCGACGCGGATGCAGCGGGCTTTGCGCGCCCCTTCGAGCGGGGCTTGGATGATTACCGGCAAGGTGATGCCGTCGGCGCGGACCGGGATCTCCTCGTTGCCGTAGACCGCGAAGAGGCTGACGCTGGCCTCGACCAGCGAGCCGCCGGCGCGCATGCGGAACGTGGGAACGAGGTCGACGACGTCGCAAATCTGGTTCAGATCCGGAAGCTCAGCGCCAACCTCCAGGGCGATCTTGGGCAGACCTTGCATGATCACTCGGGGCAGCTCGCTCATCGGCTCAGCGATCGTGGGCGAGCGCATCAAACGACGAATCGCCGCGACCGAGACGCGACGGTCGATGCGGCGTGCGATGCCTTCTTGGCTATCGATGTGCCAGCCCGGCCAGCCCTCGAACCAGCCTCCTGTAAGCAAGGAGAAGCGCCGTTTGTCCGAGCTGCGCTCGAAGCTGGCCTTCACGATGATGGTGTCCCCGCCGACCGTCTCGAGGTCGAAGCGCGGCTTGAGCGGCTCTTCACTGAAGCGCAGTTGCATCAACGCTGGCTCCAGCAGTACGCGGCTCTGTTCGAGCAGCGGCATCAGCTCGGAGACGTCTTCTCCGCGAACGTCCACAGCGGGATGGCGCGGGTTGCCACTCTCGAGCCGGGCGAGCAAGCGGAGAGCGTTGCGGTCGGGCGTTGGAAAGAGTGCCTGCCAAGTGAGCGCCACCGAAGGCAGCACCTGCATACGAGCCTCGGCGTCCAACACCGTCACTGTGATCGCGCCCTGGCGGACATGCACGCGGAACTCGATGCGCCGCGACGCTGTCGAGCCCTCGGGCGGAAGCCAAGCCCCGATGCCGGTTGCCTTTGCGGTGGCCTCGGGGACCGGCGGAGCCAGCTTCGTGTGCGTGGTCGAGAAGGTGCTTCGCTCGGCGAACCCCGGGCGACTGGCTTCGTGTCGCTCGATTGGGCGCTCGGTGTAAGCGACGGGTGCGTTGCCCATCGCCGGTCCAACGGTGGAGCCGGGCGGGCCCATTGCCGCCATCGAGCTGCCGTGGGCGAGGGGAGAGGAGCGGGTGCGACGCTCGCGGCGACGACTTCGTTTGGAGTTGATACCGTTCTCGCTTTGGGGGGCTTGGGGAGGGGTAGGAACAGGTTCCCGTCGGGGCATCGACGCGCGAGCCTGATCTCGAACCGCGATCAGCAGGGCGGCGGCGTGCTTGCAGTGCTCTGTTTTGCCTAGGGACGGACAGGTGCAGGTTGACTTGATGCCGTCGGGAGAGAGCTCAATCCGAACGCTGAATGGGTCGCTCTCGGGAGCGCGTACGAGACCGGTGGCGTGCGCCTCGTGCACTTGGATGTCTTCGACCACGCGATTGCAGAAGAACTTGAACCCTCGCATGAAGGTTCGGGCGCCAAGTAGCTTGCGAAGACCGCGGTCGCTGAGGGTCGAGAGTGCGTCGGAGAGAGGTGTGCCCACGAGCAGCCTACTTTTGTGTCGGCTGAGCGCCTACGCCGTCAGGGGCAGCGACTCAGCGAATTTCCGTAACAAGCTGCGTCTCGCTTTGGTTTATGCGAGCCGCAAACAGCCATTCGATTGCTCAACCGCAGGTTGAGGTTGTTGAAGCAAACCTGACTCGGGGCCGGCCGAATGACTCGAGTCATTCTGTTTGCTGCATCCGCGTTCGGCGGAAACAGGTGTGCCGGAGGTCAGATCCACCCGCGACTTCAATCGCGGCGCCATGCCACCCAACGGAAAGACCCTTATCCCCACTTTCCCAAAGCTGCAAGGGACGGATGCGTCCAAAAATGACGATCCAGCACGCCGTTAGTGGATGAGGGGGAGAAGCACCAAAGCCACGATCGGTAAAAGCCGAATCAGCACCACGACGCAGGGGACCGCCACGTCTTTGAACGGGTCTCCCACGGTGTCTCCGATCACCGATGCGACGAAGGTGGGGTTCTCCGCCCGCGCGCCCGTTTCGTCCACGTGCAAGCGTCCACCGTGAGCGCCCGTCACGATGTACTTCTTGGCGCTGCCCCATGCTCCACCGGCTCCGAGCGCGAACAGAGCGCTGACCACTCCGGCTGCGGTGGCTGTTACGATCAGCGAGAGCACAGCCCCGCCCAACGCGAAGCCTGAGCCAGCGCCGCGGGCCAGGTGCAGGCCAACGAGCAGGGCGATCAGCAACACCACGGCCTGAGAGCCGGCGAGCACCATATGTCGTAGCGCGTGGCGCGTGGCCGACTCCGAGCAGGGTCGATGATCGACGCTGCCGAGCAGCGGTCCATCGGCCTCGGCTGGGCTGCGATCGCGCAGCTGTCGTCGAACCTCCTCGACGATGCGACGCGAAGAGCGCAGCACCCCGGTGAGGCAGCGCCCGGCCAACCAACCAATCAAGCCGAGGCCCAACATCGCGCCGACCCAAACGCCGACGTCGAGGCGCAGTTCGCCAAGCGCGCTGCGCAGCCGGTCGGCCTCTTGCCGCAGCACCTCGCACAAAAGCACGCTCGAGAGCAGCGCTCCTCCGGTTCCGACGATGCGCGCTGCGATCCGTTGCGCCGCTCCTGCCGCGTCCAGGACCGATAGCCGTCCTCGAGCGTCGCGTCGGTCGGCCTCGGAGGTCATGGCGACCAGGCCGGAGGCTGCGTCGACGACGGTGGCCATGCCGTCGAGCGCCATCAAGAAGGTCATCGTCCCAACCAGGCCAGAGAGCGTTGCTACGAGCGCGAGCGTGCCGCCAGCAGGGCCGTAGAGGTAAAGCCCGAGGGCGTGGCTCCCGCCGATTCCGAGCGTGAGCGCTGCGGCAATGGGCAAGCCCATGCGCAGCCCATTGGAGATGCCCGCAAGCACGTTGAGCGTCGGGCCAACGCGAGCAGCCTCTGCCACGTCACGCACGGCACGAAAGCGGGACGAACTCGAGACGTACACCCAGACAACGATTATCGCTGCGAGACCGATACCGATCGCGCTCGCGCCGAACATCAACACCCTGCGCTCAGGGAGCAGCCATTGGATCGCCCCAGCAAGACCTACGGCCTGAAGCAGCGTAGCGACGCTCAGCCCGCGCAAGACCGCGGCGAACGGATCCTCACGGTCGTCGGTGCGAACCACGACGGCGGCGAAGACCGTGCCCAGAATCGAGAACGAGCGTGACAGCAGCGGCAGCAGGATCAGCGAGAGCGGGCTGCGCAAGCTCAGGTCCGCTGCGTAAACCACGGTCACGGCGAGCATCGCCGCTGTGTCTTCCGCCGCGGCGGCGGCATAGGCAGTCACGTGCGAGCTAGCCGCGCCGTTGGCGCAGTCCCCGGCGAGGTTGGCGACTGCGGCCGGGTTGTCCTTGGCGTCGTCGTCGAGCCCGGCGTCGCGCGCACCAACGTCGGCGCCGATGTCCGCGCTCTTCGCGAACGTGCCGCCAGCGATCTGTCCAAATAGCGCAGTGGTGGTTGCGCCGAGCGCGTACCCAAGCAGCAAGAACGGGATGCGCGGGATAATGTTGACAGCGTTGGCGATGCCTTGGCCCACCCCACCGTGGAAGGCGATTACAGCGAGAATGAGCGCTGCCAAGGAGACCGTTCCGATCGAAGCGGAGAGCAGGCTGAGTGCGGCCCCCGAGCGAAAGGACGAGCGCAAGGCCGCATCCACGTTGCGACGCGAGGCCGCTGCTGTGCGGATGGCACCACGAACGCCGATGAAGGTGCCAAGCTCGGCAGCGGCGATCGCTCCGAGTACGCCCACGCTGAACGAAATCACCAGCCAAACAGCTGTTTCGAGCCCGCCTACTTCCTCGGCGGTGGGCGTGCGCAAACCGTAGGCAACGAACAACGCACCACCAAAGAGCGCGGCCAGCGCGGCCAGCGTCGCACTCTGCCTTCGCGCAAAACCCTCGGCCACGTCACGAACGAGCGAGGCTGCGTTGAGCAGCGCGCTATCCGGCGAGCCGAACGACAACAGCCATCGCACCAGATAGCCAGCGGTGGAGAGGCCAATGATGGCGAGGAAAAGCACGACGACGAGCTCGGTCATCCGAAGCCGCGCACCTTACACAGATGCGGCTTCCGGGTCTCGCGCGTTGCATGGACTTCTTGTCCCGTCGTCCTGCGGGTTGACTGTACCGAGGCTCAGGGCTCGACGGCGGTTGTCGCGGCGGGGGCAGGGGGGGCAGACGGCATCGAGCCTCGATCCCTGCCGGTAGCGTGCTCCAGCCGAATGATGGCTGCCTGTAGCCCCGCGAGCGCCGAGAGCTTGCGCAGGCGAGCGCCGGTGAGTGCGTTCTCTTGATCGGCTAGGCCGGTGCCAGTGAGCGTACCCAAGGCAAAAACGCGCTTCGAGACTCGCACGGTTTCCTCCGCGGCGATCACCCCGCGATTGGCCGCTTCGATCGACGCCGCCGCCTTGGCGATCTCGGCATGTGCCTGAATGACCTCCAGACGAATTGCGTCGGTGAGTTGAACCAGCGAGGCCTCTACTTGGGCCGTCCGTGCTTCGGCCTGCGCAGAGGCTCCGATCGTGCTGAAGGTGTCGTTGATCACCCACGACAGCCGAACGCCTGCGTCCCACGTCGTGTCGAACTGCTCGCGAGCCGGGAAAATGCGTTGATTGGGGTTGGAGATGTTGATGTCGGCGAAGGCGTCCACGCGCGGCCAGTAAGTGGCCCGCGTGGCGGACTCAGCCTCACGCAGCGCCTCGCGGGATTTTTGCGTGGCTACCAACTCGAGTCGGTGGTCGACCGCCTCGCGGACGAGCTCATCGAGCGAGGCGAGGGCCGGAATGTTGGGCGTTCCGAACAGATCGATGCCGACGCTGAGGGGCCGATCCGAGGGGGCATGCAACACAGTCCGTAGGCGATGCTCGGCCACGAACTCATTCGAGCGCGCCTCAGCCAAGGTGAACTCGGCTTGCGCAACCAGGGCCTCGATGCGGAGCACGTCCACCTTTGCGGCGCGGTCGGCGGACAGCGAGGAGTTGACGTCTTTGAGCTGGTTCTTGGCCTGCTCGACGCTCTTCTCGGCGACCACCGTTTGGCCTTTCGACAGCGCCCAACCGATCAACGCTAACTTCGCGTCGCGTGCGGCAATTCTCTTCTGTGCTTCGACCTGCAGCTCGAGGGCTTGCTCGTTCGCCTCCGCAGCGTTGTAGGCCTGAACCGCGCGCAGGAAGTAATCGGAGATCGGCACGGTTAGATTCCCAGTGAAGGCGATCTGATTGAGCAGCACCGGGAAGGTGAAGCTAGAGTTCACCGCCTGAATAGGCGTGCCCCCGGAGTCGAGGGCGCATTGCACGGTGGCGTCGGTTGGGCACGGCCCTACCGTGATCGGCCCTTCATTGAGCGCTCCCACCGAGGCGCCCCCGCCACCGATGGTGCCGGCCTCGACGTCGGAGAGGCGCGTATAGGAGGCCGCCAACGTCACGCGCGGGAAAAATGAGACCAACGTCTGGGAGACTGCGCCGTCGGCCCCTTCGAGTTCAACCTCTTTGAGCCGCACCGCGCTGCTCGCGGCAATCGCTTCGCGTGCGACCGCCTCATAGGTGAGGCCTGCAGGGTCGGGAGCGAGCAGCGCCGCCAACGGATCGGCGAGGTCCTTCACGGCAGCGTCGCCGGGCCCTAGGGTGTCCGGAGCTGGCTCCGAAGCGGCTGCGGTCGTCGCGGTTGGCACGGGAGGATTTGCAGGCTGTGCTTCGAGGCGATGAACGTGGGATAGCGCCGCGCACAGAGCAAGGAGGGGAAGCCGCTTCATGAGTGCACCTATTGCCAGATGTTGGGGGCGGGTGCACGGCGAGGGGAGGCTCAGCGGAATAATAAGCGCGCCTTTTTTAGCGCGCTGACGGCAACGTGGGTTGGAGGCTGTGCTTCGCTTCCGCCGGCTTCGGTAAAGCTGTGAAAAAGTTCGGCACAATCTCGCATGACCGATATGCTGCCCCTCGACGTGAACAATCCGGAACGTGTCCAGGCACTCGAGGCTCTTCTCACGAAGATTCAAAAGAACGCAGCGCAACCGCGGGTGCCTGTGTTTGCGGCGGATCCGGGGGACTCCCGCGTGATGCAAGCGCGGCCCGTCGCTCGCGAGAGTCTCGGCGGGCCTGGCCGGGTGGATCCCCGCGCGGAACCTGTGTCTGATTCGGCTTTTGTCGCAGTATCGAAAGATGCGAAGCCCGCCGTGGACCTGGCGGCTGACTTGCTGGCCGTCACCTCCGAAGCTCCGATCGCTCAGCCGCCCAAGCCGGCCGCGGCAGCTCCGGCCGCGGCAGCTCCGGCTGCCGCAGCAAGGCCCGCGGCTGCAGCGCCTGCGGCTGCGAAGCCAGCTGCAACGCCGGCTGCACGACCGGTGGGAACTGGGTTTGGCGTGCGCTCCGCCTTCCCGCCAAAACCGGCGACTCCCGCCGTCGCGGCCAAGCCGGCTGCAGCCGTCGCTTCGGTGCCTGCTCCTACCGCCGCAGTTTCACCGCCAGCGGCAGTTTCACCGCCAGCACCGCCGGTCGCTGCGAGGTCCGTAGAGCCTATTCCGCGAGAGGACGCACCGTCGTCTCCGGTTCCCACGCGCGTCGCGCCCGACCCGAGCGGGATCGAAGCCGTATTGGCTCGCGCTGTGGTTTCGGTGGACGCTGCCCCGGCAGAGGTTGCTGCGGTCGAGCCGGTCGAGTTGCCGGTCGTCTCGCTAGACCCGTCAAACGACTTGCCGGTGGTTGGGCTCGAACTCGACCCCGTCGTGGCCGACGCGCCGCCGGAGTTGCCGCTCGTTGAGATGTCGGCGCCGGTTGTCGAGCCCGCGGCTCCCCCGGCGAAGGAGCCTGAACCCGAACCCGTGGTTGCGGCGGAAGTTCCGGCCAAGCCAGAGGTTCGAGTCGAGGCCGCGGAGCCGATCGCCGTTGCGCCAGTCAAGCCGATCGAACCTATCGCCGCCGAGCCGCCCGTCGTAGCCGAGCCCGCTGCCGAGCCGGTCAAGCTGGCCGAGGCTGCGGTCGCTGGGAAGGCGCCAGAGGCGCCCAGCAAATTTGCTCAAGGTGAGGCTGCTCCTGCACCCAAAAAGAGCGTCGCGCCGCTGCTGGTCGGCGCGTTCTTGGTGCTTGCGGGCGGAGCTGCAGCCTTCTGGTACTTGCGCCTGCGGCCAGACCCCACTCCGGGCGTCAACACCGCCGTTCCGGAAACCACCGTTACAGCGCAGCCCACCGCGACGGCGAAGCCCACCGCTACCGTCACTGCGACGGCTGTTGTTACGGCCACGGCCACGGCGACGGCAAGCGCTTCCGCTACCACCGAGCCGGGTGAACTCGCGCCGCCCGCCGATCCCAAGTCGCTGGCGCCCACCGCCGGTTACCTGATCGTGAAAGCACCTCGAACGATGGACGTGCTGATGAGCGGCAAACGCGTCGGCGACACCACCACGGTCAACGAGACCAGCTGCGTCGGTACCAAGTTCATCACGCTAGCGGAGCCGGGCTCGCTCAAGCCGGTGGGCCGAGCGAAGAGCACGTCGGTCAAATGTCAGGCGGTGTCGACGCTCGAGTTCACAGACGCCGATCTCACGCCGGTTGCTGCACCCCTGCCGACGGGCGGGACTGGACCTGCACCGACAGGCGCCACGCCGTCCCCCACGCCTGCTCCGACTCCCGCTCCAGACACCTACGATCCGCAGACTCCGTAGTCTGCAGACTCCGTAGTCTGCCGATTCCCTGATCCGCCGACCCCTGCGTCGAACAAGGACCCATTGAAACCGCTTGTGCTAGTCACCAACGACGACGGCGTTGGCTCGGAAGGCATTCTTCAGCTTGCGCAAGCGATGAGGGCGCACGCCGACGTGGTTGTGTGCGCCCCGCGCGACAATCAGAGCGCCACCAGTCATTCGCTGACCCTTTCAAGGGTTCTGCGGCTACGTGAGGTTGCAGAAGGCCGCTTCGCCGTGGACGGTACGCCAGCAGACTCGGTGTTTGTGGCGCTCGAGAGCGAGGGTCGGGTGTTGCCGCGCGTGCCCGACCTCTGTTTGTCGGGCATCAATCACGGCCTCAATCTAGGCGTTGATGTCTTCTACTCAGGCACCGTCGCGGCGGCTCGCGAGGCGGCCTTGCGCGGAATCCCAGCCCTCGCGCTCTCGGCAGATTCGGCCGCGGATCTCGAAGCAGCGGCTGCAGTATCGGTGCAACTCGCGCTTGCCCTTTTGGCTGCCTCACCCGGCGTAGGGCGGCTGCTCAACGTTAACTTCCCTCCCGGCCGCTCGTGGACGGCTCGAGCGACGATCATGGGCCGCAGAACCTACGAGGGCGGTGTGAGCTTCCGCAAGGACCCGCGCGGCGCCGACTACCTCTGGATTGGTGGCAACTCGGCTCGCCACCACGACGCACCGGGCTCCGACACCGAGGCCTTCGACGAGGGGGTGGTCGGTGTTACGCCGTTGGCGCTCGACCTGACCGCAAAAGACGCCAGCCTGGCTGAAACGGTGGCGCTCTCTCTCCGCTAGTCAGGCCGAGTCCGGCATGGAGGCGCTTGCGTGCACGGCGCCTCTCGCGCTCAGGGCTCAGCGCCGTTCATCGTGTTCAAGAGAGCGCGCGTAGCCGGGAACAGCTGTCCGAGGTTCTCCGGGGAAAACGTCGCCCGAAAGCCGCGCGCCTTGTTCTCCACTGTGCCACCGTTCTTCTGAATCACGATCGGGTAGTCGACGTTACGGGCGCGGGTGAGTTTGAGCAGGCCCTCGAAGCGGGACTCGGCTGGGTTGGTCGAAGGCGAGGGAACGAACGGCGCGTCGCTCAATAGGCCAATCGTGAGCAACATGCTTGCTGCGAGACCTGCAGCATCCAACGAGCGGAACCACAAGCCAGTTTCGTAGCTGCGCAGATGTGCACAGCGCAGGATGAGCGCACCCGTCTCGGCCTTGCTCTCGACGAACACCTTGTCGGCTTGTTGGATCAGCTCCCCAAACTTGGTGGGATCAAACGCCCATTCGGTACGCACTCCTTCGATGCTCACGAGTACGCCCTCTTTGGCCTCCTCGGCGCGCAGCTCGCCGAGCGTCGCCTTTCCTTCTCCCGCAAGCGCCGGTAGGTCGATGGTTTTGGGATCGATCGCCCGCCCAGGTCCAGCACGCAGCCACAACTCCAGCTGCCAACCTTGCCTCGAGAGGCCAAAGGCTTGCCCACCACCGCGCAGCCTGCGCCGCATGAGGTCGCAATCTTCAGCGTGGCTGGTGTCAGTACGAGCCTGGCTCGTAGGCGCTGCAGGGGCGTCACTTCCGCCCGATTGCCGCAGCCACAAGAACAGGAAGAGCCCGACGCCAATCAGCGCCACGGGCAACAGCACCACCCACGCCCGTGCGGAGCTCTCGCGAGCGGTGCTCGCTGGCGGCGCTGGCCGACGAGAAGCCGTTGGCCGCGGTGCGGTTGGATCGGGCCGCGGTCTCGGCGTTATCGAAGGGCTCAGCGGTTGCTGAGTTGTTGCGGGAGGCTGGATTGGCGTCTGCAGCGGCGGAGCCGCGCGGCGCACCACCCCCGGTTCGAGCTCGGGCAGAGCGCCATCCGTTGCTCCCAGCGTGAGCGCCGCTACGTGAGGCGCGGCGATCGAAAGTGGCGTTGCAGGGGCAGGAGGCCGCGGCGGCGCTGGCACCGCGCGTTGTGCGCCTCCAGCAACCTCCGCCAGCTCTGGAAGCGCCTCCTTTGCCTTCGGTGCGCTCGGGTTCTCGAGGCGGTTGGTCGGAACTAGGTCGGGCAGATCAGGGGGCAGCTCGAGCGGCTGCCCAAGCTTCTGCTGGCTTGCGGAAAGCTCGCCGGAGACCAGTGTTGGTGCAAGAGCGCGCGCGAGATCGATTTTTACCTCCTCGATGTCCTTGGTTTGCAACGCCACCGCGCTACTCGATGAATCGGACTTTCCGCGTAAACTCTCGGTGTCGAGCTCGATGTCGCTGCTGTCGGGCTTGAGCTCGCGAGTCGCCACGGAGGCGTACTCCACGAGTGACTTTCGGCGAGATATCTCGGATGAAAGCATGGACTCGACCAACTCGGCGATGGTGCTGGGAGAGGCGACGCCGAGCGTGCGCTCCACCTCTTTCGCCATTTCGTGGGCCGTGGAAAAGCGCTTGTCGCGGTCGAAAGAGAGCGCCTTGGTTACCAGCTGATCGACCTCGTGGGAGAGGCTGGGCAACACGAGACTCGGCGTTTTGTCTTGTGCGGTGAGCTTGGCCAGCGCGGCGATCTGCTCGACGTCAGTGGCCCCAGGGACGAGCGGGCGCCCCGTTAGCGCTTCGAACAGGACGCTGCCAGCCGCGTAGAGATCAGCGCGCCGATCAATGACGTGGCCTTGCAAATGCTCGGGCGCCATGTAGCGGATCTTGCCTTTGACCTTGCCGTCTTGGGTGCGCTGGCCGAGCTCATTCGCCTTGGCGATGCCGAAGTCGACGATACGCGAGACACCGTCCGTTCCAACCATGATGTTGTCGGGGGCCACGTCGCGATGAATGATGCCGAGCGGTTTGCCGAGGTCATCGACAGCTTCGTGGGCGGCGTGAAGCCCATGCAACGCCTGCGAGACTATGGCACCCACGACCGGGAGCGGAAGGCGAGTTCCCTTCTTTCCCATCGTTCGCAGCAGCGACGCGAAGGAACCGCCGGCGATGTACTCGAGCACTACCAACAGCTCCTCGCCCTCCGCCACCACATCAAGCGTGGCGACGACGTTGGCGTGGGTGATTCGAGCCGCTAGCCGCGCTTCATCAAGGAACAATCGACGAAAGGTCGGATCATCGGCCAAGTGCGAGTGCATGCGCTTGATCGCGACGGTGCGCGCAAAGCCCATGGGGCCAGCCAGTCGTCCAACGTAGACGGTGCCCATCCCGCCAGTCCCTAGTTTGCCGCACAAGGCGTAACGCCCAATGAGTTGAACAGGCGCGGGAGAGGTCATCGTGGCGGAGCTTAGCGAATCGTGTCTGCTGTCGTCTTGTGCTTCTACAAAAGGAGGCCCATTCTCCCGCCGAAGGCCGCCAGCCGCGCTTGGCGTGGAGACCCTGCTCGAGGCCGAGCGACAACTTCCCTGACACCGCGGCGGGGCTCGCGATAGGCTGCGCCGCCTATGGAGCCGCTGCTATTCACGACCTCCAGCTACGCCTACTTTCAACCTGCGTTGACTACCGTCGCGCGGTTTGAGGTCGGCGCCATCACCCGTAAAGAGTTCCCCGATGGGGAGCGCTATCTGCGCCTGGATTGTGACAGTTGGGGTAGGGACGTCGTGCTCCTCGGCGGCACGCCAACGGATCTGGATTGGCTCGAGGTCTACGATCTCGGCTGTGCCATCGCGCGGGCCGGAGCTCGTTCGCTCTCGATCATGATGCCGTACTTCGGCTACGCGACGATGGAACGCGCGGTGAAGCCTGGTGAAGTGGTCACCGCCAAGACTCGCTCTCGCTTGATCTCGAGCATCCCTGCGTGTGAAGCCGGGACACGCATCTTCCTCTTCGATCTGCACACCGACGGTATCGAGTTTTACTTCGGCGATGATCACGTCACGCACCACCTCTACGGTGCACCGGTGATCACCAAGGCGATTCGCGACACGATGGGCGAGGCACCCTTCGTGCTCGGCGCCACCGACGCTGGCCGCGCCAAATGGGTTGAAAGCTTGGCGCGCGCGCTCTCGGTCAATCCGGCCTTTGTCTACAAGCGTCGCGACTCGAATTCGGGCGCGATCGCGGTCACCGGCGTCAACGCTGACGTCCGCGACGTGGACGTCGTGCTCTACGACGACATGATCCGCACCGGCTCCTCGCTGATTCAAGCCGCCGAAGCGTACAAGGCCGCTGGCGCAAAGCGAGTCTTCGCGGTCGCAAGTCATCTCGTCTTGCCGCCCGGCTCGCTCGAGCGCATCGAATCGAGCGGTCTGTTCGCTGGGGTGATCGGCACCAATTCGCACCCGTCGAGTCAGCAACTTTCCGCGCGCCCTGGCGCCGTGTTCGATATCGCGCCGCTTTTCGCGCGCGCACTAGAACGCTCCACCCACCGCTAAACACCGCGCAAAATGCCTGTCCACGTCTACCTGGTTCCCGGCATGTTCGGCTTCGCCAAGATCGGCAGCCTCGATTACTTCGGCCACATGACCGTGGCGATCGAAGCGCGCTACGCCTCCCGCGGCAGAAGGGCCGTCTGCCACGTTGTGGACGTTCATCCCTCGGCCTCGATCCGCCGCAGAGCGGATTCGTTGCTTCGGCGCATGCTCGACACCGCCGGGGAGGAGAGCACCCCCGTACATATTCTTGGGCACTCGACGGGTGGGCTCGACGCGCGCCTTCTGGCTTCGCCCACCTCCAGGATCTTGCGCGACGAGAGTCTGCGTCCGAAAGCCGAGGCGCTGCTTGAACGTCTGGCGTCGATCACCACCGTCAATACGCCGCATCGAGGCACTCCCTTGGCGGCCTTCTTTGCTACCAAATCGGGCCAACAGGTGCTGTACGCGCTGATGGCGTTGACCGTAACCGGGCTCAAGCTGGGCGCACCGCCTCTTGCTCTGGCCAGCACGTTGCTCGCCACGCTGGGTCGAATTTCCGGTGCGATCGAGCTCTCGGTGATCGAACGCGTCAGCGAGTCGCTGATCAAGGTCTTGGACGACGCGTCGAGTCGTGACCTGCGTTCCTTCCTCAAGCAGATCCGCGCCGATCAGGGCACGGTGATTCAGTTGACGCCCGAAGCGATGGACATATTCGAAGCCTCTGTGATCGATCGGGCGGGCGTGCGCTATCAGTCGGTCGCGAGCTTTGCGCCGGAGGGCGGGCAGAAGAATAGCCTCGGTACGCTGCTTTCTCCGTGGTCGTTGGTTTCGGGCGCCATCTTCACCGTGCTCTACAATCTGACCGCCGCCGAGGATGAGCGCTATCCCTGCAACTCCTCGGATCCCCGCATGGTGCGCAGCGTTTCCACCATGTTGGGGCAAGTGCCACCTGCCTCGGCCAACGACGGCGTGGTGCCGTTTCACTCGCAACTCTGGGGTGAACTCTTGTGGGCCGGGCGCGCCGACCACCTCGATATCGTCGGTCATTTCCCGGGAGCCCGGCGCTCGCGCAAACAGGACCCCAACGTGGATTGGTTACGCAGCGGCTCCGGCTTCGACGAGACGCGATTTGAGACGGTGATGGATCGCGTGGTGGACGGGATGTTCCTGGCCGAGGAGACCCAATCCGTGCCCGACCTCAAGCTTCCAGGCGCCTAGCCGAAGCAAGCTGGTTCTGAGTTGGGTCGGCCGAGGCCAACGGCGTAAGGTTGGGTCATCTGGCCCGTTCTCGTGTAGAACACGGTCCGGCACGGGATCGCTCAAACAGGGTGGGGATCCGCTCCCCTCCGTGTTGGGCCGTTCGACAACAAGTTGGTTCTCGCGAGGAGCTCGTATGCGACTTTCCTTTTTCGTCCCTGTAGCGCTGTTGGGTTTGGGTGCGTTCGGCTGCGGTTCATCCGATCCCCAGGCCAACGTTCCGCCCGGAGGCGCGACCGGCTATCCCCCGGGTTATCCGCCGCCGGCGCAGACGGTTCCGGCGCAAACAGCAACCGCCCCGCAGCCCCCGGCCACGGTGGGTGGACCTGCCCAGCCGGTGTCGATCGGCATGCTCGGCCCGGCCGCCGCAGTGCTCGCCGCCGGCTCGCCCGACACCAAGGGCATGACCGCTGAAGGCTCTGCCTTCGCCGGCCAATTCCAACAAGGTCAGGTGCTCGAGCAGCCGTTCAACATCGAGCCGAACAAGTGCTACACCGTCGTTGGTATCGGTGGTCCGGGCATCAGCGAGCTCGACGTGCAGATTCAGTACGTCACGCCCTTCCCCACGCCCCCCGTCGCGCAGGACAACCAAACCGGCCCCAACGCAACCTTGGGCGGCGGTGGCAGCTGCTGGCGCAGCCAGCCCCTGACAGCTGTTCCCGGAAAGGTGATCATTCGGGCCACCGGTGGCGCCGGCATCGCCGGAGCGCAGATCTTCAAGAAGTAACTGCGAGCGCACTGCGCCCGCGTGGCACGGCTCTCGAGTCCTTCATCGGCTTGAGAGCCGTCGCCGTTTGTGGATCGCGCTAAGCGCGCATGCGGTAACCAAAGCCGGGCACCGTCTCCACCGCGTCTTCATACGGGCCAAGCCGACTGCGCAGTCGTCGCACGTGGGTATCCACCGTGCGCGTGCTCAAGTCACCTGTAATGCCCCAAACCTCCGCCAAGAGCTCGGCGCGCGAAAAGACGCGCCCCGGGTGCTCCATCAGCAGCGCCAACAAGCGAAATTCGAGCGGACGCAGGCTCACTTCTTCACTTTCGACGAAGACGCGGTGACGCTCGGGATCTACCTCCAAACCCTCGTGTCGTAACCTGCGGCCTACGTCCACAGCCAACCTTGCGCGCAGTCGCTCGGAAGAGCGCCGCGCGAGCGCCTTCACCCGCAGCACGACCTCGCGCACGCTGAACGGCTTGACCACGTAGTCGTCGGCGCCCACTTCGAAGCCAACGATGCGGTCGTACTCGTCGGCGCGCGCGGTCAGCATCATCACGCCGATCTCGGCGGTGGCTGGGTCTTGCCGCAAACGGCGGCAAACCTCGGTTCCGGAGGCGTCGGGCAGCATCAGATCAAGGATCACTACGACCGGCCGCACCAGCGCCACGGCCTTCATAGCGTCGGCGGCGGTCTGTGCTGTCTCGACCTTCATCCCAGCTTCGCTGAGGTTGAACGAAAGGAGGTCGAGAAAGGCCTGCTCGTCGTCGACGATCAGCACCGTATCTTTGAGCTCCTTGTTCGCGGTCACGGTGCAACCTGCGCAGTGTTCATCTTGCGGCGGGCGGCGCTCGGGGCGCGCTTCTTCGGCGATGCAACGCGTTCGAGCAGCAGGCTGACCGTCCGCGCGAGCTGCTCCGCCTCGGCGCGCTTGGGCGTGAGTGCGACCTCGATCGCGCCGTGCGGGCCGGTGAGGGTCACGGCGTGCAGACCCTCACGCTCGATCACCACCACTTCATCGAGCTCGGCCGTCACCACCGCGGCTCCGAGCCGTCCCTCGGGCCTGCGATCGACGTGGCCTGCTCGCGAGAGCCACGGTTGCACGACCACGCGGTCATCGCCGAACCACGCTAGCGGAGTGTTGTTGGCTTTGTACTTCGCCGCATGGGCGGCGATTTGGCTCATCGCGAAGGAACCAACCAGCAGCACGGCCGAGAGCACCACATAGCCGAGCACCGTGGTCAGCGGCACTTGCGCGCCGTGCGCCTGCAGCGTGAGCATCACGGCTCCACCGGCGCCTAACAGCAACAAAGCCGACATTACCCAAAAGCGCGTCGTGCGTGAGCGCGGGCCGACGTTTTCGTAGTCGCGGAGCACCACCACGTCACCTTCGCGCGCAAAGGAGAAGCGCGGCGGGGCAGGGGACGCGACGGTCTTGTCACCGCCTGCGGCGCCGAGCAACCGCCCGCGCAGCAGCTCGGCCAGCTCGCTGAGCTCCGCCTCGGCCTCCTCCTTGGAGCGCGCGATTCGTTCGGCCACGCACAGCTCGCTTTGGTCCTCGGCTCGCAGCACAACGCGCGCGCTGTGCACGTTGAAGGACGGCCCAAAGCCTCCTTGCCCCCAGGCGATGTCACTGCTCTCCAGCACGACCTCGCGAATGCGAACGGGCGCGCCATCAAGTTCTGCAACTCCGCTTCCGACTGTCAGTACCCCGCGCTCGACGAAAGGAAGATGGGCCGTCTCCGGGGCCGGCTCGGTCTCGCGCGAGCGCTTGTGCGCGACCAGCGCAAAGGGCTGGTCGGAACCCAGCGAAGCGAGCGGCGAAAGAGCAAAGCCCTCGTCGAAAAGCGGCGTGCTCACTTGGCGGCAGGTCCTGCTGCCGGCTTGGCGCTGGCTGCTGCTGACCCGGCCGCTGCCGCTGCTGAGGGCGCAGCGCTTGCCGAAGCACTTACGGAAGGCGTTGCTGAAGCTTCAGGGGCCGCTGCCTCGTCGCCGTCCCAGCCGAGCAGATCGATCTCGAACACAAGCGTCGCCTTGCCCGGGATCTTCGGCGGGCTGCCGTTGTCCCCGTAACCGAGCGCCGACGGGATGGTGAGCTTGCGCTTACCGCCCTTCTTCATGCCCAGCACGCCCTGACTCCAGCCTGGGATCACGCCCTCACCAACGGTGAAAGAAAACGGCGCTTCTTTGCTCTTGTTCGAGTCGAACATGCTGCCGTTTTTTGCGAGTTTACCGACGTAGTTCACCTTGATGGTGTCCCCCGTCTTTACCTCCCGGGCACCTTCACCAAGCTTGAGATCTTCCTTCACCAACTCCGTCGCTTCGGGCGCCTCCGAAGCGGCCGGCTTGGCTGAGCGCGGGCCACCCGCAGGCTCAGGAACGCGCTCACACCCAGCGCCCGTCCAGGCGAGCAGCGTCGCCAAACAGATAGACCCCACGGAATGCTTGTTCATCGACCGCAGGTCTTAGGCAGTTCGCCATGCGGTCGCAAGGGGATCCACCCGCTCGCCGGGCGCTTGGCGTGCTAAAAGAGGCCGCGTGTCGGGCTCATTCACCATCGGCGCCATCGCTGCGAGTTCGCGCGACGCCAATTCGGTGGGCGCCGTGCGCATCACGCTGTTGCCCAAGCGCTTGGAGATCGAGCTGCTCAAAGCCGGCGCCTACTCCGATGGTTACCTACCGGGAGGTCTCACGCGCTTCGTTCGCGTAAGCGCGCCGTACACGGCGGTACGCGGCTTCGTGCGGCGTGGCCAAGGTGTGCTGCTCAGCTTCGATTCGCGCGTGGTGACGCCGCACAATCGCTTCTACCTCACGCACTTCTCCGACGCGCCGCTGGAGGCGCTCGCTGCCGCGTACAAACGTCGTCGCGTCGCGGTTTTTTTCTCCTGGCTCATCCCTTTGCCGATCGCAGCGTGGGCGAGCTTCGCCGTGCCGGCTCATCTTGTCGCAGGGCCGCTCGGCCGCATCGCCTTTGGCGTGGTCACGCTGCTCGCGCTGGGCGCCGCTGGTCGCGGCCTCGTGCTGTGGGCGACGCGCGGTGGACCGCTGTCGGAGCGTCTGCGTGAGACTCTGTCGCAACGCCTTTCGCAACGGCTCGGCTTCGACCCAGCGCTCTTTCACGAGACGGATCCTTTCGACGTGCCCGAGCGCGACGTCCTGGTTCGCGCAGGGCTTGGCGAGCTCGCAGCGCCCCTTCCCGAGATCGCAGCGGAAAGCTTGGTGCAGACCAACGCCGCCAGCGCGCCCTCTGTCGCCTCGGGCTTTCCCGGGGCTTCCGCCCCGGTCAAGCCGCTCAGCTTCCCCGCGCCACCGCCGGTTGCGCCAGTGCTCCCAGCTCCTGCTGCTACGTCCGTTGCGCCCGCGCCGACGCTCGCCCCACCGGCTTCCGTGCGCGCGCCCGCGGTGCGCTCGGTAGCAACGTCGCGTTCCCCGGCGCTCGTTCGTACCGGGCTGACCGCAGCCGCGATGATCGTGCTCACCTGCGCGGCGGGCATCTTCTCGTTGCGGCTGATTCGACAAGTGCAGCCTGAGATCAAACCGCCGGTGCAGGCGCGAGCAGGCTTGGAGGACGTGCCCGTCCCTTCGGACGAGGCGATCGAGGCGCCGACGCTCCCGACGTGTCACTGCGAGCGCGCTGACTCACCACTTTGGCGCGGTGGCGTGCCGCTGCTCAGCGTCGTGCCGATCGCCAAGGATTCGAACAAAGAGGGCGGCTCTTCCTCGATCGCGCCGCAGCTCGGCAAGCGTGGGCGCGGTCGTTACAACTTCGATCTCGCGATCGTGAACAACGCCAAGGTGCCGCTCTCGGATCTGCGCGTGGTGGTGACCTTTGCGCGGCGCAATGCGCGCAACGAACGCGTCGGCGCCACCGACCGTGGGCTCTTCTGGGGTGGGGAGCTCGCGCCCGGGCATTCGGTCAAATGGGGCGTCAAGGGTCCGGGAACCGAGCTCAAGATCGATGTCGAAGAACGACGTACGCTCGGCGAAATTGGGCCGGCTCCGGCGGACGCCTTCGCCAAGTTGTTGCGCTCGGACAAGCTGCCGCTGCGACTTCACGCTGCGACCATGCTGGCCTACCTGAATGATCCGCGCGGCGTCGAGTACGCGCGCGGCCTCACCGATCTGGGCCCGGTGGACGAGCTGATTCGAACGCGCATCTTGCGCACCGCCGAGCCCTTGACCGTGTGCCAGATCAAGTCGGAGCAAGCGACGCTCTCCGTCTGTGCCTACAACGGCAGCGACGAAAAGCTGTGGGGCCTTTCGGTCGTGGAAGTGGATGGTGATCGCCGCATCACCATCCCTGAGCCCATCCCCAAGAAGCTCGGTCTCGTCGTCGAGGCGCCCGACTTCGGCGAAGCGCCCGACGAACTCAGTCTCGTTCGCGCGCCGTAGTCAGGGCCAGTTGTTGTCGGAGCCTGATGCCGATCAGGGCATGTTGCCGTCGAAGCGCGGCGGCGGACGTCGCGGCTTCGGCTTGGCGGGGGTCGCGGGCGTTGGTGTTGGTGTCGGCAAGGACGTCGCGGTCGCGAGCTCGCGGTCGATCGCGTCGCCGACCTTTTGCACGCTGTCCCCAACGGAGTCTTGGCTGTCGTTGGCGCGGATCTTCGCCATCAGCGGTGCCATGGTCGAGTCCGCCACGCCCGCCGACTTCGCCAAAGAGGCGCAGGTGCCACCAATGCCCTGACCCAAGCTGTCGTTGGGTAGGTACAGCAGGTTGAGCAGATTGAGCTTGAGGCCCAACTCGAACGCTGCTGCGTGGGCCTGGCTGTGCTTGGCGCTCAACGTTGAGACCCCAGACTTTCCGACCGTATCCAGCAGGTAGTGCATGGCGTCAGCTGTGTCGCCGGTGCTGTCTCCGTTCAGCTTCGGCAGCGGCGGAAGCACGATTCCAAGCTCGGTTGCGAGCGGCTGCAGCGAGGCGAAGGTCCGTTCACCCGCCGCCGCTTGTCCGCGTGCTCTCCCAAGCACGGCCAGTCCGAGCTTGTCGCCCAAGCGGAACGCTCCTTGGCGCGTGTTGGCTACTGGTGCTTCGGTCGGGGCTTGAGCGGGCGCCTTGCTGTCCTTGGTGTCTTTCGACCCCGTTTTGGTCCGGTCCTCGCTCGATGATTTGTACGGCTTGTCGTCGTCGTCGTAGTCGTGGCTGGCGTACTTCGACTTTTGGCTCTCCCGCCAGAGATGGTCCATCAACACTCCGCCGCCACCGGCGAGTACGCCGAAGCCAGCGATCGCCAGCGTGGCCACACCGTTGCTCGTGCGCTTGGCGCGAATGGCTGAGATCCCGCCGACCGTTGCGGCAATCGCTGCGCCTGCGGTTAGGGCCAGCAGCGCCAGCACTGCTTCCCCAACCGCGCGGCCGCCGTACATCCCTATGTACAAGAACGCCAGCGCACCGGCGCCGGCTGCCCCGACGGCCGCCGCGAGCGGCCAGGTTGGCGGCTTGGCCACCGCAGCCTGACCGTAAGCGCCAGGCCCGTAGCCCTGGGGCTGCCCGTAGCCCGGAGGCGGGCATTTTGAATGGACTCTCAGTCTACTGATTGCACTGGGGCCGTAACCCTGGGGCTGCCCGTAGCCCGGAGGCGGGCCGTAACCCTGAGCGGCAGGCGCGCCGTAGGCCTGCGGTGGCTGACTGTAGCCCTGCGCCGCAGGAGGCCCATAGCCCTGGGGCCCTGGTTGACCGTAGGCCTGCGGCGGCTGACTCGGCCCCGGCGCACCGTAGCCTTGAGGCGGCTGCCCGTACGCCTGAGCTCCCGGCGCATTGCCGTTCTGCTCCGGCGGAACCGACGGCTGACCGCTCGGAGCGCCTCCTGCTTGCTGAGGTTGCGAGGGGTCGCTGGGCTGAGGTTGCGTGGGGTCGTATTGCATTGGAGTCCTTGGGAACGCGTTCTTTACGCCGTGGTCGGGCAGATCTCCCTCCCTACGCGCGGCCGAACGACTTGGCCGCTCAGGCTTCCGTTTGCGGCTGGTGCAACATTAGCGCAGTCAGCCCGAGACCGGGCTTCTCGTAATCGATCAAGATGCGCGAGCCCTGCGTGCGATACCCCTCGTTGGTCAACGGCTCACGGAACCAAAACGGCGTATCGAGATCGACGAAGCGCACGCCGCCGAGCCCGCTTGCGAGCTGCGCCGAGAACGTCATGCCGATCTCGCTTTCGACCATGCCGCCCATCATCAACCCGAGCCCCAGCCCGCGGGCGACCTCGGCAATGGCGAGCGCCCCGAGCACGCCCGTCTTTTGCACCTTCAGGTTCACATACTGCACGCACTTGGCGCGACCGAGCTCGACGACGTCGGCGACGCTGCGTGCGGATTCATCCGCCGCGAGCGGCACTCCGAACTCGGCGAGCCGCGTC
>CAITIQ010000012.1 GCA_903892415.1 uncultured delta proteobacterium | reverse complement strand
GGAGCCACGTGCCACGTTCATCCTTGTGCGAATTGTAAGCTGCAATGCGTGTTGGGCAGTCAGCTAAGCAGTAGTAATTCGAGAGCCGTGCGAGGAACGACGGGCTTTGAAACCCCGGAACGCTGCGAGCGCTTCGGCCGGGGTAGTCCGGAGCCGTCGAGGGGATGCTTGTGGTTTGTGAACCACGCCTTCAGAACTCGTTGCGATCCAGCAAGAGGCTGCGTGCTATCGGCGAGCAGGTTGTCGACCCAGGGGGGTACGGGTTCGCTGCCATCGCTAAAGCCCCGAGAAAAGAAGTCGAGAAAGAATGACGCAAAATGGGCGGCCATGGCGGGCCACAGTGGTTGTGTCGACCGGCCTTGCCATTCGGGAGTCAGCGACCGTGCTGCGCCCGCAACCGCTGCCGCCCAGGTCAGATCCACGGCTTCCGGCGACTTCGGCCGCGCCTCACCGAACACGAGTTCAACCAGCTCTGTTTCAGAGCCGTCGGCGGGCGCCATTGAAACGCTAAGCAGCCGCCGCCAGAGCACCTCCTCCGCCCGAGAGTGCACTTCGGTGAGCGTCCTAGCAGCTGATGGTGTTGGCGAAGGATGGAGGTCGAGCCGCATGGGCAGGTAGAGCGAGGCGAAATGAAGCCCAGCAAAGGCGCTTCTATCGATCTGATCATTGGCCGGCGCGTCCGCGATTGACGATGCGAACGTGTTAAAGCCGTTGACCCACGAAGCCGTAAGCTCGCCCGTGTCGAGGAGCGAACGCTCGGCGGCGTGCAACCATGCAGCATCAAAGGCGACCACGTCCTACTAGAATGTATCGGCGTTCTGCGGCCCGCGGAAGACAATGCCAACGCGCCTTCCAGCGGAGTCAGAACGCTGAAGGACGCGCTCTCCCCACGTGAGCCAACCAGCGTCGTGGGAGCGACATTAAGCGGGGCGATACTTTATCGGGCGCCTGAATGTCGCATCCCCGTTGGTAACTCAGCCGCGGGCTTCCATTCGGGCGGGCCTTCTTGCCGTAGTTAGGCGTTGGGTTGCACGGCGGACCGGGTATTCCTAGGCCGGTGGGACATTCGGCCGGTGGATACGGTATCGAGAGGCCCAATGTCGCTGGCGGGGCGCAATGAGTCGCAATGCGCAAAGGCCCTCAGTAAGGTGACGTCCAACGCTGGGCGCGCGCCACTCCACTGCCTCCCTATGGCGCCTACCGCATATTGACTATACCGTTGCGGTTGGACCTCCTATGACCCTCGATTTGCAACAGCGTCTGGCGCGAGCGCGGCAATCCCTTGAAGGGCTGTCGGTGGGTGATGCGTTTGGTGAGCGTTTCTTCACGTCACCGCACATGGTCGAGCGGCTGATTGAGTCGCGGGCGCTGGCGAGCGGGCCTTGGCAGTACACGGATGACACCGTTATGGCGCTGTCGGTGGTTGACGTGCTTGCGGATTGTGGCGAGATCGACCGCGATCGGCTCGCTGACTTCTTCGCCGCGCGTTACCGGCTTGATCCCGCTCGCGGGTATGGTGGAACGGCGCACGGCATCCTTACTCGTATATCAGCCGGTGAAGCGTGGCGTGAGGTTGCTCCGAGCGTTTTCGATGGGGGCGGTTCGATGGGCAATGGCGGCGGGATGCGGTCGGCGCCGATTGGAGCGTTCTTCTTCGACGACGTGGAGCGGGTCGTGATGGAGGCGCGACGCTCTGCCGAGGTGACGCATGCGCACCCCGAAGGGCAGGCGGGGGCGATTGCTGTCGCCGTTGCTACGGCGTACGTGGCCGCTGGCGGTCTGCAGCCTGCGGAGCTGTTTCAGTCGGTGCTTGCTCGGACGCCAGACGGTGCAACGCGCGCGGTGCTCGCCAAGGCGGCTGAGCTCCCGCTCGAATACGATGTTCGAACGGCGGTGAACGCGCTGGGCAATGGGACGCAGGTCATCTCCCAAGACACTGTGCCGTTCTCCATCTGGTGCGCCGCGCGGCACCTTGGCGATTTCACCGAGGCGATGTGGGCAACCGTTTCGGGGCTTGGCGATCGGGACACGACCTGCGCCATCGTCGGCGGAATTCTCGCCGCCGCTCCTACCGTGACAATTCCGCAGGAGTGGGTCGCCGCACGCGAATCGCTCGACCGCATGGGCCGCAGCCTCTTGGGATCGCGGTTCTCCTCGCGAGGCATATAAGCAGTAGAACTCACACCCTGATCGTCAGGCGCTCCTGCGCCTTTACGTCGCTAGAACCATGCTTAGCTTCAAGCCCTACATCACCCAGCAGGCGGCGTGGCCCACGGCTGGACGCCACATTCTCGCGCAGTTCGATGCAGAGTCTGTAATCGTCTATCAGGCGTTTCGGCCTGCTATCGCCGAGGAGGCTGTTGCGTTGCAACGGTTCGGGTCGAGCTTCAGCTTGAGCCGCATGAGTTGGATCAAGCCAAACTTTCTTTGGATGATGTTCCGCTGTGGTTGGGCGACAAAAGAGGAGCAGGAGCGGGTGCTTGCTCTGCGACTTCGTCGCTCATTCTTTGAGCGTCTGCTGCAGGCCGCCGTGCCTTCAACGTTCTCGGCGGATGCGTGGCCCTCGGAGCGCGCTTGGCAGGACGCCGTGCGCCTCTCCGATGTCAGGCTGCAATGGGATCCCGATCACGGTCCCAGCGGCAATCCGGTCGCGCGGCGCGCAATCCAGCTTGGCTTGCGCGGGCCCACCCTGGCTGAGTTCGCCGG
>CAITIQ010000011.1 GCA_903892415.1 uncultured delta proteobacterium | reverse complement strand
GATCTGTTCGACAACCTGGTGCTTGGGTCGACGTCGGAAGGGTACGTCAATCAAGACGGGAGTAACGGTGGCTATGGCGTGCGGCAACGCGGCGGCTACACGCCCATCGGCGCGTTCGCTACCACCCAGTGGTCACCAACGGCCGGCATCAACTCGCTCTCGGATTCGATCGTCGTGAAGCGCGCGTGGGGCGAGTACATCTCGCCCGTTGGTACCTTCCGCTTCGGTCGTATGCCCAACCACTGGGGTTTGGGCATGGTCTACAACGGCGGAGACGGCTTCGATCAGGACTGGGGCTCGACGGTGGACCGGATCAGTTTCACCACCGGCATTCCCTCCGCTGAGATCTACTTCACCGGCATGTGGGACTTCGCCGATGAAGGTGCCGTTGGCGGCCCGTTTTACGGCTGTCGTCGAAAGATCAGCACAACTGAAGCGGTCGACGCTCCAGAGTGCGACCCGCAGTCGCTGAACGCTGCGCGCTACGACCTCGGTGCAAAGCAGTATGACCTCGTGCAAAGTGATGACGTCGATCAGTGGGGCATCGCTGTCGTGCGCAAGCGTGCACCCGAACGAGCTCGACTCGACTTGGCGCGTGGTGACGTCGTGTTCGACTTCGGTGGTTATGGCGTCTATCGAAATCAGACGCTGGCCTCTGCGGCGAAGATCGGCGCAAACCCCCGTGAAGTTGCAGAGACGTTCGTGCGCCGCGGCTACGAGACGATCACTCCGGATCTATGGGGCGACTTCCGCTGGGACCGGTTGCGCATCGGTATGGAGGCCGCGCTGGTGTGGGGGTCGATCGAGAACACCGACACGAACGGTGGTTCCAACTTCGACAATCCGAATGCCTCCGGCTCCGACGACGATGGCTTTGCCTTGCGACAATTCGGCTTTGCGTTGGAGGCCTCCTACCGCGCCATCGAGGACCGACTTCGGCTCGGCTTCGACTTCGGGTACGCCACCGGCGACGATGACGTGGAGGGCATCAACGGCTTTGGGCCCGGTAGCCTAGCAGCAGAGAACGCACCGCTCGGCGGCCTCGACGCCCAGCTCACGCAGAATCGCACCTACAGCTCGTTCCGCTTTCACCCGGATTACCAGGTCGACCAAATCTTGTGGCGTCGCATCATGACGCGGGTGCAGTCGGCCTACTACATGAAGCCCTCGGTCGAGTATGACTTCCTGCGGCAAGCGGATGGACAACGCGCGGGCGGCGGCTTCAGCACGGTGTGGAGTCGCGCAGCGGAGGCGGTTCAGACTCCTGGCAACGCGTCGGACCTCGGCGTCGAAATTGGCGCCAAGATCTACTATCAGGGGCCGGCTGGGACGTTCGACGTCGAAGGGCAGCCCAAGGCTGGCTTCTTCGGTCAACTCGACTACGCGGTGCTCGTGCCGCTGCAGGGGCTCGACTACCTGCCTGGAGAATCGCTGCCAGCTGACGTCGGTCTAACTCCTGCGCACTTGCTGCGGCTCTACCTCGGCGTCCTCTACTAAAGAACCGGTGCAGCATGCTGCGTTCAACTCGCTTCTCCGCGGCTCCCGTTAGCGTCCTTCTGTTTGGGTGCGTCGCAGCGTGTGAGTCCCGAGAGAACCCACCGCTTGCGCGAGAGCCAGTGCAACTCGTCAGCGGGGCCTCCTCGGTTTTGGTGGACGAGGGGAAAGGCTCGATCGAGCTCTTGTACCAGGGCGAGGTTGTTTCAGCGCTCGACCTCGGTTCGCTGGCCCTCGGCACCGTGGAGAAGGTGGACGACGCTACCAACTACAATCCATGGGGCCTTGTTGCAGCACTGCCAACCTATGGAGCGCCTGCCGGCTTCGCGATGCGCGGCGTCGAGTCCTTCAGAGTGGTTTCGCAGCGCGCAGACGAGCTGGTGCTCGAGCTCGTCCACGAGGGCGGTCCTCACAGCCACCTCAGCATCGCGGTCGAACGTGAGGACGCCTTCCGCTTGCACCTCGATGCGCGCGACAGCGGTACTGTCGCTTGGCTGCGTTACGGCTTTACGGTGCCCGAGTCGGAGGCCTTCTACGGGTTGGGCGAGATCTTCGATCACGTCAACCTGCGAGGGAGTAAGCGCGCGATGCAGCTCGAACTCGACGAACTGGAGAGCGCCAACAACGAAGCCCACGTTCCGGTACCGTTCTTCATCGGCACGCGAGGGTGGGGCTTTTTCGTCGAGAGCTCCTACCCTGGGGCGTTTGATATGGCGTCCTCCGACGCCGAGCGCGTTTCCGGCACCTTCGGACTCGGCACGGCCGCTGAGCAAGGTCTGATCGGCCATTGGTACGCGGCTGAGCAGCCTGCATTGGTAACGCGCAACTACTACGAAACCACGGGCTTTCCAGCGCTTCCGGCGCCGTGGGCGCTCGGCCCGCTGGTGTGGCGCGATGAGAATGAAAGCCAGGCTCAGGTGGAGTCGGATCTCGAAACGATGCGCGATCTCGACCTAGCAACCACCGGCATCTGGATCGATCGCCCTTACGCGACCGCGGTCAACACCTTCGACTTCGACGAGCAAAAGTTCAGCGACGCGAGCGCGATGATTCGCAAGGCGCACAACCTCGGATTCGAGGTCTCGCTTTGGCACACGCCCTACCTCGATGAATCGGACGACGACGCGAAGGAGCTCGTCGCGCAGGCTGAATCCGCGGAGCTT
This sequence comes from uncultured delta proteobacterium, assembly GCA_903892415.1. Lineage (GTDB taxonomy): Bacteria > Myxococcota_A > Polyangia > Polyangiales > Polyangiaceae > Xiheicaenibacterium. The sequence goes on along the minus strand of CAITIQ010000011.1, from coordinate 33,064 downwards.
TATCCGCCGCAAGTCGGTGTCCTGCTGAACGGTTGGGGGCGGCCGATCGACTTCACCAAGCCCGAAGCGGTCGACTTTTGGCAGGGCCTTTTGTCGAACTACACCGAGGCCGGAATCTCCGGCTTCAAGCTCGACTACGGCGAGGACGTCGTCCCATCGCTAATCAACGCGCGCAACGTGTACCAATTCAGCGATGGCTCCGACGAAAGGACGATGCACCGCGGTTTCACGCTCGCCTACCACCAAACCTACGCCGAGATGCTGGCTGAGGAGGGCGGGCTTTTGCTCGCCCGCGCAGGGAAGTGGGGAGATCAGAAACACGCCCCGGTGATCTGGCCGGGCGACTTGGACGCTCGTTTCTGGCGCCACCGCGAAAAGGTCAGCGAGAACGGCGAGAGCTTCATCGCAGTCGGCGGGCTCCCGGCTTCTGTGGTGGCGGGCCTCTCGCTCGGCCCATCGGGCTTTCCGTTCTTCGGCGCCGACACAGGCGGCTACCGCCATTCGCCTCCAGACGCCGAGCTATTCCGTCGGTGGTTCGAGCAGACGGCGCTCTCGTCGGTCATGCAGATCGGCACCAGTACCAACAACGTCGCGTGGGAGTTCAACGATCAGGAGCTGCTCGACTCCTACCGCTTCTACACGCGGCTGCACCTGCGATTGCATCCCTACCTCTGGTCGCTCGCCCAATCGATCGCAGTCACTGGTTTACCGCTGCAACTTCCGTTCGGCTTGGCCTTCCCATCTTCGGGCAAGCACCCGGACGACGAGTATCTGCTCGGTCCCTCGCTGCTCGTCGCACCGATCGTCGAGCCCTCGGTGGACTCTCGGAAGATGCTCTTTCCCGAGGGGGTTTGGCTCGACTTCTGGAGCGGCGCAGTCGCCCAGGGGCCCAACGAGTTCGAGATCTTCGCTCCCCTCGGCCGAATCCCGTTGTTCGTGAAGGCAGGTGCTCCCATCCCGATGTTGCGTCCGAGCATCGACACCTTGAGCCCAACCAACGATCCACAACGGGTGGATTCGCTGGCTAGTGACGCTGGGCTCTTGTGGGTGCTGGTGAGTGAAGGGCCGCCTGGTTCGTTCGCTCTTTACGATGGCAGCGCGGTCACCCAATCGAGCGATGGCGAAACGGTGGAGCTGGGTTTTCAGCCAGGTACACGTTGGCAGCAGGGCGCCGTTTTCGAGCTGATTGGCTTCGGCGAGAAAGCTCTGGAGAGCGTGCGCGTCGACGGCCTTCTGCTCGAATCCGCGCCGTCGTTCGCTGAGTTCGAGCTGCGCGCACAGAGTATCTATTTCGATCCGGAGGCCAAAGGCGGCACGCTCTGGATCAAGGTCGTCGGAAATGGCAGCGCACGAAGCGTCGTCGTCTCGAAGCCGGTTCAGCGCTGAATCGCCGACTTTCCTGACAGCGGGCAATTGGGCCTACAGCCGGCATCAACCTTCGGTTGAATGTTCTGGCGGCTCGTTCGTTCAACGGCTCGTACCAACGTCCGGCGTTGGGCTCGCCGTTCCGCGTCTCGCACCCGTATGGCGCGCTCCCACCTAAATCTTGAATCGGAACGATCCGTACTTCCATCGCACGGCTACGACCTGGACAATCGACACGCTTTCTTTGTTAGTGCGGGTGGCCTTCCCCCTCGCAGAACCTCTGGCGCCCGGAGAGATCGATGCTGATCCCGCCCCAATCATCCTCGTGCAAGACCGACCTTGTTGGGCGGCGCGGCAACGGTCTACGGGCGAAGCTTTCGCGGCTCACGCGGCGATTGGTTTGGGCGCTGACCATCTGCTTCACGCTCGTGACACTGCCCTCGTTCGGGCAAGACGTCGCACAGCTCCGCAAAGACGTGCTGACGGCCTCGGACTTTCGCATTCGTGTCACTTCGGCGTTGGCCCTCGGCAAAAAGAAGGACACCGGCAGCGTCTCAACGCTTAGTCAGGCGCTCAAGGATGACAACTCCGCCGTGCGGGCTGCGTCAGCTGCAGCTCTCGCGCAGATTGGCGACGTGAGTGCGCTGCCAGCGCTGCTTCGGGCGAAAGAAGCCGAGAAGGACGCGACCGTAAAGGCGCAGATCGAGAAGTCGATCAACACGCTCAAGCCCAAGACCAAGTACATCGTCTCGTTCGGGAAGATCGAGAACAAGTCGGGCAACCCCAAGGTGAGTTCACTCTTTCTGGCCGCCGTCAAAGCCGAGGTGGGCCGCATCCCTGGCGTGGAGGTCGCCTCCTCCAACGCCGACGCCGAGAAGCTGGCGAAGGAGAAGAGCCTCCCGACGATTGGCCTGGACGGACGCCTGGTTGCGCTCGGCAAGTCGAACTCTGGCGGCGATGTTTCGGTCAACGCGAAAGTTGAATTCGTGATTCGCAAGGACCAGTCGCTGAAAGCCACCGTGAAGGGGGACGCCAAGGCTCTGCTCAACTCCAAAGCCGTCAAGGGAGAATCCGAGCTTGCCTCGCTGCAGGCGGACGCGGTGACCGCGGCGATTCAGAGTGCGCTCAAAGGGGCACCCTCTGCCCTCGAGGCCGCGGTCAAGTAACGGCTCGGCCCGTCTGTCGCCGACGGAGCCCGCTCCGGATCACGGTGAGATCGCCGTGGCGGCTGTGCTAAGAGTCGGCCCGCTATGTCGAGCCAACGTACTGCCAAGGCGATCCGAGAGACCTTCCTCGACTTCTTCCGTGAACGCGGTCACGAGGTCGTTCCGAGCGCGCCGCTCGTGCCCCAGAATGACCCAACGTTGATGTTCGTCAACGCCGGCATGGTCCAGTTCAAGGACGTCTTCACCGGCAAAGACAAGCGCAACTACAAGCGCGCTGCGTCGAGTCAGAAGTGCATCCGCATCAGCGGCAAACACAATGACCTAGAGAACGTTGGTGTGACTGCGCGCCATCACACGTTCTTCGAAATGCTCGGCAACTTCAGCTTTGGGGACTACTTCAAAGAGGAGGCCATCGTCTCAGCGTGGGAGCTTTTGACGAAGGTGTACGAGCTCCCCAAAGACCGGCTCGTCATCACTGTGTTTCGCGGTGAAGAGGGTGTGCCGGCAGACGATGAGGCAGCCGAGATCTGGCGCAAGGTGACGGGCTTCGGTGATGACCGCATTCTGCGGTTGGGCAAAGAAGACAACTTCTGGTCGATGGGGGACACAGGTCCGTGTGGGCCTTGCTCCGAGATCCATTTCTTCCATGGCAATGATCCCGACGTGAATCGCTTCGGGGATGAGCCGCGGATCGATGGCCTGGGTTGGACCGAGATTTGGAACAACGTCTTCATGCAGTTTGATCGGCCCGCCAAGGACGCCGCGCTGATTCCGCTGCCCGCTCCGTCGATTGACACGGGCATGGGGCTCGAGCGCATCGCCTGTGCCGTTCAAGGGGTGACCAGCAACTACGACACGGATCTATTGCGCGGGCTGGTCGAGAAGGCCGCTTCGATCGCGAAGAAGAGCTACGGCGGCTCGCTCTCCGAAGATGACGTTTCGATGCGTGTGATCGCCGACCACGCGCGCACCACCGCCTTCCTGATGGCGGAGGGCATCATGCCGGAGCGCAACAAGCGCGAGTACATCCTGCGCAGGGTGATGCGTCGAGCGATCCGCCACGGCCAGCGCCTCGGCATTGACCGTCCGTTCTTGCACGAGGTCGCTCAGGAGGTGGTGGACCGTATGGGTGACACCTATCCCGAGCTGGTCGAGCGCAAAGAACTGATCGCGCGGGTGACCGAGGATGAAGAGGTTCGCTTCCGCATCACGTTGAAGCGTGGGCTCTCCATCCTCGACGAGCACTTCACCGGCCTGCGCGAGAAGGGCGCAACCGAGCTCACGCCAGAGGTTGCCGCCGACTTGTACTCGACCTACGGGTTCCCGCTCGACCTCACCGAGGTGATCTGTCGCGAGGGTGGTTTTGCTGTCGACGCAGAGGCCGCCAACAAGCTCGTCAAAGGCGTGGGTGGGGATGGCCCCATCAACCCCGAGGACGCTCTCGATCCGGTCTATCACGCGCTGAAGCAGGACCTGCCGGCGACCCAGTTCACCGGCTACGAGCGCGAAGAAGGTGAGAGTCAAATCACCGCGCTGGTTCGTCTGGAGCAGGCGGGTGGTCGAACATCGCGTACGCGTGTGCAATCCGCAGAGGCCGGAGCTGAGGTGGAGATCGTCACGGCGGTCACTCCGTTCTACTCGGAGAGTGGCGGCCAGGTCGGTGATCAAGGCTGGGTTCGCAAGGACGGCGGGACCGTGCGCGTCACGGATACGCAGCGTCCGGTCCCCGGTCTGGTGGTTATGCGGGGCACCGTTGAATCCGGGAGCTTTGCCGTTGGTGACGCTGTTCAGCTCGAGGTGGATCACGCGCTGAGGAGCGCGACCCGGCGCAATCACTCGGCCACGCATCTATTGCATTGGGCGCTGAAGGTGGTGCTTGGCGAACACGCCATGCAAAAGGGCTCGCGCGTTGGCCCGGATATCCTCCGCTTTGATTTCGCACACAACCGCACGCTCACGACGGAGGAGATCGCGCGGATTGAGGACCTAGTGAACGCAAAGATCCTCGAGAACGCGCCGGTGCTAACGCACGTGCTGCCCATCGATGAAGCCAAGAAGCAAGGCGCCGTCGCCATCTTCGAGGAGAAGTATGGGGACGTCGTGCGCATGTTGACCATGACGAAAGACTCCGTCGAGCTTTGCGGCGGGACCCATGCTCGCGCGCTCGGTGATATCGGGTTTTTCCGCATCGACGCGGACTCCAGCGTGGCGGCTGGTGTGCGCCGCGTCTTCGCCTCTACCGGGACCAACGCTATTCGCGAGGTGCGCAAGTCGGAGGATGAGCTTTCGCGCGTGCGTGCCTTGGTCAAGGCTCAAGGCGGAGACTTGGTGGACAAGGTTTCCCGTCTGCTTCAAAGCGAGCGTGAGCTGAGCAAGAAGGTTGCCGAACTGCAGCGCAAGATTCTCGAAGGTGGAGCTTCAGGCGGTGGCCTCGAGGGCATGCTCGAAGCTGCTGTGACGATCGATGAAGTTCGCTGCCTGGCTTCCAGGCTCCCTGATGGAACGCAGGTGGGCTCGCTGCGTGAACTCGCTGAGAAGCTGCGCGACAAGCTCGGTGAGCAGAGCGCCGTGCTGCTCGCCACGCACGTTGAGGGCAAGGTCGCTTTCTGCGTGATGGTTTCGAAGACCGCTACCGCGAAGCTCTCTGCCGGTTCGCTCGCGAAAGAGATCGCGAAGGTCGTCGGAGGCAACGGTGGTGGGCGCCCGGACATGGCGCAGGGCGGCGGTACGCAGGTCGGTGAACTGGACCGTTCGCTGACCGTGTTCTTCGACGAGATTCGAAAGGCTCGCGGAGCGAACTGAGTCGGCTGGGCTGACCCTAACAACCGTGGGGTCAGCGTCAGCGAAAGAGGATCAGCGCGAGGGCGAGGCCAACCGCAGCGAAGGCCAAGCCCAATCCGATTCCGATCAACATCCCGGTCGACCCTGTTAGCGAGTCGATCTGTCCGACGAGCCCGGCTTTGGGACTCGGGCGCCTTCGTGCGACGGTCGATTCGTTCCAGCCGCCGAGTGGCGCCAGTGAGGGGGGAGAGCGATCGGCCCGGCCAGCGGCTGCCTTCGCCATCGTCTCCTGCGGGTTCATTCGAACCGTCGACTTCACTTCAGGTTGGCGGTGCTCAGCCTCCTCGTTCATGCGCGCCGTCGCGGCCATGGCCCGCATCCCGTCTGCGTCGTGGCTAGGCGGCGCGTGCATTGGGAAGGCCTGCGGATAGACCGAGGGTTGAGGTTTCTGCGGATAACCGTTGTTGGCGAAGCCGGTGTTTCGATCGAAGCTCGGCGCAGCTTGCAGCGGGTTCCCGTTGGGGTCGCGCACTGCGGCGAGTTGTGCTGGGTTTACCCCAGGAGCAGCGGGACTCGTTCCCGGTGCAGCATGCATTGGGGCCGAGATTGCGTGCACTGAAGGTGGCGGATGGTTGGTCGCGTTGTGTCCGGCCGGTGCTGCGGCAGCCGGATGCATTCCGGAAGCGACAGGGTGCATGCCCGAAGCTGCAAGTTGCATCCCGGAAGCTGCGAGTTGCATCCCGGACGCCGCAAGTTGCATTCCGGAAGCTGCTGGGTTTGCGCCGGAACTCGCAAAGTTGATCTGGCCTGCGGGGGCCGTCGGACTCACGGCGGATGGATTGGGCGACTGGAGAGTGCTGCGCTGTGGCTCGTCCATCACCAAGGTCCGAACGACGCTGGGCACCGACGCCGCGCCCGGATCGCGAATGAACGTAGCGGGCTCGTCATCATCGACCTCGGAGGCTCCACTCCCCCCAAAGACGTCCGTATCCGTGGTGCTAGCGGCGAGTTTGGTCGGTTCAGTCCCGAGCGCTGTAGCTTCCTTGCGCAGCGAGACCTCTCCTCCGGGACCTGTTCCGACGTGTTGAAGCGCCGTTGGGGTCAACCCCGTTTCGGTGTTGGTGGGAGTTGTCGCTGGCGTGCCGCTGCCGGCGCTCGCCGACGCGTTGGCGGGCCCCGACCGTGCCGTTGGTGAACTCAGATTGAGTGGGCGCCGATCCCGTGCCGGTAGGCCTGCCTTCGGCGTAGCTTCCATGGGTTTGGGAGCTGTGTCACTCGGCCGTCGGGGCAGTTCGGGCCGCGGTGCGGCAGAGCCGCGCACAGGGCTCGCTGCGGTTCGCGCGGGAGCGGCACGAGAGGCGAGGGGCGTTTTGGGGGCCAGCGGAGCTTTTTCGGTGGTGCTTCTGCTGCGTTCGGCGGGGACGCTGGGCGTTCCTGCGCTCACCGGGGCCGCATTCGTCGGCAGGGTGGCAGCAGGATTCGTCGTCGACGGTATTGCTGTCGATGGCATCGCCGTTTCGGGTATGGTCGTCGAGGGGCCGTCACCCTCCAGCTTATCGGCGGGGATTAGAAACGTCCGAGGCTCGTCGTCGTCATCTTCATTGCGCGCGTCTTTGGCTCGGATTGCTGGTGCATCGCGCTTGGTCGAGAGTGGCAGTTCAGCAAGGTTCTTCTCCGTTGGAGCCGGATGCGCCGCACGATTGAGCCGGACGCCCCGGAGCGGGGTTGTGCCCAGACCTCCAGTGCCGCTCGTAATGGCCGGAGTGCGTTCCCCTGGCGCCGCCGAAATGCGCTTTGGCGCGTCTCTCCTCGCGCCTTCGGGTAGCACGAGATCTCCCCGATCTGGAAGCGTGGGCAAGGCCGCGTACAACTCCTCTCGAAGCTGCTCAGCTGTTTGTTGTCGCTCGCCTGGCCACTTGGCGAGCGCCTTCAAGATCGTGCGCTCGATTGCTGGCGCAAGGCCGCGACGCAACTCGCTCGGGTTGCGAGGCTGTGCATGGATATGCCGCATGGCCGTGTGCAGCGGGGTTTCACCCGAGAATGGGAGCTCCCCGGTAACGAGCTGATAGAGCAGTACGCCGCACGCGTAGATATCACTGCGGCCGTCGATATCCCCACCGCGACACTGTTCCGGCGACATATAGGCCGGCGTTCCGACAATCGTTCCGACGCGAGTGAGCGCCGTCTTCGTTACATAGGAGGGTGGGTCTTCGGAGCTGGCAGTCCCCTTGCCGAGATCGAGAATCTTCGCGATGCCAAAATCGAGTACTTTGGCCCGCTCCTTCCCCAGTTCTTCGGGCTCAGGAACGAGCAGGATGTTCTCCGGCTTCAGGTCGCGGTGAACAATGCCTTTCGCGTGGGCTGCCGTAAGCGCGCTGCACACCTGGCTCAAGATTAAAGCTGCGCGCGTCTGTCGCATCGGCCGCTCTTGGCTCAGAGCACGCAAGAGGTCGATCCCGCTCGCCAGCTCCATGGCGATGAAGGCGTCTTCCCCTTCCACTCCCCAATCGAGGATCTCAATCACGTTGGGGTGGCGCAGGTGGCTGGCCGCTTTGGCCTCGCGCTCGAAGCGGCGCAACACCATTGGGTCTCGCGTGAGCTCGCGCTTCAGCAGCTTGAGCGCTACTGACGCCTGCCGTTTCTCATCGAAGGCAGAGAACACGGTGGCCATGCCTCCGCGTCCCAAGATTGTCTCGATGCGAAATCGCCCGAGAACGGTTCCACCGATCTGGGCCTCCGGTTCCATCGTGCCAACGTACAAAAGAGCTCGCGCGAAGTCGAAGGAACAACCGGGGTCGCGGTTGCTTCGCCGAACCTTCGCTTGACGCGGGGCAAAGCTCCTGTCACCTTGGCCTCCGTCACTGAGGTGGGAGCCCGCGGCTTCCCGGTGGCGTATCGATCGCGAAATACCGGCTCTGTGCTTGGGTAACACCCGGCGGGCCGAGGGGAATTGGAACAGAAATGACGTTCACAGATGCAGCTGTCGAGGTTTTGCGACAGCTAGGAAAGCCTCTCCACTATAAAGAGATCACCGACTTCGCCATTGAGCGAAACCTGCTTTCGGTGGTCGGCAAAAGCCCTGACGTGACCATGGGTGCGCGGCTCGCGGCGCTCATGAAGAAAGAATCGCCGGATTGTCCGCTCGTTCGCGTGAAGCAGGGCGTGTACGCACTCCGCGATTGGGACGAGAAGACGATTCGCGGGGAGGCCAAGAAGGCCAAGAAGTCGCGTGCGGATGCCGAGGAGCCCTCGGACGCCCCGGAAGACCAAAGCGCTGACGGCGCAGATAGTTCCGACGATGAGCCCACGCCCGAATCGGCCCCGGCCGACGTCATCACCTCCGTCGTGGAGGATGATGATGATGAAGTGCTGATCCCGGTCGCTCGACCTGCCGCCGAGCCTTCGCAAAAGCGGGCAGTTGCCGCACCGGCGCGGCCCGCTGGTGATGAGGACGAGCCGCTCGTCGACGGCCCGGATGAGCGCTTTCGTCGGGAGGTCCTCGCTAGCGCTGCTGACATGTTCGAGGAGGAGGACGATGACGATCAGCCCATCCTCGGTGGCAATGATGAGCGTCCTGCTGAAGGGGCGGATTCGGCAGAAGGCCGTCGTCGCCGCCGCCGTCGTCGTCGTGGTCGCGGTGCAGCCGGAGACAATGGTGGCCTGCCCTCCTACACCGCCACGCCCGTGGACGCTGTTGCGGCCCCCCGGGTGGAGACCAACCACCGCGAGAACAATCGCGATCGTGATCGCGACCGCGACCGTGACCGCGACCGCGACCGCGATAACCGCAATGAGGTTCGCCTCAATGAGGCCCCGCGCGTGGATCACCTCGCCGAGGGAGCTCCCGCCATCGACGATTTGGGGGGGAAGGATTTCGCCGACGCGATCGCGCAGATCCTCAACTCCTTCGATCGCAATCTGGGCCCGGTTTCGCTGCGCCAAATCACAGAAACGGCTCAGCGTCGCGGCAAGGTCCTCGGCGACACGCAGCAGGTTCAATCGATGGTCGCGGCCGCTGTTCGCGCGGACAACCACCGTCGGATCGCTGCGGGGAATCGGCCTCGATTCCGCTTTACCGGCGGCCGGGTCGGCCTGACGGATTGGTCGCTGGCGCCCGAGCTTTTGAGCGCTGAAGCTGATGCGATCGCCGCGATTGAGCGCTATCGCGAGGCCTCGCGCCGCGCCTTCGCGCGGAAGATCGCCGAGCTACCCGGCCACGCGTTCGTCGAGCTGTGCATGATGGTTCTCGAACGTGCTGGCGCTTCGCAGATCCGCGCCGTTCGTCGCGCAGGTACGCCCGGTTTCGAGGCGCACTTCGCTGCCGTGCTGAAGACGCCCGCTGAAGACGTTCGTCTGGCGGTGATCATTCGACGCGATGGCCGAGAAGTTGGGCGGGAGCGCGTGACGGATCTTCGCGGAGCCCTCCACCACTACGGCAATGGCGCTGGAAGTGCGGCGACCATGGGTTGGCTGTTCACGAGCGGTCAGGTCCTCTCGGGCGCTCGTGAAGAGGCCGCGATGCCGAACGCCTCGCCCATCAGCCTGACCGACGGCTTCGGACTCGCAAAGCTGTGCGAGGATCTCGAGATCGCGGTGGTGAAGGCTCGTATGCCCATCGCTATTCCGGATATCGATCTGCTCGAGGCTTTGCGTGCCTCTTGAGCGACGGCCCACCTTCGGGCGGGCTGTTGCTGCGCTGATTGCTGGTGCTGCCCTCGCGGGCTGCACCAGCGCTCCGCCGCGCTCTCAGTTTCCCGACGCCGACGCCGCCCTCGATCGCCTGCACGCAGGTTTCGCTTGCGTCGTTGGGGTCCAGGGCACCTCGAAGGTGGACTTGGTTACGCAGCGCGGGCGGGTCAAAGGGGAGGTCCTCTTGTTCGCCGTGAACCCGGCCAGTGTCCGCTTCGACGTCGTGAGCCCGTTCGGTGCGATGATCTACACGCTCACCGCCGACGGCAAAGACTACAAGCTGGCTGACCTCGAGCAGAAGACGTTCTTCTACGGACCCGCAGACACCTGCAATCTGCAACGCTTCACTCAGGTTCCAGTGCCCCCTCACGCGCTCGTATCGCTGCTGCGGGGAGAGGCTCCCGTGCTCACCCACAACAAAGAAGACGCGAGTCTCTCTTGGGAGAGCGACGGCTACTACAAGCTCGTAATCCAATCAAAACACCAAGCCACTGAGGAGATTCATCTCACCGTGGTCCCGGAAGACTTCGACAAAGAGTGGAGCCAACAGCGTGTTCGGCTCACCTACCTCAAGGTCTCGCAGGCAGGGGTTGGCCTGTACGAGGCGCGCATCAAAGACCACGAGAAGACCGTTACCGCCAACCCCCGCGTGGACGAGGAGGGGCTAGAACCAGACGTCCCTCCGAGCGGCCCGGCTTGTTCGGCTGAGCTGCCGCGCACGATTCGCTTGCTCGTCCCCGAGACGGAGGACGACGTGATTTTCGAGTACAAGGACGCGAAGTGGAACCCGCCCTTGATCGACGGTACCTTCACCCAACCCATTCCTGGCGGAATGCGGCGGCAATACACGTCCTGCGACGGCGAGATTCCACCGAAAGTGGATGCTCCGGATTCGCCGCCAAGCTCCGACCCCGCCGCTGACTGATCGAATCGGAGGTCCTTCGGGCCCTCCGAAGACGTCATTCTTCGGTCGGGCTTGGTTCCTGAGTGAGCAACTCGGCCACTTCGGATAGCACGCGTCGCGCGCTGTCTAAGTCTTGCGCGGCGAAGTTGATCGCGCCCACGGCCCGATGTCCGCCTCCCCCGTAACGTCGACACAGCGCGCCGATGTCGTGTTGGCGCGGCATCTCCGCAAACGGATTGTGGCCAATCCCAAGCTTGAGCTGCTCTTGGGTGCGCAGCAGCGTCGCTGAGTAGCGACAGCGCGGGAACGCTAGATAGGTTGCAAACTTACCGGCCACCGTCACACCTTTGGCCGTCGTGAGGTCAACCACCGCAACCTCGCCTCGCAGCTGACCCGACGCTTTGACTGCGGCCAGGAAGCGGGTCTTGTTGAGCGCGATCGCGTTCGCCTTTTCGACGATCTCCGGCAACGTGGCTATCTCAGCGAGCGGGCGTTCAATCAGCAGCGGGCAAAGCCTAGAAACGAAGGCCGTATCGGCGTGACGCTCAGCTACGTCGGCGAGTCGTAGGCCAGGTGACTCGGCAAAGAATGGCTCCTCAGCGTTGGGAAAGCTGGCCGAATCCACCTGGTCGGCAAGCGCGATCAGCTCCGCATTCAAAAGCTCGAGTCCGTGGTCACGTGCCGCGCGAACGATCAGCCCCGCGCAGCTCTTGGCGTACGGGTCGAAGTGGACCACCCGCTGACCGAGAGCTGCCGATTCGAGCGCCTTGGCCTGCTCAGCCGCATCGCGGAAGGCCGTGGCGTGGTGGTCGATGTAGTGCGTTAGCTTTGGATGGTCGGCGTAGCGGAAATCGAGCAAAGCGTTGGTGTCGGCGTCGAACCAGGCGCTCGGCAGGGTCTTGAGCTTGGGACCGTAGCCGCACGTGCGGTATCTCCTCTCCGAACGATCGCCCGACAAATTGAGCCAAACCGTAAAAAGGCTGGCGCTGATGAGCCCGTCGAGACAATAGCCGTGAGTGAGGATGTTGCTGGACTTCACGAGACCCCGCCGCGTTGCCGCGCTTGCCTCTAGCACCAACAAAGGGCGCTGGCTGCTTGCTTTCGTTACCGGCTGTGCGTCGGAGGCTGCCGTTGCTCCAGCTTGGGGTGGCTACGAGCCCGCAAAGGTTGTGTCAGAGTCCGCTCTTCGCTCCAAGGCAGATCTCCTGGCAAAACCCCGTCTCGAGAGTGTGGATGAAGAAGCGGCGCCTGCTTTGCTCGCGGATTTGGAGCGCCCTCCTGTTGAGCTTGCTCCGATCGTATTGCCGGATTGTGCACCCGAAAGGCCAGGGGATGTATGCACGCAGGGCCTTCCTCTGACCGCAATTGCGCTACTCAACACCTCTCGTTTGGAAGCACGAGGCCATTCGTTTCCTGGCGCCCTCTATCAGCGGGAGATGCTCGAAGGCGAGCGAGCCGAGCTATCGCTGTTGGCTGACGACGTGTGCAGAACCGTGATTGCGCACGCCGGTGGCGCGGTGATGGAGGTCGACGTGTTCCTTTCCGCGAACAAAGACGGCGAGCGCGCGCTCTTCGGCAAAGATCAGTGGAAAGGTCCGTCGGCGGTGGTTGGGGGTCGTGCAGGTTGTCTAACCGCACCCGCAAATTCGAATGACGTAAAGGCCATCGTCCGCGTGCGAAAGGGCCACGGGCTCGTGGTGTTGGGTGTGTATGAGGCGCGCACCCCGGTGAAGGCGGACGCGCTCAGCCCTCTGCCTTGATGCGGCTGCGCTTGGGGTTGGGGCTCGCTGGGGAAGCGGCAGGCAAGGCTTCCGGTTTGGTGCTCTTCGTAGGCTTGGTCGAGCGCGCTGGGTTGGGCTTGCCCAAGAGAGAAGGCCTTAGCTCCTCGAGCTCCTCGAGCGACTTCGGCCAATCCTTACCAAGCAACCGCGACATCGATCGATCGGCCAAGGGCTTGCCACCGGTTTGGCAGCCCGCGCAGTAGTTGGTCTCATTGTCCGCATAGACGATGCGAAGCACCAGCGAGCCACACGTGGGGCAGGGCTGCTTGTACTTACCGTGCACTCTCATCTCCTTGCGAAACGCCGTCACGTTCTCGGGGAAGCCGTTCTTTGCTTCATCACGCAAACGGTCAATCCATTCATTCAAGGTCGCTCGCGTCGCGGTAAACAGCTGGTCCCACTCTTCGGAGGTCAGCTTGTTGGTTTGCTTCAGCGGTGACAACTTCGCGAGGTGGAGAATCTCATCGGAATACCCGTTCCCGATTCCACTCAAGATCGTTGGATCTGTGAGTGCCCGTTTGAGCGTGTGATTCTCTCTCGTCAGCACCTGTCGGAACTCGTCCGCTGTGCAACTCAGCGGCTCGAGGCCGCCGCGATTGAACGGCGCTAGAGGATCGCTGCCGTCTAACGTCAGCGCGGACACATAATGGATTGAAGCTCGTCTCTTCGTCCCCGCTTCCGTCAACAACAGTGAGCCGTTCGCAAAATCGAGTGCGGCCAGCCCCAACTTCTTCGGAATCAGGCCGCCTGGCGCGAGCAGCTTGAAGCGGCCCGCTACCATCAGGTGGATGACTAGCAGCGAGCCCCCAGTTTTCCCAGCGCACTCCCCAAACGAAAACACCAAACGCTTGCCCAGGCGCTTAATCCCAAGCAGCGGGCGTTCGAGGACGTCCGAAATAGGGGGCACGGCGGTGCGCAGCACGAACGGACTCGCCAGCCGCAACTTCAGCAGGTTCTGACCGACGAACTGGTGCTCAATCCGTTCAACGTAGACGGCGATGTCAGGAAGCTCCGGCACTCCGCGAGGGAATCACAGCGAGGCTCGCAGCTGCAACAGCGCACCACCTTGAAGGTCGCGGAGCACGCCAAGAACGAGATCGTGCCCGGAGCGATGGTCGGTGAGTACAAGATTGAAGCCAAGATCGGCGAAGGCGGCTTTGGATCGGTTTATCGCGCCGTTCACCCGCTCATTGGTAAGCCCGTTGCAATCAAGCTGCTTTCGCGCGCCTACTCCGACAATCCGCAGATCGTCTCGCGCTTCATCTCCGAGGCTCGGGCCGTAAACCAGATCCGCCACAAGAACATCGTAGATATCTTCTCCTTCGGAGCCCTTACCGACGGTCGGCAGTACTTCGTTATGGAACTCTTGCAGGGCAGCCCCCTCGACAGCTGGCTCGAGCAGCGCGGCCACCTCGAGGTCAACGAGCTGCTGCCGGTTTTGCGCGGAGTGCTCAAAGCGCTCATTGCCGCCCACGCGGCTGGGCTGGTCCATCGCGACCTAAAGCCGGAGAACGTCTTCCTTTGTGTGGATGACGAGGGCGTGGTGACGCCCAAGCTGATCGACTTCGGCATCGCGAAGTTGCTCGGGGACGAGAGCGTCGAGCACAAAACGCGCACAGGCACGCCGATGGGCACGCCCTATTACATGTCGCCCGAGCAATGTCGGGGCAAGAACGTGGACCACCGCACGGATCTGTACGCGATCGGAGCGATGATCCACGTGCTCGTGACCGGGCAGAAGCTTTACCGGGGATTCGGCGATGGACCTCCTCTACAAGCAGATGGCGGAGGCTCCACCCAAACTCTCCGACCATCGCCAAGGATTGCCGCAAGCGCTCGAGGAAATCGTGCTGCGCCTGCTGGCCAAGAAGCCGGAAGACCGTCCGCAAAGTGCGGCGGAGACGCTCTCCCTGCTCGAAGCCGCCGTCGGGCCAGAGCGCGCCGAAATCTCACTGTCCGCTGGTCGCAATACCAACGTGGCGGGGATTGCCGCGGCCAAGACGGAGCTCGTCTCACAGCTCGGGCCGGCTGCTCCGGCGGCCACCAACGCTTCCTTGTCCTCGGTCGAGGTCGAGCGGTCCCCAGCGCCAACCCGCTCCACGAGTCCGCTATTGCTGATAGGCGTCGGAGCTGGGGCTGTCGTCGCGATTGCGGCAGCAGCGTTCTTCATCGGGGGAGCCGGTAAGTCGAAGGGGGCTTCGGACTCAGCCGTACCGGGCGCTGCTACGGCTCAATCTTCTCCAGCGCCTACCGCGGAGAAGAGCGTCGTGGTGACGCCAGCTGCGACCAGCACCGCCTCTGCCTCCGCCTCCTCCATAGAGCGCACGAGCCCGGCGCCGCTGATGACCACGAGCACCACCGCTCGTCCCACCGCGTCCGTGCCACAAGCAGCGACTTCGCCCGAACCGACCACAACAACCAAGCCTACCGCTCCCAAACCTGCAGCGACGTTCAATCCTAACGAGGTGGTCTTCGAATGAGGCACTACCCGCTTATTGTCACGCTGAGCCTATCCTTCTTGGTCGGCTGTGAGAGCCTGCCTGAGCTGGCTCGCGACGTTTGTGGCAATCACGTTATCGAGAAGAATGAAGACTGCGACGGCGCAGGCATTGGCGAGAACACCTGCAACGAGAATTGCCGTCTTACGTGCAACGCAGACCGTCAATGCCCCGAGGGCTGGGGCTGCGGCATCGATGGGCTTTGTCGGCAGCCGAGCGGTTTCGTCGAGTTCTTTGGCGGAGCGCTGGCGCTGCCTGGGGATTCTCTGTCGCTCGCTGATTTTGACGGAGACGGGCGCAGTGACGTGCTCGCCGCGCAAGACTCCACCCTCACGCTCGCGTACGTGGATTCGGGTGGGCTCCTGCCAAACACCCGAAGTCTCTCCTTCGAGCCGATTGACGAGTTCCCCCGGCCTCGGAGACTTGGATGGCGACGGCACCGCCGATTTGGCGGTCCGGGTGGGCGAGGGAGTAGCGGTTCTGCAAGGTTCTGAAGACAAGACACTGCTGCCTTACCCGTTTATTCGTGCCTTGCCCGAGGGATATCAGGCGGGGGACCAGCTGCTCTTAGCCAACATTGATCGACGCAGCGACGCGGTTGGGGACGAGCTGCTCGCCATCCGCTCCGACGGCCTCTACCTGCTCCAGACGCTCGCGGAAGATTTCCCGACGCTCCCAGTTCGCATGTTTGCGTGGAGCGAAGGTGAAGCCCCCTTCGTGACGGTGGTGCGCGCAGGAGAGTTCGGCTTCGCCGGGGACGCTCTGCTCGTCGCGTTTCCTGGTGGGAACTCGGTCACGCTATTCGAGCCCTTCGTCTTCGAATACGATGTAATGACCGGGGTAGCCAGCATTCTCCCCAACTTTGGGGATACCCCAGTAAGGCCTCCCGTGGTCGTCTCGCTGCCGGCTGGCGCCAGTGTCACCGGTCCCGTACTTACCGGTCATTTCAATTGGGACTTCGAGGACGACTCCTTTGACCTCTTCATCCCCGGCGAGCTCGGCGGAGAGCCAGCCGAGTTCCTCAGCTTCCGGACTGGACTTGGCTTTAGCTCAGTACCTTTTCTGAACGTGGTGCCAATAGCGGATAACGCTGCTCGACGCTTCCTGCGCACAATCGACGGTCTGCCCGTTGAGTCGTCCCCCTTTGCTGTCGGCCAGTTTGACTTCGACACGCTCAGCGACTTCGTCGACGCGGACGGTATTGTCGCTTCCGGCTGCAATCTGCAGCTCGGTGGGTGCCTGATTGGCTATGCGCTGGGCCCAGATGACCCGCTCACCGCCGACTACTTTACTGTCGCACTACCGGAGGGCTTGGACGGCTGGACGGGCGCCTACGTGCTCGTGCGGGATACCACCGTCCTGCAACGTGGGGATGTGCTGACGACCTCGCCTAAGTCTGGTTTTACCTTCTTCCGCCGAGGCGAAGACGGCTTCGCCAAGTTCCAGTTCTCCACTGTCAGTCCGGTAACGAACGTGGACTTTGGTGACTTCAATGGCGACGGCGCTCGCGACTTGGTGTTCGCCCAGGTCTCGACGCGAGCCACGCCCGAAGACCCTACTTTACAATCGCTGGCGATTTCCTATGGCGATGCGCTCGGACTGCCTACGGCCCCGGTCGACTTGGGAGATGTCGGCTCGGTCGAGCAGGTCGCAGCGGGCCGGCTCCCTGATCCCGGTGCGTTCCCCAACTCCGTAGACGATATTTTTGCGCGATCGGATGACCGCTACTACGTATTCCGCGGTAGCACCGACAAGACCGTCGTGTCGCCTCTGGAGCTGCCGCTGGTATGTCCCGAGGAGAGCGCTCCGCTTGGGGCGGCCCGGGCTTTGGCCGTCGGTCACTTCGATGACCGCGACGGCGCCGACATCGCAACCATCTACCAAGATATCAATGACCAAGGGGATTACCTGTGGGAGCTCTGGTCGTACCAACCCGTGTCCAATGACAGCGAGGAGATTTGCACCGTAAGTACCGGTCCAACGCTGATTGAAGACCCAGGTAGCGATGAGCTGCGCGTGCTACCATTGGATCTCGATGCTGACGGCTTCGACGAGCTGGTGATTCTGCCGGTTGGTGCACAGCAGTTGCTCATCGCCCGTTGGGAGCCAGGAGCCGCAGAGGGCGTAGGGGAGTGGCTCCTTGAAGCCCTTCCACTGGACGAGCCTGCGTTTGGCATGGCGAAGCGCGACCTGGGGATTCATGAGGGACTCGAGGTGATTGAGGACCTACTGGTTTGGTCAGATGAATCGCTAATCGTACTGGTCAATGACGGCGTCGGTAGCTTTGCCGAGCCACAGTCAGCCGTGATTAGCGGTGTTGATTGCTCGGTGCGCGCCAACGGGGCTGTGTCCGGGGCACCAACTGGAGCCACGGCAATTCGGCTGAGCGGCGCCGTTGAGCGGGACATTGTGGTTACGACGGCTGAGGACAGCCTGTTGGTATCGGTTGACCCGCTGACCGGCAGCCCGTTCGTCGAGGCGTGTGTCACCGACGTCCTCGAGGGCGGAGGCACCGCCATCGGCGCCGGGGACTTCGACGGAGACGGCGTGGAAGACCTGGTCGTCGCTCGCCCAGGTGGTACGAGGCTCATTGCAGGGGTTCCGGTGGTCCGATGAATATGCGCCGAAGTTCATACTTGCTCGCTACTCTCCTGGTTGCCGCTTTGCCGATGGCTTCGGCGCAGGCTCAGGGCCGTCCGGCCGCTCCTCCGGCCAAAGCTTCCCCCACGGCAGGCCCAACGAAGGCTGCGCCGGCCCCTGCAGCGCCAATCCCTGCAGCACCACCAACAGCGGCGCCTTCTGTTCCTCCGCCGGTGGAGCCTGCACCCGTGGCTGCGCCGCAAGCGAAGCCCCCAGGGGATGCGCGCGACTTGTTCGAGGCGGGCCAGAGTTCCTACAAGATTGGCGACTTCAAGGCGGCTATTCAGGCCTTCGAGCAGGCCTACGTGATTGACCCACGTCCTGCATTGCTGTTCTCCATCGGGCAGGCGCATCGACGCCAATATGCAATCGACAACCGTGCTGGCCATGTCGCGGTCGCTATCAAGTCCTTCAAGGATTATCTCGCTAAGGTTGAGACAGGCGGGCGTCGTGCTGACGCGGCGCTAGCGCTCAATGAACTACAACCACTGGCGCTCACCCTCGAGATTGAAGGCAAGCTTCAGCCGCTCGAGCCCGAAGAGCCTGAGACGCGGCTCGTGATCTCCTCCCCGTCGCAAGGAGCGGAGGTCCTCCTCGATGGCGGCACTGAGCGTAAGCCCCTTCCGCTCGCTGTCG
Source organism: uncultured delta proteobacterium (assembly GCA_903892415.1). Taxonomy (GTDB): domain Bacteria; phylum Myxococcota_A; class Polyangia; order Polyangiales; family Polyangiaceae; genus Xiheicaenibacterium. The sequence continues at coordinate 14,604 of CAITIQ010000011.1, read as the reverse complement.
TGCTAACGCCAGGCAGGCACAGTATCGTCATCAGCTCGCCCGGCTACGTCGAGGAGAAGCGCGAGATTGAGGTGGCACGGGGAGCCGTGACGGCGCTGGATTTTCCGCTTGAGCCGCTCAAAGCCATGGTCGCAGTGGACGGCCCTTCGGGTGCCGAGGTTACGGTTGATGGCCGCTCCTTGGGCTCATTGCCACTTGCAGCTCCGTTGCAGCTGGAGGCAGGGCCGCGGAGAATTCGCGTGGCGCTCTCCGGCCACGAGAGTTACCTCGAGACGCTGGAGCTCGGGCGAGGTGAATCGGCGAGCATCTCGGCTGGGCTCGAGTGGACCGGCCAACGCAAGCTCGCCGTTGGACTCCTGATCGGCGGCGGAGCGCTTTTTGCCGGTGGCGCCGCAACGGGGGCCATCGCGATCGTCAATCACTTGGAGGCGTCATCCATTCGAGCGGATATGGACGCAGGCCAGGTCGTGTGTCGAACGGGGAGCTGTGAGCCGCTCTCGGACTACAATGCTTCTCTCGCTACCCGCGATACGTTGACCGTGGCGTCGAGCGTGCTCTTCGGCGCTTCGGTATTGAGCTTGGGTGGCGGTCTCTTGCTCTACACCTTGGACGGCCCGTCCCCAGAGCGCCCGGCGCCACCCGACGCAGCCCCCGCACAGGCCGCACCTGCCTCGCTCGAGGTCAGTGCTGGGTTCGGCGGAGCTCGGCTAACGGCGAGCTTCTAGTCACCTCGATTGCCCGAGGATCGACGTGCGGCGTGGTGCTTCTGGCACTACGCCGCACTCGTCCCGGCCTGCGTAGCCGTCTATTGACGACTACTTGAAGCCTAGGCACTCGTACGCGGTCATTGCGTCGGTCAGGCAGGGCGTGTCGGTATCACACTGTTCCAACGTCAACGTCCCAGCGGTCTCGATGCAGTCGAACAGGACAGTAAGGTCCGCCGTGCAATCCGCCAAGGTGGGCGCCTGCTCGAAGGTCGTTGCGCAGGGGTCAGCGTCGTCCCAGCAAACGTCAATGGCAGCACAGTAGGCTGCAATGTCTTCGGAGGAGACGGTTCCGGCGCCACCGCCACCCGACCCGCCAGAGCCACCGGCGCCACCCGAGCCACCGGAGCCGGCCGTGCCGCCGGACCCGCCGCTGTCGCCACAACCGATGAGCAGACCCGTAAACAAAACGATGAAAGAAAGTGCGAATGTGCGCATGCGCGTGAGCCTACCCAGAACTGCGCGCTTCGGCATCTTCCTCGCGTACTCGGGAGCGAGCGTGGTGATCCAAGCAGCAACTTGACGGCGGATGGACTAACTTCTTCGCATGGATGCAACCTCATTGGAGTCGCTCGAGATGGCGCTCCAAGCGAGCCCCGGAAACTCAGCTCTTCGCCTGGTTGTGGTGCGCGGCTGGTTGAGCTTGGGATTGGGTGAACGAGCTGGTCGAGTAGCTGCTGATGCTGCACCCGACCTGGCTTTGGATGAGGCAGGGCAGCGAGATTTCGCTAGAGCCCTTTCAGCCGTAGAAAAGTGGCAAGCCGCGCTTGGCTATCTAAGCGGCGCTGAGGCGGAGACCCTGATTGAACGCTCGCGTGTGCTGCTCGCGCTCGACCGCCGCACCGACGCAGCTGAGAGCTACCGCTTGGCGGTGCAAAAGAACCCCACGTTGGAGGATGAGAAGCTAGCGGCGCTGCTGCGCTCGCGGGAGCCTGAGGCGGTCAAGGCGCGGCCGGGCGCCCCGCGGCTGCGCGTGGTGGCTAATGATGATACCGACAAAAGCGCGGTTTCAAAGTTGGTCCAAGCTGAGGCTCCGCGGCTTGCCTTCAAAGACGTAGGCGGCCTCAGTGAAGTAAAGTCGGAGATCCATCGGCGCATCGTCCTACCCTTTCAAAAGCCCTCGTTGTTCGAGCGTTTCCGCAAGCGCGCGGGCGGCGGAGTTCTTCTGTACGGACCACCCGGTTGCGGCAAGACGTTGCTCGCACGCGCCACGGCAGGCGAGTGCACGGCCACCTTCATGGCTGTGGCGATCAGCGACATCCTTGATATGTATATTGGGGAGTCCGAACGGAAGCTGCATGCCATATTCGAGGAAGCCCGACGGAAGCCCCCCGCTGTCCTTTTCTTCGATGAGCTCGAGGCGCTCGCGGGAAAGCGTAAAGCCTCGCGCGACGGTGTCGCGGCGAAGATCGTAAGTCAGTTCCTATCCGAGATGGACGGCTTTGCGCAGAACAACAAGGGCGTGCTCATCCTGGGAGCGACCAATGTGCCCTGGGAGATTGATGCGGCGTTTCGTCGGCCTGGCCGCTTTGACCGCGTGCTGTTTGTCCCTCCGCCCGACCGTGAAGCACGCGCCTCGATTATCGATATCCTCCTGCGCGACAGGCCTGTAGCCGAGGTTGACCGCGAGGGGCTCGCCAACGCGACCAGCGGGTTCTCTGGGGCCGATCTTGAGAACGTAGTCGAGACCGCCGCAGACTTTGCGATCGAGGAGTCGATTCGGCTTGGACAAGAGATGCCAATTCGTCAGGAGCACGTGCAGAAGGCCTTGGCGTCAGTTCGGCCTACGACGTCTGAGTGGCTATCTTCCGCGAGGAACTTTGCCCGTTACGCCAATGAAGGTGGCCAATACGATGAAGTCTTGGCTTTCTTGAAGAAGCACGGAAAGGCCTAAGGGAAGTGGAAAGCTTCTCCGCGCGACGAGCGCCCTACGCCATCCCGGATGAGCCTGCTCCAACGCTCTATCAGCGGTTCGTCGTTACGCCGACAGCCACCTTGCTCGGAGTCATGTTGGGCGGCTCGCTGGTCGGTCTTCCTTGGATGGTGTTCAATGGCTTTGCGATGGGCTCGGCTCATCGCAAGCGCGAGTCCGTGATAGCGCTTGCTACGCTGCTCGCTACGGGCGTTGCGCTAGCGTTGCTGCTAGCGCTGAATGCCACGGGAGTCATTTCGGCTCGAGCGTTCAATTATCTTGGCCTTTTGGTGCATGCGCTCCGCCTGGCTGGGGCCTACGTTGTTTACCAGTCCCAGCAACGTAGCTTCGAGCTTTACCTGTACTTTGGCGGCGTAGCCTCGAATCGGGGATGGCTAGTTGCGTTCCTGTTGATGGCGGCGCGGCTCTTCATCGCCAACGCGTTGCCGTCAGGCCCGCTTTCGGTGTTGGCGAGGTTTTGAGTGGAGGACGTTGAACGCCTGTTGCAGCGAGGGCGTGAGCACTTTGCCCGCGGTTCGCATGCCTTGGCTGTCGAGTCATTTCGGCAGGCGTTGACGGAGGACCCGGACAACTCGGAGGGGCACGCTCTGCTCGCGTTGACCTTGCATGCGTTGCGTCGCCTCGCTGCCGCCGAGGTCGAGGCGGGGCGGGCCCTGATGCTGGATCCAGAGTCGGCCTTTGCGCATCTGGCCATGGCTCGCGTGCTCGTTGGTGCGCGTCGTTTTGACGCTGCGCGAAGGCATAGTGAGACGGCCGTCGAGCTCGAACACGATAGCGGCTTCGTTCTGACGACTGCGGCGAGCGTCCGCTTCGCGATGTCCGAATACGAAGCGGCGCACGCCTGGGCAGCTCGAGCTCGCGAGCTCGAACCCGAGGATGCGGCCGTACTCTCTCTGCTTGGTAGCATCGCCTATGCTCGCGGTGACTATGCGAGCGCGGGACAATACGCGCTTTCGGCGCTGACGCTCGAGCCGGACAACGTCGATGCGCTGGTGCTCGAGGGGCTGCTGCTATTGCGCAGCGGTGCCGTCGCCGAGGCGCGCGAACATGCTCTCGCCGCACTTCGTGAGGAGCCGAATGATCGAGATGCCTTGGCGTTGCTCGTGGCCGTGAAGGCTCGGTCGAGCCTGGCGCTCGGCTTGTGGTGGCGACTCAATACCTTTCTTTGGCGGGGCAAGACCTCGCGCGCCATCGTGCTGCTGATCGGTATGTTCCTAACGACCAATGCCACTCGAATGTTGCTCGATGACTATGGATTGCACCGAGCGTCGGAGCTAGTAGGTTATTGCTGGCTTGCCCTATGTATCTATTCCTGGGTGGGGCCTGCGCGTTTTCAGGCCGCGCTCGAGAAGGAATTGGCTCCTGTCCACTTGGACCCGCGCTTCTGAGGCTCATGGCACGCCACACTCGTTGGGAGCACCCCACACTCGGCCCTTTGACGGATGACAGACTGACTGTCGACTACCGAGTCTGGCAGCGTAAGCATGGGCATCGCTTTTCGTCTGACGACGTCGTGACCGCCTTCATGGCCCATCAAGCGATGCCCTCGCCAGCCACTCATATCGATTTAGGGACGGGGCTGGGCTCGGTGCTCTTGCTGCTGGCTTGGAAGAGCCAGAGCGTTCGCTCCGTGGGGATTGAGGCGCAGCTTGCGAGCTTCACCTTGCTGCTGGAGAACGTGGCCCGTAACGGCCTCAAAGGCCGCGTGCGCACCATCTTCGGGGATCTGCGTGAGCCCGCCGTGTTGGCACAAGCAACGGAGGGCTTCGGCGTCTTTGAGTTAGTTACAGGGACTCCTCCTTACTTCCCGCCGGGGAAAGCCTCAGACGCACGGGATCGGCAGCGGACCTTGGCGCGCATTGAGGAGCGCGGCGGTGTTGAGGCGTATATCGACTCCGCTCTCCAAGTTCTTGCGCCCAGTGGAACCTTCGTACTTTGCGGGGATAGTCGCGCTGAGTCGCGGGTGGTGGCGCACTTGGCAACGTCTCCGCTCCAGCTCGTTTCGCAGTGTGACGTCATCCCGCGCTTTGGCCGGCCGGCGCTGTTCTCGGTCTGGACGATTCGCTGGCGTGACGCGGTTCCGGAGGCGGGCGCTGAGCCGTTGCAGCGGCCAGCGCTGGCCCCGCTTCACACCTTCACCCTCCGCGACGTCGACGGCTCACCGACGCCGGACGCTGCGCGACTGCGTGTCTTTTCCGGCTTCGATAAGTCCGCTGAATAGGCAACCGTCTGCTAGGGATTCGTCCACGGTTCCTGGTTGCCGCTAGGATGGCCCGCGATGGCGACCGTCACCTCCTCCGGCGTAAGCGAAGCTGCTGGGATTGTATCGCTGACGAGCGAACTGCAATCCGACTACATCAACCATGATCTAGCTCCGACCAAGCTCGCGGAGCGCAAGTGGGGGGTGTTCAGCATTGCCGCTCTCTGGATCTCGATGTCCGCTTGTGTTCCTACATACACCCTTGCCTCCTCGCTGATTCAGGGAGGCATGAACTGGTGGCAGGCCGTCCTGACGATTTTCGCGGGCAATACGGTGGTGCTCGTGCCGATGATCCTCAACGCCCACGCTGGCACGCGCTACGGCATCCCCTTCCCGGTCTACTGCCGAGCAGCGTTCGGAATGCTTGGCGCAAACATCCCGGCAATTTTGAGGGCACTGGTAGCTTGCGGCTGGTTCGGCATTCAGGCGTGGATTGGCGGGGCAGCCATCTATTCCATTCTGGCGGTGTTCATTCCTTCCTTCGCCCAGCTAGCACCACTGCCGGTTTTGGGCATTAGCCTCAGCCAGCTTGGATGCTTCATGTTGTTCTGGGCGCTCAATGTGCTCGTGATCTACAAGGGTATCGACTCGATTCGGCTCCTGCTCAATGTAAAGGCCCCACTTTTAATCGCCATGGGGCTCTTGCTACTGTTTTGGGCGACGCGTAGGGCTGGTGGCTTCGGACCCATGCTCTCGACGCCCTCACAGTTTGAGGCAGGCGGCGCTAAGGAAGGCCAGTTCTTCGACTTCTTCTTTCCGGCGTTGACCGGGGCGGTAGGCTTCTGGGCAACCCTATCATTGAACATTCCCGACTTTACTCGCTACGCAAAGTCGCAAAGAGACCAGGTGCTCGGGCAAACCCTCGGCTTGCCTACAACGATGGGGCTCTATTCTTTCATTGGTGTGGCGGTCACCTCGGCCACGGTAGTGATCTACGGCGAGGCTGTCTGGGACCCGGTTGTGCTGGTGGCTAAGTTTGACCACCCGCTCCTGCTAGTCATCGGGCTCGGTTCGCTGGCGCTGGCCACCCTGGCGACCAACATCGCGGCCAATGTCGTAAGTCCCGCCAATGATTTTGCGAACATCGCGCCCAAGTCGATCTCCTTCAAGATGGGTGGGTACATCACCGCTTTCATCGGCATCATCATTATGCCGTGGAAGCTCGTCGCCGACCCAAGTGGCTATATCTTTACCTGGCTAATCGGGTATTCCGCGCTGCTCGGCTCCATCGGTGGAGTGCTGATCGGGGACTACTTCGTTATCCGGAAGCGTTCGCTCGATCTGCCCGGCCTTTATGCTGGTGAGGGGGGACCCTATTGGTACAAGGGGGGCTTCAACCCAGCCGCGGTCATCGCCCTATTGCTGGGAATTCTACCCAACCTCCCGGGCTTTCTTACGGTGGTCAAGTGGGCCAGCTTCGGCGAGTTTTGGACTCACCTGTATAACTATGCCTGGTTTGTCGGCTTCTTTATCTCGATGGGCTCGTACGTGCTGCTGAGCTCGCTAAACCGTACGAAGGCGGCTCAGTAAGGGCTGCTCACCGGCTTACTGTCCAGTTCACTCGGAGGTGGCCGGCCGTATGCTCACAAGTTTGGCGTCGGCTTCGCGGAAGCGCTCTGCAACGGCACGCACAAAGGCGCCCATCCAAGGGTTGCGGTCGAGCTCGCGGTCGAGCGCATCTTGGGTGACGATCTTTACGCTGCATGGCTCGAGTGCAACGACCGTCGCCGAGCGGGGCTTTGCGGTGAACACCGCCGTCTCACCAAACACGTCACCTGGTTCGAGCACGCGCAGGGGGACCTTTTGGCCGTCCACTGTCTTGAACACCTCGCAGCGACCAGTGGCGAGTACATAGGCAACAGAGCCGGGCTCGCCTTCGGCAATGATGGTCTCACCCGCCGCGTACGTTCTCGTCCGGAACCAACCGCCACCTCGCAGGAACGCCTCGATGTCTTGGCCAAGTTCCTCCGCGCTCGCGTAGCGATCCTCCGGATCTGGAGAGAGAGCCTTCATCGTGATGCGCGCCAGTTCGGGCGGCGCGTCCTCCAACGCGGTTTCATCGATAACGCACTTGCGGGCCTTTTCTAACGAGGCAATGCTGGTCGCGGCGTGGTGCGGCCCTTTGCCAGTCAGGATGGCGTACAGCATGGCACCCAGCCCGAAGATGTCCGTGCGAGGGCTGAGGGCCGACACATGCCCATGGGCTTGCTCGGGCGCCATGAACGACGGCGTGCCAGCGATCTCATGCTTGGGCGGCTCGACCGTCTCGGAGGGCCGGCCGCCATTGAGAACGAGCGCTAAGCCCCAATCCATAACGTAAACCTGCCCGTGACTACCAATGAGAATGTTGTCCGGCTTGAGGTCGCGGTGGATGACTCTGCGGCTATGGGCAAACGCAATTGCCTCACAGACCCTCGTGAACGCGCCAAGTAACCTCTCGAGGGGTCTGCCGTAGAGACCAAACTTGTGGTGCGTAGCGATCAAGAAGGCCAGCGACTCGCCACGCACGAGCTTCATCGTGAAGTAGGACTTCGAGCCATCGGCTTCGACGCCGAAATCATGAACTGGCACCACTCCCGGATGGTCGAGCTGGCCAGTAATCTGGGCTTCTTCGAGAAAACGCAGCGTGCCGACCGTGCCTGAGCGCTGGGACTCGAGCACCTTCATCGCAGCTTCGCGACCAAGCACGCGATCGAAGACTCGAGTTACCACTCCCATGCCGCCCGCGCCGAGAAAGTCGATCTCGTCGTAGCGGCCTGGTTGCGTCATCTTCGCGATCTCCGCAAGCCGAGGATGGGGACCTTCGCGACGAGGCTCGGTCGCCCTCGGTTCTTCTCCCGACGCTGCCTCAGCCCGAGGATCCTTGTTGCGCGTCACGCTCTCTTCGGGTGAGCGCTCGTTCTCACCAGGTTCACTCTGCGGCGCCTTCACCGAGAGGAAGAGCGACAAGGCCGAACTGAGCCCGGGAGACGCAAGCGTTGTCGCTTTTCCTAAAGCCCGAACAAAATCCTCAGGAATCGTACATTGAACGGAAGGGGAGAGCGGGCTCTCGTCCGCAGTCTCACGTTGGCGTGGTTCCGAGAGCTCTGAATCAGCTGTCACCTTTGCTCGCTCCTTCGGTCGAACCTACCACGGCACGAAGCTCCTTGAGAGCTACGTATTTTACCCAACTTCAGCCCCGGCGGCGCGCCGGCTGGCCCTCTCGTTGACGGCGTCGCCCTCGAGGGAGAGGTGCATCCGCGAGCATCATCAACCGCAGTGCCCGCGCGCCGGCGGACAATCGCTCGACCCCGCGCGATATCAGGTGCAGCGGTCGCGCCAAGGGCGTCCGGTGGTCACGCAGCTCCACGAGTCTGCCGAGGCCAAGGTCGGTCGCAACCGCCGTGCGGCTGATCAGCGCTACCCCGAGTCCAGCGCGTACACTGCCCTTTACGGTGGAGATACTCGCGAGTTCCATCGCCACGGGGCGCTCTGGAAAGTGGCGATCGACCAGCTCCCTAACCGCGCTTCCGCGGGTGAAGGTAATGAGCGGTAGCGATGCGGTATCAACCGCTGGCGGGCCAACCAGAATAACCGTTTCGTCGCGGAACAACTCTCCTCGCTTCGGGGAGGTAGCTACCACCAAGTCGAGCTCGCCAGCATCGAAGGCTTCGACTGCCAATTGTTCGGGCATCTCACGCAGTCTGACTGCAACTCCCGGATGCTTGCGCCGGAAAGCAGACAAAAGAGGTGGCAGTAGGTAGCTGCAGGCAGTCGAGCCACCACCTACGCGAACCTCTCCGGCCTCCAGCCTATCGAGCGCCATGACCGCGCGCTCTCCCTCATCGAGCGCGACCACAGCCGCTCGCGCGTGCGGTAGAAGCGTGGCGCCTGCTTCGGTGAGTCGAGCGCCATGTCGCCCGCGATCGAAGAGCCGACAGTCCAACGAATCCTCGAGTCGTCGAATCGAAGCCGTCAAGGCTGGTTGAGTTACGTGCGCCTTTCGAGCGGCAAGAGTGAAGGTACCGGTCTCGGCGATCAGCAGAAAGTGGCGAATCGGTTCGAGCATAAGCAGAGATTATCGAAAGTAACCGAAATCATCATTGGTCGTTGTTCTCGGCTCCACTCATATCCCTGCTTATGAGCTTGCTCCTAGCCCTTGGAATCGCCGCCGGGATACTCACGACCATCGCAGGGATGGGCGGCGGCTTGCTGCTGGTCTCTGTGGTTGGCGTGCTCCGTGGGCCGCATGAGGCCTTGGCTATCACCTCACCAGCATTGATGTTGTCCAACGTGCAGCGAACATGGATGTATCGAGCTTCGGTCGATAAGCGTGTGGCGATGCTGGTGGCTGCTGGTACTGCCCCGGGAGCCCTGATTGGGGGCTTGCTATTGACACGGTTACCCGGAGCGTTGGTCACAGCCTTGCTGCTTGCTACGACGGTGATTGCCCTCTTGCGCGCGCGCGGATTGGTGACGCTGCGGGTGGGTCGGGGCGCTCTGTTTGCGGCGGGGAGCGCGATAGGCGCGCTTGCTGCGACTTCGGGCGGGGCTGGCTTCCTAATTGCCCCGCTGTTGATGTCACGTGGGCTGCGGGGTGAGGCTTACGTTGCCACAATCTCTTGCTGCGCGGTGGTACTGCACCTGGGGCGACTCTTGGGCTACGGATTGTCCGGGCTCATGCACGTCGAGCTGCTGCCAGCTACAGGGGTATTGGTCACCGGCCTGCTGCTCGGGAACGTTGGGGCACGTTGGCTGCGCACACAGGTACCTGCCGGTGTCGAGGCAAAGCTGGAACTTGCAGCACTCTTGACCACCGCGTTCTGTTCACTCGTTGGCGTGGTTAGCTAGCGAGCTCGCTTTCCTTTGGGGGCGCCGATGCTCTTCCAACGGGTGGAAGGAGCGAAGGCTGATTGGCGAAGGCACGCGGAAAGAGAAAGCGCAGCGAGGTGCCCACTCCCACGTGTGTGTCGATTTCGATGAAGCCACCCAGCGCGTTGCAAGCGGACTTCAACGCGCTCATGCCAACCCCGCGCCCGGAGGTCTCGTTGGCCTGGTCACGCGTCGAGACCCCGTCGGTAAAGAGTGCAGCGATCAGATCTTCCTTGTCCGTGCTCGGTAGCCCGAGCGTTGCGGCCTTACGACGGATCGCCTCCCAATCGATACCGGCGCCGTCGTCGCGCAGCTCGATAACGATGTGCTCGGCTGTGCGCGACGCAATGAAATCAAGCTTGGCTGTTGCGTCCTTCCCCTGGGCGGCTCGCTCGCTGGCCGACTCGATTCCGTGGTCGACTGCATTGCGCACCGCATGAACAAAGGCGGCCCAGAAGGGCGCAAAGTGTCCTTTACGTACGCGAATGCTGTCTGCATTGACGGTGGTTGCTATTGGCGCTTTCTCAAGGCGCACGCCCAATGCAACCGCCTGCGCAGCGAAGTTCGCGAATTGGCCTTGTATGGGCGAGAGCGCAAGCGTTTGAAGTTTCTCGAGCACGGCTTGGCGGGAGCTATTGGCCGTCATCATCTTGTAGACTTCTGCGTACTCGGTCTTGGTCCAGGTAACCCCGCTGCTTTCGCTACCGAGCAGCCCCCGGATGCTTTGCTCAAGCTGTTCCCAACGCGCTCGCAGTCGCTCCTTCTCGCCATGCTCGAGCATCGTTCCACTACTGAGGACTCGATCCTCAAAACCGTGGCAGAGTGCCGCAACGCTGGTCAGCCCAAACAGAGATGAAGCTCCCTTGAGGGTATGGAGCTCGCGGGCGAGTAATACAATTGATGCCGCTTGCCCGTTCACCAGCGAGTCGACGATACGCGACGCCTCGTCAAAGAATGAGCGGAAGGACTCACGGTCCTGAGAGAGTCTCGACAGGGCCGCCGAGAGTTCACGTTGCTCCGCGTCCAAGCGCTCACGTTCGAGCTCGGCGGTCAGGTCGCGCATCACGACGAGGACGTTGGATAGAACGCCGTTCTGAAGCAGCGGCTGATAGGTAACGCCTAGCGGAACGCCGTCCACGTCGAGTCGCTTGGGTAGTTGGTCGATCGCCAGCTCCAGCGGAAGAACGTCATCGAGCATCAGCTCCCAGCAAACTTGAAGCTCGGCGGCATAACGAGGGCACTTCTCCGCGACGAAATCCCACAATTTGGTGTCAGCGGTGGGAGCACCTAGCCAGTGCGTTAGCGAAGCCGAGCACTGAGTAGCCATCGTGCCCGAGGCCTCGACTGTGACCAGCCCGTCCGAGACATTGTCTAGTAAGAAGCGCTGGGCGCGCTGCGCGGCCTCGAGGTTCGAGATGTCGCCGAAGGCAGCCATGATGCGACCCGGCCTTAGCTTCAGTAGTGTAAGGGTGAGCACCAGGGGCTCACCGAAGTCTCGGTTAATCGGGATACGGTAGCCCTCACAGATGGGGCCACGTTCCTCCCCGAAGGCACCTACCAGGCCTCGAATTCCGCTGTCTACGGTGTCCAGAATGTCCAAGAGATTGGTGATCTCCGGCGTGGGCGCAAACTCCATTAGCAGGTTGGCGCCCATCGAGTTCATCATGTCGATCGCTCCGGACTCGTCGATGCGGGCCAGGGCGAAGGGACTGAGATAGACGAACTCGAGCAGCTCCTCGTGCTGCTGATTAAGATCGATTTCCTGCATGGAAGTGCCCTTTCGTGGGTCTAGGTCAATCGCGGAGAAGCCCGCTAACACAATGACTCTGAAGCTGTTGTCGCGGCGCGTTTGAATGCCGCAGTTCGATCCGCTGCGTTACTTGCGCTTGGAATCCGAGGTCTTGGGAGTTCCAATGGGGTCCCACGAGAAGGTGAGGGAGGCACCCTTTCGCTGCCACGTCAGCTGCTGCCACGTCAGTCCCGTAGATATGTATTTCCAGGCCTTGGCGCAGACCTCCGAGCAGCTCGATAGCAAAGAGTCGAAAGTCCGAGCCCCAATCCCCGGTGGCCCCGAGTCGCTCGTGCGAAGGGTCCATGATCGACGGGAGTTCTTGCCATATTGCGCTGAGATCTTCGTTTGAAAGTGAGCTGCCATCGCTGAACCTGATACGACCACCGTCAGCGCTGGTCGCACTCCGCTTAGGTATGAGCTCGAGTTGCTCGTCGAAGAAGGCGCTCACGCCTTCCTCTTCGGCTCCTGCGATACTTGTTGCCGGGGTGAAGCAGGCACCTGCCCGTAGACACCCTACGAACGTCTGCACCCACGCTATCTTCGATTGCCCCGAGTAGCCGACCCGATGCCCCTCACCAAGTCCAGCCTCGCGAAGTAGCTCCGCTACGCGTTTGCCCCCCATCCAGAGGGAGGGGGAGGCGCATATTCGCTCGGGCGCTCCTGCGCTGTGCTCGATGACCATCGGCAAGGCGCCGGAGAGCCATCGAGCGCGAAAGTCGCGTAGGAGCGGTTCACTCACTCAGCACTCGGTGCAATGTGTGAACGCAGAACTTGAAAGGCTCGCTCGTCGAGCAGCCCCGCAGCTCCTCGGGGAGTCAGTACGGCGAACGCGAAGGTTGGCTCATAGCTGGCGTCTACCATGGCCGCCGGGAGAGCAACGCCTTGTGCCCGCGTCGGCGCGCCGCTGCCGATGACCTCAACGCTGCGACCCGAGGCGAAGGTAACGCGATAGGTCGCTGGCGGCGCCGCTGGGTCGCTCCGCAGGTCCAAGGTGGCCTCCGCTTTCTCGCCCGGGGAATCGAGCAAGGCGCTGCTCGGGAAGCAGACCAGCGAGCCGCGACCTTCAACGACTACGAATCCTTCACCACTAGCGAGTCCGGCGCGCGGAATCGTAATGATCACTTCCGTCGAGCGGCCTTCGGTATCGGCGACCGAAGCGGCTGCGCCCATCACCTCGAGCTCCGCCAGAAAAGTACTCCAGGCGCCGCGCGCTTCCTCATTGGCCTCCAGGGTACGGCCCAAGTCTCCGCGTCCCTCGAAGGCCAGTCGGAGCTCGGTCGAGCGTTCGCCTGAGACGACGGCTACGCTGAACTCCGCGTGGGCGGCCTTCCCCTGTGCCTTTCGGGCCTCCGGCTTCTCTTGGGCGAAGGCCAAGAGCACGGCTCCCGCACCCCTGGTTACGTCCGCTAGCTTTCGAGCGAGCCGGAGATCCACTTTGAGGTCGGGGGCTGCGGCTTTGGCAACGGTGATGCGAGCGCCTGTGTCACGGGCCATAGCCTCCACACAGTCGGCGAGGATTGGCCATACCGTGTCGAAGTCGACGGCGAGCACACGGTCCGCCTCTTGCGCCAGATCCGCCAGCATCTTCTCATAGCGCTTCGTCAGCACGTCAAGCCGAGTTGCCGGCAGTGATTGCGCAGTACGTAGCTCGGACAAGCTGGCGGCTGCATCGGAGGCCTGCGAGAATATTCGCGCGACACTAGCGATCTGGCCCTCACAGTGCTTCAGAAAGCGTTGCGTGCCGTTGACGTCGGGGCCGCCAATCGCAACTGGCTCTACACAGATAGCGTCGAGCTTCTCCACCTCGGAGGGCATCATGAAGCCTTCCACTGCCGTGAGGATGTCCGCGCAAACGGAACCCTTGATGAACACTGACGGCTCAGCCTCACCATCACGGACACACTGGTAGTTCATTGTCTGGTTGTAGCGAACCCACTCAGTCTTTAGCTCCAACCAGAGAAAGCCAATGGAACGGTATAACTCCGGCTCGTCCTCCGGCGCCCCGAGCGCGTCAGCCAGCTCAGCGATCGACGCAGCCTTGGAACGCGCGTAGTCCATCACCTTGTCACGGATGGCCTGATCCACCTTCATGTCATCCAGTAGGCTGGAGACCTGCGGGAGCAGGCGCTCCCCCGTCATCTGCTTAAACTTTTCTGATAGCAACATAGAGTCCTCCGATACCGTCAATGGTTTCTCAAGAGCGTCGTTCGAGACGAGGTCTGAACTACTTCTTGGTAACGAATACCCAGTTGGTTCGTGAGGGCTTGTGGCGATAGAGCCGAATGCCCACGTTCGTAGGGCGCATCTTGTAGGTAAACGTGTAGTTGAATTCGACGTCGAGGTCCCCTTTGGCGACGCCATCCTTGAAGCGACCGAAGAAGAGCCGGTTGTTGGTGCACACGGCAATCTGGGTGAAGAAGTTCTTTCCCTCGGTCGTCGCGGGTGAGAAACCTGCCATCTCGGCCTCCCAGCGATTGTACATTTGGATCACGCCAGCGTCGTCCACTTTGACTACGCCATAGTTGACTGCGTTTGCTTGATCGCGCGAGATCATGTCGAGGTTGCTCAAGAGACTGGATTCGACAAATGACATTGGGATGAGCTTTTCGGTGGCCTCAGCCGAAGATTCTTCGGATGGTCGATGGTTTGGGTTGTTGTTGTTCACGTAGTGAGTTAAATTTAGATATAAGTTCAAGCGGATCGTGTGAGCCGAGCGCTCGCTCGAGCCGCTCGCGGTCCGCCTTCATTGAACGAAGCTGGCTCTCGAGGGAGCTACGGTCGTCTTTATGTTCTTGGCGCTCTTCGTATAGAGACTCCACCTGCGCGAGCAGGTTTTCCCGCATCATTCGCTCACGCCGAATCACCGCGACGGCAGGCTCGATACCTACTTCCTCCAGTAGTTCCTGGCGCTCTGCATAGAGAGCCTCGACCTGAGCGAGGAGGTTCTGGGCCATGGTCTTGGCCTCGTCGTCGTTCCCAGCGGCCTCTCTATCTGCATAGAGAG
>CAITIQ010000010.1 GCA_903892415.1 uncultured delta proteobacterium | reverse complement strand
CGCGCCGCGCTTCTCACCGGACGGAGGGCGTCTCTACTTCGAGTCGACCGAGGTCGACCCGAACCTCTCGAGCCGCCGCGTGGGGGCGATCGCCTACGTGGAGGTCCCGTGAGCGACACGTCCCCCGAGGCGCCCAAGCCGGACTCCGACGACACCGATAAGCCCGACGGGCTCTTCTTCGGAGTCTCGGCGGCGCGCATGCGGAGCCGCGCGCGCTGGTGCTCCGTGCTGCTCTTGCTCGTGAGCGTCCTCCCGCTCGACGTGCTCTACAAGACGCCCATCTTCCTGTGGGACGTGGTGCCGGAGGTGTCCCTCGGTGGGCAGTTGGGGCTCCTGGCGCTCCCGCTCGCGGCCGTGAGCATCTTCGTCGCGTCCTTCGTGTCGAAGCGCGGCGGCTCGCTCGGCATGTTCGTGCTGGCCGCGCTGGCCTCGACCGCGCTCCTGCGGTGGCTCGGAGCCGAGCGCGCGGCCTGGGACGCGAACACACTCCCCGAGAGCATCTCGAACAAGCCGGCGTTCGTGCTCCTCTCCCTCTCGGCCGCCGCGGCCGCGGGCAACCTGTCGTTCCGCCCCGCGACGAAACGCGCCGTCCTGCCGATGGTCTCGGTCTCGGTCGTGAGCGCCCTCGTCTACTACGTCCTACCGGACCGCGGAGAGGCCCCGCTCCGCGCCATCCTCCGGACCTTGGCCCACATCTCCGAGCTGCCCGATGTCCGCTTCCAGATCGGCGCGCTCATCCTGACCTTCCTCGTCTCCTGGCCGCTCGCGGTCGCCGCCACCAGCCTCTTCCTTCTCCGCAGCCCGTCGTCCAAGGACGAGGGGACCGTCGCGCTGCTCGCGACGTGGGGGCTCCCCGTCTGGCTCGGCCTCCTGATCGTCCGCGGGTTCGGGAGTCCGGAGGGCGGGCTCGTCCTGTTGCTGCACTCGGCGATGGTCCTCGCCGTCACGGCGATCGTCGGGCTCTGCTCGGCGGCCCTGCTCGTCGCGGTGGAGACGTTCTTCGTGCGAGAGGGAGACGTCGCTCCTGCCTCTCGGAAGATCTCCGACTCGATCGAAGGAGAGGTCGACGCCTTCGGCAAGGCGGTGCCGTCCGCGACGCTCGCGGCCACGGGCGGCCTACCGGCGCGCGCGGCGCTGATCGCGTCAATCGCTGGAACGCTCGCGGTTGGGGGCCTCGGCTTCGCGCTCTCGCGTCCACCCGAGAAGGGCACCGACTGGACGCTGCGCGAGGCGACCTCGCAGAGCGACGAGGTGTTCGGGACATCGCTGCCGTCCTGGATGCGTGCGCGCCGCAACTGGGACCTCGCGACACGCGCCGAGCAGAGCTCGGAGGCTCGCGTGCTCCTGAAGGAGCGTGGCAAGAGTCTCACGGTCGGCGCGGCAGCGCTGGACCCGGCGCTTGGAGATGCCGTGCGTCGCCTGGTCGAGGAGAGCGACGACCTCGATCTCGCAGGGCGTCGCTGGGGCAACCTCGTCACCGAGGTGAACGAGGCTAGCCGCAGCGCGGGGCTCCCCTATTGTCTCGACGCCGACATCGTCACGGAGCTCGACGAGGACTCGTTCCGGCACAGCTTCGCCGTCTACCCCTACCGGATCGAAGAGGTACGCCAGTACGACGTCGGTGGGCGCCCCTACGCGACGCTGCGTGTTCGACGAGCCGGTCGAGTCCGACAGGGGCACGGGCGGCTGGGCTTCTCTCGTGACAGCCAGCCGTTCGCGCTCGTCATCCTCGAGGAGACGGAGGAGCAGGGGGAGGTGTTCTCGGCGATCTCGAAGCTGGGGTACTGCACCGACGGGCTCGTCGCGAACAACGACCTCTACTCTGGGCTGGATCGCTGCGGTCAGCTGCTCAAGGAGTACGCCGCTGGCGACGGGCGCGCCATCGCGAGCGCCGTGCTCTTGGCGACCGAGCGGCACGAGCTTCAGCACCAGATCGACGGGCCCCACGTCCCGCTCTCGCCGGCCGTGCTCGCGATCATGGAGGGGTACGCCCACTCGTCGCAGGACCGGGTCAACCGCGAGGTCAGCGCGTTCCTGGCGGAGCTCACCGCCGAGGGCGCGGCGCCGAAGGTCACGCTCGTCCAGCTCGCTCAGTACCTCCTCGCGCGAGAGGACCCCACCGGGACCTACGGCAGGACGGCGATGGCTGCGTTCGAGGCGCTCTCGGGGCGCTCGGTGCGGCGGGGCTACCGGCTCGACGGCAAGGCCTTCTGGTCGGTCTACGAGGAGCTGTTCACGCTCCCGGACGACGAGCTCCGCGCCCTCGCGAAGACGACGTGGGAGCGCGAGTTCGACGCCGAGCTCGTCACCCCGAAGCTCCGCTGACGTCCCCGCGCAGCTTGGCCGGCGCGAGCGAAGGCGGTCGTAAGCGGGGACCTCAGTCCGGTAGCTGTCCGGCGAAGAAATCCCAGACGACCTCGGCAAACTCGATGTCTTCGCACTGTATCCCCGTGACTTGGTTAGGCGGTGTGAGCACGGTCTGGCTGGGGGTCGTGTGGCCCGCGCCATCGAGGCGCCACCACTGCACCGGGTACGCGCCTGCATAGTCGAAGCGATGCGCAGGTCCACCGTCGGTGAAGCTCACCTCGATGACGGTCTCGGTCGGAGTCACCGCCTCGAGGCCATTGATCTCGAGCCAGCGGTCGCGTGTCGCTTCCGCCGAGATCACGCGGCCCCGGTTGCAGGCCCCGCCCACATTGGCGACGCAACCGCCCTCCCAGGGCATCTGTGTGTCGGCCGTACCATGGAGGACGAGGATTGGCAGTGGCTGGCTGGGCCCCGAAGTGCAGGGACCAGCCAGCGGGGTCTCGGGGAGGCTGCCGGAGCCTGTCGCAACGGCCCCCACGAGGTCCGCACGGTTAAAGGCAAAGGCGTGGGTCATCTGTGCGCCATTGGATCCCCCCGTCATGAAGCGCCGCTCTCTCGAGAGGGAGAACTCCGCGCCGAGCTGCTCGACCAGTGCAGCGAGAAAGCCCACGTCGTCCGCGCCGCTCGAGACCGTGTTGTCGGCTCGGCAGTCCACCCAGCCCGCCTTTCCAGTTGCATCGTTGGCGGGGAGGCCACCCGGATACACCACCACGAAGCCCTCTCGATCGGCGACGCTGCGAAAGACGGAGAGCGGGTGCTCACCGAGGATTGTGACGTCCAGTCCCTCGCCGCCCCCGCCATGGAGCACGAAAACGAGGGCGAGCGGCTCACTCGTTGCGGGCGGTACGTGCACGCGAAAGCGTCGCTCGACGCCGTTGACCTCGATCGTGTGCTCACTGAGGCCTTCTGGATAAGCGCCACCGTTACCGCCACCGGCGCCGCTCGCCGGTGCTCCCCCCGTCTCGGTGCCCCCGCCGCCCGCGTCCCCGGCAACGCTGGAGTCGCCGCAGGCCCCCACGGCAAGCGCAGCGATCACGACGAGCGCTCGATCGCTTGTCGCCCCGAGCCACGCGGGCCAGGTGTACATGACCCCAGCCTCGAGCGGGGGACTCGCGGCTCGCAATGGGTTCGACTTCGCAGACCCTGGCTGCTGGATGGGGTGTCGCTTCGGCGCTGAACTCATGATCTACATAGACGGAAGAGAGGCGCTGAATCCTATGGGCCCGATCGTCGAGTTAGTAGGGTGCGGTAGGACCGGACTTGGCAGGCCAGCGCGGGTCCGAGACCTCACCGTTGGAGCCCGCCCTTCAGCGGTGCTTCTCCTGCTCCAAAAAGTCGTCCAGCTCACGATGTTGTTCGGGTGTGAGCATCGGTCGTAGCTCTTCGGCGACTTGTCGGGTGAGCTCTTGTTTGGCGGGTCTGCAAGGCTCCACGGCAGCGCGAAACGCACCCTCTTGGGAGCGAAGCAGCTGCTGCGTCGCGTCTCGTTGGCGGCTCGTCAGGTCGAGGCGGCGCTCGAGCGCGAAGGTCATGAGCCGTGTGCGCATCGTGGCGGGGTCGCCCGCCATCGCCTCACGCAACCGACGTTGCTGCACCGCGCGGGAGACGAACCCTCCGGTTACGCTGCCCAACAAGAACACCAAGAGCAGCAGCGCGACGGTCAACAAGCGCGTCCTTTTTAAGGGATCCATGGGACCTCCGAGGAGATGACGTCCGCGAGCTTCGAGCCCTCGCGTGCGGCCCACTGCGCTGCTCCCAGGGTCGCGAGCAGCGCGACACCCGCACCCGTCGCCGCGAGGCGTAGAACCGCGCCCGCGATGAGGCGTGGCTTGCCGTGGTCGAGGACCGTCTGCGCGAGGGAGTCGCTGAGCTCGGCCTCGATCTCGTGCGACGAGCCAGGGTCGTCTCGCAACGCTGCCCGCACAGCGGCCTGCCAATCACTCTCCTGCTTCACGATGCAACCGCCTCCTTAGCCCAGCCCAGGCGCGTAGGACGCGTTGCTCGACCGCGCCCACGGAGCAGCTGAGCTCCTCCGCTGTCTCTCTGAGGGAGTAGCCCTCGATCTCGCGTAAAACGAAAGCGGTGCGCTGCTCGGCGGGGAGATCGCGAAGGGCGCGCTCCAAGTCTTGCCGATCAACGGTTGCGCTTGCAGTGCTCGGCGCGGGCGCTTCGTCGAAATCCGCCACGACTTCTTCGCGCCGGCGCCGACGCGTCCGTAGGGCGTCGAGACAGGCGCGCAAGAGGATGCGTCGCAGCCACGGATCGAGACGAGAGGCATCTCCGCGAAACTGGCCTCGGCGGAGGGCAATGTAAGCGCGGACGTAGCTCTCTTGGACGAGGTCGGCGGCGTCAGCGTCTTGCCCGAGCATGCGTCGGGCAAAGCGAAGGGACCCCGCCTGAGTATGCTGGACCCAGTCCTTGAACGCCGCATCATCGGCGAGCATGCCGCAGGGCCCGCCGCGCAGAGCCAGGCGATGACAGCGGAGGGGGATTTCGAAGCTGAGAACTTCGCCGCAGGCTCGCCTGAGCCCCGCCAGCATGTGCTTCGGGTCTCGGCTTTTCCGGGTCGGCGTCGACGTTCACGGAGTGCCTCGTTCGGTAAGCGGGCTGGCGATGGACACGATCGGCCACGTACGATGGGGCCCCACCGTAGTTCGTGAGGCACGGCTCACGCCCCCGAGAACGCGAGCCGCAGCTGACCGAACGGGGCGGATATCGCCAGCGGAGGTCTGGGGCCGAGCCCGTGCATGGCGAGCAGAATCGCGATCGCGACGGGGGTCGTGGCCACCTCGATCCAGCGCATCGGGCCGGAGCATCGAGCGCACGTAGTGACATCCGCCTCGAAGACGACGAACGCCGCGCCCTCGCAGAGACGACCTGGGAGCGCGAGTTCGACGCCGAGCTCGTCACCCCGAAGCTCCGCTGACGTCCCCGCGCAGCTTGGCCGGCGCGAGCGAGCGCCGCAGGCCGAGGATCGCTCGGAGGGTCTCGTGCAGATAGCGGGTCGCGAGCCGCACGGTCGTGCTCGGGTCGTCCCGGAGAGGCGGCGCGAGCTCCATCACGTCCCCGGCGATCACGTCGAAGTCCCGCCCCAGCCGGCGGATGAGCGCGACGACGAACTCGGGCGCGAGACCACCCGGCTCCGGTGTGCCCGTCGCGTCGGCGTACGCGGCATCCGTCCCGTCGATGTCGTTGGAGAAGTAGACGCTGGTGACCCGAAGCGCGCGCAGGTGCCCGACGAGCCGATCGAGCACCCCGTCGGGGTCCCGGCGGCACTCCTCCGCCCAGAACTGCCGGGCCCCGAGCGACGACTCCCAGTGACCGCGATCGAAGCGCGAGGCGCGCGTCCCGACCTGCACGAGCCGGCCGTCCCGCGCGAAGAGCTCGTTCGCATGGAAAGACCAGGTCGCAAAGCAGTAGGGAACGCCGAGCCGCTCCTCGAGCAGATCGGTGTGTGCGTCGGGCTGGACGATCGCCCAGCGCTCACCAGCGCGCGCGCGAGAGAGCGCCGCGGCGACCGGCCACGCGGTCGAGTGATCGCCGCCGAGCACGACCGGCGCGATCGTGGGGTTGAGCGCAAACACGAGATCGAGCGCGCGCTCCTCGATCGAGAGCGGCGACACCGGGAGCGTGGCGCGCGTCGCCGGGTCGACGTCCGCGTAGATCGCCTTCCGCGTGCGCTCCTTCTGGGACTCCGAGAGCATCTCGTCATGGAGAAGCTGAGGTACCACGAACACGTCGCCGAGGTCGACGACGCCCTCGGGCCAGCCGCCGTGCTCCTCCAAGTATTGCGTGCGAATCGCCTGTGGACCGAGGTTGGCGCCACGCCGAAAGCCCGCGCCCACGTCGGAGGGCACCCCGAGCACGAACGCGCGCGCCGAGAGGACGCGAGCCAGCGCCTCGCGGAACCTCGCCGCGACCTCGTCCTGCGTCGTCGCGCCGTAGAGGCGCCGCGCGAGGGCCTCCTGCTCGGCGCGGCCCGTGGAGACCAGGTGGAGGCCAGCGCCCGCAGGGCGAAGCAAGACCGCGAGCTCGGCGAGGGGGTCCATGGGGAGAGACGGTATCAGGGCGCTTAGGAAATTCGAACTGCGATCTGACCGGAAGG
>CAITIQ010000009.1 GCA_903892415.1 uncultured delta proteobacterium | reverse complement strand
TTGGAGGAGGTGCTCACCTGGGTGCGCGGTTTGCCGGGATCGCAGCGGCTGCGCGCCTTGGTGGTGTTCGACGAGGTGTACGGCTTCTTGCCACCGCACCCCGCGAACCCACCGACGAAGCGACCGCTCGTCGCGCTGATGGAATGACTCGTGCGAGTCAAAAGGACCGAGCGGGGCCTCCGGCCGTTTTGCGAAGAGGGCACGAGTCATTCTTGCTGCTGCATCCGCCTTTGGCGGAATAGGCGCGCGCCTTCGGCGTCGGCGTTGTGATCGCCACGCAAAACCCAATGGACCTCGACTATCGATCCCTCAGCAACGCCGGCATCTGGTGCTTGGGCCGACTGCAAACCGACGCCGACCGCGAACGCGTGATTGACGGCATCGTCAACCAAGCCCACATCGGCACAAGCCTCGAGCAGCTCGACCACCTGCTGAAACACCTCAAGCCCCGCTGGTTCGTCACCAGGAACGCGCACGCCAACGCGACCGCGCTGTTGCAACCAAGGTGGGCCATGACGTTCATGCGCGGTCCGATGACGCGGATGGAGATCAAGAGGGCGCGGGGAGGGTAGGGCTGTGCTGCAATAGATGAGGAGGGATTGGTTCTAAGCACATTGCCTAAACAAATATTCAAGCTGAGAACACCTATGCCTGAAGCTCGTGCCGCCAGGCGCCCGCTGCCCAGCGGACTCTTTGACGTCCTTTGACGTCAGTCGAGTTGACAGCTCTGGGCTGGCCGTGCGACAGGATGGAAGTCACGCTGGTTAGGTGACGGCTCAGGCCGTCAACGAGGGAATATGCATGTACGCTGGTCAATCATTAGTCTGTTTGGGATCGCCGCTTGTGCCAATGTGGGGGGGGGTACTGATAGTGAGGATAATGTGGTTGCGGAGGCAGCCAATGACTCCGACTTTGAACAAGAAGAGCTGGGCCAG
Source organism: uncultured delta proteobacterium (assembly GCA_903892415.1). Classification (GTDB taxonomy): domain Bacteria; phylum Myxococcota_A; class Polyangia; order Polyangiales; family Polyangiaceae; genus Xiheicaenibacterium. The sequence goes on along the minus strand of CAITIQ010000009.1, from coordinate 15,108 downwards.
GCCGCTCAGGAGGTTTTTCTCAGCAAGACCGAAGTCACGCTGGCCAACAGCCCGTCCAAGAATTTGCTCAGTTCCACCGCCGCCTTCATCAAGGCGCAAAACGGATCAAGCGGGAATAGCGAAGTAGCGGGAAACGCGCTGATTGCCTTTGCACGAGCGGAGACCTCCGGCACGCGAGTGGGTTGGGTGAGGAACAGCGGGTGGACCGTTACCACCCCTCTCTGGAGCACCCCGCTCATGTCCGACTCAAGCAATGCCAGTATCCGCTGGCCGAGGCCTGACAACGCATGCGACTCCTACACAGCTCTGACGGATTGCGGAGGACCTGGCCCCAACTCCTGGGCCACGGCTGGCAAGTTTGGTGGTGAACCGATTGCCCTCTCCACCGGCCTGGACGGTGTGGCAGCTATTGTCTCCACCTGCGGTACGCTGAATACAGTGGATGAAGACGTTTGCATCACCACCTCGCGGGATGGCGGTGGCAGCTTTCGGCGAAGTCTGATCCTCAGCATTCCAAGTGAGCAACTGGAGGATACAGCTGGCGCGGTTGACCCGGAAAGTGTGCACGCTTCCACGGCCTTCATGCCGCAGACATCGAGTGGAATTGCGGGCCAGGTAAGCCTGCCGATCTACGTTACTTGGCGCAACTTCGACACCTTGTCGGGGGGCGGAGGTGATTGGTGGTTTACGCGGGTGCTCGTTGGCGTGGACGGCACCATTGCCGAGTCCAGCCCTCCGCGCCGTTTGAATGTGATTGCTGACGGGGAGACACCGAGTACGCCCAACAAGGTCACTATCTTTGGTACCAGTGTATTGGGCCTCGAGCGTATCTACGTGGCCTTTAGCGAACATGCAGATACCTCTCTTGTAACGTGCAACGGGCCAGCTGGCGGGGCCGCTCCCGACCCCACCGACACCGTCAACTACTTCGTCAGTCAGTCCAATGATCTGGGCCAGAGTTTTGGCTGTTTCAGCGCGCTCGACGACACCACCTGCTTCAATGGTGACGCGCCAGGTACCCCGAAGACCTTGATTGCGACGGAACCGGCGTGGCAACGATGTGTTGGTCCGGACCGGCTAACTTCACCGACGAGCACCATCAAGACCCGAACCATCAATAGCTCTCGTATTGCTGTTGGGGTGGCCAATGCTGCCATCAACAATGAACCCAAAGGGGATGGCCCCAATCAGTTCTGGTTCTTTGCCTTGGGCAGAACCTTTAGCGGCAAGCAGCGCATTCAGGTTTACCGCGCGGGTGGCTTCAGCGGTCTTGGCGTTCTCAGTGATACCGCTACGAGCTTTCGCGGGGTAACCACCTCCCCGGATGTGAGCGGGTTGATTGACTCCTGGTCCCCAACCATGACGGTGATGCAAAAGTCCGGTGCCGATCAGGGTCGAGGCGCTCTCATCTGGCGTAACGGCCTAACTGGCGGAGGGAACAACCTAACCGTCCGCGGGCTTGATTGGCGTAATCAAGCCTCTGCTAGCTCCACCATTGTCAATCTGTTCGACGTCTCTGCGGCCCGCCCGTTTGAGAACAAGCTCGGAACCCACATGGGGCTCGCGACGTATCAGGGGTGCAGCGGCAATCTTGGGATCTTGTTCTGCCCAAACAGTGTCTTGTTCAACTGGCCCACGATACCGTTTTTCGCAACCTGGTCGGACGGCGGCAGCGCCGGGACGAACTACGACATCCGCACGCGAGGGTTCGACCTATGAAGCGCGCAATTGTATTGGCGATTCTATTGGCCTGCGAGCCTGAGATCAGCACCGACGACGAAAGCGGTGGGAACGATAGTGGAGGTAGTGGCGCGGGAGCTGGCTCCACCTCGTCGAATGGCGAAACGCCGCAGGGGATAGAAACTTGCGAGGAAATGTGTGCCATTGCTATCAGCGAATTCGGCTGTAAAAACTGCTATTGTGCGGAAGGCGCTAAGGAATTGCCCGCATGTATAGAGGAAGCTGAGGCGCTCTATTCATGCGCTGTGGAGCGTTCATTTCCAGAAGGCGAATGCGGTGGCAACCAATGCGTTGAATATCTGGTGGAGTACAATAAGTGCTACGAAGAGAATGGGAATAGCCAGTAAAGGGACCCCAGTACTCGCACGGACTGTGCTGCCAGGTTTCTAGTTGGGAGCGTAGTGCCCGGTCCGTTTCGGGCCGGGTACCGCGCCTCAGTCGACCGTCTTCGGGGGCGAACGATGAAACGCGTACTAGTTTCTGCGCTACTGGCCTGCGAGCCTGAGATCAGCACCAACGATGAAAGTGGTGGGAATGATAGCGGAGGAATTGGCGTTGGAGCTGGCTCCACCTCGTCGAATGGCGGAACGCCGCAGGGCATAGAAACCTGCGAGGGATACGCCGCAGCGTCAGCCACTCCACGCCGCGCTACTCCTATCGCTACCAGGCATCGGGGTTCACAACGGCGCCGTGATGCTCACAGAATCCTGAAGGCCAAGCGCATTCGTCGAGCCGAGACTACCAGGCCTTGAGACGTTTGGCTGGTGTTGCAGTCTCCTTGGAGAAGCTCTTTAAGAGCGCTTTCATCTGCTGACTGCACTGGGTGCGCTGCTCATGCGCGACTTGCGACTTCACGACGGGGCAAACTCCCGAGGGCGCAGGTCCGTGCCAGGTGCTGGTCTCTCGACCGCAACGGGGCACGCTAGGCACTCCTCGGGAATTCGCCACGACACTGGGAGCAGGACTAAACCCATCCCCAGCTGAAAGAAACGGTACAGGGCACGTTCACGGGAGGAGTTGGGCGCCGTGTAGCGAAGGTGACAGGTATCCCGCCTGTCGGGTACCTTCGCGGGCCCTCATGCAGCGGATTTTTCTTTTCGGTTCGGCGTTGCTCCTGTCTCTCTCGGCGACGGAGGCCATGGCTTTGCCGCCTTCCGCCGATCTGCGCGGAACGTTTGCGCCGCTGCACACGGAAGGCGGGCTTGTGGTCGAGCCGGCCGATTCGCCGGAGACCGGGGATGTGACCGGGCATGCGCGGCTGAATTACGGCTATCGGCCGGTCGTGCTGCTCAGCGATGACGCGGTGAACTACGAGCTGATCAGTCACCAGTTCACCGCCGATGTAGGTCTCAACGTCGGTCTCTTCGGCCGGCTGACGCTCGGTATGGATTTGCCGATTTTGGTCGGTCAAATTGGGGATGACTTCTCGCGCGAGGAGGAGGTGGTCGCGCTGGTCGGGATCGACAAGGTGCCGCTCGCTTCGCTCGGTGATCCGGGGCTGCGCGCCAAGGTGACCATCGTCAAGCCGCAGGCCGTCGGCAAGAGCTCCTTCCGCGGCTTTGGTCTGGCCGCCGATGCGCGGATCACGCTGCCGCTCGGGGATGAAGGCAGCTTCATCGCCGAGGGTGAAGTGACCGGCCAGGGCCGGCTGTTGGCCGAATACGGCTTCGGTCCGGCCAGCGCGCACCTCAGCGCCGGCGCCAAGCTGCGCGCGGAAGAAGCGTCCTTCGCCTGCAACGCGCCGCTCTCGAGCTGCCCCTCGCGCTTCGGTCACGAATTGCCTATCTACGCCGGAGTTTCGCTCAACCCGAGCGAGCTCGGCATCGACCCGGACGAGCATTGGGGGTTGATGGTCGAGGCCTTCGGTCATCTGCCGCTCACGCCGGTCGCACCCACTGATTCGACGCTGCCCTGGTCGCTCTCGGCCGGCGCAACCGCGCGTTACCGCAGCGGTGACATCGCGTTCGTGCTCGGGGCTTATGCCGCCTTGCTCGACGGCATCGGCAGCGCGCCCTTCTCGGCTACGTTGGGCGTCGCCTTCGCTCCACGTGAGGCCGATTCGGATGGAGACGGCCTGTCCGACGCACAAGACGAATGTGTGTCCTGGCCCGAGGACAAAGACGGCTTCGAGGACGGAGACGGTTGCCCGGAGATGGACAACGACGGTGACGGCGTGCCCGACGCGATGGATGATTGCCCCGCCGCAGCGGGAAAGCCGGGAGATCGCGGCTGTGCAGCGCCTTCCGCCCCCGCGGCAGAGTAGCTCTGTGTGCCTCCGCTCGATCGTCCGCTCATTCGGGCGTCCGAGCCAGCGCGCCGCCGTTGTAGCATCGGCCGTTGTCTGAAGCGCGACTCATCGCAGGACGCTTTTCATTGCTGGCGCTCTCGGGGCAGGGCTCGGCCGGCTCGGTGTATCGCGCGCTCGACACGCAGTCGGGCGGCTACGTAGCGCTCAAGCTGCTGCTGCGCGGTGGGGATGAGCGTTCGCTCGCTCGCTTCGAGCGCGAGGCCCAGCTGCTCTCGCGTATCCGCGGCCCGCATTTGGCGGGCTACATCGCCCACGGCGTCGATGCGTCGGGCGAGAAGTTCCTGGCGGTGGATTGGGTGGAGGGAGAAGACCTGGCGCGGGTGATGCGCAGGCGACGGCTGGGTCTCGCGGAGGCGGTGGAGATCGCGCTGCAGGCGCTGGAGGGGCTGTCGGCGTTGCATGAGCGCGCGGTGGTTCATCGCGATGTGAAGCCCAGCAACCTGATGCTCTCCAACACTGAGCTCGGGGGCAGCGAGGTGACCCTGATCGATCTTGGTGTGGCGCACATTCAAGGGGACCTCAGCCTCACGCAAGAAGGCACGATGGTGGGCACGCCTCACTTCATGTCGCCCGAGCAAATCCTTGGCGAAGAGAACGTAACGCCCGCCGCCGACGTGTTCTCGATGGGCGTCTTGTTGTTCGAGATGTTGACCGGCGTGCGCGCGTACACAGGCCACGACGTGGTCGAGATCGTCGCCAAGATCGCCCTCTCTGACGCGCCGCGGATCGCCAACGTGGCTCCGCAGCTCGCGCCGGCGCTGTGTCAGATCGTGGATCGGGCGCTCTGTCGCAACCCGCAGGATCGCTTCCGTGACGCGGCCGAGTTGCGCGTCGCTTTGCTGGCGTGCGCCGACGATCTCGGCGAGCTTGTAGAGTCGAAGGTCCGCTCCACGAGGCCGCCCACTTCGTCGGTGGTGTTCGGCTCGCCGCTGAGCGAAGCCGATGAGACGGCCTTCAACCTGCGTTCACCGCTCGTGGGCGGCGAGGCCGAGCTCGCGCTCGAGCAGCCGCTGCTGGCGAGCTCGGCGGAGAAGCGCGTAGTGACCGCGCTGTTTGCGCACCTGCCCGCCGAGCCGCAATCCCACGCCTTGTTCGACGAGCTGGTGCGCCGTGAAGGTGGCCGGCCCCACCGCTTGCTCTCTTTCGCCCACGTCGGCGTGTTCGGCGCAGAACGTTCACTCGGAGATGAGGCTCCGTGTGCGGCCCGCGCGGCGCTCGCGTTGGCGGCCAACGTCGCGCCCATCCGCCTGGCGATCTCGACCGGCCGAGCGCTCACCGGCGAGGGCGAAATTTCGGGCGACGCGATCGAGCGTGGGGCGCGCGTACTCGAGCTGCGGCGCGACGGGGAGATCGGTCTCGACAGCGGCACCGCTCAGCTGCTCCGCGACGGCTTCGATCTGCAAGGCGCGAACGACGATCGCTGCTTGGTGCGCGAACGCGCCGAAGGTCGCTCGCAGCGCGAGACCGCCTTCGTCGGACGAGGCGCCGAGCTCGACCAGCTGCGGCGCGTGCTCGATGAGGCCTTTCTCAGCGCGAGTTCGAACGCGTTGCTCGTGCTCGGGCCGGGCGGGATCGGCAAGACGCGTTTGGTGGAAGAGGCGCTGGCTTCGGTGCAAGCCGATCACAAGCGCGCAAACCTGCTCGTCGCCAGGCCCTCCAGCATGGCGCGCTTCTCCGCCTTCGCGACGTTGTTCGGCGCGCTCAAGCGAGTCGCTCCGGGGCTGCGACAGACGGTGATCGAAGAAGGGCGGCCGCTCTACAGTGAGCTCACTCGGCTTTGCGCCAGCGGGCTCGACTACGTCAATGACTCGGTGCTCGCGCTCGACCGGCTGCGCGATCTGTTCGAGGCGTGGATCACCGCGCTCGCGCGCAAAGCTCCGCTGGTGTTCGTGCTGGAGGACCTGCATTTTGCCGATGAGCCGTCGCTGCGACTTTTGTTCGGCGCGGCTCGCAACTGCAAAGACGTGCCGTTCGTGCTCTTGGGCCTCGGTCGTGAAGAGCCGACGTTGCCCGCTGCCGCAGCTCTTCCGCGTCTCGTGCTCGGTCCGCTGCCGGTGGAGGAAGCTCGCATGCTGGCCGAGCTCGCGCTGCGCCGCGCTCCGCGACCGCTGGATCGCATCATCGAACGCGCGCTCGGTAACCCGTATGTGATCGGCGAACTTTGTCGCTTCTCGCGAGCGGGTGCCGAGCTCGACACGTTGCCGGAGAGCGTGCTCGCCTTGCAGCAGGCCCGGCTCGACGCGCTGGGCCCGGCGAACAAGCGTTATGCCGCGCTCGCCAGCGTGTTCGGTCCTGTGTTCTGGACCGACGGTGTGCAGCGCATGTTGGGTGAGCAGCCGGCGGCTGTGCGCGCCGAGCAGCTGATCGCCGAGGGCGTAGTGATGCGGGTGGAGACGCGCGCCGAGGCGATGCCCAGGCCGCTCTCCGATTCGGTGGAGCTCAGCTTTGAAAGCGAGCTCTTGCGCGCCGCTGCTTACGAGAGCCTGGTGGATGCCGATCGCGTAGAGGCGCATCGGCGTGCGGCGATTTGGCTCGAATCGAAGAGCTTGGCCGAGCCGCTGGTGCTGGGCCGTCACTTCGAACTGGCGCAGCTGCCGGCTCGAGCGCTCGCGCATTATTGTCGCGCCTGCGAGCTCTCGCTCTTCGGCAACGACTTCGCGGCGGCGGTGCGCTGCGGTGAGCTGGCCTTTGCTTGCGGCGCGAGCGGCGAGGTGCGCGGCCGACTCGAGCTGGTGCTGGCCGAGGCCTATCGTTGGCAGGGCCAACTCGAGGCTGCACGCGATGCGGCGTCGCGTGCGACCAGCCTATTGCGGCAAGGCTCGCGCGAGTGGTTCTTCGCCATGCGCGAGCGCATCGCTGCGCACGGCCGGCTCGGTGAAACCACGGCGCTCCCAGCGCTGATCGAGGCGCTGTTCGCCGCCTCGGTGGAGCCCGGAGCAGAGAGCGCGCAGGTCGCCGCGTTGGTGCCGGCGATCATTCATCTGCTGTACGCCGGTGAGCTTCATGCGGCGCAGGAGCTGGCCGCGCGGCTCGACTCCGACGCCGTTGACGCCGATTCGCTGTTGCCGTTCGCGCGCGCTCGCATCTATCAGCTGCGGGCCGCCCTGCGTCAGCACGAGGGCGATCTGGCGGCTGCGGTGCGCAATCAGCAGTTGGCGCGCGCTGAGTTCCGCGAAGCGAAGGATCAACGGGCCTTCGCCTTGGTCACCTCCAACCTGGCATTCACGCTGATGGTGCTCGGCCAAAACGACGCCAGTGAACAGCTGCTGCGCGAGGCCGTGCGGCTCGCGCGCCGCCTTTCGTTGGCCACGGTCGAGCCGCTCGCGCTGCAGAACCTCGGCGCAGTACGCGCGCGGCTGGGCTTCTGGAATGAGGCCATGGAGCTGCAAAGCGAAGCGCTGGCGGCGTTCGAAGCGCGCAAAGATCCGCGCCTCGCCGGCGTCTCGTCGGTGCACTTGGCGCTGGCTGCGCTCAAACTAGGCCGGCTCGAGGAAGCGGAGGCCTTCGCCGATCGTGTGATCGTCAGCGCCTTCGAGCCGCTGCGTTTTGCTGGGTACGGCGCCAAATCCTTGTTGGCGCTGGAGCGCGGGCAAGGGGAGCGCGCGGTGGAGCTCGCCAGGACGGCCAATCAGCTGCTCGATGGGCTCGGGAGCGTGGAGGAGTTCGAGGTGATGGCGCGCTTGGCCTTGGCCGAGTCGCTGCACCGCTGTGGGGAAGTGCAGGCGGCGCTCGGCTCGCTGCAGCGGAGTTACGCGCGAATGCTCGCTTTGGCTGCAAAAATAGCCAATCCGCAGCTGCAACACGGGTTCCTTTGGAGCGTGCCGGAGCACGCTCGCGTGCTCGAACTGTTCGGCGAGGTTAAGCCGGCTGTTTGACGGACCGTTCTTGGTCCCATGCGTCGACTCCAGATGCGCCAGCAAACACCGCTCGGAGTCGCGGTGCATGCGGAGCCGCCTCTTTCCGGTGCCCTTTTGCGGGCCAACGTCGACAGGCTATTTGGTTCGCCGCTTTACCGGCCACCGATGTTGCCGACCGTCGCCTTGCGCGTACTCGAGCAATCCCGCCGCTCCAACGCCTCCTACTCGGAGGTGGTGGCGCTGATCGAGAGTGACCCGCTGTTTTCGGCCTCGGTGCTCAAGATCGCCAGCTCGCCGATGTACGCCTCCAAATCGGCGTTGCGCTCGATCGACCAAGCGCTCTTGCGTATGGGTTTGGCGCGCCTTGTGGACGTCTGTCTCGAGGTCGCGCTCACCGCCCGCGTCTTTCGTGCGCCGGGCTTCGAGCGGGTGATGGAGCGTGTGCGGCGTCATTCGGTGGCGGTGGGTCATGTGGCGCGTTTGGTTGCTGAACGCACCGGCGCCGTCGGCGATGACACCTTCACCCTGGGCCTGCTACACGAGGTGGGCGTGGTGGCAGGCCTGATCACCTTGAGCACGCAAGCGCTGTGGCCCGAAGGCCTACCGAAAGGCGATCACGTCCCGCTGGTGCTCGACGAGCGCGGCAGCCTCACCGACAAACTCGTTCGAGCTTGGTGCTTGCCCGACTCGATCGCCCGCGGCCTCAGCGATTTGGGCCGCGGTAGCCCGCCCACCGACGCCGGCCTGGCCTCGGTGATCGTCGCCAATCGCTTGGCCGAGCTGATCGGCTTTGAAGGCGCCAATGAGGCGGTGCACGCCGCTGAATCGGAAGCCGAACAACAAGCCCGCGAGCTCTTGGGTTTGCGCCTGATCGACCTCAGTGAACTGGAGAGCGTATCCAAGCGATTGTGCTCGAGGATGGTGTGTTAGGCGACTCCTGCGCGCCGAGCACGTTCGAGCTGCTGCCAGCGATGGATGCCTTCCTTCGCTCCCCGCAGCACCGTCAACCGCTCGCCGCTGGGCAAACCGATCTCGTCACGCGCTGTGAGCTCTCGATCGAGACGCTAACCGAGCTCTGCACGAAGACGCCCAGCGTCGGCGAGCGCGTGCTCAAGCTCGCTGCATCTCCAGCCTATGGTTCGGTGGTCCCGATTCGATCGCTCGAGCAGGCGGTGCTCTGGCTCGGGATGCGGCCAGTCTCGGATCTCTACCTCGAGTCGATCATGCACGAGTTCGTCTTTCATGCGCCCGGCTACGAGGTGCTGATCGGGCCCATTCGTTACCACTCGCTGGCGGTAGCGCACATCGCGCGGCAGCTCACGGTGCGGGCCAAGGTGAAGTGTGAGTCGGCGTTCGCCGCCGGCATTTTGCACGAGGCCGCGCTCGCCGTCGGGGTGCAGGCGATAGCGCAAGTGCGCGGCCCAGTCGACGGCAGTGAAATCAAGTTGGCGCCCATGTTGTTGGCCGCACGCTCCGACCTCAGCAACCGTCTGGCGCGCGCGTGGAAGCTGCCCCCCGACATCACCATTCCCATCTTGCAGCTGCAGCGCCGGGCAAGTCCGCGCGATACCCAGTCGGCCGTGCTTTGTTTGGCCGATGCCGTGGCCGCCAAGATCGGCCGCGGACTCACAGCTCTGGGCGAGCCGGATCCAAAGTTTGAAGTGATTGGACGGGCCGCCGAGGTGTTGGGGCTACTGCCCAACCAGGTCGACGCCATCGCCTTCGAGGTCGACAAGATGCTGCTGGAGATGGGCTAACGCCTTACGGGAACGGAATGCCGCCGACGACGGCGGCCGGCAGGCGCACCGCAGCCGAAATTCCAAGGTTGTAGTGAACGTCCTCCTGAATCACGCCGACCTGTCCCTCGGCGAAGATGCCAATCCCAGCCTCGCCAACTCCGCAGCCGATCCAGATTCCGTCGGTGTTGCCCTCGGCGTCGCAGCCTTCGACCCAGGTGGAGAACTCAAGCCCAACCCGCGGTGATAGGAACGGTCCCCAGGCGTCTTGGTCGGGGCTGTAGAGCGTGCGTGCCTCGGCGCCCACCACCATGCGGAACACGTCTCCCGCCCATGGATCGACATCTACGACGGGGTATCCCTCCACGGTGGCCGTCGGTCCGACCAACCAGGTTGAAGCGCTGCTATCGACCCGGTCACTCTCGCTGCGTGAGGCGTAGGAACTGAAGGCCCCCACGCCGAACTCGGCCCTGCGCGCATTAAGCTCCCGAAAGCCGGCCAGGGGCCGCACGCTGATGCTCGCTTCGCCGGTGGGCGCCGCTGGGTCCTCGCCCGAACCGGAGACCGCAAAGCCGCCGGATACCCGGGTTGGTGGCAGGCCAGCACAGCCGCTCAAGGCCAGCCCGGCCGAAAGCCCCAGCCCACTCAGAAAGCCCTGCGTGCGCAGTCCCAGCGTTTGTGCGCGAAAACCTCGCTGCCTCTTGCGCCCGCCATCGGCAGCATTAGCCTGTTTGGATTGAGCACCGATAGACGCATGCAAACGTGGAGAAACGGCGGATGGTTGCAAGAATCCTGGGCCAACCGCTCCAATCGGCGGCTGGCACAAGGCGCCGACCCCCGAGCCGAGCTTCGCAAGTGCCTGGTGCTCTCCCATGTACCTCATGAGGTTGAAGTGGCGCTGCGTTCACTTCAAGCCTTTCCTCCGGCGCGCAACAAGCCCGAGGTCCGCTGGGCCGGTGCCGCGGCGCAGTTGAACCCCAATCCCGCTGTTGCGCGGCCCGTCGGCCCCGCCGCCGCAAGGCCGTACAATTCTCCCAACAACGACGCTCCCTACGCGGGAGCGCCTAAGGCGGCCGGCTCGAGCGTACCCGCCTCCAGTCCTCGCGCCGCTGCGCACGCCGCACCCGCCGCACCCGTGCCCGCCGCCTTCGACCCAAACACCCTCAAGGTCGCCGCCCTGCTCCTCGTCGCTCCCCCGGCCGGCGTCTTCCTCATGTGGTCCCTCCCGAGCTATCCCCGTGAAGGCAAGGTCGCAGCCTCCGTCGCCGGTCTCGTGTGGATGATGATCGTCGGCGTAGCCTTCGCCGCCTGGCTCGCCTGAGCGGCTAGCCCGGCCGGGCGTCCTCAGGTTGGGCTACGAGGGATCGGCCCTCGAACTCACCGCTTTGTTGATTTCGCAGCTCCCCTGCCGATCGAGGTCCTAACTCAACAAAACGTCCAATTGGACGGCCCATCCCCAACTCGTCGCAGCCGAACCAGGGTGCCACGCAGCGTTCGGGACCAAAGCTATGCTGCTAAACGCATATGCCGCAAGCCTGGTACCTTTATAGGCCGCAGTCCGATGCCTTCGACAGTGCGCTGCTGAAGGACCCGGATGGACTGGTGATGCGTGTTCATCGATTGCCCTTTGTTGGCCACTCGGTGCTCTCAAGATGGTCACCCGTTGAGGTAACCATATTGTCCGAAGGAACGGTCAGTGGAGACTTTCCTGCGCTCGCGGACTACTACCTTTTGCCACTCGTGAGTGAGCGAGCGTGGGGGGCGCTGTCCTCGCTGATAGCACCTTGGGTGGAAGCGCTACCAGTCAGGGCAGGTCGCGAGCAGCTCTATCTGCTCAACGTCCTCGATACCGTAGACTGTATTGATCGCGCCCATTCAGAGTTTGAGGCGGACGAGGAAACAGGACGGATCAGTACAATCTTCCGCTATTCATTGCTGGACGAGTCGCTGAAAGGCCGAGTCATTGTCAAGACGCCGCGGCAGAGTGGCGCGGAGCTGCTTGTAAGTGAGCGTTTTCGCGGTGTGGTTGAGGGCGCTGGACTGCGCGGTCTCGCGTTCGAGCCACTCCCGACCTCGTTGCTCTGAAAGCCGCCTGCTCCTTGCTCATTCAGACGCCAGAGATGGGAACCGCCTCTCACGAACTTCCAAGGACAATATGCGAGCCATCAGCGTGACTTTGGACGGAACGGAGATACCGCCGGCCTGGGTCTCAACGATGTTCCAAGTCGACCCCTTCCCAGGCGGCCACCGCTACTTTCACCCGGGCAAGTGTAATGAAGAGCCTGAACGAAAGCATAGAAGCAGGCGATGTCGATCGGGTCGCGGCTCGGCTGGACGATGGGGCGGGTATTGACGCGATTGATGAGCGCACCGGAGTAACGCCGCTCATGGCCGCGGTGGACTGTCAGAGCGCAGCTCTTGTGGCGCTATTGCTAGAGCGCGGCGCATCGATCGTTGCCGTAGATGCGCAAGGGCAGACCGCGCTTCACTTCGCTGTCGCATCCATGGTCGACGCGCGGGCGTACGACTTCGACACGTGCGGTGAGATGCGTGAGCCAGACCTCCGCATCCTGAGGATGTTGCTCGATGCGGGCGCCAACGCGTCAGCAACCGATCGGACTGGAGCCTCAGCTTGGGACTGGGCTCGACACGCGAACCTGGCCGAGGCCGAAACGTTGCTCGCTCAATCTACCCAATCAAGTATTGCCCCGTAGCTCCACGTCCCTTGCGCCGGTGGCCTTCGCTCCGCCCTCTTCTCAGCGCTATGAATGCCGCCGGAGCGGGACCCGAATGACGATAAGGCCGGCCAGTGAGCGATCATCAAGGTGCGCGTGCAATCATTGTCCCAGCCTTGTACGTGACGACGGCGCGGCGGGCGGTCGTGCTGCGGGCCCGTCCTTTAACGCGTGTTCGTTCGCGACGATCCAACGTTAGCCCCCGATGCTAACTTCGCTAAACGGTCAGGTCACAGCCTCTCTGGCGCCAAAACCCGCTATCCATGTAGAACCAACCGACCAGGCTCGCTTCATACGAGCAACCTTCAGGGACGGCCGCTCCTACGCGTGTCCTATCTTCAAGCGATAAGTGAGACTCTGAAGTGAAAGTGGCAGACATCGTCGAGCAAGGACTGAGAGAGCCGCGGGGTTCGTTTAAGGTCGCCGCGGCGCTTGGCGAACTACTTACTGCGAGCAGCATGTTCGACCTCTGGATGTATCAATGCTTAAAGGGCTCGCTACCAAGAACGGATTCGGAACTCGAGCGAGCCGGACGACGAAGCGGACAGATCAATCTTGAGCTTGGTCAGGCGTGGGCGAAGTTCATGGGCACAACGGCGACCACAACGGACCACGTGGAAGCGTCGGCCACGCTGGTCCCGGTGCTTCTGGCTGCAGCAAGGGAGCTGCGTGGATTCCTGGGCGACCTCGACTTCTACGACGACGCCGTGCTCAGTCCGACGTTGGGTGATCCGGACTTTTCGTAGAACCTGCCCAATCAAGCGTTGCACCTGATGGCCCTTCGTCAGGTGGCACTGACGTGGGAATCGGCTGCGTGGAGGACTTCAGGCGCGGCTGCGCCAGTAGTTTGGCCGTTGATGTTGATGAGCGACGGCGATTACGCGGATCAAGTCGGAGTAGACGAGGTAAACGATTTTGAACGGAAACTGCGTGAGGACGGCGCGACGAGCCCGACCTGTTGCGACCTTCTGAAAGTGAAGCGGGCCCGCTGCGAGTTGCCCAACGACGATGCGGACCTCGGAGACGAACTCGGTGCCAAGCCCAGCGCGTATGGCTTCGTAACGATCTCGTTCTCGTTCGAATTCAGCTTCAGCTTCAGGAAGGAACTCGACCCTCATTTTGCGAGCAGACGCGCGAACACTTCGTCGGCCGGCGTGCACGGCCCGGCGGCGTCGGAGGCTGCGATGCGCTCGTTGACCATGGCAACGAACTCCTCGTCCTCGTCGTCTGGAAGGCTGGCTTCGAGCGCCTCGAGAAGTCGGACGCGTTCCTCGAGCGGGAGGGCGAGAGCAGCCTCGAGGATCTCACGAGCGGTCATAGCGCGAGGGTATCACGCCGAAGACGTGGGGGCTTCTCCCCGCAACTCGTCGCCCGCGTACCGCGCGGCCGCACCCTTAAGCCGTTCCCGTACTACCCAGTAGCTACTTTGACCGTACAACCCAGTAGCTACTGTCGATGTAAGTGGGCTCAGATACCTGAACACGCCGGATGGCGTCCTGCTTGGCCCTGAGGGCTGGAATCAACGCGGGTCTACCAATTGGGAGCTTCGCACGATCTTCGACGATGCCGCGTTGCTCGCGAAGACCCAGTTCTACCTCAACGGCAAGAAGATCGATGCGACCGAAGTCAGACAACTTCACTGAGGAACAAACACATGTCGACGAAGATCCTGAACCTCGCGGTAGCGGCATCGCACAGGCCAAAAATGTACACCGTGACCGGCACCTTCGTTGAGGTCGCCTGCTTCATCAGCGGGTATGTTTCCGGGGTGGCACTTGCTCCGGCATACCGTGCCGCCCTCGACGAGTGGAACGGGTTTGAGAGCTGGCTTAGAGCACGCCACAACGACGAGTCGACCGACCCGATATTTCAAATGTTCGACCAGTTCGGAGATGCTGCGCTGGCTACGCTTCTGGAGCGGTTAGCCGAGTTCATGCGGGGCTAGCGGATACGAGTGGCCAATAGACCCTGGCCAATCGAGCGTTGCACCCGATGGCTGTTCGCCCGTCTCGCCTCCCGCCTCTCCGTCCTCAGCTCCGCGGGTGAACGCGGACATTGGACCCACTCCCGAGAGCGACGAAGGTGACGATAAGAACGGCCAGTGAGAGAGCACCACGGCGCGCATTCGAGAGCGAGTGGCGCATCCCTCAACGGCGAACGCGGGCGTTAACCCGCGGGTGAAGTGCACCAGCGACCTTTGCGCAAACTCTATCAGGTAAAGATAACTAACTAAGTGCCGTCGCCGTCTACACACGAGCCGAGAGCGGCCGCCTCACGGCGCCGCTCCCGGCCTTTGCACTCAACAGCCTTACGGCGCCACCGCTACAAGCGCTCCCGAATCACCGCGAGCGCCTCTTCATGCCGCTGCATCACCGCTTCATGCGATACCCGGATAACGCGGTATCCCAGCCGGCCCAGCACCCGGTCCCGCCGCGCATCCGCCGCGACCCGCTCAGCGTGATACGCGCCGTCCACCTCCACGACGAGCTTGCAAGACGGCGCAACAAAGTCAGCGATGTACCGCCCGAGCGCCACCTGACGACGGAACCCAACACCCAGCCGCGAGCCCTTAAGCGACTCCCAAAGCCGCGCCTCCGAGAGCGTGAGCGACGCACGGTTCACTGCCGCACGGGCCACATTCGTTACAGACGGTGCGGAACAAGGACGAGGAAACGAACGCATAAACCACTCCTGAGCCCGACCAAGGAGAAGGGCTTCTCCCCATCAAGCGC
>CAITIQ010000008.1 GCA_903892415.1 uncultured delta proteobacterium | reverse complement strand
CGCCGCCGATTCCTAGAACCGAATACCGTTCACGCTGCGGTGCTTCCACCAGCGCCAGGTAAGCACCACGGCGGGAACCGCAGCGATTCCGGCCACGACGGGCAAGCCGATGACCCCCAGCGTCACCGCACCGGCCGTGGCTGCACCTGCCACCATGGCCTTGGCCCGAGATTCCGCCTGCACCGCTCCACGACCTTGACTCATAGCGCCTCCGCCTGGGCAGCGTAGCACCGCGTGCACCGGAGTCAGGCACACAACTCTGACCATCTTCCTGGGTCATTCACTCTCGGCCGAGAACACCGTATGGAGCTTCGATGAGCAGCCCGTCGCTCGACCACACTCGGAACCCGCAGGCATCGCAAATGGCCGACGAGTCCATGGTGCGCACCCTCGCCGCACAGATCAGCGCAATTTGGCCGCAAGAGCTACCGCTGCTGGACCGCTACCGAGGCGCCGCGCGGGTGCTCGATGTCGGCGCTGGGACCGGTGAGTTCAGCTCACGGCTGGCACAGCTGTGGCCGGAGGCCACCGTTACCGGCGTCGACGTACTGAGCTCCTCGGTGGAGCTTGCGCGCAATAGGCACCAAGCGCTCGCACCGCGGCTGCAATTCGAACAGGGCGACGCCTTTCAATTGCAGTACCCTGAGGGCTCATTCGACCTCGTAGCCTGCAGACATGTACTGCAGGCGATCCCTACGCCAGAATTGGTAATTAGCGAGCTTGCGCGGGTGCTGCGGCCAGGTGGTTATGCGCATATCCTCACGGAGGACTATGGGATGCTGCATATGATGGTAGCGGCGCTCGATCCGGACGAGCTGTGGCGAGACGGACCCGTGCAATATGCCGCGCGCACCAACACCGACGCTCGCATCGGCCGGCGCACCTGGTCTCTGATGCGGCAGGCAGGTTTTATCGACCTACGGGTCGACTATGTGATCGTCGACACGGTGCGCGTCGAACGCACGGTGTTTGCGGACATCATGCGGGCCTGGCGCGATGGGTATGTGGAGGCCTTGGCAAGCGGCTCGAGCCGTTCCCCCGAGTGGTTTCGCGCTGGCTTCGATCAAGTGATCGCGAGCATCGAGGACCCGGAGCAGTATGCCGTGTGGATGGTGCCAATCGTGAGCGGGACCAAAGCCTGAGTTAGGGCCTCTTCGTCTCGCTGGCTGGACAGCTCCAAGCCCCCGCCCCCTCCGCCACCTTGACCGAAACTGCCGCAAAGCCACGGCGCTCCCCCAGGACCACGAGCTCGACCGGGTAACTCGCGATGCCCGTCGCTTGCAACTCGACGCGGTACGTCCCGGCCGGGAGGGAGAAAGCAAAGTGTGCGTCTTCACCCGTGGTTAGCGCGTTGCACACGGTGATGGGCGCCGCGCCGGCTCGACTAAATTGTATATTAGCGCGTTGGAACGGGGCGGTCCCGGGCCCGTAGCCCTCGACCCGCAACTCGATGTCGCCGACTTCTTCCCCGCTGGCCTTGGCCAAGGCCACCGCCAACGCGGCTGAATCCGAGCGTTCCAGCGAAGAGAAGATGCGCGAAAGCACGACAGCCTGCCCCTCGGCCGGGAGCTGTTCCTGCCCAACCAGCCAGCTCACGCGTTGGCCGGCCGAAGCTTCGGGCTCTGCGAGCGTCACTTTGCCGTAGCCCAACGGCCTTAGCAGGGTGCCACCGTCTGCGCCGAGAGCTGCGCCGTAGTCGGCGTCTTTGCCAACTTGCACGGCTTGCCCCAACCGAACGAATAGCTCCTCCTGAAGCAGCGGGGTCGGCTCGGCGAGCTCCGCTTGTGCCTTTCGCCACTCGGGGCTGGCGGCGCGCTCAGTTTTTACGTGGGTATGCGAGAGCACGCCCTCCACGCCCGGTGCCGCGTCATAACGGGTGGAGACCGTGAGCGCTGGTCCGCCTTGCGCCGAGAGGTCCACCCGAGCACTCACTTCGACGTAGGCCGCCTGCGTGGCCTCGTCGAAGCCGGTGAGCAGGGTCTCGTACAAGACCGGAACGCCGAGCACCTCGAGCGAAGTGCGTTCGAGACTGTCGGTTAGCTTTGGTTTGCGTGCCAGGTCCAGGAGCCTCCCGCCACGCGCGGTGCCATCCACCGCCGCAACCACGGCCAAGAAGTGACCGTTCTCGAGCGAATAGTCGGCGAGCCGCCCTCCCCGTGAATCCCCGCGCGGCAGCTGCACCTCGTCGAACACCTTGCGAACGTCCCCGGGGACCATCGCCCGATCGAAGTCCCCAAGATAGCCGACGCGCATCGCCAGCAGAAAGCGCTCAGAGGCGCCGGGCAACACCGATATTTCGCCGGATTGCTGAGGAGCTGCGCAAGAGGTGGCGCAAAGCGCCGCGCTCACCAGCCAGTGCTTCATGCTCCAAGCCATCCAAGGTTCGACAGACGAAGCCAAGGATGCTTGGGGAAGATGTTGGGCCGAGACCTCCACGGACTCGCTCCTCCCAGAGGAATGACTCGTGCCAAGTCGAAGTTCAATCGGGCCTGCGGCCGTTTTTATCGAAGAGGGCCCGAGGCATTCTGTTCACTGCATCAACCTTCGGTTGAATCACTTCGGCGCAGGCTCGGTCGAGAGCAACACGGTTGCCGCGAGCCCCAACAGCACGCCGATCACCCGACGGGTGGTGATGGCCTCGCGGAAAATGAAAGGAGCAAGCAAGGCCGCAATGGCGACGCCGCCGCCGAGAGCGATCGTCCCGGTCCCAGCAACGGGGCCGCCGAGGCGCAGCGACATGAACAACAGGGTGACACCACCGGTGATCATGAGGCCCGATAACAGCGACCAGACAACGCCTCCGCTGGTCGTCGCGATCTCGTCTTTGGGCAACACGATCATCAGCACCAAGAGCCCTACCGCTGCAGCCGACTCGAGCAGGAACCCACCAAAGGCGTCGCCGATTCGCCCGCTGGCCGCGCGAAGCATCAGGTAGTGAGCACCAAAACAAAGGCTCGCAACGAGCGCGGCCACGACCCAGCTAGGCATGCGGAGAGTCCTCAATCGGTGTCGGTATCGGGGTAGTCCCCGGCTTGGAGGCTGTCGAAGCGGGTGCAGGAGGAGGTGAAGCGCGTGAACACTTTGCCGGTCGGGCCGTTTCGCTGCTTGGCGATGATCAGCTCGGCCAGGCCTTTGTGTTCGCTGGTCTCTGGGAAGTAGTAGTCGTCGCGATAGATGAAGACGATGGTGTCAGCGTCCTGCTCGATAGCGCCGGACTCGCGCAGATCGCTCAGCTGCGGACGCTTGTCTTTCTGAGCGCGCGTTTCCACGCCGCGGTTGAGCTGGGAAAGAGCGATCACCGGGACCCGCAGCTCCTTGGCCAATTGCTTTAGACCTCGGGAAATTTCGCTGATTTCCTGCTCGCGGCTTTGAGCGTTGGGGCGGCCGCTCATCAGCTGCAAGTAGTCGATGATCACCAGGCCGATGCGCTTGTCAGGGTTGTCTGCCGTGCCGCCGCGATTGTACTCGGCCTGCATGCGCCTCACTTTGGCGCGGACCTCAAGCAGACCGATCGCCGGCGTGTCATCCAGCCACACTGGGAGCATCGAAAGGAAGGAGGCCGCTTCAGTCAGCCGCCGCCAATCTTCAGGCGTGAGATGCCCACCGCGCAACTTGCCGACGTCCACCCGAGCTTCGGAACAGACCATACGAGTGGCCAGCTGTTCTCGCGGCATTTCGAGCGAGAAGACCGCCACGCCGTAGCCTGGCTCTCTGCGCTCAGTGGCGCCGTAACTGCGGTCATTGGGGCCGGGCACGTTGATGGTGCGGGGCGAGGCGACGTTGACCGCCAGGTTGAGGACGAAGGAGGTCTTGCCCATACCGGGGCGAGCCGCGACGATCATCAAGTCGCCGTCGTGAAGGCCGGCCGTCTTCTCGTCAAACTTCGGGTAGCCGGTGGGAACACCGGTGATGCGGTCACCGCGCTCGGCGGCCTTGCTGATCTGCTCGAAGGCTGCGCGCAAGACCTGGGCGATCGGCTGGACGTTGGAGGCCTCCGCTGTGCGAGCGAGCTCATAGACCGACTGCTCCGCACCATCGATGAACTCTTGCACCTGACCGACGTCCCCGTAGCCCTCGGCGGCCAGGCGTTGGCACTCGGCGATCAGCCGCCGCAAACGCCATTTCTCGCGGACGGTGCGCGCGTGGGCCTGGACGTGCGCAACAGCAGGCGTCGCGTCAACGATCTGCGCGAGATAGGCAGCCCCACCGACCTGAGCGAGCCTCTCGCGATCGCGAAGCCAGGAGGCCACTTGCACGGTATCAACCGGGGACCCCTGCCGAATCAACTCGACCGTGGCCTCGTAGATTTTGCCGTTGGCCTCCGAATAGAAGTGCTCTGGGCGCAACAACTCTGCAACCTGATCCAGCGCTTCTTGCTTGAGCAAGATGGCCGAAATGACGGCCGCTTCGGCGTCGAGATCATGCGGGGGCACTCGGCCCGCGACGATCGGTGGTTCACGAGGGGTGCGTGACCTCTGATTCTGGGCCTGCTTCACGGGCGACGCAGTCTACACGATCGCGAGCTCGATGACCGGCTCCTCTAACGAGAGCGCTGCGTGAGCGTGACGTGAACACCGTGTTTCGGCCGCAGCGTGGTGGCTGGGTCGAGCTCGAGTTCGAAGCCTGGTGCCAGGTCCACCCGAAAACGCGCCACCGTCATCGCCAGCAAGATCGTCAATTCCATCATCGCGAAGGCGTTGCCGATGCACATCCGCGGACCGCCACCAAAAGGCAGATAGTCGTACTTGCCGTAAGGTGCGGCGCCGGCCTTCTTGCGCATGCGCTCCGGGTCGAAGGTGGCGGCATCGTGAAACGGCTGTTCGCGACGATGGAGCGCGTACGGGCTCACTCCGACGATGGCGCCTTTGGGGATGTGCACGCCAGCAACCACATCCTCCGCCAGCGCCTCTCGCTCGAAGATCCATGCGGGAGGAAAGAGCCGCAGACCCTCTTCAGCGACACAACGCACGGTATCGAGGTTCTTGAGGTCGTCGAGGGTCGCCTCGCGGCCGGCCAGCACCGAGTCCACTTCCGCCTCGACGCGAGCACGCACCTCGGGGTGACGGGAGAGCAGATACAACGTGAAGGTGAGCGCATTGGCGGTGGTCTCGTGCCCGGCTAGGACCAGCGTGAGCAGCTCATGACGTAGCTCCTCGTCGCTCATCCGCGCTTCGGTGCCTTCCTCGCGCGCGGCCATCAGCATGCCCAACAGATCATCGAACGACTGGCTGGAAGCCCTGCGCTCGCTGATCACGCGCTGCACCAACTCATCCAGCTGCTGTTTGGCGCGATTGAACCGGCGATTGCGCGCGGTGGGCACCCAGGGTGGCAGGCGCACCACGGCCTCGGCGTACTCATTCGCCCACTCGAGCGCGACGTTGAGCGCTTCACCGGCAAGCTTGGCGTCTCCATCGAAGTCGCGACTGAGGAGCGTGAGCCCCACGATGCGAAAGGTGAGCCGCATCATTTCCTCATGCAGATCGAAGGGCTGGTTCATGCGCTCCTGCGCCCAACGATCCATCGCCTGGGCGGTGCACTTGGCCATCGTGGTTGCGAAGCCACGCAGCTTGTCTCGATGGAAGGCCGGCTGCGACAACTTGCGCTGGCGACGCCAATGCTCCCCCTCGCTGGTGAGCAGCCCTTCTCCAAGTACGACCTTCAGCCCCGCGTAGTTGCGGCTCTTCTTGTAGTTGGCCGCATTGCTGACCAGCACGTGCTGAATCGCGCTGGGCTCATTGACCAAGAAGTAGTCGAGGTAGAAGAACTTGTAGCGAACGATGTCTTCTCCTCGCACCGTGCGAGCGAAGAGCTTCAGCGGATCCCGCCAGGCCTCCACGGTCGAACCGAGCAAGAAGTGCCCTGGGATCGGCTTCAGCCGACGCGGTGGGGCGCCCGACTTCGACGTTGCGGCCGGCGGCTCAGCGACAGCGGCGACTTCGCGGGGAGCATTCGAGAGATCGTTGAGCATCGCTGGCCTTTCTAAAAGATGAGGACCACCTCACGTTTCGCAAAGATGAGGCAGTCCTCACATTATCGCAAGCACTTTCGGCAGCTGCTTGTAGAGCGCTCGGGCCCCCGTGGTAACTCTCGCAATCATGGCCACGGCCAAACCTAAACGAAGTCCGAAGCCTGCGGCCAAAGTCGCTGCTAGTGCGGTGCGTGCCGAGCCGGCCAACCCGCTACGCAAGAAGCCGCTCCAGGAGCGCTCTCGGCTGCGGCTCGAGCGCATCCTTGCGGCGGGTGAGAAGGAGTTCGCCGACGAGGGCTACGACGCGGCGACCATGGAGAAGATCGCCGATCGCGCCGGCACCAGCATCGGCAGCGTCTATCAATTTTTCCCCGACAAACGCGCGCTTTTTCGCTCGGTGGCCGAGCGCTATGAGTCGGACTCACGCGATTACTTCGCCAAGCTGATCTTCGAAGCACAGCCCGGCATGAGCGTGGACGAGCTAGTCGACTACGCGCTGGAGGGAGTGTGGTCCTTCATGCGCCAAGGCGATGGGCTGCGAGCTGTGTGGCTGAATGGCTTTCTCTCGCGCGAACTGATCGAGCTCGCGGAAGCAATGAACGAAAAGAGCGCCGAAGTGCTGTCGCAACTGATCGCGACGCGGGCACCCAAGCTGCCGCGCGCGCGCCGTGAGTTGGTCGCGCGCTTCACCATCGACATGGTGGGCTGCATGCTGTTCGTTGCAGCCCGCAGCCCTGCTGCTTTGGCTGAGAGGGTCATCGAAGAGCTCAAGCTCAACGTGAAGGCGTATCTCGCTCGCGTCGTCGAGTGACAGGAGGCGCGGAGCACGGCGCGCAGCTTTCCGACGCGCTGTGAGCAGGGTTTCGTCGCATGCGACGAGAGTTGCGCGCCACCAATCACGCATGATCTCGCGTGACCTCATTCGTTCGGCGTTCGCCGCTTCATCCCTCGCTTTGTGCCTTCTGCCGCAGACTGCGCGCGCTACCGACTTCTACGCCGAGGGGACGCTCGCAGGCGGGGCGAGTGGTTGGGAGGACGACCCGCACGTTCAAGGCGCGTTGCATGTGGGCTTCGAGTTCCTCGATATCGTGAGTCCGGAGTTGCTTGGCCGGATTGGCTACAGCGCGGTGGATGAGCGCCTGTTGGCGGTGCTTGGTTTGGGCGTGAAGCTCGCGCTGCCGATCGCGCCGTTCACGCCTTACTTGCGCGTCACAGCGCTGCATCAACACGAAACGCCTGTGGACGCGATGGGCCATGACGCCTTCGGACATGTGATGGGCGTCGGCGATGGCATTCGGCACCGCTTCGGGGTGGAGGGCGCGCTGGGCGCGAGTTTGACCTTCGCGACCATCGACAAGACGTCCTTCGTCGCGCAGGCCGAAGGTTATGTTGACGCCTTCCCCGATGACCGAGGGCCGGTGGTGTACGGCGGCGGCGGGCTGGGCATCGGCGTTCAGGTGGGTTTGTGACGAGGGCGCAGACATCCTCCTACGGCGTAACGCAGGCGCTGGTCTGCGCACTAATTCTCCAAGGCTGTGAAGCCGAGGATGCGTGGGATGAAGCGATTTGTCCCGAAGGCGGGACCACGCTCAGCTACGAGAACTTCGGTCGCGACTTCATCGGTTCGGAGTGTCAGACCTGCCACGCGAGTGAGGCGAAGGAACGCCGAGGAGCGCCCACACACATCAGCTTCGATGATCTGGAGGCGGTGCGTGAGTGGTCCGATCGCATCTACGAACGGTCGGCGGGCGAGAACGTCTCGATGCCACCAGGCCCTGTCGATCCCGACCTAGCGACCCGTGAGGCACTCGGCGAGTGGCTCGCTTGCGGTGCTCCCTAGCGCCGTTTGCGCAAAGCGACGGTCAGCCCCAACGCAAGCAGCAGCCAGCTCGCGCGGCCGTGCGCAGCCTGAGTATCGGCTGACGAAGAACAGCCCGAAGACGACGCTGCTGGTTCGACATTTTCACCGCCAGAACCGGCCTCCGCAGCGCCACTCCCGCTGCTACTGGCTTCGCCACCCATGCCGCCAGTATTGGAGAAACCACCGCTGCCTTCGGCGCTTCCGCCACCACCATCATTCGGTAGCGGAGTACCTTGCGGCTGCACGTCATCGACGAGCTGCAAGGCGCCGGAGATCACCAACATCGGCCTTGGGCGCAAGGGCGTGCCCTCGGTCCATAGAGCGAGTTCTTCATCAGCGATCGCCTCGACGGGCGTCGCGCTCAGATGCCAAGCGGCCATCACCGTCGGCGCAATGGGCCGCTTCACCCAGGCAACGTCATCGAGCAAATAGACCGTCTCGAGCGAGCCTTTGACGAGCCGTGGTTCACTCGGCCAATCAGCGCCAGCGGCGAGCTCCGCCGCGGAAGGCGGCGTGCCCGGCACGAGATCCCAATTTGGATCGAACGACCAGTTGTCGTAGGTGGACGCGCCAAACACGCGGCGAAGGTTGCCCGTGAGCACTGGAACACAAGCGAGGTTTTGCGGCGAGCTACCGAGCTCGGGATTGGGGCCGCCCATCGAGTCGATCGCGTAGACGTGCATCGGTCGGGCCACGCCATCGAGCAGCGAGTAGGGCGTGGGTTGATAGTAGCCGTGAAGGCACGAACCGATGGCGGTGCATAGATCCTCGCGGTGCACGTTAGCGTTGAGCGCGATCGCCGGCGCGCCGCTGCCCGCTGGACCACCGAAGTAGACGTGAACGTCGATCGACTTTTCAGGCTCGTCGGGATCTTGGGCCCAGCCCGCGATCGTGTCGCAACCGACTGCATCCACGTAGCCCACGGGCAACGCAGCCGACGCAGCTTGGGGCAAGGCGGAGGCTCCAAGAATCAGGCTCACGAGCGGTAGCCAGCGCTTTCGGTCCACGCTCTCATGAGACGCGGCCGGGTGCTCGGTTGCAAGCTGCGTGTGCCCACAAAATGCGGTTCACGCGGGTCGAGCGAATTGCGAGAAAGCTCCACGCAAAGTCAAAGCCGGCGGGTGGTGAAAGAACCACTCACCCAGCGCAAAAAAGGGCAGCGAAGGCTGTCAAATCGGTGACGCCGAGGTCCATATCGTGTGAGCATTTGCGGATGCGCAAGCGTACTCAGCTCGGTTCGATGCTCTCGGCAGCCGGCGCGATAGCGCTGTCCCTGCTCGCAGCCGCCAGCTCGATCTCCTGTCAGGGGCTGATTGGCAACGAGAGTGGCGAGGACGGCGCGACCGGACAGGGCCCCAAGCCGCCGGGACCCAACCCCGAATACGAGGCTGCAACCGCGGTCTTTCCGCGTCTGACCGAGGCGCAATATCGCAAGAGCGTGGCGCAGCTCTTGGGCGGGGATCTGCCGGTGTTACCGCTCGAGCAGGACACCAACCCGTACCTGTTTTACTCGGTCGGTGCGACCACGACGACGGTGTCGGAGTTCGGCGTTCAGCAATACGAAGAGAGCGCTGAAGCGATCACGAGCTACCTGTTCCAAGAGCCGGGTCGCCGCGTCGCGCTGGTTGGTTGTGAGACGCTCTCGCCTGGAGATACCTGCGCTCAAGACTTCATCGCAGCATTCGGCCGAAGGGCGTTTCGCCGCCCGCTGAGCAGCAGTGAGCTAGCGAAGTGGACGGGCGTCGCTGCGACGATCTCTGCGCAGCCGTGGGAGAGCTTGCGCCTCGCGACGAGCGGCATCTTGCAATCGCCGAACTTCCTTTATCGCGTCGAGCTCGGCGAGCCCGACGCCGAGAACCCCGGGCTTCGTCGACTGAACGGTTACGAGGTCGCGAGCAGGCTCTCCTTCTTGCTTTGGGATCGCACGCCGGACGACGAGCTCCTGGAACGGGCCGCCGAGGGCGCGCTCGATACGCCCGAGGGGATTGCGCAAGAGGCCAAGCGGATGCTCAACGACGAGCGCGCCTCCGACACCGTGCAGGCTTTCTTCGCTCAGTATTTGAACCTCAATCGCATCGACGGCATCACCCGGAACCCCGAACTCTATCCACTCTTCACCGACGGTATGACCTGGGCCATGCGCAAGGAGGTGGAGCTGATCGTCGAGGACATCGTGATGAAGCAGCGCGCCGACTTCCGCACGCTGTTCAGCACACGCAAGACGTTCATCAACTCGGAGCTCGCGGCGCTCTACGGCTTGGAAGCTCCAGGGGCGACCGAGGACACCTTCGTCGAGGTGATGCTCCCCGAAGACGGTCCGCGCGCCGGCATCCTCACGCTGGGAGCCTTCCTCACCGTCAACGCCCACCAGGTTCAGACCTCGCCGACCTTGCGTGGAAAGTACATTCGCGAGCGGTTACTTTGCCAAGAGGTGCAACCGCCACCGCCCGACGTGGTGACCGAGCTACCAGAACCCGGTCCCGAAGGGCCGCTCACGCTGCGTGAACAACTCGAGGCTCACTTGGCCAATCCGCAGTGCGCCGCTTGTCACTCCTTCATGGATCCACCGGGCTTTTTGTTTGAGAACTTCGACAACATCGGCGTCTTTCGTATGACCGAGACCTCGGGTCTGCCGATCGATGCGTCCGGCGACCTCGATGGCAAACCGCTACAGGGCGCAAAAGAACTCGCTCTCGAAATCGAGAAGCGCCCCGAGCTCAGCAGCTGCATCGTGCGTCAGCTCTACCGTCACACGATGGGGCGCTTGGAGACCGACGGCGAGGAGCCGGCCATTTTGGAGCTTGATTCAGCGCTGCAAGAAGAGGGGTACGACTTCCGTTCGCTGCTGCTCTCGTTCGTAACGCACGAGAGCTTCCGCACCGTGGCCGAAGAAGGAGGCGAGTGAACATGAAGATCAAACCGCTCTCACGTCGCACGCTGCTTCGAGGCATGGCTGGCTCACTCTCGGTCGGGCTGGCGTTGCCAGCGCTCGAGGCGATGCGCGAGCCGAAAACGGCCAGTGCCGCTACGCTGCCGCCGATCTTCGGCGTCTTCTTTTGGGGAGGCGGCCTTCCCTGGCATGCGGGCCACGGCCCCGAGCAAGCAAACGGCACAGACTTGTGGACGCCCAGCTCCACCGGCGCGAACTTCACACCGTCAGAGCTCTTGGCGCCGCTCGCCCCGTACATGCCCAGCGTCGCTACCGGCCTCACGCCGCACACCGAGGTGCCGACGAGTCCGCCGGGGCAAGAAGACGGTCACATGCGCGGCTTCATGGTCTCGCTCACTGGGGACCGCATTCGCCCGGAGGGCTTTGATCATCCGAGCCACACGCTGACGGCGCTGCGACCAACGCTCGATCAATACGTGGCGAAGCACCTGGACTTCTACAAATCCGACGCACCCAAATACAGCTCCCTCGTGCTCGGCGTGAGCCCGGCGCGCTTCCACGACTACGGGCATTGGAACGCCATTTCGTACAACGGCCCCGACAGCATGAACCTGCCGATCATGGATCCGGTTCAGCTCTACAACTTGCTGTTCTCGGTGCCGGCTGACGTGGACCTACTGGCCCGCCGAGCATCGCTGCTCGACGCGGTGAAAGACGATGCGAACAGCCTCAAGCTGCGGCTCGGCTCGAAGGATCGTGAACGCCTCGAGAGCCACCTCGACCACCTGAACGCGGTGCAACATCGGCTCGAGCTTACGCAGGTAGCTTGCGAAGACCCTGGCGTTCCGAGCCCCACCGACGAGCTGATCGCGAAGGCCGGCTTGATGGGAGATTTGCTCGGTCATGCGCTGGCCTGCAACCTCACCCGCGCCTTCTCCTTCATGCTCACCTCGCCAGCGACCACCCACGTATTCTCCAACCTCAACGTCGCCAACGACTTTCACACCACCGTGCACAACGGGGAGTGGGCGAACGCGCGCGCCGTGCACCTCTATCAAATGCAGGCTTTCGCAGCGATGCTCTCCAAGCTCGATGGGCTGGTGGATACCGAGGGCGCGACGCTCTTGGACCGCTCGGCCATCTTCGGCCTTTCGGAGTACGGTGAGGGCTTCAAACACAGCGTGAGCGAGATGCCCACCTTGATCGTCGGAGGTTGCAACGGGGCACTACGTCGAGGCGTGCATACGCGAGAGGTCGGCGGGAACATCAGCAAGGTGCACGTCACGCTGCTGCGAGCCCTCGGCATCGAGACGCCGAGCTTCGGCTTCAATGGCGGCGAGACGACCGAGGCCGTGTCCGGCTTCCTAGCCTGATCGTCCTGCACACGGACGGTTGGGCGGCCCGAGAGCCGCCCAGCCGCGCTCACTCGAATGGGCAGGGGAAGGTAGCGGGCGTGGATTCACCCGGGTCGGGGGTTCCCTCCATGGTGGTGCCGTTGAAGAAGCGCCCAGCGTTGCTGATGTCGGGGAAGTCGGTCACGCACCAAACCTGGATGTCGGAGGCAGCTTCGTCGGCGTTGTCGAAGTCGAGCGCGCCCGAGGCACCGACGAAGTCGATCGAATCACCGGCAGCAAGCGCGTTGAGCCCATCGCCGAAGTAGGTCGAGCCGACCTCGACCGAGAGACCGCTGGTGAGCTTGCGAAAGCCTCGGGCGAGATCCTCGGCTCGCGCAGGTCCGTCTACCAGGGAGGCGCTGAACATCAACATGAACACCGTGTCGTAAGCGCCAGCGGAGCCGAACACGTTGCCGTTCACCCCAAAGCGTTGCGTATAGTTGCCGAGGAACTGGTTGTAGATCGCACCGTTGGTGCCAGGCACAGTTCCCCGCACACGGTCTCGAAAGTTCTCGCTGGCGATCGCAACATTCTCGGAGGGGCCGCCGTCTGAAAGCACGTAGTACGGCCGATCTGCCACGGGAGCGGCAAGGCCAGCCTCAATCGCAGGAAGCACCGTCTGGATCTCGCCGGTTCCCAAAATGAAAACGACATCCGGCTTGAAGGTGAGTACGTCAGCAAAGTCGGTGTCGACGTCCACCGGATCGGAGTACTCCACCGCGAGGTAGTCGGCCGACTGCGAGAAGACAGGCTCACCGTTGAACTCGAGCACGCTCTTCAGCGCCTTCTCCAGCTCACGGCCGTAAGGGTCGGGCTTGTAGAGCACGGCCACCTTGATCTTGGTGCGAACCTCTCCGCCGCGATCTCGAATGATCGGCTCGAGCTCGGTGAAGTACTTGGCCATACCAGCGGCTTGGATCGTGTCGCTGGGGGAGGTGCGCCAAACCAGCCCTGGGCAATCAGCCGCGCACTCAGCGTTGCCCTCGCACTCCTCGATACAGCGCGGGCTCACGTCCTGAATGCCGGTAACGAGAGGACTCGTTGCGGATGGTGAGATGATCATGACGTTGTTCTTGACGGTGCCGTTCTCCGGCGGATCGCTGCTGCCATTGGCGGTGAGCAGAGTCTGGCCGGAGTACGCCGGCCCGATGATCGCCTGCACACCAAGGGAAGCCAGCGTGCGGCCGTTCTCGGCAGCCTGGGCGCTGTCGCCCAGGTCATCGCAGCCGATCAAAACGATCGGTGCAACGAGCGAACCTGAGTTGTTGAGCTCTTCGATCGCTAGCTTCGCGCCGTTGAGCACGCCGATGCCGGTGGACGAATCTTCCCCGGTGATGGGGGCCGTCAAGCCGATCACGAAAGCACCGTCGGTGCGAAAGGCGCCCTCGTTCGGATCTGCTTCCGATTTGCCGGAGAACAAGATGTTGCATGGATCCTCCGCTGGGCGCTTGAGCTGGGCGCAAACCCGCGGCGCGATCGGCGTGCAATAGCTGTCTTCGGGACAATCAGCGCTGCTCGCGCACAGGTCAGCCGAGGCACAAACCCCAGCCTCGGTATCGCAGCGCGTGCGACCTTCAAGGTTGATGCAATCTGCGTCTTCCGTGCACGACTCAGGGTCTCCGTTCACGATCACGCTGCATGAACCGAGACCCGCTGAAAGTGCGCCCACCGTCAGCAAGCTGCTGAGGCCCCAAGCGAGCAGCCGGGCGATTTGCGGTTGCGTTGACGTGCGATCGGCATTGCGCCCGGTCGGATGGAAGCTCATTTCAGTCCCCTTCACGTTCGTTAAGTAGCACAAGCCTAGCGCTGATCCGGCAAACGGGAAACTTGGCGGAGCGCCGAGCGCAACGCTAAAACCAGCTGTTCATCCTGGCGTGGAAACACCGTGCGTGCATCGAGGATGACCGCGTCTTCCTGGATGCGCCCGAGCACGGCAGGCTTTCCACGCCGCAACGTCGTCAGCAGCTCATCGGCCGAAAAAGCCTTGCCGCGTACTCGTAGCCCCGCCGAAGCGATGGTACGCCCAGCGAGGCTACCGCCGCCCATCTCAGTCAAGGTCGGCACCGCTGAAACGAGCCCGTCGAAGTCGGCGAGCGCCTCGGTCCAACCTTGCACCCGGGCCGCGAGCTGCTCTACCGGCGTCGCGATCAGCGACAGTGCTGGGACCTCGCTAAACGCGGTACCGCGCAGATACGCCTCCAACGTGGCCTCGAGCGCGACGGTGGGCAGGCGGCCTAACCGCAACGCGCGATGCAACGGATGGCTGCGCAGCTTTTCGATCAAGCTGCGTTTACCAGCGGCGACGCCGCCTTGTGGACCGCCGAGCACCTTGTCGGTGCTGAAGGTGACCACGTCCACACCGCTGGCCACGACGGCGGGAGCGAGCGGCTCGCCGACGAAGCCGGTGGGCCCGAGATCGACCAGCGCACCACCGCCGAGATCCTTGAGCAGCAAAACGCCGCGCCGCTGCGCAAGCTCGGCCAACTGCGAGAGGGACGGTCGCTCTACGAAGCCGGTTTGTTGAAAATTCCCCGGGTGGACACGCAAGATCAGCGCGCCGTCGCCGGCCTGATCGAGCGCTCGCTCGTAGTCGGCGAGCCGCGTTTTGTTGGTGGTGCCCACTTCGACGAGCTCGGCTCCGCTCTCGCGAAGCACGTCCGGAACGCGGAAACCACCGCCAATCTCGACGAGCTCCCCGCGCGAGATGATGACGCGCTTGCCACGCGCCAGGGCGCTCAACATCAGCAAGGTCGAGGCTGCGCAGTTGTTGACCACGAGCGCCGCTTCTACGCCCAAGAGCTTGACCAACGCCTCTTCGACGAAGGCGCCGCGCCGACCCCGTTTGCCCGACTCGAGATCGAGCTCGATCGCCGCGTAGTTGGCCGAAACCGCTGCCAGCCGCTGCACGGCGGCTTCTGAGAGCGGAGCTCGCCCGAGGTTCGTATGCAGGATCACGCCGGTGGCGTTGATCACGACCTCGAGGCGCTTTCGCAGCAGCAGGGAGCACGCCTGCGCTGCGCGGGCGGCTGCTTCCTGCTCCGTTGGCGCCTGTTGTCGTTGCTCGGCGGCCAGCTCACGCCGATAGGCCGCCAATGTTTCACGCACTTGGTCGAGCACCACGCTGCGCCCGAGCTGCTCCGAAAAGACCTCCAACGCTGGCATCGCCAGCAGCCGATCCACGCGCGGGAACTGCGAATAATCAGCTATCATGAAGGGAGGCGATGGTAACCTTTGCCGCTCAGCTTTCCTAATTGGGTGCCACCATGACCAGAGTTCGACGAAATCACCACGCGCTCGGCGCGCCTTCTCCCTTGTCGTTTTCGGCGCTACGCAAGCGACGTTTCGTGCGGCGAACCGCGTTGGTGCTGAGTCTTTTGGCGTTGCCCTTGGTCGAGTCGGCGCTGCCCGAGCACGAAGCGCAGGGAGCCTGGCCGCCGCCGGAGTCGGCCACCCCGACCGATCTGGCGGATCCGTCCAACTGGCCGAACGACCCTGACTACGCCTGGACGCCGGAAGGGTCGAACGGGCAGTGGAACTACTACTCGTTCATGGTGCCGAACGACAACGTGCGCCCCGAGGAGACGGCGACTGGCATGTCGATCGACATGGCCTGGCGCTTCACCACCGGCGACCCGCGCGTGGTCATCACCGTCACCGATAGCGGCGTGAAATGGGACGAGGCCGACATCATCGAAGCGGCCTTCATCAACCACCGTGAGCTCGCCAATCACCGCCCTACCCTTGCTGACGGTTCGCCCTGCGGCGATCTCGACCCGCTGGTCTACCCGCTGGACGACTCGACTGCGCTCGCGGGCTTCGACTGCAACGGCGACGGCATCATCTCGGTCGGCGACTACAAGGACACGCCGACGCTCATTCCCGCGGCCTCCGAAGGCCACCCGCTTGGAGACAAGAACAACAACGGCCAGTTCGACGCCGGCGATCTGATTCTCAACTTCAGCGACGGCGTGGATGACGACGGCAACGGCTACACCGACGACATCTCCGGCTGGGACTTCATGAAGGACGACAATGATCCTTATGACGACACCCGCTACGGCCACGGCACCGGGGAAGCGCGGAACTCGACCAGTCGCGCCAACAACGGCATCGGCACCGCGGGTGGCTGTGCGGATTGCCGCGTGATCCACGCGCGCGTCGGGGACAGCTTCATCACCGACGTGAACGATTTTGGTCAGGCTGTGTTCTACGCCACCGACATGCGCTCCAAGCTGGTGCAGAGCGCGCTCGGCACCGTGAACAACAACCAGTTCACGCAGGCCGCCCTCGACTACGCGTGGGACAACGGGGTGATCACCGTTGCCTCGATGGCCGATGAAAACGCCCGCCATCACAACATGCCGACAGTGTCGAACCACACCTTGCCGGTTCACGCCATCCAATACTCGGGAGAGCGCATCACCGAGGCGCGCACCTTCTTGCAGTACCACCCGTGCTCCAACTACGGCGCGCAGAACTTTCTCTCAGCGCCCGGCACCGGCTGCTCGAGCGAAGCCGTCGGACAAACCTCGGGCGTGGTCGGCTTGGTGTGGTCGGCGGGGCTCAAGTACGGCGTGGATCTGACGCCGGGGGAGGTCTTCCAGTTGATGATCACCGGCGCAGACGACATCGACGTGCCGGAGTCACGCGAGGAGAACGCGCTCGACCGTTGGTCGCAGCCGGGCTTCGATCAGCGCTTCGGCTACGGCCGTGTCAACGCGAACAACGCGGTGGAGGCGGTCAAAGAAGGACGCATTCCGCCCGAGGTAGACGTGGTGAGCCCGACCTGGTTCTCGGTGCTCTACAAAGACCAGGTCACCGCGCCGATCCCGATCGTCGGGACGGTCAGCGCCAAGCGCGCCAACAACTACGACTACGTGGTGGAGTGGGCGCCCGGCGTGCAACCGCTCGACAACGAGTTCATCGTGATCGACGAGAAGAAGGGCATCCCCGCGAGCACCGTCTCTGGCGCCAACGAGCCCCTCGCCGAGTTCGACATTCGAAACCTTGATGGCCTGCCCATCCCAGAAGAGAAGTGGGACATCGACAGCTACCTCGGGGAAAACCAGCACACCGTGACGGTGCGCATTCGCTCGGTGGCGCATTACGGTGGTGAAATCGGCGACGTGCCCGGAGAGCTGCGCCGTGCCTACTACGTTCACTCGGATCCGGACCTGCTCAAGGGCTTTCCCGTGTACGTCGGGGACGGCGGCGAGAGCAGCCCGAAGATGGCCGACATGGACGGGGATGGCGTACGCGACTTGATCTACGCCACCGCTGGCGGCGAGCTGCACGTGCTCAAAATCACCGATGACGGCCCGCAAGAGTTGCCCGGGTTCCCATTCCTCACGCGGCGCATGGACGGCCTCAACGAGAGCCCGACCGACGCGGGTGAGCCGAGCTATCTCGCAGCCGTCGCCTACCAAAGCGGCGTCGATCCGGACCTCGGCCGCGAGTCGCTTTCGACGAGCGCTCCCGCCATCGCCGACCTCGATGGGGACGGCAAGAACGAGATCGTGTTAGCGACCTACGCCGGCACCATCTACGTGCTCGAGGACGACGGCTCGGTCAAAGCTGGCTGGCCCAAGCGACTCGAGCGAGTTCCATCCTGTTCGCTGGATCCGTCGGCGCCAACGGTTGGTCCGTGCATGTCGACCGAGAGTCGCATCGCGCGCGGGATGTTCGCAGCGCCGGTGCTCGCGGACATGGACAACGACGGTGCGCTCGACATCGTTGCCGCAGCGTTCGACGGTAACATCTACGTGTTCGACGCGGACGGCGGGGACGTCGCTGGCTGGCCGGTGGAGGTCCGCTACCAAGGTCCCTTCGGTGGCAGCGTGCCGCCGCCGAACCGCATCTTCACCACGCCGGCCGTGGCGGATTTCAACGCTGACGGCTTTCCGGATTTGGTCGTCGGCTCGAGTCAGACCATCGGCGAGGGCGGTAACTCCGGAGCGGTCTACTTGGTGGACGGCCGAGGAACCGCTGCACCCACGCCGTACTTCGAGAATTGGCCGGTCACGATGACGTCGCTCAATCTGTTTCCGCTGGTCGCCGAGGGCGTGACCAACGCTGCCGTCGTCGGCACCTTCGACGGAGTGCTGGCAGCGGCTGCACACGGCAACGGTTCGTCGCCGTTGATTATGCCGGCCGATCCGGGCGAACAACTGGCGCTCTCGACCTACCCGCCCTTCATCTTGCCGCAGCGCAGTGCCGCTGAAGGAGGCAACGGCTTGGATCCGTCGAGCGTATTCGGTCCGCTGACCAAGGCCACTACGCCCAACACGATGTTGCCGCTCTTCTCGCAGCCGAGCTTGGGCGACATGGATCAAGACGGTTCACCGGATATCGTCGCAACCGGCGGCTCGCTCACGCTTGCGCTCAACATCCAATCGCCAAGCGACAACCTCAAGGGCGACAACCTGCTCGCGATGTGGAGCGTCAAGACCGGCAAGATGTTGCCGGCCTCACCGATGCTGCTCGAGGACTTCACCTTCCTCAACAGCTCTTCGGTGGCCGACCTTACTGGGGACGGCTACCCCGAAGCAATCATCGGTTCGGGTGGCTACTACCTACACGCGTACGACGGATGTGCGCGCGAGCCCGAGGGCTGGCCCAAGTTCACCGGCCAATGGATCATCCCAACGCCGGTGGTGGGCGACATCGACGGCGACGGCACGCTCGAGGTGGCTGTTGGGACCCGCAACGGCTGGCTCTATGCGTGGCACACCGGGGCCTCCGACCAGAACGTGATCGAGTGGGAGAGCTATCACCACGACAACCGCAACACTGGCAACTACGATCTGCCGCTCGATCAGGGCGGACCGCGCACAGCCAAAGAGCCGCTGACCGAGGCGACCTGCGCCGAACCAGTGCCGGTGCCGGAGCCCGAAGACGAGACGTACTCGGTTGCAGGTGGCTGCACCTGCGAGACCAGCGACGCCGGCGGCACCAGCGGTGCAAAGGCACTCTTGGCACTCGGAGTTTTGGGCCTACTCGCAACCCGACGCACACGCACTTCAACAAGGGCACGTTCATGATCGGCAGCACTGGCCTCACCGCAGTTATTGGCAACACCCCACTCATCAAACTGCGCCGAGCCTCGGAGGAGACGGGCTGTACGATTCTCGGCAAAGCCGAGTTCATGAATCCGGGACAGTCGGTCAAGGATCGCGCTGCGCTCGCCATCATCGAAGATGCGGTGCAGCGCGGCCAATTGCGCCCCGGCGGGACCATCGTCGAGGGCACGGCCGGCAACACTGGCATCGGCCTTACGTTGGTGGGCAACGCGCTCGGTTATCGCTCTGTGATCGTGATGCCCGACACACAGTCCCAAGAGAAGAAGGACACGCTCAAGCTGCTTGGAGCCGAGCTCGTGCTGGTTCCCGCCGTCCCCTACAAGAACCCGAATAACTATGTGAAGTACTCGGGCCGACTGGCAGAAGCGCTCGCGCAAACCGAGCCGAACGGAGCAGTCTGGGCAAACCAGTTCGACAACGTGGCCAATCGCAACGCGCACGTGACCACCACGGCACCCGAGATCTTGCGTGACCTCGACGGCAAACTGGATGGCTTCATCTGCGCCGTCGGCTCAGGCGGTACCTTGGCTGGCGTCGCCGAGGGTTTGCGCGCCAAGAACCCGAACATCAAGATCGGACTGGCTGATCCGCCTGGAGCAGCCATGTTCGCTTACTTCACGAGCGGTGAGCTCAAAGCCGAGGGTTCCTCGATCACCGAGGGTATCGGGCAGGGGCGCATCACCAAGAACCTCGAGGGTCTCAAAGTGGACCACGCCTTCCGCATCGACGACGAGGAGGCGGTCAACATTGTGTTTCAGTTGCTGGCTGAAGAAGGGCTCTGCCTCGGAGCCTCGTCCGGCGTGAACGTGGCTGGAGCCATAAAGTTGGCCAAGGAGCTTGGCCCTGGAAAAACGATCGTGACGATTCTTTGTGACTACGGCACGCGTTACCAATCCAAGCTCTACAACCCTGAATTTCTCAGTTCCAAAGGGCTGCCGGTGCCTGCCTGGTTGCAGGCGACCCGCGCAGTCCCGACGGTGTTCGAGCCAACCTGACGGAGCCTCATGAGCGAGACCCTGCTCGTCGACCATGCTCGGCTCAACGCCGTCACCAACGCCGATCCGGAGCTTCGCGCAGAGCTTGTCGAGCTGTTCGTTCAACAAGCCGAGCGACGGGTCTTGGAATGTGAGACCGCTTGCAGCGACGATATCCAACTCGGGCGCGCAGCCCACGCGCTCCGGGGTTTGGCGCAGAGCTTTGGTGCGCCTCGCCTGGCCGAGCTCGCCCTCGGACTCGAGCAAGGCAAGCGCACGCCCGCACAATTCTCCGACTTGCGAGCCACGCTCGAGGCGACCCTGCGCGAACTAGCGCTGCTGTGACTGGAGCAGCAGCAGCGCCTGCCGCAGATCTTCGGGCTCGAGCGGTTTGGTCAAAAAATCATCCACGCCGGCGGCGAAACAAGCCTCGCGCTCGGCCCCCGTCGTGTTCGCCGTGAGGGCGATGATGCGTGGTTGACGCCCATCAAGCGAGCGAATCCTACGAGTCGCCTCCATACCGTCGAGCTCTGGCATCTGCACGTCCATCAACACCAAGTCGTAGTCCTTGGTACTGACGGCCTCGATGGCCTCGTAGCCATTCTCGGCGACGTCGCAGCTAGCGCCGATCCGCGCGAGCAGCAGCTTGGCCACCTTTTGATTCACCACATCGTCTTCGACCAGCAGGATGCGCAACGAGAGTTGGGGCGTGCTGGCCGGCGCCTGCTCTTCGAGCTGTGCGGGCATGATCACCTCGACCAACGCTCGAGCGAGCCGCGTCAGCTCCGCTGGACGCTGCACGAAGCGAACGCGCTCTCCCCCGGCGCGAACGCCAGCCGGCGCACATACCACCAGCGGCGCCGCGCTGCGGGTGCGCACGTTTCGCACGAGTTGCCGCGCTTCTTCGGAGGTACCGCGCAGCCCGAACACAAGAACCTCCACCGAGGCTTGCTCAGCCGCCGCGAGGGCCTCGTCGAGCGAGGCAAAGCACACCGCGCTGCCACCGAGTCGCGAAAGACGCTGCAGCAGGGCTCGCTCGTGTAAGGGCGATGGCTCCCATACGCCGATGCAGCGCCCCACGGCGCCGAGCGGCATGGCCACGGTCGAACGAGTTTGCGTTGGCGCGGCTGGGATGCACAGACGGAAGCGCGCGCCTTGACCCACCTCGCTTTCGACGCCGAGGGTGCCCCGCATCATCTCGGCCAGACGAAGGCTGATGGTGAGGCCGAGCCCGGTGCCGCCATAGCGCCGTGCAGTCGAGCGCTCGGCCTGCGTGAAGGCTTGAAATATGCCTGGTTGCAACGCCTTCGGCACGCCGACCCCTGTGTCTTCCACCTCGATCGAAAGCGTCTGCGCGCTTTGGTCGTAACTCACGATCACCGCCACGTGACCACGCTCCGTGAACTTCACCGCGTTGCCGACGAGGTTGAGAACGATCTGACGCACGCGAGCCGGATCCCCGATCACGGCGTCCGGTATCGTAGCCTCGCACCAACCCGCGAGATCGAGCCCCTTGCGGGCCGCAGCCAGCGCAACCAAGTCCAAGGAATCATCGATCAGGCGCAGCGGAGAGAACGGAACGCTCTCGAGCGCGAGCTGGCCGGACTCGATCTTGGAGTAATCCAGCACGTCGTTGGCTACCGCCAGCAGGCTCTCACCGCTCGAGCGAATGGTGTCCACGTAGTCCCGTTGTTCGGATGAGAGCGCTGTATCGAGCACCAGCGAGCACATGCCGAGTACGGCGTTCATCGGGGTACGGAGCTCATGGCTCATGTGCGCGAGGAAGGCGCTGCTCGCCTGGGTGGCCTGCTCGGCGCGTCGCTTGGCGTCGGCAAGCGCGCCGTTCAGCCTTCGTAAGTCGGCGATCGATTGCGCGTTGTTCTCGAGCATGTGGATCAGGTCCATCGCCGGGTCGTGAAGCGCAAAGTCGTCGAGGGTGAGCCCGTGCCTCTCGAGATCGCCGAGCGAGGTGATCCACGGGGAGCCGAGAAAGACGACGGCCTTACCCTCCATCGTCGGCGTGATCGAACCGCGCAAGACCGATCCCGACTTGGTCCCCTCGAGCACGAACAAGAGGTGCTTCGCCGCAACAAAGGCCTCGAGCTTCGACGCGACCGGCGGGCGCCTCACGAGAAACACGTCGTCGAACGAGGCCGCTCGCAGCGATCTCCCCAGCACCTTCTCGAGCGAGCGTCCCCAGGATACAAAGCGCAGCTCCTGATCGAGTACGAACGAATACGGGAAGGCGTCCGCGAGTTCTTTGCGGCCGAGCCCGAGATTTGGTCCGCGCGGCGTCGCGAGCTCGGCCTCGACCATCGCGGCAAGCTCGCACAGCGAGTCGAGCTGCTCGGCCGACGGCTCACGTGGGACCTCGTCGGCGACGCACAACGTCCCCACCTTGGCGCCGCTGCGCGAACGAACGGCAACCCCCGCGTAGAAGCGCAGGTTGGCAGGACCTAGTACCAGCGGGCTCGACGAGAACCGTGGGTCCAAGCTCGCGTCGGGCACAACGAGCGGAGCCTCTTCTCGGATGGTGTGGGCGCAGAAGGCGATGTCTCGCGCCGTCTCGCGCAGACTCAGCCCCTGCACCGACTTGAACCATTGCCGATGAGCATCGACGAAGGAGATAAAGGCGATCGGCACACCGAGCAAACGCTTCGCCAAACGCGTGATGCGGTCGAAGCGCTCTTCCGCCGCTGTGTCGAGGATGTTGAGTGAGCGCAGCTCGGCGAGCCGAAGCTCCTCGTCCTGCACCCGCGTCAAGACTCTCACCTCGACCTCGTCACGAGACCGCCTCGAGGCGCAGCCGAAACAGATCGTGATCGCGCCCCTGCTCGCCTTTGCGAGCCACGTGCTCGACCGCAGCGGGGGTGGCGAAGTGGCGCGAAAGCCCTTGCAAGAGGCCCAAAACGAATGACTGAAGACCCTCTCGATGACTTCGGTAACGGACCTCGAGGCTGCCGTCCTCGAGTTCGACGCACTCGAACGAAGGAGGCGCGAGGTGGGGGAAGGTCAGGGCAATCCGCGCGTGGAGGTTGGGCAGGTTGAGCAGAAATTCGCGCAGGCCCGAAGCGCGCAACAAGTTCGGGTAGCGAGTGCGCGCGGTAGAGAGGATCCAATGCTCGCCGAAGTCGACGAGCAGCTGCTCGGCGGAGAGGCTCAGCTCCTCACAAGCAGCGCCCACCAAGCGATAGGTTATGGCGTCGTCGTAGCCCTCGTGCGCGACGAACACCTCCTCCGAAACCTCAGCCCGCGCAGCGATCGCCCGCCAGCTCTCCTCTCCAAAACGCTGAATCAGCAGCTCCTGAAGCGCGTCGTTGACCAAGCCGTACATCGCTGCAGTTTCCCACGATGCGCCGACTTGGTCACGATGCGATGAAAGGCGCTCAGCCAGCGGTGAGCTGCTTGGCGATCACGATGCGCTGAATTTGGCTGGTTCCTTCGTAGATTTGCAGGACCTTCGCGTCGCGCATCAGCTTCTCCACGGGGTACTCCTTGGTGAAGCCGTTGCCGCCGAACACCTGCACTGCGTCAACCGCCGTCTGCATCGCGGAGTCCGCGCCGAAGGCTTTGGCGATGGCTGAGGTCATCGGGTCACGCAGGTGTTGATCGAGCTGCCAGCCCGCCTTCATGTACAGCAAGCGCGTGGCCTCCACCTTGATGGCCATCTCCGCGAGCATCGCGGCGACCAACTGGTGTTGCGCGATGGGCACACCGAAGGTCTTGCGCTCCTTGGCGTAGGCCACCGACTCATCGAGAGCGCGCTGCATCAGACCGGTCGCTCCCGCGGCGATGTCGGGGCGAGTCTGGTTGAAGGTCTCCATCGCCAACTTGAAGCCGTGCCCAGCGGGCGCGAGCATGTTCTCCTTCTTCACCACCACGTCTTCGAAGTGGACGACGGCGGTGTCACTCGCGCGTTGACCGAGCTTGTCTTCCTTCTTGCCGACCTTGAGACCCACCGAGTCCCGGTCCACGATGAAGGCGCCGATGCCCTTGTGACGCAGCGCCGTGTCCGCCGTCGCGAAGACCACGTAGAAGCTCGCGTAGCTCGCGTTGGTGATCCAGCACTTCTGACCGGTGAGTACGTAATCGTCCCCGACCTGGCGGAAGCGGGTTGAGAGGCTCGCTACGTCGGAGCCCGCGTTGGGCTCGCTGGTGCAGTAACTGGCCATGATCGGCTCAGCCATTAGCGCGCCGAGGTACTTCTTTTTCTGCTCGTCATTTCCGCCGAGGCGGATGGGGGTGAGGGCCAGTTGATTGGCCGTGATGCTGGTTTGGATGCCGGTGCAACCGTAGGCCAACTGCTCGGTGATCAGCGCGTTCTCGAGCTCACCCAAGCCCGGCCCACCGTACTCGGCGGGCACCGAGGGGTTGACCAGACCGAGCTCCCAAGCGGCTCGAAAAACGTCCATCGGAAACTTCGAGTCCCTGTCGCACTCGGCCGCCACCGGAATGATGCGCTCCTTTGTGAAGCGGCGGGCTGTGTCAATCAGGGCCTTGTGCTCATCGCTCATCGAAAAATCGACCACGGCTGCTTACTCCTTCATGCGCCTTCGTTGGCGCTCGAACTCGGCTCGTACGGCCCTTGCCCCGAGCGTGTATCCCAAGATCACTCCCACGAGGAGCACGCACGGGATGAAAAGCACGTGCTCCGATGTCATTTGGCCGAAGTTCGGCATTAGTCAGCCTCTCTCGGAAGCTTGGCGCCTGGATCCGCAGCGCGCGCCTTCTCATGCTCGACCCGAGCGCGTTTGAGCCCCAGATCGATCGCCTCGAGTTTGCTCTCGAGCGAGCGCGTCCTGCGCCAGGCGAAGAAGACGAAAAGAAAGGTGAGCGCCCAGATCGCCACGTAGGCCTCGATCAAAAGCCACTCACCGCTTTGCGTCTCCGGCGGAGCCACGGGCGCGGCCGTCTCGGTGCTGGTCGTCGGCTCTGCTTTGGTCTGAAAAATCGTCACGCTTCGACTCCAATCTTCAATCGTCGACCAGGCCAAGGGCCGAGGCTTCATCGAGCGCCTCGTCGATGCGAGCCTGGGCTCGATCCTGGCGAACACGTAGCCAAATCAAGAGCAGGGTGAGCAAGGTGAAGGCGATGACTCCGTACAACAAACCAAGCTTCATGTTGGGATCATTCAGGCCCCCGCCCTTGCCGGTGATCACCTGGGGATGGGTGCCGCCCCACTTACGAACCGAAAGATGAATGATGGGGAGGTTGGCGGCGCCGAGAATGCCGAGCGCCGCCGCGAACTTTTTCTCCGCCTCCCCTCCGCCGGTGAAGGCCCGCAGCACGACGTACGCGACGTACACCAAGACGCTCAAGAGCGAGGTCGTCAGCCGCGGATCCCAGGTCCAATACACGCCC
Source organism: uncultured delta proteobacterium (assembly GCA_903892415.1). Taxonomy (GTDB): domain Bacteria; phylum Myxococcota_A; class Polyangia; order Polyangiales; family Polyangiaceae; genus Xiheicaenibacterium. The sequence goes on along the minus strand of CAITIQ010000008.1, from coordinate 28,471 downwards.
CAGGCTTTGGCCGCCCAAAGTGGGCCGGAGATCAACACCATCAACCCCATGATCACCGCTACTTCTGCGCCCGCCCGCGCGAGCGAGTCCCAGAACTGCGTGCCGCGAGCCAGATACCCGATCGATCCGACGAGGCAGGCCACGGCACCCAGGTACATCGCGTAGGCCGAGGGAACGTGGAAGTAGAAGATCTTCTGTACGATCCCCATCGTTGCCTCAGTCGGGACGACGTAGGCGATGAAGTGGAGCGTACCCAGGATCGCCAGCGCGGTGATTCCGGTGAAGAGCCCAAAGAGGCCGTCGATCTTCTTCAAAGTGGAATGACGGTAGTGGGAACCTAGCGGGTATTCAAGCCGACCGCGTGAAGGTATCCTCCGCCTTCTCCTTCGGCCGAAAACACCGTGGCTTCCTTACCCAAGAAGAATGAAGTGATTGCGTCTGACCCCTCTCAACTAGCCGCGGGAACGGTCATCGACGGTCGCTACAAGGTCCAGCGCGTGATTGGCGTGGGCGGAACGGGCATCGTTTACGAGGTGGAGCACCTGCGAACCGGGCAGGCTCTGGCGCTCAAAACGCTGCTGGATCCATCGCATAGCGCCCGGCTCGAACAAGAGGCGCGCGCGCTCGCAAAGCTAAAAAGCACCCACATCGTCAAGGTCGTAGATCTGGGAACGCACGCTCCCACGCGAGGTTTTGGCGCCAAAGAGCCGCCGAGCCCATTCATGGTGATGAGCCTGCTCCGCGGCCGCAACCTGCGAGAGCTGCTCGAGACGCGTTTGCAGCTGGATTTGGGCTTTGTCGCCAACGTGATCGTCCAGGTGTGCGAGGGGCTGGAGGAAGCGCACGGCGCCGGGCTCGTGCACCGGGACCTCAAGCCGGACAACGTGCACCTCACGACCGACAAGGCCAACGTCGTCGACGTCGCCAAGGAGATCGTTTTTGCCACGGTGTTCGACTTTGGTGTGGTCAAGCTCACCGCCGCCGAGCTGAACAACCCGCTGACGCGAACGGGCTCCACGGTTGGCACGCCGTACTACATGAGCCTCGAGCAGTTGCGAGGCGCCGGCACGGTGGACACGCAGACCGACATCTACGCGCTGTGCGTCATGGCGTACGAGTGTTTGGCGGCGAAGCGGCCGTTTGAGGCCGGGACGCTCGGGGATTTGATCTTTGCGATCTGTTCGACCCAACCGACGCCGCTGCGCGACAGCCGCCCGGAGATTCCAGAGGCGCTCGAAAAGCTGATCATGCGCGGTCTAGCGCGCGAGAAGGGCGAAAGGCCCAAGACGATGCGCGAGGTGGCGGAGGCTTTTGCGCCCTACGCCGACGCCTCGTTCACGTTGTGGTTGCGCGACTCGGACCTTTCCAAGGCCATGGTGTCACGAGCTGGCTCGCCCGCCGTCGGCGCAACGGTAAGCTCGACCGCTCGCGGCGGAACCGACCCGGGGGTGGAGGAGCGATCTGCTTCCGACAAGCCCACCGCACCGCTCAACAACGCCCTCTTGCCCGCGCTCGGGAGTCCGCTGCTGCCGAAGATGGCGCCGCCTGCTCCAAGTTCGCGCGGTGCCTTGCCGGCCGTCTCGGCTCCAGCCCCCGCGATGGCGCCTGCGGCGATGGCTCCTGCCGCGATGGCTCCTGCGGCGATGGCTCCTCCCGCCCACGCGGCGATGGCTCCTCCCGCCGTCTCAGCCGGTCCTGCCTCAGCCGCACCGGTCGCGCCTTCGGCGCCGCGCCCAGTTGCACCACGACCGGCCCTGCGCGTCGATGGCGACCGCGAGACCCCCACCGAGATGTTCACCCAGGACATGCACGGCGACGGCGACGGCGTCGACATCGATCCGCCCACCGGTGTGGCCCGGCTCGCGCCGCTCGAGGCGTCGGCCCCGGCAAACGAAGATCGCACCGCCGTTCTCTCGTTGGCCGAGGTCGTACTCAGTGAACCGGTGCTGCACCACTCGCAGGCGCTGCCTGTGCACCCGCCGTCTCAGCCCAATGCCAGCCCCGTGTTCGGCCCGCCCAGCGAGGGGCATCGCGCGAGCTTGGCCTCGCTTGATCCAAAACATGCGGCGCTGCAGACGCAGGCCATCCCGCCCAACCTTTTGGTTGCCGCGCAACAGTCTCAACAGGTGCCCAAGCCCCCCATGTCGCAGCCTGGCTTTGCGCAGACGCAGCCCAGCCCCATCGCCTCGTCGGCGGCGCCGCCCCATCAGCCGGATCGCTTCGCCGTCTTCCTCGAACAGCTGCGGGTACGCGGCACCGAAACCGCGTTCGACGCACGCATGAAGTTTCGAGCGGCGACGCCCGAACAGCAGATCGTCCTGGTGGCGGTGGGCACCGCCCTTTTGGCGGTGGTGGTGGTGCTGCTGGTGTGGCTCGTGTTTTTGCGCTGAGTTCAGCGATAGGGCGTCGCTCGTGGGCTCGCATCGCAAAGCGATCGTTCGTAGTCCACCGACACACAAAGCAAGCGTTTGCCATCGTTGGAGAGGTAAATACCCGGCCAGGAGCTCAACCACTCGTTTTGCACGCTGCTCGCGAACAGCTCGAGCGCTGCCGCGTGCCGCGGATCGAAGCGAGCGATCCAAGCGGAGGGCTCATTTGCGCACAGCCAGGCGACGACGTCCTTGGGCGCAGGTACCACAGAAAGTTCAGGCATGAGCGCGCGCTCGAGCGTCGTGTGTACACCGCGCGGAGACTGCAATAGTTCAGCGCGCTGCTCGCTCACGACGAAGGTCTCGAGCAAATGGACGAAGCGACGCTGCGCGAGCTTTGGGTTGAGCGTGGTCATGCGCACGCCGAGTCCTCGCAGGCGAGCGAGCTGTCGGCGGTGCATGGCGAGCCAGTCCATCCGAGACTACGGCTGCAAGGTGAGTTTGGTCTCCTGCATACACGCCACGCGGGCCGGCTCACCGGGCGTGAGCCACTTGCCCGTCGCATCACGCAAACGCACGTTTTTCGGCCCGCAGCGCACCACCAAGCGCTGATTGGTCCGTCCGACAGTCTGACCTTGCAGCACCACGTCGGCGTCGACGGAGGAGACCACCGTCAAAGCGCCCTGGAACGAAAGCAGCGCGCTGGCGGCGGCAGAGCTGCCTACCTCGGGAGTTGGCGACGCCGAGGCGCTGGGTACGCTCGGCGCTGCGGAAGGCAGCGCAGACGATGCCGACGAAGGCTCCGCCGCGACGGACGCAACAGCGCTCGGCTCGGCCGAGAGCACCGCCGACGACGCGATCTTCGAGCTGGGGCTGGGCATCGCTGCAGGCGTGCTGGTCGACGGGAGTTGCAAGCTGGGTTCTGTTTTGGGAGCAGGAGCCGGCCGATTGCGAAAAATCGCGATCACGGCCAACGAAGCTCCCACCGCGACGGCCATGATGCCGACCACAAGCAACCAAAGCCGACGCTGACCGCTAGGGGCTTGGCTGACCGGCGAAACCAGCGGCCTCGGACGTAGCGAAGGACGGACGGAAGGAGGCGCTTCGCCTACCGGTTCAACCGGTCGAATGAAGCCCGGCGGATGCACCGAGGGAACCTCGGCGGTAGGAGGCAACGAGGCGAGCTTGGGGGGTGCCTCCGAGCCCTTCGCCGGCGGCGCCGCCGAGGGGGTTTTCATTGGCACGGCTTGCAGCGCGAGCGTGCGCACGGCGGGCTTCGCCTCGGCAGGAAGGGCCATCTCAGGCACCGTGCGTGGCCGTTCCCGAAGGTGGTTGTCGATGAAGTCATCCACCTCCAGCTCTTTTGCGCCCTCGGTGATCGCCTGCCGCGAGGAAAGCGGAGTCAGGCGCCGAACGGCCTCTGCCGGCGGATTTCGAGGTTTTTGAGGCGCATCGCCCATGTTGCATGGTTACCACGGCGGCTCCGAGGAGGCATGATTCCGGCACAAACACCCGGGCCCACAAAGCAACAGCGGCGACCTCGAAGGGCCGCCGCCATCACCACGCTTGCGCGCGCTCGGTCACTCGGGGGCGGGCTGTTGGCAGAAGCCGTCCAAACAGGTGGCGAGCGAGTTGCAGCAATCTGCGTCAACCGTGCACGCGTTACCGTCTTGGGCGCACTCTTGCGGCGTACCGCAAACGTAGCCGCTCGAGCCTTCATCCTTGATGCAGGTTCCGTCGCAACAATCGACGCCGGAGGTGCACGCCTCCCCGAGTTGCTTGCACGGCTCCAAGGCGAAGTAAGCGTTCTCGCTCTTGCCGCAATCTTCTTGGCCGCGCAGGTAGAACGGCGGGTTCGACGGGTCGGCAGCGGACGGCGGATCGGTTACGGCGCCGATCCAAAGTTGCTGACGATTCGCCCCGACCAAGCGGTTGCCGTAGTCCCGGCGCGAGATGAACACGACCCAGTAGTAACCGCCGGCGCGCAGCGGAGCGAACACCGGGTTGAAGCTGCGGTTGTCGCTGCTCATCGTCGTTAGCTGTTTGACCTGGGAGCCGGTGAGGTCGGAGAGCCAGATGTTGCCATCGCCGGTCGAACGCGAGCCTTGCGTCGGTCGGCCGAAGGCGAGCCATTCGGAGCCGGGCGAGAAGCTCGGATAGGCGGGCCTACCTTGTTGGCCCGCCTGCGGAACGATGGTCTGCACGTTGGAGACGGTGAAGCCGTCGGGACCGACGTCGCCCATGGTCAGCTCGCCGGTCGGCGAATCAAACGCCCAACCAAAGCCGCCCTGCGTACCGCAGATAGCCGCAACCTTCTGGCCGTCAGGGGACCAGGCCGGCTCGGCGCAGGAACCCGGAATCACGTTGGGGTTGAGGATGGCTCCGGTCGCCGAATCAACGATGCGCAGGCCGTGTGAGCCGCTACCGTCCGTGCTGACCAAGATCTTGCTGCCGTCGTGGTTGTATGCGCTGAAGGTCCCACCGAGCCCGGTGCCGGCGGTGATCGAACCCTGGCTAGCCGGATCGGTCGTGAGATCGATGGTCACCTGCGGAAACGGTGAACCGCTATCGAGCGTGGCCATCATATGCGAACCATCGCGGCTCACGGTGTGGCAGCCCCAACAACCGCCCGGTTGATAGAACTCCTCCGGAACGGGCGAGTTCGGCTTGATGCGCAAGATGCGCCCATTGCCGTTGCCGCTGCTACAAGCGTCAGGCAGCTCCCAGTAGTAGACGACACCCTTCAGCCGCCCTTGGGCGATCTTCCACGTGCGCTGCGCAGGCTGATACGCCACACCGCCCGACCAGCGCGTGAGCGAGACCAACACCGGATCACTCTGGGCGCCAGTGCCCGACTCTCCCACCGACTTCCAATCCGCCTCGGCGATCAGATGCCGACTCGGCGGCGGCGCCGAGAGGTACTCGGTATAGGAGAAGTACTTCTCCTCGATCGTCAGCTTGTAGACGTCACCGCCGGTGCTGCCGTTCCACATGATCTCTGGCGCGAGTACATCGAGCGGGAAAACCGTTTGGTCGTACGGGTAGAGCAGGTTGAGCGACGGATCGGCGCCGCCAGTAGGTGCGTCCAAGCTGACCTGCTGCTCCGGCGTGACCACGCCGACGCCCACCGTCTTCTTCACATACACCGTGGCGATCGCCTCGCCGGAATCCTGGCCTAGCGTGGCTTGCACCTTTCCAACGCCGCCAACGTTTCCTGAAGGCGTAAAGGTGCCCGCCGCTGCGTCGCCGATCAGCGGCTTCTCGAACGACCAGGAGGCCTGCGCCGTCACATCTTGGCCGTTGAGCGTCGCCTTGAGCAGCTGCGTGTTGATCACGCCGTTCTCGACCGTGAGTTCGAAGTTCGCCGGCTCGAGCACCAACCCTTGGGTTTGGATACCGCCACCAACGTTGAAGCCCGCCCCGGTGCCGGAGGTCGTTGCGGAGCTGGTCGCGCCACCACTTGCGCTTGCACCAACTCCCTCTCCACCCGCGCCGCTGGATTCAATTCCAGGCGAACAATTCATCGCCAGCACGCTGGCGCATATCAGCGACAGAAATAAGAAGACGGTTCTGCGATCGAATGCAGGTTTCATCGCTTCGAAGCATACGAGCCTTGAACGTCAGCGAAGCGATGAAACGATGGACGACCGTAGGACCTACTTGCCCCCCTTTTTGCGCACCTCGGGCGCAAGCTCACGATTGGTCCAGTAGAACTCCGACTTCTTCTCGCTGCTGTCGGAGAAGCCTACGGTGAGCATCTCCGCTTCGATCGCGACGGTGCCCTCCGGCACGACCTCCTTTTTGACGCAGGAGAAGGTGAGCAGCGCCTTCTCGTTCACCTTCATTACACCGCTGAAGATGTTGCCGAAGCAGGTTTGGAAAGGCAGCGTCTTGTCGGGCGCGGCGGCATCTTTGACCGGCAACTGCTTGCCGTCCTTGTCGTAGAAGTAGACCGCGATCTTGCCGTAGAGAATGACGGCCGGCGATTTGTTGGTGACGTTGAAGAACGGGCCCTTCTCGTCGATCTTACCGTTCCACTTCACCTCCATCATGCGAGCCTCGCCCTTGCCTTCGCAGGGTTTTTCGAGCGTGCCCGGACCTTTTGAGTCCTTGGGGCAGTCGCTGCGATCAGGCAGTGGAGCGGCGCTGGCGCTGGGCGGGGGCGCAGCCGCCGAGGTGGTGGCAGAAGGTTTGGGCGCAGGCTTGGCGCTGGCCGAGGCCGAGCCCGCAGGCTTTGCCTCCTCGGAGCAACCCAAGAGGCCGAAGGAACAAACGAGACCCAGGAGCAAAGCGGAACGGAGGCGCATGGCCGGGAAGCTAGCGGATGCAGGTCGCTGGCTTCAATCACTCTCCCATCGACGCTGGTGCAATTGGCCACGCTCCGCGAGAACGCCCCACCCCAATTCGAGGGCTTTCGACCCAATCTCCGCGCTGAGATCGAGAAGCGCGTGGCGCGAGCATGGCGCGACTCATGCTCTAGCGCGTTCATGATCAACGCTACTCAAATCAAACCGAACACTCCCGTCGTCTGCTCGAACAATGGCCAGTTCGCCATCGTCGATCACATGGCCGGGACGGAGAACATCAAGCTGATGAAGGACGACAAAGGCGTCCATCACTACATCCCGCTCAAGTGGGTCACCAAGGTCGACGACAAGATCCACGTTGATCGTCCGGGCGCCCAAGCGATGAAGGATTGGTCCAAGACCGCACCCACCGACGCCGCCAGCGCAACTCCGGGCGGAGCCGCACCTCCTGCAAAGGTCGCTCCTCCCGCCAAGGTCGCACCGCCCGCCGCAAAGAACGGCGTAGCACCAGCCGCCAAGGTCTAACGCTCTGCGAACTGAGGCCGGTCTGGTAGCAGCCAGACCGCGCCCGTAGCCTGCTCGGCCCAGCGCCAAAAGCGTTTGCCGAGCTCGGCGTCGCGCGCATCGCGGCTAGCCAACGCAAGCTCGCGATTGACCCAAAAGCCCGCCGTCGAATGATCGAGCTCGGGCTCGACCGCCACGTATTCCATGGCCACCACCGCATCGCGCGCGCGCGTGGCGAATGGCAGATGCGGCAGCAGGTAGCGCATCAGCAAGCGACGCATGCCGTGAACGCTGTGCGCCGCCGTCTCCGGCACGAAGCCCGGACACATGCCGTGAACGGTGAAGCGAGAGCGCGGCGTACGACGCGCGAGTTCGAAGGCAAACCACAACATGGCGAGCTTCGAGTTCTTGTACGCGACGTCGGGATCGTAGCCATGCTCGAGGTTGGGATCCTCAAAGTCGAAGTGGACCTCGGGCCCGCGTGACCCTGGCCGGTGCAACTGCGACGAGACGCACACCACGCGCCCCGGCCCACGCGGCGAACCGATGCGATTGCGGAGTTCGTGCGTGAGCAAGAAGGGCGCGAGCGCGTTCACCGCCAACGTCTCCTCGATTCCGTCCACCGTCATGCGGCGCGTGGGGCTTTGCTGGAGCACGCCTGCGACGTGCATCACCACATCGAAGTGGCGGTGGCTCGGCAGCTCGCGAACGAAGCTGCGAATCGAAGCGTTCGACGCCAGGTCGAGCAGCGCCCATTCGACCGAGACCGAAGCGTGCTCCCGGCGGATCTCATGCACCGCTCGTTCACCCTCTTCGGCGTTACGGCTGGTGAGCAGCACCCGATGGCCACTCGCGGCCAAACGCTCCGCCACGCCCCGACCGAGCCCGCGTCCACCGCCCGTGACCAACACCGACTTCATTCGAACTTCCATGCGACCCCTGAGCAAGAAGCGCGCTCAGACCGGCGCTCTTGCCTGCTGGCCCTGGCGCGGACGATTCGCATGGTTATTCAGAGCACGTAGCTGAACGGCCAACGAACTGGAGAGAGCCAATGCGCAATGAACCGCTTTTTGACGACGCCTATTGGCCCGGACTCGCGCCGCAGAGGAGCCGCGTTCCGTTGGCCGAGCAAGCCGAGCCGGTGCCGCAACGCAGACCGGTGCCGCTCGAGGAAACGCCAGGCCCTACGCCCATCGCCGTTCGCTCGGTGGCGCAGGCCGGGCCGAGTTCGGAGGAGCTGCGCGCTGCCCTTCGTGATTTCGAGGCCGCCCGCACGCGCGTCGAGCGCGAGGCCAAACGGTCGCAAGAAGAAGCCCGCGGCGAACTCGTACGTGAGCTCCTGCCAGTGATGGACAACTTCGAGCGCTCGCTGCGTTCGGCCGACAAACACGCGGATCCGCTGCTGTTCGAAGGCGTCGAAATGATTCGGGCCCAGCTCAGTCGGGTGCTGCGCAAATTTGGCGCCGAGCGGATGGAGAGCGTGGGTCAACCGTTCGATCCGGCGCTGCATGAGGCCATCTCCACCACGCCGAGCAGCCCGAGCTTCGCCGGCAGGGTCGTGCATCAGCTGGAGGCGGGCTATCGTTTCGACGGCAAGGTCCTGCGCGCCGCCAAGGTCGTGGTCGGTGCAGCCCGCCACGATCCGTGACAATGGTTCCGACCCTTGAGCGCGCCTAACCCAAGCCAGCCCGTCCCCACGCTGCGCCCGTATCAACGAGCGGCAATCGAAGCGGTGATTGAAGCGCGCAAGGCCGGCCTGCGGCGGATGGTGGTGAGCCTGCCGACGGGCGCCGGCAAGACGGTGATTTTTTCGGAGTTGGCGCGCATCGCCAAACGCCAGGTGCTGGTGCTGGCCCATCGTGAGGAGCTGCTCGAGCAAGCGCGCAGCAAGCTGGCAAACGCCCTCGGGGAAGGCGCTCGTGTGGACGTGGAGGCGGGCAGCGCCCGCGCCAGCAAGGACGCCAAAGCGCTGGTCTGCTCCATTCGCTCATTGCACGCCGAACGACTGGAACAAGTGCTCGAGGAGCGGGATTTCGGCCTAGTGATTTACGATGAGTGTCATCACGCCGCGGCCGAGGACAACCTACGGGTGTTGCGCCGCCTGGGCGTATTCGAGCCGAACTGGCCGGGCACCTTGGTTGGTTTTACGGCGACCACGCTGCGCGCCGATGGCCGAGGCTTGGATTCGGTGTTCGAGCGCATCGTGTACGCGCGCTCGATCTCCGAGCTGATCGACGACGGCTATCTTTGTCCGCTGCGCGGCTTTCGCATCGCAACGAGCGCGGATTTGACGCGGCTCTCAGCGGGCGGTCAGGACTTCGACGAGGAGCAGCTGGCCGAGGCTGTGGACATTGAAGACCGCAACGCGCTGGTAGCGCGCTCGATCCAGGAGCTAGCTCGCGATCGGCGCACGATCGCCTTCTGCGTCACGGTGAATCACGCGCTCAATCTGAGCCACGCGCTCAACGCCATCGGCGTTCCGGCGGGCGTGGTGCACGGGATGATGACGACGGAGGCGCGGCAACAAGCGCTCGCTGATTTTCGTCGCGGACGCACGCGGGTGCTCACCAACGTCGCGGTGTTGACCGAGGGCTTCGATGATCCGGAGGTCTCTTGCATCGCCATGGCCCGCCCGACCCGTTCCGACGGCCTTTACACACAATGTGTTGGCCGCGGCACCCGCGTTCATCCGAACAAGAAGGACTGTCTGATCCTCGACTTCGTCGATGTCTCGGCGTTGAGCCTTTGCAACCTGCCTTCGCTCTTCGGTTGTCCGCGAGAGCTCGATTTGGCCGGACAAGACGTGCGTGAGGCCAGTCGAGTGTGGCAGAAGATTTTGATCGACCATCCGGGCTTCGTGGTGGAGGCCGGGTGCGTGACCTTGAGCGACATTCAAGAGCGCGCCGAGAGCTTTGATCCGCTGACGCTGAAGACCGACTCGGAGGTGCGGGCGATCTCGGGCAACGCTTGGTTCACATTGGGTCGCCATGGGCTCGGGTTGCATTATCAAGGCCGCGGCGGTCGCGTCGTGGAGGCGCTGGTGCTCGAGCGCCAAGTGCGCGGGAAACGCTGGGAAGTCACGTTGGACGGTAAGCCGATGGAGCGCTTCTCCGAAGTCGCGCAAGCCGTGGACGCGGTTGACTACGAGATCGGCAAGGCCGGGCGAGCGAGCGCCGCATCAGCGTTGGAAGGCGCTGAATGGCGCAAGGAGCGTGCGGGCGAGCACACGCGGGCAGAGGAACTTCGGCTCGCTGTTTGGCGCCGAGTAACGGGCGCGAAGGTCACACCGCGCAAAGCTTGATGCGGCCTTCTCCGACCGAACGGCCCGATCAGTCGTGCCCGACGCGTACGACCAACTTGCCGAAGTTCTCGCCCTTCAACAGGCCGATCAACGCCGTTGGAGCGTTCTCCAAGCCCTCGACCACGTCCTCGCGATAACGCACGGCGCCTGAGCTGACCCACGTATTCATGTCGCGAAAGAAGGCACCGTAGCGTTCGTTGTAGTGGTCCCCGACGATGAAGCCTTGCAGCTTGATCCGGCGCGCCAAAACCTGGGCCATGAAGCCGGGGAGACGGTCTGGGCCGGGGGGCGCGAGGTCTTCGTTGTATTGCGAGATCAGACCGCAAACGGGCACGCGCGCGCCAACGTTCAGCAGCGGCAAAACGGCCTCGAATACCGCTCCACCAACGTTCTCGAAGTAGACGTCGATGCCGCCCGGGCAGGCCTTGGTCAGCTCGGCGGCGAGGTCGGTTTTGTAGTGATCGAGGCACTCATCGAGCCCCAACTCCTCCATCGCCGATCGACATTTCTCCGGCCCACCGGCGATACCAACCACGCGACAACCACGCAGTTTTGCGAGCTGCCCGACCACTGCGCCGACTGCGCCGGTCGCAGAGGCCACCACCACCGTCTCGCCGGCGCGCGGCTGCGCCAAATCGAGCAGCCCGACATAGGCGGTAAAGCCCGGCATACCGAACACGCCGAGCGCCCACGATGGATGCGCGAGCCCACTCAAATGGCTGACGCCAGCACCGCTCGAGACCGAGTAGTCCTGCCAGCCGGCCATCGAACTCACCCACTCGCCGACGGCGAAGGCCTCGTTGTTCGAGCGTTCGACGCGGCTGACGGTGCCACCGCCCATCACCTCGCCGACCGCGATCGCGGGAGTGTAGGACTCGCCTTCGTTCATGCGGCCGCGCATGTACGGGTCGAGCGATAGGAAGACCGTTCGCAGCAGCAGCTGGCCCTCTCCCAGCGTTGGTAGCCCGACTTCCTGCAGCCGGAAGTTGGCGGGCGTGGGAGCACCACTGGGGCGCGAGGCGAGTACAACGGCGCGATTGCGGTCGGCGCTTTGGGTCATCGGGAAACGGCGGACAGCTTGGACCATGTGTGGAGGTACGCAACGGCCGAGCCAACCGCGTTATTGGGCAGCATTCGCCCCCACGCACGCACACCGTGGAGAGGGCTCCATCGTTACGATGGTGCGCTCCATCTCAATGATGCGCGCTCAGTCTTTCCAATCCACCTGCAGGCGGGCCGAGTTGTGCGTGTGATCGATAACGCGCGTTTGAACCTGCTTTCCACCGGCGAGTTCAATCCCACCTCGCAGGCCCTCCAAGGTGGAGACGTGATCGAATGGAGTGCAAAGGTTGGTCGGGTAACGCAGCATGGCGGTCGCCTGCTGACTGCTTTGATGCTCGATGGTGAAGGTCAAGCCCTGATGAAAATGCGCGTAGCGGGAGGCGGCAACCCGCACCAAGCGCTGCGGTGAGATACCGAGAAAGAGGATGCGATACAGCGGCCCGGAGAGGACCTTCTTTTGGGATTCGTAGGCCCACTGCAAGTACGCCTCTCGCGTCTTGAGGCGCTGGTCGAAGAGCACACGCAAAAACGCCCTTGCAGCGACCTGCGGCATCCACTCACTTTGCAGCGGCGGCGAGTCGATCCATTGGCAGAGCGAGTCGGGCAGCCCACGCGCATCAAGCTCGAAGGCGTGCAGGATCGAATTGACGAGGCCGCCGCGGACTTTGCAGTCGGGGTATGCGGCGAGCCCTCCGGGCAAGCCCCTCAGGTACTCCGCCACCGTGGGAAAGCGCTCGGCATCCAAATCCTCAGACACGCGAGTAGCTTCACCCGAATTCGCGTGCCGCGCAAAGACCGCATCGCACACTTCGAGACTTGCCGCGCTCGCGCAGTTCGAGGAAGAACGCAGCATGAGCCGTACGACGTTTCAAGGCACTCTCACCGCGATCGTTACCCCCTTCACCCAGGACGGCTCCGAAGTCGATTTCGTCGCCCTCGACGCGCTGGTGGAAGCACAGATCGCAGGCGGCGTGTCCGGCCTCGTTCCGTGCGGCACCACCGGGGAAGCCCCGACGCTCAGCGACGAAGAACAGATCGCGGTGATTCGCCGCGTGGTCGAGCGGACGAAGGGGCGCGTACCTGTCGTCGCTGGCACCGGCAGCTTCTCCACCAAAAAGACGATCGCCGCTTCGCTCGCCGCAAAAGACGCTGGCGTAGACGGCGTGATGGTGGTGATGCCCTACTACAACAAGCCCTCCCAAGACGGCATGCGCGCGCATGTGGTTGCCGTGGCCGAGAAGGTGGAGCTGCCGATCATCCTGTACAACATCCCCGGCCGCAGCGTGGTGGACCTGGCGGTGGATACCACCGAGAAGATCTGCCAAGACGCGCCCAACGTAGTGGCGATGAAAGAGGCCACCGGCAACGTGCTCCGTTGCCAAGAGCTGCTGCATCGGCTGGGAGATCGGCTAACGGTGCTCTCCGGGGATGACGGCCTCACCGTGCCGATGATGTCGCTCGGCGCCAAAGGCGTGATCTCGGTCACCTCCAACGTCTTCCCCAAGGCCGTGAGCACGGTCACCACCGCTTGGCTCGAGGGCCGCGTGGAGGACGCGCGGCGAGCGCACTTCGCCCTGCTCGATTTCCACGCAGCCTTCTTCGTCGAGCCGAATCCTGCGCCGGCCAAAGCGGCGCTTCACATCTTGGGCAAGCGCGGTCAGTCCTTCGCCATGAGCCCCGCCGTGCGCGGCCCGATGCTCGCTGCTTCGCCCGCGCTCACCGCCAAGTTGGAAGCCTTGCTCGAGCGCGCGCCGCTCGGAGTGCGTTCGTGAACGTTGCGGTGGTGGGCGCAACTGGCCGCATGGGCCAGGCCGTGCTGCGGCTTATCAAAGACGAGGGCTTCACGCTGGTTGGCGCCGTGGCCCGGGCATCCTCGCCCGCCATCGGTCGCGACGCAGGTGAAGTTGCCGGCGTGGGCCCGCTGGGCGCCGCCGTCTCCCCGGACCTCGCCTCGGGCCTGCTCGGCGCAGAGTGCGTCATTGATTTCAGCTCGCCCGAGATGACGAAGGACGTGCTGCATCTGGCCGCAAAAAAAGGCATCGCGGTGGTGTCGGGCACCACCGGCCTCCCGCCCGAGACGCTGCGTGCGATCGATCAGGCGGCGGAGAAGGTGGCCGTGCTTTGGGCCTCCAACATGAGCTTGGGCGTGCAGGTGTTGGCCGAGCTGGCGAAGCAAGCCACGCGCATGTTGCCTGGGTTCGATCTCGAGATCGTCGAGGTGCACCACAAGCTCAAAGCCGACGCACCGAGCGGCACCGCGCTGAGCTTGCTCGGTGCCATTCAAGAGGTGCGTGAAGCGCGCGCTGTGACCGGACGCCAAGGTCGACCGGGCGCACGCATGGAGGACGAGGTTGGAGTCATGGCCGTGCGCGGTGGCGACGTGATCGGCGATCACAGCATCCACTTCCTGGGTCCCGGTGAGCGCCTCGAGCTCACGCACCGCGCGACCAACCGCGATCTCTTCGCTCGCGGGGCTTTACGCGCCGCACGCATCGTCGGCGGGCTGCCCAAAGGCCGCTACACCATGGCCGACATCGCGCGCATCATCGCCGGAGGGCTGTAACGAAGAGGCGCGCGGAGGACGGGCTTGTGGTCAGTAGTCCAGTTGGTAACTGCAGCCGTTGCAGGTGCAGCTCCCGCCCCCGTTTCCGTTGCTAATGTATTGAGAACCCGTGCAATTTTGGGCTTTGCAGGCAGCCGCACATTCCTTTGCACTCCCCCACTGCTTGAGTTCGTCTGCGTCTGAAACGTCGCTCACCGCGGCTTCTTGGGCAACGGCCTCTTGAGCGCGCGCTCTCTGGAGCTCCAAGCTGGTGGGCTCGGAGGCGATGGCAACGCTTGCAACGGCCGAGACAAAAGCGAGGGCAAAGATCTTCTTCAGCATGGGGGCACCTTTCGTAGGTCGAGGGCACCTTCTTGGCGCCTCTCGATCATGTCAGTGACCCCTCGCGCGCAATCGATCACGAAGGCCGTCAAGTTGATGCGTCAAAGCTTCTTGAACCGCAATACGAAGCGATCGCTCGTGCCACGCTTCTCCGCCGCCGCGCGCGGGGAGTCGTTCCAATCGCGGGTGTCGTTGGGGTTGCGTAGGAAGTGCGCCTCGCCATCGAGTTTGAAGCCGGCGGCGAGGACCTCTTGTTTGACCGTCTCTTCGTCGATACGATGTAGCGATTCGCCTTCGCTCACGCCGGTTCCGGGGCGACCCGAATGATCGATGAGGGCGAAGATGCCGCCGGGCTTGAGCGCCTTGAAGATGTTGACGTTCATCTTGGCGCGGTCGGTCTTGAGCCAAACAGTGTCGTGGTAGAAGAGCACCATGAAGACCGCGTCGAGCTCTTTTGCATCGGCGGGGAGCGGCTCGTCGAAGTCGCGGTCGACACGAACCACGCCCTTCATCGCCGGCTTCTTGAGTCGTTCGGACCACGGCTTCTCGGCGAAGCGCTCGAGCAAGAACTTCGAGTTGTGGCCCCACACTTTGCCTTTGGGGCCAACCGTGCGCGCTAGCAGTTCGGCCGTGTAACCGCCGCCTGCAGCGAGCTCGGCCACGCGCATCCCCTGCGTGATACCGAAGAAGCTCAGCATCTCGCCCGGGTGACGTCCGGCATCCAGCGCCTTGTCGTCCGCCGAGCGGTCGGCCGCATCGACGATCTTCTTGTGGGCATCGCTCACGGCGAATGGCTCGGCCGCGCGATAGACGGGCGCGGCGCTGGGCGCAGCAGACGCTGATGCCGAGGCCGTCGGAAGAGCGACAGCGCTGCTCGTCGCTGCGGCGTTGAACGGCACGGCCGAGGTCCCAGTCGCTTCGTTGACCGGCTCAGCAGCTGGGCGCTGCTCACAGGCAGCCGCGCCCACGAGCGACAAGGCCGCACATACCGCAAGAACGTTTCTGATTTGCATGCTGGCCCTTAACGAGCCCGAGACGAGCGCGCAAGCAGCGGTGGGCAGCTCTACGCGCGGGCTGCGGCTCGCGCTGCGGCTTTTCGCCCTACGGTCGCTAGCGGGAACTCGTATTCTCCGCTGCGTGAACAAAGGCCTCGTGCTCGAGCTGGCAGGGGCGTTCTTGCGACTCGGCTGTGTTTCGTTCGGCGGGCCGATCGCGCACCTCGGTTATCTGCGCAGCGAGTTCGTCGAGCGCCGCAAGTGGCTGGATGACGCTCACTTCGCCGATCTGGTCGCGCTCTGCCAATTTCTTCCCGGGCCGGCCAGCAGCCAACTCGTGTTTGCGCTCGGCATGCAGCGCGCCGGCCTGCTGGGTGCGCTGGTTGCTTCGCTGTGCTTTACGCTGCCATCGGCCTTGCTCATGCTCGGCTTCGCTTTCGGTCTTGCGCACACGCCGGACCTCGCTGCAGCGGGCTGGCTTCACGGACTCAAGCTCGCTGCCGTGGCAGTGGTTGCGCAGGCTGTGTGGGGCCTGGGCAAGAAGCTGTGTCAGGGCCGAGCACGCGCCTCGTTATGCCTCGCCTCGGCAGCGCTGTTGCTCACCGTTCCTGGCGTTGTTACTCAGCTCGCGGTGATCGCGCTGGGCGGGCTCGTGGGCTTCGTTCGCTTTCGCGACACCGTCGAGTTGAGCTCGCAAGCAGCCGCGAGCCCGAGGCGGAGCCTCGCGGCGACCGCTGCGCTGCTCACGTTTCTCGGCTTGTTGATCGCGCTGCCTGCGCTCGCCACAGCGACAGGCTCACGAGAGGTCGCCTACTTCGACAGCTTCTACCGCTCGGGTTCGCTCGTGTTCGGGGGTGGTCACGTGGTGCTTCCCTTGCTCCGAGCCGAGCTCGTACCGCGCGGCTGGCTCAGCGACGATCAGTTCCTCGCGGGCTACGCCGCAGCGCAGGCTCTGCCCGGCCCGATGTTCGCCTTCTCGGCCTATCTCGGAGCTGCGATGAAGCCGGGGCCCGCGAGTTGGCTCAATGGGCTTTGGTGCCTGCTGGGCTTGTTTCTTCCGGGTTGGCTGCTGATCGCTGGAGCCCTTCCTTTTTGGCAGAGGCTGCGCTCCTTGCGTTGGGCACAGGCGACGCTCTCCGGAGCGAACGCCGCCGTCGTCGGTGTGCTGTTGGCTGCGCTCTACAACCCCATCGTCAGCGAGAGCGTACGCGGCCCGCACGATGTCGGCGCCGCACTGCTGGCCTTCGCGCTGCTCGAGATTTGGAAGGCGCCACCGTGGCTCGTGGTCGCAGCCAGCGCCGCCGCTGGCCAGTGGCTGCTCGGCGGATAAGAGCCTCACGCTGGCCCTCGATGGCTACACTCCCACGCATGAAGAAAATACTCTTGGCGATTTGCCTTTCTACCGCCGGCGCCACGCTTGGCTTTGGCTGCAGTGGGACGGTGGCAACAGCCAGCGACTACAATCAGTCATGCGTGGAGGCCGCAGATTGTGTGGCCGTCATCGATGGGGACGTTTGCTGCGGCTGCCCGAACGCTGCAATCAACAAGGACGCCAAGGCCGACTACGACGCTGACCTCGGCGAGTGCGAGGAGCAGTGCGACATCTTCTGTGAAGCGACAGTCGTCAGCTGCATCGAAGGGACGTGCGCGGTTGCCGCAGGCGAGCCCGTTTGCGACGCCGGCTCCGAAACCTTCTGCAAGTGTTCTGCTGATCAGAACGGGACGACGACCTGCAAGGAGGACGGCTCGGGCTTCGGTGATTGCGTGTGCTGACATTCCTTCCCGCGGAGAAGAAGCCCGCCTGGACGTGAGACGCGAGGTACCTTCGTGCGATGAAGCTGCAGTCATCGCTCGTGATTCTCCTCGTCGTCGCGGGCTGTGGTGACGACGCGGGCGCCGGCGCCGCTGCGGGCGGCGGAGCTGGTGGCGCCACGACATCTTCCTCCTCGGGATCGACGGGCGGGGCGTCGTCATCATCCGGCTCCACGAGCGGCTCGGGTGGCGGCGGTGCAGGCACGGGCGGTACCGCCACGGGCGGTGCCGGCACGGGCGGGGGCGCTGCCGCCACGGGCGGGGGCGGTGCCGGCACGGGCGGAGGCGCCAGTGGCATCGAGGAGGCGCTCGCGGCCTGCGAGGAATGGCGCTCAAGCTACAGCGCGGTTTCCCTCATCCTCGGCTGCAACGACCCCGACGTCGACGACCCGACCTACTGCGACGAGTTCGCCACCAACGACTGCCTGCTGGAGTCAGGGGCGCTCTGGGCCTGCGAAGCGCCATCCTTCATGGAGAGCAACTGCGCGTGCGTGGACCCGAAGAACGGGCCGTTCCTCGATTGCGTGGACGACTGCGGAGCGGAGCTGCAAGCCCTCATCAACTGCTTCGGGTCCTGATTCCCAAAAGGGTCACTCCACCGCGCTCAAGGGTAGTCGTCTGCCGAGGGCGAGCGGAGCGAGGCCGGCGTAACCTGTTCGCGAAGCTTGCTCGCCGACTTGGTCGAGGCCGCTGGCTTGGGCGGAGCGGCGGGCCTTCCCCCGGGTGCGCTCGGCGCAGAGGTCGTCGATCCGTTCGCGAGCCGCGTGAACGCTGCCATCAACGTGCCCTCGGGGCCCATCATCGACTGCGGAAGCTTGCCATCCCAACGCTGGATCGCCTGATAGACGAGGAACTCCGCTGAGAGCCGCTCGGACAGCGCTGCGATGCCGCGCGCTTCCATCTCCTGCTCGATGCGTTGCGCCTCCGCCGCACCACGCGCCTGCGCTACGCGGTTCGCCGCCTCGGCCTCGTTCTCCCGCAGCTCATTCTCTCGCTGCTGCGCGCGCTGCGAGGCGGCGATCTTCCGGTCGATGGCCTCGACGACGGCGGGCGGGAGACGAAACGCCCCGATCAGGTGGATCCGCTCGACCTTGATCCCGACGGGCTCAACCTGTTTCCTCACTGTGTCGTTGACCTGCTCCAAGAACTCCTCCTTCTTCGCGCCATACACCTCTTCGACGCTCATGGTCGCAGCGACGCGCGCGCAACTGTCGGCGACGATGTGCCGAAGGAACGTGTCGGTGATTTCGTCGATGCCCCGCCGGTAGGTAAGGAACAGCTTCGTCACCTTGGTGTCGTCAATCTGGTAGCTCATCCCCACGTCGACCCCGACGGTGAGTCCCTCGTTCGTTTGGAAGCGCACGCCGCCGTCCGGCCCCTGCCATGCAACGTTCTGCTGGAAGACGGGGAACTTGTAGATGGCCTCTGTCGCCGGCGAATACGCGTAGCGCCCGATGCCAAGCTCCTTCACTTCGTTCCCGTCCGAGTCACCGTAGTAGTAGACCTTCACGCCGCGATACCCCGCAGGGATCGTCGCGCACCCCGTGAGCCCCACCACCAGCGCGAGGGCCCGTACCATCCTCCCAATCTTGTTCATCCCGAACCTCCTGCGCGCTCCCCTATGCGCTCTCGATTTGTGGGTTCGGATGACGCGGAGACAAGCGTCGCGGATGGATATTCATTCGAAAGCTAGCCCACCTCCGCAGCGACTATTCGATTTTACCTAACGAACAAAGAACAGCAGCCCTTCTGGTGTGCTGCTCGCTCGCGCTGCTGAGCGAAGGTTACAAAACCGAGGCCGCTCGATCCTTCGAGCAAGCCTCGCTCAGCCCCCGGCCCCGGCCATCTTCAACGCGTAAGCCGCGATCGCGCGGTTGCCGAGCGCCTCGCCACCGCTGGCGATGAGCTGCCATTGCTCGCGGGAGAGCGTGAGGGCACGCAAGTCGGAGCGCAGCACCGAGGCGATGAAAGCGGGCTCGCCGCGAAAGAGGGCGGCTAGCAGTTGTTCGCGCGCTGCGGCGCCGCCGCGCTTCAATGCATCCTGCGCCTTCGCCTCGCTCTTCGCGCGTACGGCCTCCTCCATCAGCGCAAGCGACGAGCTTCCCGCGCGTCGCGCCTCCTCGGCCTGCTGTGCGCGCAGAGCGGCCTCGTCACGCGCCTCGCGAGCGCGGTCACGACGGGCGAGGTACGCCTCGCCGAAGCCTTCTTCCACCCGATAATCATCGTTGCACACGGCCTCGGCGTAAGCATCGAGCCAGGCCTCGACCGAGGACGCCAACAAGTGAAGGCACGGCGAATCGTCATGGGCGATGCGGAAGACGCGGCCCGACTCGGCGTTCACCGCCACGCCATCCGAGTCACGCGCACAGATCCTGAGCCAGGCCCGCGAGCCGACCTCCGCCGCGCTCAGCCCCGACTCAGCCAGCGCACGAGGCGAGTTCGAGCTGTACAGCACGAACTCCGTGAAGCTCTCGTTGTCGGCTTGGGCGCTCGAAAGCAGATCGTACATTTCATAGAAACCGTCTTGCTCGGCATCCTGGCCGTCATGCAGCGACCACAGCTCACGCAAGCCCGCAGGCAGCCTGAAACCGAGCCGTGCCTCCGCCTGCTCCAGGTCCTCTTCCGCGGCTCCTGACGCGAGGTTCGACACGATGGCCTCGGCGCCGTGCTTCCTCATCCATTGGCTGATTTGCGCAACAGCCGTCTCGATCGAACGCATGGGCCGCACCTTAGCCCGCCGCTACTCCGAGACACAGTCGAAGCGGCGGACGACGTACTCGGTGTGGGGTGGAAGGCGTGGGGTGGAAGGCGCATGACATCGCTTGCGACATTGCGCCAAGTCTCGCCGTAAGACGGCCCGTGATGTCGCACCTCTGCGAGCCGATGAGCCTTTCCGACCGATCGCCCCTCGGCTTTTGCGCGGAATTGCTGCAGGGACGCCCCGAGATCGCTCTCGTCCCACCGTGGCACGCGACATTGCGCCGAGTCTCGCCGTAAGACGGGGCGTTATGTCGTACGGCTCGGCTAGCCGCGCGCCATGTCAGAATTGCGCGCCATGCTCGCCAGCTCGCCGCTACCGTGACCGATCGATCCTTTCGTGGTGACCCTTTTTGGGCCAAAGTCGAGGAGCTGTTCGCAGCCCAACGTTGGACCGAACTCGACGCGCTCGTAACGCCGAGAATTGCCAGTGCAACCTCCAGCGCACAGCTCTGGAAGTTGCTCGGCACCGAACCATTTGCCAGCGGCTTGTTTGGCGAAGACGAGCTTGGCGTGGAGTTGCTGCGTGCGGTGATGACCACCGCGGAACGCTTCGAGCGCCCCGCCGATCGAGGCGGAGCGCTCTCGCTTGTCGTGCGCGCGGCGGCCAGAGACCCCTTGGACCTGCTCGTAAAGAATGAGCCAAGCGTGGCGGGCGAAGCGTGCAAGCGCGGTCCACTAACGTTGCTCGAGTCGTACGAGGCTAGTTGGGTTCGCGCGCTAAAGGATGCGTCGCCAGCGGTACGTGCCCCAGCTTTTCTCGCGCTCTGTAGATTGGGGAGTCCCGCCGCTGGCACGGCAGACGCTGTGCTCGAGGCGGCAACCAAAGAAAAGAACCCGGGGGCACTGGCAGCAGCACTGCTGGCTACGTCCGCCATGGCAGCGCAAGGACGCATGCCCGTCCCGCCCCTAAGGGTGCTTGCGCTCCGCCATGCAGGCTCGGCGAAACCTTGGGTTGCGTTGAGTGCGGCCGCCGCGTTGGCGCTGGTCGGGACTCCGTTGACCTCACCATCGCTGCCGCTCCTGCTCGACTCTTTTCGCAAACCAGAGCCAGCTCCGCCTGCCCTCGGGCTACGTTGGGAGGATGGCGTCGAGACCAGCGCCGGCGTTGCAGCTCGTGTCCTGGTTTGGGCCGAGGTCGACGACCCCGCCGCCGTGATCAGGGCGCTTGCGGAACTTGGGGACTACGCTGAGCAGGCGGAAGAAGTCCTGATGCGGTTCGCGTTCGCTGGCGGTGCCACGCTGCCAGAGTGCGGCCTCGCTCGTGAAGAGCTCACCCAACTGCAGCGGCTGGCGGTCGAGGCCCTACGCGCGCCAGCCTTCGCGAGGTCCTTCCAGTTCCTTCATCGCTTCGGACTTGGCGTCCCAGCCGACGTCGATCGATTCTTGCAGGGGAACGAGCCCTTCTTTCGGCCGCTGCGCACACTTCCGCGGGCTTTCCACCTCGGACGCGCCTGGGCCGAGTACTGCAATCAAACACTAACAGCAGAGCAAGTACTCTCGGCCGTTCGGGAGGAGCTCTCCTACGACGAGGCCGTCTCGGCATTCTGTGTCCGCCGTGATTTCAACTGGTTCGTCTCAACGTGCCCTTCTCTCCCGAGGTCGCAGGACAGCGCGCCAACCTCCCGCTCGCCTATGCGGCTGGAGCTGGTGAACCGCTTCGAGCAGCGCTCTTACGCGCAGCCCAGAAGCCTGCTGAACTCGACCCGACGATCTTCGCGCTGATGCTGCTGGCGGCGTTCGAGGCCGAACTCCCGGCCGAGCTCTCGCCTCTTGTGCAGCAGGGCGTTCGCTTCGCTAACTTCAAACAGCCGCTTACCGGGCTCTTGGAGAAGCTCCCCGACTCCCTGCGAACGAGCGTCAGCTGGCCGGCGAATGGCTAGACCTGCCGAGCCTCACCGCCGAACTCGCACTTCGCGCTACGTTGCAGCCACCCGCCATGACCTCTGCTCCGCTCGCCCCGACCGCAAACCAACCTCGGATGCTGGTCGCGTCCGAGCTGCGCAACGTGGACTACAACCCAGCGACCGACGCGCCCTTCGGTCGCAAGCTGCCAACGCTGAAGTCGGTGGTCGATTGGCTGCTGCCGCCCAAACCAATGCCGGTGCTCACCGCTTGGGGCCTGCTCGCCGATCGCGCCTACACCTGGACTGCCATTAGCAGCATCGACAGCCGTACCGCCGGCACCATTTCCGGAACTGGCATTAGGTTCGACTCCTACGCCGAAGACACTCGGCCCGATCGTACGAGCCACGTCTACTTTCAAACCCCCGGCGGATTCTACAACCTCTCGGGGCCTTACATGCCAATGCTCGAGGGCCTGCCGCAGCTGCTACCGCGTTATCAATGGCTGGCCACGAGGCCGCTCGCGCTGGATCTCGCTGGGCAAACCATTCTGCCTCCAGGTGCGAGCTTCAGCTTGATGCTCGAGGCCGCGCGCGCGGCCGCAACTCCGCTGCTCGAGAGCGTCTCGGGCTATCGCGAGAGCCGCACGCAGATCTCGCCAAAAGGAAAGGCCGTGCTAGCGAGCGCGTTGCTCCATGAACCAACGCGTGCCGACCCCGGCATGCTCGCAGCGGTGATCGCCGCACTCTACGGCGCGACCGAGCTCGCCGACGAGATCGCTCAATGCATCCTCAGCCCCGATCCGCTGTTCGCGGCCACCGCCAAGGTCGCCGCCAGCAAGCTCGGCATGGGGCCGATCGTGACCGGCCAACCGGACGAAGTAACGCCCTTCCTCCACCCCGCTGACGTGCAGGCCTTGCGAGCCTGGTGAGCTGCCAAACGCCAAGCAATTCAGCCTAGCGCAGGCCCTGCGATGCTCGTAGCCTGCGCGCAGTTCGGAGGGATCACGTGCCGCGATTCGAGCGAATAATTCCTGCGGTTCCAGCTCGAAAGGGGGTCAACCCGTTCACGAGACAGACCCTCGAGATCGCCGGTATACCAGCCTCCACCTCGGTCTTCGAGATCGAGCAACAAGGCGCGGTCCTCCACTTCGCGCAAGGAGAACCCGGTAGCGAGCGCAGCTCCAAGCGAACCTTCGCCACGGAGGACGCAGCGACCACCGAGTACCACCGGCTGATCAAGCGCAAGCTGCGACAGCGCTTTGTCGCGAGCGGCGCTGCGCGCATCCTCTTGCCCGGCGACACGTCGCCCGCGGGCGGCCCTCGTGACGACTCGCCGCCGCCGTCATTCCTCTGGCTCGAGCAGGCCTTCGCCAGCGAGGATGACCACTTCGTCAGCGAGCTCTTTCGCTTCCGCAAGGTCGAGCAAGCCGCCTCCTTCGCCAAGAACTGGCTCACAGATACGCGGCCGTTCGCGCGCCGCGCGCTGCTCGCTTACGTCGATGACGGCTGTGACCGCAGCGGCCACAAGGCGCTCGTCAAACGGCTGTTCAAGCAGGCCGAACAAGCTGGGGACGACGAGCTGATGGGCCACTTCATGGTGGCCTTCGATCGCCTGGTGAAGCGCACGCGCATCGTTCGCTACGGCGTCGGCTCCTTCGCCACCGATCCGTCGTTGCGCGTCCGCCTCGACGAGGGCGGGACCTCCGACCAATTTTCGATCGCGACCCGGAGCTACCTCGCCCGCCGCGCCTTCCGCTATTTCAGGCGGCTCGGACGGCGGGACGTCGATCGTTACGGCCGCGCCATGCGGCATACGTTGAGCCTTTATCGCGATGAGCACCTCAGCAAACCGATGCGCCTGCTCGACGCCTGGGGGCTCGCGCACGCGCTCTACGCGAGCTCAACGGTGCTCGAGTTTCGGCCCAAAGGCATCCGCGTAGCCGCCGGCGAATCGCTCGAGAGCTTGAGACCCGCGCCCTTCCTCCCCGAGGCCTTCAGCAACTGCTTCGGAGAGCTCGTGCCGCTCGTCGCTGGGTCGCACGCGCGGCCAGTGCGCCGCTTCTTCAAAGAGCTGCTCGAAGCGAATCACAAGCACGAGCTCGCGGCGTTGACTCTGCCCGAGTTACGCGGCCTGCTCTCGAGCCCGCACGAAGAAGCGCAAGAGCTCGGAGCCGCGTTGATCAAGACCGCCAAAGGCGCCGAGCGATTGACCGTCGAGCAGTGGCTCGCCCTGCTGGATACACCCAGCCCGGAGATCGTCGCCTTGTTGTGCGAGGCCATCGCGCAGCACGTCGCGCCGTCGCGGCTCTCGCTGGCGCAAGCCTGCGAGCTGGCCTGCCAAAAACGTGCGCCTGTCGCCGAGCTCGGCCTTTCGTGGGCGCTCGGTAAGCCGTTGCAAAACGAGAAGGATCTACGCATCGCGACCACGCTCGGGCGAGCCACGGTGGAGCCGGTTCGCAAGCGAGCCGCCGACCACCTACGGACAAAGTTGGTCGAGCTCAGCTTCGCCAAACCGGAGCATCTGCGTGAGCTCGTGGATGCACCGCACGCCGACGTGCGCGCCGTCGGGCTCGAGCTGCTCGCGAGCGAGCCCAAGTTCAGTGAGAGCGCGATGCTTTGGTGGGCGCTCTCCGAGTCACCGTGGAAAGACGTGCGAGCCTTCGCCACCAAACACACAAAGCGCTGGCTGCAGGCGAAGGACGAACACGCAGCGCCCAAGACAGCGCAGTTCTTCGCCACCACCATGCTCTCGATCCACGGCGGCTCGAAAGCCAAACGCAACGCCATGCGCGACGTCACTGCCCACGCCATTCGCCCGTCGAAGGAAGCACCGCAAGCCGAGGTGCTCGCGCTGGTGCGGCACGTCGCGCGCAGCGTTCGCCCGGCCGAACGAGCGATGGCCTTGGCAGCGCTCGCGCGGGCGCTCCGCCTTCGTCCAGAGCTCGCAGACACGGTGCGTGAGCTCCTCCCCGAAGTCTCTTTTTCCGGAGTCACCAGCCAATGAGGCTCGACCTTCGTTACCTCGGGGCGAGCGGCCTCAAGACCACGAGCGGAGGAGCCAGCGCCCTCGCCTTCGCACCCAACCTCGCGCGACCGAAGGTCTTCTTCGACGCTGACCTGGTCCACCCGGTTCGCTATCGCGAGGCGATGAGCGCGCTGCATGACGTCGTGGTCGGCGATCTGCGCTTCAAGAAGAAGGACAAGTCCGGCTACGAAGCGTGGAAAGCCGAGCAGCGAAGCGAGGAGCAAAAGCTGCGCAGCCAGCTCACCGACAACACCATCAAACGCGAACTGGCGAAGATGAAGGCCGAGCCCATCCCGGCGGATCTCGATCAGCAGTTCCGCGAAGCGCACAGGGTTTATTGGAACCGTCGGGTCGCCTGGGCCGGAGAGCTGATGCGCAATGATCCGGAGCTCTTCCGTGCGCTCGTCCCCTGTGATCCCGTGGTCACCGTCGCGCCCGACTGCGTCTTCTTCGAATGCTTCTCCAAAGACGAGTCGGCCTACGGCTGTTTGTCGGTCGCGCGTGACGCCTTCCGCGCCGAGTCCGGCGCTGGCCTCGGCACGACCAACGTCGACTACTCGCTCGGCCTCTACGATCACTTCCAATCGCTACGCAGCTATCGCTCGACGCGCCTCTTGGTAGATCCGAGCGGCTTCGAAGTGAAGACGGAGGGCAGCGCGGATGTGCGCGAGGAGAAGATCGATCTTCCGCCGTCGTGGCTGCGCGGCTTCGGTCAGCTGCAAGCGGCGATGGCGCTACCGAGCCGCAAGCTCACCCTCTCGGTGGACGTCGTGTACTCGATCCTCGCGCACCTCAAACGGCATCGCGAAAAAGAGGGTCCGCGCAGCCTGCGCTTCAAGCTCGAGCCGGGCAAGCCGCCCATCGTCGTGCTCGAACCGTGGGGCATCGAGCTGGTGTCGCGCGGTCCGGTCTACCGCGGGCCGATCAAAGAGGAGATCCGCGTTTGGGGCCGCCGTCGGCTGTTCGCTCTCGCGCGCACCCTTCCGCTGGCCGAGTCGTTCGACGTGCGGCTGTTCGGCGCTGGGCTGCCCAGCGTATGGACCGCCAACCTCGGCGAAATGCGCTTCAACCTCGCGCTCTCCGGCTGGACGGCCAACGACTGGACGAGCGGCAGCGCGCTCGAGACCCACTTCGCCGAGCTACGCCCGGATCCGGCCCTCGTCGATCGCGCGGCGGCCCACTTGGCCGAGGTGCAACTCAGCTCGCGCGCCGCGCTCGGCCAAACGCTCGGTGCCAGTGAGTCCGCGCTCAATGCGGCGCTGTTCGCGCTCGCACGCCGCGGGCAGCTCGTGTTCGACTACTCCAGCGAGCTCGTGCGCTTCCGTTCGATCATGCCCAGCGCGCTCGCCGAGACGTTGCTCGGCAGCGAGCCGGTGGAGATCAAAGAAGGCCGAGCGCTCGCAGCCTCGGTCACCTTCACGCGCAAAGATCGCGTCGACGCAGGCGTGATCGCCGTCGCGAGCTTCGGCAAGATGGAGGTCGAGGCGCTGATCGATCGCGACGGGCAGATCAAACGCGCGACCTGCAGCTGCTCTCACTTCTTCAAAAACCGTCTGCGCAAAGGCCCTTGCCGGCACCTGATGGCGATGCGCCTCGCGCTCGGGCCCCAAGAGCCTGCAGCGCGCGCGCCCGAAGCGACGCCGGCTCGCGTGAACGAGCAGCCGCAACAAACAGCGCCGGCCGTGAGCTCCGTCAGCGCCGATACCGTGATGCAGATCCAGCTCTTTGCAGCGCCTTGCAACGAGATGCTCGAGGCGCTGGCCAAGCAGCGTGGCTTGCCGTTCGACGAGCTGCTGGTGCGCGGTTGGAAGATCGCCCGCGCCGAGATCGCCGCGCTCTCGCAAGCGCCGCTCGTGCCTGAGCTAGCCGATACGACTGCGCGAACGGTCTACCTCCCGCGCGCCATCGCCGAGGAGATCCACAAAGAAGAAGGCCGCCTCAAGCTGCCCTTCCCGTGGGGTCGCCTGCTCGGTTGGGCCGCCTGGCAGGTGCGCAACGCCCTGAAACTTTCAACCTCGATGGGCAGCCAGTGAAGGTTGAGGTCCTGACATTCCGCCGAGAGATTGATATGAGGAGGTCCGTACACTTTTCGAGAGAGGTCCGAGCGCACGAGCCCGTTATGCCGCGGTGTTCCGCCGCGGTGGAGTTTGACTACCATTGCATCCCCACGCCCGATGTTCTTTGGGCCCAAAGGCTCCATGCAAGCCCCACTGAGGCGACGACAAGCGTCTCGGTCTCCGCATGGAGCCTCTGGGCCTTCGTGATCGGACGCGGTCCTTCGCACGAAGTCGAGTTCTCGGGCCTCTCTCGAACAGTGAACGCACCACGCCGCCCGCTTCGTGAGCGCGCGGAAAGCCGGCCCGTATGAGCCTCTGGGGCAAGGTCAAAAGCTTCTTCGGCGGCGGCGGCGCCAGTGGTGGTGAAGGCGGTGGTGACGGCCAGGGCCCACCGAAGGATCCCGCCGCGATCATTGAAGCAGCGGTCGCGAACCCGCCCGCCGATGCATCGCCCGCGACGGTGCGCGCCGTCGGCGGGGCGCTCCTGCAGCTCGCTTCCACCGGCAAAATGTTCGTCTCCGGCGAGTTCGTCACCCAGGACCACCGCGCGCGGCTGCTCGCCGCCAAACACCTCGAGGCCTACGGCCTGCTCGCGGCGATCGGCTACGCCAAGACCGAGCGCGTCTACCACCCGATCGGTGAGGATCCGAAGACGTTCTCCCCCACCGTCTCGCAACCGCCCCCGCGCAACGTCAGCAACCAGCCGCAGGTCTCCCAGTCGCAAGCAGCGCGATCCCAAGCGCAAAGTCCCGCATCGAATCAAGGCGGCCAGAGTTATCGGCAAGCGCCCATCCGCGTCGATCCGAGCCTGCCGGATCCCTACGAGGCGCACGACATCCTCGGTCTTTCGCCGGAGGAGACGCGCAAACGCTCGCTCAAGATCAAGCCCTACGCCACCGCTTGGATCGGGCGCGTGGATACGATCCCGCCGCAGAGTGATGAGCGCACCGCGTTGATCGATCGCGGGCTGATCCTGCGCGGCATGCTCACCCAAGACCAACTGCGCGAGATCCACCGCGTCGGCGATCTGTGGCTCAAGCACCACGAGTCGCACAAACTGGCGAAGGCCGCTGCCGCCAAATCGGTCGAGCAGTTCCTCGAGGGCGAGCGGCAAAAGAAGCTCGCCGTCAAAGAGGAGAAGCGTCAAGCCGCTGAGAATAAACGCGCAGACCAACGCCAGGCGGTGCTTGCTCGCCGCAAGAACGACATCGTTTTTTTGGGCCGCGACGTCTCCGCGCGCCTCGCAGACAGACGCTCCAACGTCGAGGCGCTGAGCGCAGCGGGCCTACCGTTTCTCGCAACGCCCGCCGACGTAGCCGAGACGCTCGGCCTCTCCATCGCTGAGCTTCGTCATCTCGCTTTCCACGCTGAAGCGCCCGAGCGCACCCACTACATCACCTTCGAGGTGCCCAAGCGCTCGGGCGGCGTGCGTCTGCTCGCTTCCCCGCACAAGAAGCTGCGCGCCGCACAGCAGTTCATTCAGGACGAGCTGCTGAGCAAGTTGCCGCTCACCGAAGCAGCGCATGGCTTCGTGCCCAGCCGCTCGACGGT
>CAITIQ010000007.1 GCA_903892415.1 uncultured delta proteobacterium | reverse complement strand
TACAGGGGTTGGTTTCGGCACGTCGGGAGATCCATTCTCCGCCCTTCGGTACACAGAATTCCAGAGGAGGTTGTCTCACGTGACGTTGGCACAGAGGGGTGGTGTCGTCTGCCGGCCCATCTTCGTGTGACGGCCCGTCGTTGTCCGCCGAGCCCGCGCTGCCGGTCGAACCCAAGGACGCCGCGAGCCCGGTCGCTGCGCTCGCACCGACGCCGCCGCTGGTCACGCGGCTGCTCGGCGACGCGGCGCCGATCGGGTCCGTGCAAAGCGGCGCGTCGGGCCGCTGGGTGTCCTATTGCATGGCCCCTCGCGATACCGACGGCGATGGACGCCTCCGAGTCCCGATCGGTATGCACGGCGAGCTCGGGGGCGACGCTGTCGAGCTCCGCTTGCAGGTCGGCGAAGGGCCCAGCGAGCCGGTCGAGGCGCTGCTCGGAGCGGACCCCAGCGGGCGTTGGGTCGTGGTTCGTCGAAGCTCGTTGGTGCAGCTGGTCGATACGGAGAGAGGCCGCCGCACCCTGCTCACGGCCGACTCGTCGCGCTTCGTCGACTTCGACGCCGCCGGCCGGATGCTTTACGCCACGCCGGGCGAGCGGCCTGCAGTCGTCGTGCGTGCGCTCGCGACGGGCGAGGAGCGCCGCTTCGATCCTGGCCCCGGCAAGCTGCTATCGGCGTTGTTCAAAGGCGATTTCGTCGCGTTGCGCACGATCCCGAAGGACACCAACCGCGACGGCGCGCTCGCCGTTAGCCGCGACTGGACCAACCTCGCGAAAGGCCCGTGTCGCGGGCCGGCCGCCTCGGCCTCCTTCTTCGGTGGTGGCGGCTCGGGGGACGCGACCCAGCTCCGCCTCGTGCGACTCACGGGCGGCGAGCCGCGCGAGGTCGCCGATCTCGTGGCCGTGATGGGCGCAAGCCTGGTGCGCCGCGCGACGAACGGCGCCCTCTTGCTCGAGCGCGACGACGGCTCGACAGCGGAGCTCTCCTCGGCGGCCTGCCAGGGTCGCGTCGTCGCCACCCACCGAGCGAGCAGCTCCGTGCTCGTGGCCTGCCGCGTGAGCGACGAAGACGCTCGCCTCGAGCTGCACCGCGACGGCGAGCACATCGATCTCGCCGCGTCCGTCCATTCCTTCGACTCCGACCCCGCCCGCGATGTCGACGGGCCGCTCCACAGCGTGCGCGCGAGCGGCGGACGGGAGGTCGTCGTCGACCTCGAGCAGGCGCGCGTACGCGAGCTCACCTTCGCGCGCATCACCCACAGCGACGACATCGTGCTCTTGCGCGGTCGACGCATGCTCCTGCGCCGCGAGGGCGCGCTTTACGTCACCGACTTCGACGACACCGCCGAGCAACGGCTGCCCGGCGAGATCGAGAAATACCCGAAGATGTTTGCTGAAGGCCGCGTCGCCTTCGTCCAGCCACTCGTGGTCGACCTCGACGCCGGCATCGTGCTCGGCAGCACCGGCCGCGCTCCTGTCTACGGCGTCATCGCTAGCGGCAACGTGCTCGCGGCGCCCCCACCGCCGAATACGTACGTCCTCTCGGACCTGCGCGACGGGCCGCTCGCTTGGCGCTGGCCAGACCCGCTCGAGCGCCCCGACTCCCCGTGAGGCCGCGATGACGTTTGGTACGACCGCCGAGGTCGTTCAATGGAACGAACATGCGGCCGTGTTAGGTTGGCGCCCATGCGTGGCCTGCGACGAGTTGGAGGGGGGCTATGGCTGTCGGTGGTTGCGAGCTGCGCCAGCGAAACGGTGCGGCCCGCGTCGGGTGAAGGCGTGGCCACCATCCCCGTCGCCATGGAGTCTCCCTCCAGCGCGGCGACGGACGCAGCCACGCCGAGCGCAAGCGCCACGCCGCAGAGCGCCGGCACCAGCACCGCCGCGGCGAGCGCGAGCCCTACGCCCGCCGCGCAAAGCACGGCGATGAGCGCTGCGTCCGCCCTGGATCCATCCCCGAGCGAGCCCGCGCCGCCACCGCCCCTCCACATCCCGCGCGCGACCGCGTGCACCGACGCCGAGAACGAGCGTAGCTGGTGCGCGCGAGGGGGCCGCACCGGGGAGTGCATCGACGGCACGTGCATCACCCCTGCCACCTGCCCGGCCTATTGCGCCGCTGTGGCCGCGCGCGAGAACGACTGTCGGGAGCCCATCGACGCGGAGTGCGCGAAGGTGCCCGCGTGCGTGCGCGCTACGAAGAACTTGCAGGACTTTTGCAAAGTCCAACGCCAGCAGACGGACGAGTTCTGCCGCTCGGTCACATGTGAACGCATCCGGGCGATGCCGCGCCCGCCCATGCCGGACAGCCGGGACTGAAACGGCGCCCCGCGGACCAAAGCGGGCGCGCCAGCGTACCAGGCGCGCGCTGGGTCGTCTGCTGGACCGCGCTGCGGAGTTGGGCGAAGCTTCCCTGGTGCCTGGCGCATCCCGCAGGGAGTTTCTGACGAGCGCAGCCGCAGCGGGCAGTCTCCTGCTTGCGTGCGGTGATGACGAGGGCGTCGGTGGCAGCGCCGGGGAAGGCGGGGCAGGGGGTGCGGGCGGGGCCGGCGGCGCGGGCGGGGCCGGCTGCGCAGAAGACCCATTCGCGGGCGGCGAACGCATCGGCGAGCTGCCCTTCATCGACGACGGGGATACCGAGCTTGGCGTGCCCTTCAACGCTGGCTGGGACGGCCGGCTCTACACCGACTTGTCGACGCTCTCCCCGGACAGCCTGATCACTCCCAATGACCAGTTCTACATCCGCACCCGCTATCCGGACTTGCTCGACCCCCGAGCGCCTTGGCGCATCCGCGTGAGCGGCTTGGTGGAGCGTCCGCGTGAACTGACGCTCGCCGAGCTCACGCCGCTGGTGTCGCCACGCGGTGTGCACCTGATGGAGTGCTCGGGCAATGGTCGAGGTGGCAGCTTCGGTCTGCTCAGTGCGGCCCGCTGGGCGGGCGCTCCGGTGCTCGATCTGCTCGCGAGTCTCGCACCCAGTCGAGGCGCCACGCGCGTCCTGATCTCAGGCTTCGACGGTCACTCGCTGCCTTCGGAAAACGGTCACTCCAAGCCCGGCGCGAGTTGGATCTTCACCTTCGAGCAGCTGGCGTCCGCGTTCCTCGCGACCGAAATGAACGAGGTAGCGCTGCCGCCCGATCACGGCGCGCCGGTGCGCTTGCTGGTGCCCGGCTGGTACGGCTGTACCTGCATCAAGTGGGTCGATGAGATCGTCCTGGTGGATGACAGCGAGCCGGCGACCGCCCATATGAAGGAGTTTGCGTCGCGCACCCAGCAGGTTGGCGTGCCTGAGCTCGCCGCGATGTACGCGCCGGCGACGATTGACCAGGCCGCGATGCCCGTGCGAGTCGAGAGCTGGTCTACGCCGAGCGGGCCGCTGCTGCGTGTGGTCGGCATTCTCTGGGGCGGCTCCGCTTTAACCGGCGCCCTGTCGATTCGCTTCGGCGATGGCCCTTGGGCTGCCGTGCAGGTTTGTCCGGCCATGACCACCAACGCGACGTGGACGTTGTGGTCCTATGCATGGCGTCCGACACGCCGTGGCACCTTCGAGATACGCATGCGGGTGGATGACCCCACCATCGTTACGCGTCGACTGGACGAGGACTATTACCTGCGCACGATCTCGGTCGTTGACGTTTGACGCGGGCCCGCCGCTTTGCACGGGGTCAAGGCTCCCAAAGGACGTCAATCCAACTCTTCGACCATCGGGCAGGCGCGCGAAGTGCCCTCGCACCTCCTGCGCCGAAGTGCCCGCGCCAGCACTCGCCAAGCGAAGCGACTCGTCGTAGGCCGCGCGCGCCGCCTCGAGGCTGATGTGGCGGTCAGAGCCCGCAGCCGCAGTCGATGCGCGAGGCTTGGTAGGACCAGTAGCCGGTCTTGGATGTGAACGTAAAGGGCTCACCAGCGTTCGCCCGGGAGTACGCAGGCACGTACTCGAGCGGGAGGTTCATCCCCGTCGAACACTCCGCGCAGCCCGTCGTGATCTCGTCCTCGTTCGGCAGCGTGAAGCCAGAGCGCACCAGCTCGCAGTGGTCTTGCCCGTGCCCAGCGGTGTCCGTCGCCGGGAAGAATGGGCCAGACTCGGAAGCCGCAAGGTAGAATCGTGCGCTGCCGTCTCCGCACGACACAAAGCCTAGCCAGAGGTCCTGCTCGGGTACGAAGCGGATGAACTGCTGGCCGCTGCAAGCCTGCGCGTCAGCCGGGACGGTGAACTCCGCCGGCGTTAGATCCGAGAAGCAGGTGCCCGTCGGTTCGATGGGGTAGGCGGGGTCTTCGTTGTCGGCAGGGTCTTCGTTGACGGGGTCTTCTGCGTCGCCGTCGGACTCTTGCGAGTCGTCGCCTTCAAGGCTGTCGCTGCCGGCGTCAAGGCCGCCGTACACCGTGCTTGAGCATCCCGACACGCCGAGGCCGAGGAGGATCGAGACGAACGAGAGGGAGTGGGTCTTCATGACCCAGTAGTGTAGGGCATGGGGCTCGATCGGCTCATCGACGTTCACGAAAGCGAAAAAAGTCTGCTACTGACTTTTGTTCGAAGGATGGAGGTCAGCAACCACAACAGTAAACAGGAGGTTGACCATGCGTTCTTGCTTTGCCGCTGTGGTGCTTGGGGTTGGGGTATTGGCGGGCTGTTCGGACGACCCGGAGCTGATTCCCGTAACCATTCGGCAGGGGGATAAAGACAGTTCGTTCTTGAGTCAGAATGCCGAAGACACCGGCGTGAGCCTGCCTTCCGCTACGGGTCTGATCATTGAGCCCGAGGGGAAAATTCACTGGATCGAGGTGCTTCAGTGCATCCCGGACGACGGGCCGTGCGTGCCGCAAGCCTACGGGCCTTACCGCAATTTCGATGCGGCTTGGGTGGTGTGGGAGACGGCGATGGGGGAGAACTTCGATCTGTCTTTCGACGACGCGATGCGGGGACCCCCGATGATTGAGGGCCCGATTGTGTACGGCGAAATGCCCGAGCACGCCCGCTGGCAAATGCCAGCCGTCGCGCTCGAAGAGGGTGAACTCTACGCGGTGAACGTGTACCGAACGGAGTCCTGCGACACGCAGGACGACCTGTGTCTGTCGACGCAGGCCGCCGGTGGCCTCTTCTTCACCGTCGAAAATGGCCAGGTCAAAGAGGTGGCTCCGGCCGTGGTCGAAGAGCTGGATTGACGACGAGCTTCCGACCCACGCCTTTCACGGCAGCCGCGACCCGACGCGCGAAGCCCGCCCAGCCGGCTTGCCCACCGCGCGGCTGCGACATTGGGGCGTGCGATAAACCATCGTCCCGCCCAATGTCGCTCCAAGCCCGGGCGGCGCCGGGAGCGCGCCGGTCGCGCACCGACGAGGGCTGCGGCCCTTCGCAATTCCCTCGAAAAAACTGTGCAAGTGCGTTGCCCAGCGCTGCCGCCCGAACGGAGGCTGCGACATTGGGGCGTGCGATAAACCATCGCCGCCCCGAATGTCGCTCCGAGCTGTGAACGAGCCGGTGCGCGAAGCCCGCCAGCCGGCTCGCCCACCGCGTTCCCCGCTCACCGCTCACTCCCATCGACGCCCGAGCTGAAGCAGCACGAAGGCTAGGACCAGACCGCCGATCGCAACGGCCAACTCTTGCCACGTGCCAGTAAAGCCGCTGCGCGACGATTCGTGCATGCTGTGGGTGGGGTCGCGCAGCAACGGCACGACGGCAACACGGCCACGTTGCAGGCGGCACTTGGACCCTGACCGAGCGAAGATCAGCCGCCTTCGCCGGTGGTATCGATCACCCCGTCGCTCGTCTCGACGACCTCGCACTTGGCGGTCGTCGAGCCGGGGGTATGCACGATCCCGATTTGGCACATCTCGTCGATCGAGGCGAAGCCCCACTTCACTTCGTCCATGGTGGAGTTGTCGAACAAGCATTCGAACTCCAGGCCTTCGCCCTTCTTCAACTTGAGCGGAGGCGAGAAATCCTTGAGCTGCGGAGCGTGCCAATCGTCGTTCACGTAGATCTCCTCGCCCGCGGCTTTGCCGTCGAAGCGGCGCACGCGGACCTCGCGACCGAGCTGATGCGTATGCGACGAGACGAAGATCACGTCGACGTCCTCATTCATCACGCAACGGCTCCACTCCCTGTGCTCGCTTGCCGCTGGAATGTTGATGTGCGCGTCGCGCACGACGCCACCCCAGATCGTCGCCTTCGTCTCGTCGGCAGGGATCGTGTACGCGTTCAGGTACGAGTAGATGGCTACGTCCTCGGGCGAGCTGTTCACGAAGTGAATCTCCTGCATGTACGCCATCTCGCTCGGCACCGGCGCGACCACGCCTTCCGGGAGTTGGATCACCTGCTCGCCGACCTGGCTCGCG
Organism: uncultured delta proteobacterium; assembly: GCA_903892415.1. Taxonomy (GTDB): domain Bacteria; phylum Myxococcota_A; class Polyangia; order Polyangiales; family Polyangiaceae; genus Xiheicaenibacterium. The sequence continues at coordinate 4,225 of CAITIQ010000007.1, read as the reverse complement.
TAGAGGAAGATGCCTTCCTCCATCAGCACCGGGTTGTCCTCGTAGATTTGCGCGCAGTCGTACTCGCCGTCAGGGAGATCGATCGGCGTCAACGCGAGCGCCATCACATCCATGTGGTGGATGTTGTCGGTCTGGCGCGATTCAGCGCGGTTGATGCGGAAGATCGAGTCACCCGCCGGCAGCCGGCCAATCTTGCAACGCCACGCTTCGGTCCCCGCAGGGACCGTCATCTCCATGCTGATCTGAAAGCCCTCGCCTTCCGCCGGCGGCTCCAGGATCACCGTGGGCGCCTTCTCGGTCGTGCTCTCGTCCTCCTCACAGGAGGCGACAAACCCGACGGAAACGCCCAGAATCAACGCAAGGACTACTTGTTGACCAACGGTTGACATGTCCCTTCCTCGTACAGTTTCGTACATTTCGCAAGACACATTCGGTCGCAGCGGCGCCGATGGGCGGCGTCGTCGGGACGAGACGCGCGAGCCTGCTGGCGGGCGTTGCTGGGCTTTGCACGCGGGGAGCGGCGCCGCCCGGGGGGATGGGACCTCCAATTGGACGTTTTGTCGAATGACTCGTGCCAAAGCGAAGGTTCAATGGGGCCTTCGGCCGTCTTTATCGAAGAGGGCCCGAGTCATCTGTTAGCTGCATCCACCTTCGGTGGAATCAGCCGCCCATCCCCGGGCGATCGGCGCCCTTTCTCAACAAAACGTCCAGTTCGAGCGGCGATCCCCAGGGCCGTCGCCAGGCGAGGGCTACCGGCGGTGGATGCGTCGTCACGAACCAAGCGATCTCGAGTGAGCGAGCGCTGGTCGTCCCATACGCCGCGGTCGTCCGGGGCGAAGGCACGCTTCTGCGGACGTGTGGCCGATATTGGGCCGCGCGCCCCTACTCACCACGCGCGGCTGTGACATTGGGGCGTGCGATAAACCATCGTCGCGCTCAATGTCGCTCCGAGCCCGGGCGACGACGTTGCGCGCCGGTTGCGCGCCGACGATGGCTGCAGCCCTTTCTCAATTCCCTCGATAAACCTGCGCAAGTTCGTTGCCCAGCGCTGCCTACCGAACGGAGGCCGTGACATTGGGGCGTGCGATAAACCATCGTCCCGCCCAATGTCGCTCCGAGCCCCTGCCGCCTTGTCGTCGACCCGCAAGTGGGGTTCGATCCGTGCCTGTGGTGAATGACTCGTGCCAAGTCGAAGGTTCGTTGGCGCCTTCGGCCGTTCTTATCGAAGAGGGCCCGAGTCATTCTGTTCGCTGCATCCGCCTTCGGCGGAATCCGCACTACACGCTGTGGGCCGTGCTCCCGATGTTCGCGCTGGGCTGTGCTCCGGCGAGGACCGCTGGTGATGGCGCGCTCGCCGACGGCGACCCGTTGACCGCTCGGGGCTCGCAGTGGGACGGGCCCGCTCGCATCCAGGCGGCCGCGCCGCCTCCTGATCCTGCGTTCGGCGAGGCGGTGGGCGATGTCGGTTCCACGCGGCTGTTCGAATCGGACGCGCCGGTCCGCAGCTTCGAGACGACGCGCATCGCCGAAGCCGAGCCGCCGGCGCGGGCCACGCGTCCGCCGCGTCGGGCGCGCATCTCGCTCGATTTGCGCTCCGCTCCGTTCGAGGACGTGGCGCGGTTGCTCTCCGACGCCGGGCACTTCAACCTCGTGCTGGATTGTCCTTCAAGCCTGGTCACCGTCACGCTGCGCGACGTCGAGCCTTATGACGCGCTCGTCAGCCTGGCCGAGCTGAGGGGTCTCAGCGTCCGCTATGAACGCGGCGTCGCTCGGGTGTCGAGTGGCGGCTAGAGCAGGCTCGCAGTCGCCTGGTGGCTAGGCTCCCGGTCGTCCCGATCACGGGAGCACGCAGGCTGGGTCTCTCTCCAGCACTTGGCTCCCGCAGCGTAGCGCGATCTCTCCGCCGCCCGCGGCGACCTTGCAGCCACTTGGACCCTGACCGAGCGGTCCGATGCGCACCGACCCGTACGGCAGCCCTGAATGGATGCGAGCGTCGGGCACGCCCGAGTAGACGACGTGCACAGAGCTGCCGTCCGTCGCGACCGCGCAGTTGGGGAAGTTAGAGCCTGGCAGCGACTGGTATGCGGCGAGGTTTCCTGGACCGGTGACGGCCGCGATGAACGGCTGCGTGAAGTAGGTCATGAACACCGTGCCGTCGTTCCAGGCCGCGACGCCGTCGCAGTTCGGGTTGAGGCTTTCGAAGCTGGACGCGGTGGCGCTCAGCAACTCGCCGGTGGGCCGCATGCAGCGCGCGATTGAGCCGGAGTCGCGATAGCAGATGATGGCGCTGGTCGCGTCGACGTCGACACCAACCACGCTCCCGATGCCGGCGAATTGGGAGACGGGAGCGAGGGGGTTCGTCGTGGTGAGGACGCCGCCAGCGTCGTGAACGTAGAACAGCCGCGGCGGGTTGCTCCCGACGTCTGGACGCGCGTAGTGCATGACGCCGTTCTCATCGACGGCCGCGCGATCGAACCCGAAGTTCGGCGTCGCCGGCGCCGGCCCTGTGGTCCACACGCCCGTAGCGTTCGTGACGTGGGAGCCGAGCGCGATCAGATGCAGCGTGCCGTCAGCCTCCGCGAGCATGTTGAGATAGGCCCCTGCAGGCGGCTGGGAAGCGACCGCAGCCCAGCTGCCTCCCTCATTGCTCATCAGTAGGTTCGCGCTGTCGAGGGCGTATTGCACGCCAGCCCCGTCGATCGCCAAGAAGTCCGCGCTGACCCCCGCCGCGCGCCACGGAGCTCCAATCGCCGGGTCGGTGTCATCGCAGTCGGAGCCGTACGTATCCATCGAGGCAATGCCGTCTCCGTCGGCGTCCTCGCCATCGATCCCGTCGCAATTGGTGTCGAGGTGTTGTGGAACATCCCAGTCGTCGGCGGCGTCCGGATTGATCGCAAACGCATCGTCGTCGCAGTCTCCCCCGCAGGGCGCCGCGTCGTGTCCGTCGAGGTCGAGATCTGCGTTGCCCGGCCAACGCAAAGGATCCAGCGGCAAGCAGTCATCGAGGTTGCTGACGTCGTCACCGTCCTGATCGAGCGCGCGATTGATGTTGGGCACGACCGCCGACGAGCCGGCGTCATCGACGTAGTCGATCAGGTTTTGCAGGATCGCGTTGGCGTCGAGCCGGCCCTCCGCTTCAGCGATCTGTGCGCGGTGCGTCTCCGTGAGCACGCCGTCGTCCTCGAGATCGGTGCTGATCGCGTCGAGCCATTGCGCCAGCTCCGGCTCGACCGCGCCAGAGCCTGCGGTGACCTTCGCGATGTCGAGGCCCACCGCGCTCACCGCGAGCAGGAAGGCGCCGGCATCGGTGTCCCCATCGACAAGGCTGGCGTCCGCGGCATCGGCCCCCGGATCGAAGCCTGGTGCGCCGAGCTCGAAGCCGATCACGAGCTCCTCGTACGCCTGCGCGCGCGCGTCCGCGAGCGACGCACCGCCCTGCCACAAGGCAAACGCGCGCTTGAGCGTGAGGTGGGTGAGCGTGTTGACGTTGATGGTTTGCGCCGCAGTACCGTCGACCTCGACCAACGCGCGCAGCGTGATCGGAGCGCTCGACAACCCATCCGCGAGCTCGTTGAAGAAGAAGCCGGTCGCCTCGATCCGTGCAGGCCCGCCCGCGTTGACCGGCACCGAGAAGTTCCCGAGCGAGTCCGAGGTCACCGTCGAAAAGATCGTCCCAGTCGGCTCGCCCGCGCCATCCAACGTCGCGATCAGCACACTCGAGCCGCCCACCAGCGGCCCCTTCCCAGCCGAACCCTTCACCCCCGGATCGGCCGCACCGCCGCTACCTCCGCTCGCCCCTTCACCGCCCACACCACCCGCACCGCCCGTCGTTGCCCCAGCACCGCTCGACGAATCGCCCCCCGTCGCGGCGTTGCCCCCCGTTGCAGGATTGCCCCCCGTCGCACCGTTGCCGCCATTCCCTCCCGCCGACGTCCCCGAGTCCCCGCACGCGCTGACAAGCAGACCAAGAACGACCGCGGTCGAAAGAAGACGCATGCGTTGAGCATTGTGGACCCTCAGGTGGGTAGCAACCCCCGGCCAGGAGATGGCGCTGCGGCCGAGGACTTCACCAGCCCCAGCGGCCAGCGGGCCGGGCACGCCCATCTGCCCCGGCCGCACGCCCATCTGCCCCGGCCGCACGCCCATCTGCCCCGGCCGCACGCCCATCTGCCCCGGCCGCACGCCCATCTGCCCCGGCCGCACGCCCATCTGCCCCCGCCGCACG
>CAITIQ010000006.1 GCA_903892415.1 uncultured delta proteobacterium | reverse complement strand
GCGTGACGTGGTCGTGCTGTTGCTCGGCATCGAGGAGAAATCTGACGTGGTGGCGGCCGCGGTGGGCCTGATCGTGTACGGGGCGACCACCCTGGAGAAGCTGCAGGGCGTGGCCGGGCAGCCGCCTGATGACGAGAAGTTCAAGCGGCAGCTGGCCGACAAGTACGGTGTCCCGGCGGCCATCTGCGACATGCTGTTCGGCGAGTACGTGAGCAAGAAGAAGCGCTCGGCTAGCGGCACGTTGACCAGCGCCCGACCGGTGAAGCGGGCGCTACACGACGGCGAAGGTCGGTTCTTCGCGAGCATCACAAACCTGGCAAACGAGACGGGGTCGTGGCGCCTCTTCCAACACAACATCATCGCCTCTCGCGACCAGCCCTTCCTCTACATCCGCGAGTGCTACGAGCCTCTCTACGCCCGACTCTGGGACGAGCTGACCGCTGTGGATGGCGTGCCGCAGGCGGTGGTGCGCTCCGACTGGGTCGACCGCACCACGGAGCGCAACACGCGCCGTAGGCACGTCGGGGCGATCGTGTCGGGGACGTCGGGCATCGGCAAGACGTTCCTGGGAATCGAGGTCGTGCGCCGCCTCGTCATGGAAAAGAAGTGCACCGTGGTCTACAACTTTCGCAACGAGCGGCGCTTTGTGATCGCCCCGTCACGGAAGGTGCTGAGCGCCCTGCCTGAGGGTGACCCGCGCAAGGCGATCCTTCACATCGACGAGTTTCGCGGTGCGGAGCTGATGGAGGGCGAGAGCGAGGCCGATCTGGACGACAGCTGCTGGTGGGGCGAGCTCAAGTTGGGCTCGCCTGGTGGCACGGACCTGTACGAGACCCTCAAGGGCCTTCCCGCAGTGTGGCTTCTGGTCGACCTCCACTCCGAGACGTACACGGACGGGCACCCGAGGTGCCACGTGGTGATCTTCACATCTTTCCGCCCGGACAAGGTCAAGGGTTTCGCCGACGGGGCGAGCGGGGCCGTGATGCGCCTCTACATGCCGCCATGGACCGTCGAAGAAACGGTCGCGTGCATCAACTCATGGTCGGGTTTCGCGATCAGCGAAGCAGAGGTGCGGCAGCGGTTCGCAAAGTACGGCGGCTCAGCGCGCATGATGTTCATGGACCCGAGCGACGCCGCCTCGAGCATGGCAAGTGCGTACTACGAGGCATACAAGGCGGGAATAGTCCACGTATTCACGGCCGACGGGCAGACCCCGCCGATCTCGGGCAAGTTCGTGCACGCATTCCCGACTGCTGACTTTCGCGCGATCGACCACGTGGATTTCGTCAGCGAAGAAGTCCGAGACGACGTGGTGGCGTTCTTCCTCGAGAAGACGCGAGTGACGGAACAGCTGTGGCTCGAGGCTACAGCCGGTCTCAAGGTAGACCGTACCGCATGCTTTGAGCTCCTGTGGCATGCGTGGGCGCAGAACCCGGCCAAGAAGCCCGCCGTTCGGCTCAAGTTCCTGGGTGGCGGGTTCGAGGCCGCCGCCAGCACGAACAAAGCTGCAGGCCCTCGTGTGGCAGGCAGCGCCGTCGTGTTCGATGCAAAG
>CAITIQ010000005.1 GCA_903892415.1 uncultured delta proteobacterium | reverse complement strand
GTCGATGAGTTTGAGGCGCTCAATCTAGGAAAGACGGCTCGGCATGGTTCCCCCCGGCGGACGTGTTGTTCTCAATTCCACGGACGAGCAGGCGCTGGAAGGTGGAGCGACATGCCAAGCGCGGCCCGCCCTCTCCGTCCGTACGGCCGGACTTCCGCCCGCCCGAGGATGGGCGGTCCAATTGGACGTTTTGTTGAATTGGGCCCTCGATCGACCGGGGATCGGGCTGCCAACTCAACAAAACGGTGAATTCGAGGGCCGATCCCTGGGCTCGGGGACGCAGCGCCGGCTCGTGTCAGCGCCTGCCCTCCGCGCAGCCGCCCCCTGCGACATTGCGGCCCGTCTCACCGTGACAGCCGCCGTTTTGTCGCGTTCGAGGTGCAGCGCAGCGCAGGTCACGGGCACCCTGGGCGATCACCGTACCGCGCTAGTTCCAGGGGACGCAGTGGTCCAGCCAATTGTCTGTGTCGCAGACAAGACCGTCAGGACAGCCATCGGCACAGGGCGGTAGGCAGACGATGCTCGTCCCGAACGTGGGCATGGCGCATTCGGTGCCGCTCGGACATTCGCTACTCGTGTCGGAGCAAACGAGCGTGCACAGCCCGGGCTTGTTGAGGTCGGTGCTGAAACCATCACAAGGGAACTCGCACGATGATGCGCTCGGATCTTGGTCGACCTGGAACTCACACGCTGTAGCGCCGCCGCTTCCCGAACCCCCAGCTCCGCCGCCGCCACCCGTGGAGGAGCCCGAATCCCCACATGCCACGCCAAAGCCAATAACCGCGACCATCGCTATCTTTCGATACATTATTATTCCTCTACATCCTGCTCTTCGAGATCAAACGCACAGCGAAAGCCTATGGCATAGCGGTTATTACCGAGGGTATAGGCGGGAAAGGGAGAGACGTTCCAACCGAACCCCTCCTGAAACTCAAGAAACGAGCGCTCCCCACGGCTCAGGCTAAAGGCTGGGCCATACACGGCGAGGCTTTGGTCCCCAAAGTCTTGGTCCTCAACGATGGAATTCTCACAGTAAGCCGGGTCGAAGGCCCCATCGCCGGTCTCCTCCACTATCGCAGTATGGGTTGAGGTCAGCTCAATCTGAGCTCCAAACAAATCCCGATGACCGAACGGGCCAACGTCTTCGGGATCAGGCTTCAGCTGGGCCAACCACTCAGCCTCGTCGTCAGAAACATACGGAGAGCGATAGAGCAGCCGCTGGCAAGCCTCGCCTTCCCAATCAAGCTCAACGGCCCCGCGAGCAGCGTCCACACAATGGGCAAAGCGGAGCAAAAGCTCAAGCGGACCAAGGCTTATGGCATTGTCTTGGCCTGCTCGCGCCAGCTCTGGATAGGTCGGTAGCCGACCCCCGCGATAGGCGCATAGTTGTTCTGCCATCGCTTCGTCAGCGGCGACCGCATCTGCTTCGCTTCGATTGGGCTGGGCATTCGCGTCACATTCGCCGTCAGCGATGCACGCGTCCAAACAGCCTACAGACGCTTCGTCGCGGTCCAAGAAGTAGCCTGGAACCTTCACCATCACAGGCGGCAAAGCACGGCTATCCGAGCACGCGGCGGGCAACACCACCATGCCCGGACGCGGCTCGCCCTCGCGCTTATCCTTCTTGGAGCCAATGCGCACACCTCCGATGTACGCGTTACCGCTTGGAACCCACGACGGCTCACTGCACTCCTCAACCCTGCGAAAGGACGCCGGCAAGGATGGTGGCAGAACCTCCAAGTCACTTCGAGCGCCGCACCCGCCAAAACAAACGCTGGACGTGATGAGCAGCGCAGCGAGTGCCCCCAAACGAGGGCAATAGGAGCGCAAGTGCGATGCACGGAGGAGACAATTGGCGGTCATCGTTAGCTGCCTATACTGGTCAAGGCCAGTTTGCTTGCTTAAGCAGAGCGCTTGCTCGGACCTTCTCGCACTCGGTCTCGGTAAGCTTCATTCCCGCGGGGTTAACATGGTGCTCGAACATCAGTCGCTCCTTGTCGTCGAATTCGTGATCTAGGCTCAGCATGTGGCCTAACTCGTGCGATATGACGTGGTCTTTGGGTGCTCCGTTGGCGGTGACAATCGTTTCGAGAGGATTAGGAACAGGAGTAGTAATGCCCACCGTCTCCTCAGTGCAAATGTCCCCCCCATCGAGTCGACCGGTAAAGATCAGTTTAACGCCACCGTCCTTCTCACTTATGCAGTTTTCCACTGCCTCCAGTACCTTGGCCTGCATACTCATGTTAACGAAATCCCCGCATTGTCCAGGCTCATCCGGCGGCGCTAAGACGCTGGGATCAACCACGCATGAGGTGAACTTCACTAAGCGGAACTGAACGTCACACTGGTTAAAGATGAGGTCTGGACGGACAGGGTCGTCAACCTCACGCTGCGCCCATTGGTGGTTAACTGTTTGCGGGCTGTAACTTGGATTCGTTGAACTATGAATCGTGCTGGTTTGTCGGTTGTCCAAAAAGGCCTCCGACCAGGTAGAACTTAGTTGCTTGTAGTTCGCTCCAACCCAATTTTTGTGCCATTCAGTCGTCTGGTTACTCAGCTCGATGATGTGCACCGGAACTAGGAGTACCTTCTCATCCAGCTGAACTTTGGCCCGCTCCGTGACCGGTACGAAGTCTGTGCTTACGTCCCGTGAATCGTACCAAAGGTCGAATTCACTGACGCCTTCTGACCAAGCCATCGTTTTGCGCCGCGGCAATAGCATGCCGGGACTCGTCCAACTCAACGGCGTTGTTGGCGAAGCATCCGCGTTCGCAAAAGCCAATTGGCTCACCTTGCTTCCGTTGCTGTGAGCCGCTCCGTAAATATCAAAGTAGTAAAATGCCCTCCCTGTCGGTGCTCTCCCACGACTTGAGCGGCAGCGAGCCAATCATTGTTGGATTGTCAAGCTTCGAGATCCAACGATCCCCTTTAAGTACGGCTCCCTCCTTCACGGTGGGAGCGCGAAACAGCTCATCCGAAGCCTGGGCAAGTTCCTCTGGGGAACTGTCCTCCGCGCAGGCGCCAAGGGAGAGAGCTAGAGAGAGACTGATAGCAAGAGAGAGAACACGCATATCTGGCACTTAGCCGGCCACGCAAAGGATGTCAACAGGACAGCTAACGCGACTTAAAGTTACGTGTTTGGTCACTAGG
>CAITIQ010000004.1 GCA_903892415.1 uncultured delta proteobacterium | reverse complement strand
GACGGCATTGCCACCCTGACGCTCAATCGCCCCGAAAAGCTGAACGCCATCAACTACGAACTCGCTGATGCACTGCTCATGCACCTCGACCGACTGGAGGTCAATGATTGCGTCGGCGCCCTCATACTCAAGGGCGCTGGCGACAAGGCGTTCTGCGCGGGCGCCGACATTCATGAGTTCTACGAGAGCGTGAAGCGGGGCCCCCTCACCGCCGTGAGGGATTTCGTACGCCGCGGCCAATCGCTTACGGCGCGCGTCGAAGCGTTCTGCAAACCCATTGTCGTTGCGGTCAACGGCTTGGCCTATGGCGGCGGCTGCGAAATCACCGAGGCTGCACATCTCGCGGTGGCAAGCGACAAAGCGTGCTTTTCAAAACCGGAGATCCTTCTAGGCATGCCGCCGACCTTCGGCGGCACGCAGCGTCTCCCCCGTCTCGCCGGTCGAAAGCGCGCTCTCGAGCACCTCCTTACCGGGGAGCCCTTCGGCCCGGAACGGGCGCTCGAACTCGGGCTGGTGAACACGGTCGTGCCCGAGGGTCAATTGATGTACGAAGCTCGCGAGATAGCGAAGCGAATCACGCGTCACTCGCCGCTGACCGTGGCTGCGATCATTACGGCGGTCACCCGCGGACTGAACATGAGTATCTCCGAAGGCCTGCTGAGCGAAGCCGAACAGTTCGCAAAGATGGTACCGACTCGCGACCTGAACCGTGCGCTCGACGCGTGGATTCATCGACGCTTCGCTCACAACGATGTATCCGAACCTGCGAAAGGTCACGAGCAGCCAGCGAATCCGCGCTCCTGACCAAATGTAGGAATATCCGTTGGTCGTCGGTTCAAGTCGCTGATTTCAGAGAAGTGCCTGAAGGACAGTCGCGCAACGTATCAGCATAGTGATACGAAATTGATACGCTGAGGTGGCTCGGATGAGCCGAGACGAGAGGTAACTGCTTGATTCTTTGGTAGGCCGTGCTGGGCTCGAACCAGCGACCAACGGATTAAAAGTCCGCTGCTCTACCAACTGAGCTAACGACCCAAAGAGCGGCAGATTATAGCAGCGTAGGCGCCATGGACAACCTGATCCGAGGTGGGCCACGGGGCGCCTACCCTTCCTCGCGCATCATCAACCAATACTGGAATTTCATCGTTGCAACGGATCCGGCAACAATCGCTGCGAATGTGAGAAACGAGCCCAGCGCGAGGGTAGACGTGCCTGTGATCGCTTGACCGATCGTGCAGCCCATCGCGACGACACCGCCTATGCCCAGGAGCGCCCCGCCTGCAAGGTGGCGCGCAACGTCTTGGAGGCTTGCAAACCACTCGATTCGAAATCGGCGAGCGGCGAGCGCGTACAGGAACGACCCGATCAGCACGCCGCCGAGGGCTACGACACCGAAGTTGATCAACTCGAGGCTCGCAGGCGACATGAGATACCGAAGCGTGTCGCCCATAGGCGCGATGAAAGTGAAGGATTGAACCTCCACGCGTGAAGGCGGTACGGCAGACATTGCCGCATAGTCTTTCCACTCCGCGCCGAGCGGACCACCCGTGACATACCATCCGGCGGCGATGATCAATCCCACCACGAATCCGCCAAGAACATTGTCGAAGCTGCCGCGAAAATCACGCGACGCAAAAGCGAAGGCTACGAAGGCAGCCACCACCACCCAGCCTGCGACCGATCCGACAACTCGCCGTTCGCCCCCTGCAATGTGCGCGATGACATCACCAAGCGCCTGACTGCGGATCGCGTGTTGCTGCAGGTCGACTGCCGTTGGGGCGAGCCAGGGGTTAAAGGCAACGGCATAGAGTTCAGTCCAGATCATCGCGTATGCGCATAGTGCCGCCACCGCAAGGACG
>CAITIQ010000003.1 GCA_903892415.1 uncultured delta proteobacterium | reverse complement strand
TTGCTTGCCATAAAAGGCGATGCGGCACGCGGCAAGACCTCGTTCGCAGGCATCTGCATCGGCTGCCATCGCGCCAACGGAGTCGGCATCGACTTCGGCCCCGACCTCAGCCACATCGGCACCAAATGGAACCGCGCTGCCATGCTGGAGCAGCTCATCGCACCCTCGAAGGTCATCGACCCGCAATGGCAACTCACTACCCTCGAACTCAAGACCGGTGACACCAAAGTCGGTTTCATCACCGCCCGCCCCGAGACCGAACTCACCCTCAAAATGGCCGCTGGCCTCACCGAAACAATCGCCACGGCCCAGATCACCAAAACCACCACTTCCCCCATCTCCATGATGCCCGAAGGCCTCATACAAACCCTCACCGCTCAGGAGGCTGCCGACATACTGGAGTATCTCAATTCGTTGAAGTAAAGTGAACCACACAGTCCTCGGTGCGGTTCCGAGTCGGGAAGCGTTCGTTCCCCACGGAGGACGGTGCGGACCACTTTAGCCTGAGCGTAATCGCGTTTACCTTACTAGTGCTAGAAAGGCCGTGAATAGGAGGCGTCCCAAGTTGTAGTCATGAAGGACTGACTCTTCCCAACGCAAATCATGAATACACCCACCAACGACGAAACCGCACGCCGTGCGTATTGGACGCAGCAAATGGAGCTGGGCTATGCATTGGTCGAAAAACTCATCGTGTTTCCGGTAAATGAATGTGGTGAGCGATTTGCCTCGCTGCGGGAAGCTGCCGCCGCTGCGGATGTGGAAATGCTGTTCTCGACGAGCAAGATCGCGGGTGAACTGGATCGCGTTTACTTCATGCGTGAGAGCCTGGTGCGTGATGTCGTCACCATAGGACGCGAGATGAACGAGCGTGGGTGGATCTTAAAGATTGAGGACTGCTTCCGCACGCTGGACATGCAGCGGCAGCTTGTGCGCAAGCCATCGGTCTTCGACACTGTGCTCAAAAAGACGCTGTGGGAACTCGGTGGCGTCGTTCCCACTGCGGAGATGATGTTCCGCCGCGCCATCGTGCTCACGGCGAACATGCCCAAGATCGGCGCGCACATGTCCGGCTCCGCCATCGACATCTCGGTCTTCCATCGCGACGACGGCACGGAGGTCTGGCGCGGTTATCCGTATCTCGAAATGAGCGAGTGCACGCCCATGCGCTCGCCTTTCGTCGCGCCCAAGCATACCACCACACGCCTGGAAATCACCCCCATGATGGAGAAGCACGGCTTCATCCACTTCCCGTTCGAGTTCTGGCACTTCGACAAGGACGACGCGGGCAGCCACATCCTCACCGGTAACCCAGCGCCCTGCCGCTTTGGGCCCGTGAACTGGGACCCCATCACGAATGAAGTCACGCCCGTGGAAGACCCGCTCGCGCTGCTCAATCCGCTGTCAGTGATCGAGAGCGAGATCGTGGCAGCCTTGGAGAGGGAGGCGTAGAGTGTTCTGCTCACACAACTTGGAAGAATCGTTCTACCAGCTCGCGAAACACTTTCACGTGCGGCAACTCAAAGCGGCCTTGCCTTTGCAGCAGCACGAGGTCTTCGTGGCCAAAGAGCCCGCTCACATCGCGCCAGGTGAGTGCTGGCTGGCCGCGCATGGGCACCAGGGGTTTGACCTCGCCTGGGGCTAGCAGGGCCACTCCGAAGCCCATCGCCACATACTTGGTGATCATCGGCACGCGCGAGGCGCTGATGGCGATGTTGAGCTGGTTGAGCACGCCAGCATTGGCAAAGGTGAGATCAACCTGCGAGCGGTCCGAGGTGTCTTCACTGCTGAGTACCAGTGGATGCTGGGCGATCTGTTTCACAGTGAGCCTTATCGCTGTGGCTAAAACGTGATCCGCTGGGCACAGCAGGTGGAAGGGGTACCGTGTGAGCCGGTGCAGGCTCAGCGACGTTGGCAGTTCATCGGCAGCGGTCATGCCGATGATCGCGATGTCGGCTTGCCCGCCCAAAAGGGCCGCCAAAGCACCGCGCGAGGGGCGTTCCATGAGCCGGAGGCCGACGTTGGGGAACTGTTGGCGATAGCGCGTCTCGGGAACAGGCAGGACATCGTTGAGCACGCCGGCGGGAGCGGCGACAGTGAGCTTGCGCGGCGCTTTGGCCTGGCGATCAGCGAAGAACGGGCGCAGCGACAGGAAGCTCTCGACCATCGGCTCCGCCATCTCCACGAGCAGGCGTCCGTCCTCCGTCAGCACCACCCGCTGGCCCTGCGTGTCCACGAGTTGCACGCCGAACTCCTCTTCCAGCGCCCGCACCTGCCGCCACGCGGAGACGACGGACAATTTCAGCGCAGCAGCCACGGCGGAGAAGCTTTTCTGACGGGAAAGCTCCACTAGGGCACGGAGCTGGCGGAAGCGGAGTTCTTTGAAAAAACGGCGGTCGGTTTTCATGGGGATGATTTTAGCCTGAGCGTAAACAACTTTACTTTGTTGGCCACGAATAGCTCGCACAAAAGTGAGTGCTGCGGGTGTATAGCTTTTAATCCTTCACCCATGAGAAATATCCTCGCCGCTCTACTCGCGCTGCCGTTGCTCATTCATGCCCAGAACGTCCCGAGGAAAGCCAGAGACGCCAGAACAGAGACAAT
>CAITIQ010000002.1 GCA_903892415.1 uncultured delta proteobacterium | reverse complement strand
CGGTCTCCTCGCTAGCAACGGTCTCCTCGCTAGCAACGGTCTCCTCGCTAGCAACGGTCTCCTCGCTAGCAACGGTCTCCTCGCTAGCCGCCACAGTCTCTTCGACTGCATCAGCCTCTTCGACCGCAACAGCCTCAGCCTCTACTGCGTCGGCAACAGCTTCATCGTCGGCAACAGCAACAGGCTCCTCGCCAGCAACGGCCTCTTCGACCGCAACGCCAACGACCTCTCCTTCGACGGGCAGCGCTTCGTCAGCTTCTTCGACAGCTAGCGCTTCGTCCCCGATCACCGCATCGAGAGCTTGGCCCGCTCTTTCGGCTGCAAACTCTGCGCGAGCAGTACGCTCGAGTTCCTCGGAGGTTGGCCACGCAGGGTCCGGCCCATCCTCCTCATCCTCGTTCATAACGAGCAGCTCCACATGAATCCTCGAAAGAGCATCCACCTGAAACACTCTCATCATTTTCATGCGGCACATCTCGAGGATGGCCAGAAATGTGATCACGAGATCGAAGCGAGTAGGCGTTCTACCCTCGCTAACAAAGATGTCCTCGAAGGCAATCGTGCGACGCTGCTGGAGCACCTCGGTAAGCTCAACGATGCGCTCGGTGATGCCGATGCGGTCAAAGACCACCTCGTGGTCCATCTTGACCTTGGACTTCTCGAGCAGCTTTTTGAAGGCACCAAGGAGGTCGAGCACGCCGAAGGCGGCGAACGGAGCAGGCCCCTCGGAGCGAGTCTCATCGACCGCTCCGCGCGGAAAGACCGACGTGCCAAGGGTATCGCGTGAAACCAGAGTTTCCCCAGCGGCCTTGTAGCGCTGGTACTCGAGCAAACGGCGAACGAGCTCCGCTCGCGGATCCAGCTCCTCTTCCTCCTCGTCCCCGTTGGACTGCACCGTCGGGTCGTCCGGCAGCAGCATCCGGCTCTTGATCAAAGTGAGCGTCGCGGCCATCACGAGGTACTCGCTGGCGACGTCGATCGCTAGCGACTGCATCACCTTGAGGTACTCGAGGTACTTCTCCGTCACGAACCCCATGGGGATGTCCATGATGTCGAGTTCGTGCTTTTGGATGATCTCGAGCAGCAGGTCGAGCGGGCCCTCAAAGGTGGGCAAGCTCACTACGTAGGCGTCTTTGGGGACCTCATCCAGGTCTACCGTTCGCACCGGCACGGCTGGACCGGGCGTACCCTGGGTACGCGCTGCGTGGCCTGTTTGGGCTAAACCAGGCCCCGCCGGCGGGGCGGGCGGCCCTGAGCGCGCCGGGTCAGCGTCGCGCTTGCCAGAGGCGGCGCGTTTCTTTTTTCCTCGAGCGTGCTTCACGGGCGTCCGGACCGGCGGACCCTATTACGAATGCCCCGTCCGGTCACCCCCCGAGATCGCCCTCCAGCGTCGACCAGCAACTGCTAGAGTGCAGCGACGAATGGCCGGTGCGGGTAAGGCATGCGCGGCGTGTGGCGGACACTACGGTCCGGAGGTTTTGTTTTGCCCACTGGATGGGAATCCTCTGTCGCGGCGCGCGCCCGGGATGTCCGCTTCCGGAGAGGACCCCTACCTCAACCTCGAGTTGCCGGGGCAGATAAGCATTCAGGCCCTCGTCGGCATCGGCTCCATGGGTCGTGTCTATCGGGCCTTTCAAGCTGGAGTTGATCGAGATGTCGCGGTGAAGATTCTTCATCGCGAGCTGGTTGGAAACCCCGAGCTCGTGGCCCGCTTCCATCGAGAGGCAAAGATCGCGAGCAAGCTCCTTCACCCGAACGTCGTGCAGGCCTTCATGACGGGGAGTCTGAGCAACGAGCCAGGGAGAACTGCGGGCGAGGTCTACCTCGTGATGGAGTTTCTCGACGGGATCTCCCTGCTCTCTGCGCTGGCGGCCCAAGGCGAGGGCGGAGCACTTCCGCTAGCGCGCACGCTGCACATCGTGCTGCAGATCTGCGAGGCCGTCGGGGAGGCTCACGCCGCCGGAATCATTCATCGCGACCTCAAGCCGGACAACATCATGCTCGTGCGCCGGTCCGAGGACCCCGACTTCGTCAAGATCCTCGACTTCGGCATCGCCAAACTGGACTCGAGTTTTGAAGGCTCCGCGACGCAAGCAGGCCGCATCTTCGGCACGGCCAAGTACATCTCGCCCGAGGGCGCCGAGGGCAAGTTGGTCGGCCCTCAGGCGGACGTGTACTCGATCGCGACGGTGCTCTACCAATGCCTGGCCGGCCGAACACCGTTCGATGGTGAATCGCCGATGACCGTGTTGATGCAGCAAATCAATGGGGAACCAGTCGAGCTTCGCTCAATCGAGCGTGCAGCTTACGTCCCCGAGGCGATTGCAAAGGTGGTCATGCAAAACCTGGCCAAAGATCCCGAGCAGCGCGCTGAGAACGCCAAAGTATTGGGACGCGACTTGAGTCAAGCCGCACGCGAAGCCGGCCTCCACCTGGATTCGTTCGGCAGTCTGCCCAAGGGTGATCTTCGACTCATCTCGATGCAGCGCACTCGACAGCACGAGTTCACACCCGAGCTCAAAGCAACGATTGCTGCGGCTAGTCCGTCGAAGAGTTCGCGAGTGACCCAGGTCGTGGAGGCGCCCACGACGAGCGGAACGCGCTCCTCGCCGCCTGCTCCGCCACCACCTTCAAGCCCCCACGTAGACGATACGATTCACCTGGACGCGGTGCCCAACTCGGAAAGCAAACCCGCCCTGAGTCGACCGGGCGGTACCATGCTGGAGGAGGACTCCGACACCATCCACGGCTCGCTCGAATCACCCACCGATACCTTGGGGGAACTTCGCGCTCGCGGGCTGCTCGCGAAGCCGGGTCCAACCATGCCGGGCGCGCCGGTCGGTGTGAGCGCGTCTCCAACCATGGTCGACGCCAAAGTCGAAACCATGTCGGCCAAGCCTGAGCACGCGAGTTCGGTGCAAAGCCAAGAGGCCCAGCGGCCCCCGTCGAAGACGTTTCGAGCTATCGCAGTTGGGTTTGCACTGCTGCTCCCTGTCGCAGTTGTTGCGGGCGTTCGCGTGGCGAAAAACCGCACGGCGTCGATCGAGCTCGAGCGCCAGGATCGCGTTGACGCGGCCGAATCGGCGCTGGCGCGGAGGGACTGGGCTACACCGCCCGGCGCCAATGTAAAAGATCTAACCAACGAGATGCTGGTGCGCGATCCCGAGGATCCGCAAGCCCTCGCCATTCGGCGCCAAGCGGTGGAGCAAATCGTCAGTGAAGCGCTGCAAAAAAAGTTCGAGGGCGCTCGCGATCAAGCGCTGGTGCTGGCCAAACTGGCCCAGGAACTGGCGCCCGAGCTGAAGAGCGTTGAGGTGCTGGTGACTGAACTCGAGAAACCAACGAGTTCGCCCTCAGCTTCGGCCTCAACGTCCATTTCGGCTCCGCCAACCGGAGAACCGAAGCCGACGTCGAAGTCAGCTCGCCCGCCCACTGCGCCTGTTCCAGCGACGAGCGCAAAGACCTCGGCGACAGTCCCCTCCGAGTCGATCGACCCTCCGCCGGCTCCCGACCTTGTCCCGCCACCGCCCAATTCCGCTGGGAAATGGCTATGAAACTTCCGTTCGCGCTGTGGGCGTTGGCCTGCATGATTCTTCCGTCCGTAGCCCACGCTGAAGACACTTCGCGGGCCGAGGGACGCGCGCTTGCCGCTCGCGAGCGCGGGCTACCGCTGACGGTCGTCGAGCTGGATGCAGGGATCATCGCTTTGCCAGCAGCGGAGGTCTGTCCCGGCTCACTCGACGACTGCTCAACTGGCGAAGTCAGTCTTGGACTTGGGCTGCGCAACCTGTACGAGTTTGGCGCGATCGGCGTCGGAGCGGGTATCGTTTGGGGGACGACCTTGCGAACCGACGAAGCGCGAGGAGACGATTCACTCTTGCGTGAACACTCCCGCCGGTACTTTTTGGTAGAGACCCTCTTTCGCTACTCCTACCTCAAGCTTCCTGATGCGGAGGCGTGGGTGGGCACCTGTTTGGGGCTGGTCAGCATTCGGGATGCCTGGGGCGTTGACAAAGACCGGAACCCTCCCAGCGACGTGAAGTTTGTAGGGCCTGACGCCTTGGTGGTTGGCTCCGAGGGCCTCGCCGTTTCGTTAGCGGCTGGTGGTTCCTACATTTTTGCGGACAATTTCTCGGTCGGCGGAACCTTTCGCTACGGTAATTGGGTATTGCCCGGCGAGCCCAATACCTCCTCGTTAGGAGACGTTGCCTCGCTATCCGGTCGCGTCGACGTATTCGACCTCGTAGCCACCGTCGCCTACCGACTCGCGCTCTGACATTGACACAGCCAGCGCGTGTCAGTAGCCATCGCACGCCATGGGCTTGGATCCGAGCACTGTCGAGTGGAAGAGCAAAGAGCATCGTCTGGCGTACGACTGGCGGACGCTCGCTACCTACGCACTCGGCGTAGGCGCCAAGCGAGACGAGTTGCCGTTTCTGTACGAGAACGCGCCCGGCGGAATAAAGGTCTTGCCGAGTTTTGCCGTCGTTCCCGCCCACGAAGCGGTGCTCGAGTGCCTCATCCACACCGGCGGCGATCTATCGATGGTAGTGCATGGAGGCCAAGTCGTTAAGGCTCACAAGCCGATCGCCGCGCAGGGGACGCTCGAAACTTCAGCTTCTATTCGCGCGATCTATGACCTGAAGAAGTTCGCGCAGGTCGTCGTGGATTCGCGCACAACTCAGGCTGGGGAACTCGTCTTCGAGACCACCTGGTCAATCATTTTCCGCGGAGCGGGCGGGTTTAGTGGCCCTCGACCGCCTGCAGATCCTGGACCGGCGATCCCCAAGGACCGGGCGCCAACCTTCCGACGCGAGGAGACTACGACCCCCGAGCAGGCGCTGCTCTATCGAATCTCGGGAGACGTCAACCCACTCCACGCCGACCCTGCCTTTGCAGCAAGCGTTGGTTTCGAGCAAGGCCCCATACTGCACGGGCTCGCGACGTTCGGCTTCCTCACGCGTGCTGTGGTGCTCGGCCCCTGCGGAGGGGACCCGAGCAAACTGCGCAAGATTGCCGCGCAGTTCCGCAAGCCGGTTTGGCCTGGGGAAACGCTAGTCACGAGTGGCTGGGACCTTGGGGGCGGCAAGTATGTGCTCTCGACTGAGGTCCAGGAGCGCAACGAAGCGGTGCTGGCCAACACCTACGCTGAGATTTCCATCTAACTTATTGAGGCATTCGCCTCGCTTTCGTTCGCACAGGGAGACGAAGACCAGATGGCTAGACAAGCCGATGCTGCAGGCAAACAGGGCGCCTCGAAATCCAAGCCGGTGAAGTCCTCAGAGGACGAGGCCAAGAAGCGCGCAGCCTTGGAGGCTGAAGAAGACGAGGACGAGTTCGAGGAGGGTGAAGAGGGAGAAGAGGAGGACGAAGAAGACGAGGAAGACGTTGAAGACTCGCCTCGGCCCATCGCTGCCAGCTCGAAGCGACCCGATGCCTCGGAAGACCCTAGTTGGTGGTTGCCCCATGCAATCCTGGGCACCTTGGTCATGGTGGGTGTGCTCGGCTTCTTTGGCTTGTTCACCAATCTGCTCGGTCCAACGTGGGCCAAGGTGAAACGGACCCCAGCAGCGAGCTCGTCAGCTGCAGCGCCGAGTGCTAGCGCAGCACCGGCAGCAGCGCCAAAGTCCGCGGCCCCCGCGGCGCCTACTGCCGCTCCAAGGCCATCGGCGGCGCCCAAGCCCGCCACGGTCGACCCGAACCCGACCTTCGGGGCGCGCCGCATCCTCGTTGCCTACAAAGGTGCGAAGAACTCGCAAGCAACCCGCACCAAGGAGGAAGCCAAGACGCGTGCTGAAGCGGCTGCCAAGAAGCTCACCGGCGGCGCCAAGTTTGAGGAGGTCGCTGCAGAGTTCTCTGACGACGCAGGCTCCAAATCAACGGGGGGCAACCTCGGTCGCTTCAAGCGCGACGCCTATGACGCAAGTCTGACCCAGACCGTTGAGAAGTTGCAGGTCGGTGCAACCAGTGCAGTCTTCGAATCGCCTTTCGGGTTCGAACTGGTTACGCGAACCGAGTAGTCCAACAATAGGACGCGCGTGAAACACATGAAGGAGGGCTTGCCCTCCTTCATGCGTTTCATGCGGCCCGCACGAACTCAGCGCAGTAAACCTGCAGCCTTCTCGGCTTTCTCCGCGAGCGTGAGCGATACCTTCGCTCGCTCGTCGGCCGTTGCCCCCGCGCGCAGGACGCGCGGTTCATCCTGCACCACGATCAGCATCGCGCCCTTGCGCGCAGCGAGAGCCTCCACCTCGACCTCCCCGTCCTTGTACACTCCAGCCACTACTTGGTCCGCGCCAGGAACCGTCGCCCCCTCGCTCGGTTTACTCGCACCGCTGAGCTTCTTCATCCAACGCTCTGCGGCCTCAGCAGTGTCGTTGAGTCGGGCGAATCGAAAACGCCTCCCGCGCTCCGCGTAGTATCGCATCCCGAAGCGGCCGGGCCCTTTGGCAAATGGGAACGCATCCTCGGTAACCAAGCGAAAGCCGCTCGGAACCTGATCCTGGGCAGGCAGCAGCTTCACGTCGTCCGGCCACTCGGCGTCCCCGGTAACGCGCTCCGCAACGCTCTTGGTGAGCTCGGGAATGATCCCCGCCGCGGCCTTCGCCAGAGCCTCAGGGGCGGCCTTGTCATCGTTGTACACGATCTCGAACAACCATTCGCCCTTCCACAGGTTCGCGTTACCAACGCCAATTGCCGCGGCCCCCGCAACTGCGAGGGGTTGGGCTGTCGCCTCGTCAGCGGGATCTCCATCCCCTGTCACTCGCTTCGTGAACATCGCAAAGGCGAATTCTTTCGACGCAAACTTTGATACCAAGAAGTCGATCGTCGCCGCAGAGGTGGTTGACACGTAGCGGAACTGCGTAACGCGTCGAACTTGATGGCGGTGGTACACCTCCGCCTCCCCGTCGAAGAAGTCGGAGAGGTTCTCGAGCCTTTCCTTTGTGCCCTCGCCCACCGCTCGTCCGCCATCTTCGTCGAGACAGAACGAGCCTATCTTCGACGGGAAAAAGGTCTTCGTCAGCGGGTCCGAAATCTCCTGCCTCGTGCAGGCGGTTGCGGTGGCGGCCGAACCAGCCGGAGCCGGAGGCGGGGCTCGTCGTTCTGCACTTGGCGCGCTCTCGCTCGAACAAGAGACCTGAACCAAACACAAAAAGAGCCAACAGGTGAGTCGCATACCGCCCTGCTAGTGCGACGGCGTCCTCCAAACAATCCCCGCGCGCAGATTGCAACAATTTGCAGAGTCATGAAAAGACTGCGTGCACCCGCCGGCCGGTAGGACCTGGACAGAAGCACACAACCTCCTTGCCGCAGCTCCCCGAGGCCCTGGATAGCAGAGCAGGAAGCACATTCTGGCAATGCGACACCTCCGTGGGATTTGCGCATCCTCGCAAGCAAACGGCACAGCCTGTGCAGGGCGTTGCCCATGCCGCAGTCCTCAACCCCTACCCTCTCGCTCCGGCGGTCCGCCAGAGCTGGGTTCACACTGATTGAAATGATGGTGGTGGTGACCATCATCGCGATCTGTGCGGGCTTGGCTGCCCCGTCCGTAAGCAGGATCCTGGATGATCGGCGCGGCCAGACTGACACCGTTTCGGTGCTCAGCATCATGCAGAGTTCGCGCTCTCGGGCGTTCGGTCGCGGTGGGGCGGTAAGTGTGACGTGGGACTCCGTGAACCTCTTGGTTGACGACCACATGCAAGATGTAGACGGAGCCGGAGGGGTCGATACGCCATCGCCCAACTGCGCAGCCCCGACATCTCGGGTGAGCCACTGGGTTCCCACGATTGGACCTGCTGAGATAGTGGTGAATGCCAACGATCAAATCGGGCTGGGCACGGCCAACGTCGCTGCAATTGAACTTTGCTTCACGCCCAAAGGCAGCACGTTCATTCGACAAACGAGCGCTGACACATTCGTGCGCCAGACCAATACGATAAGGTTCAATGTCGGCGGCGGCGCCAGCAACGCAGGGCTGAGAGCGGTGGAGATTCTTCCCGGCGGGATCGCGAGGATGCCGAAATGAAAACGCGCGACTTGAAGCAGGTAACAGGGGAAGGCCTAGCTGCTCGTGGGCAGAGTCTTCGACCTGGTTACACCATGATCGAAGTGATGATGGGGATGGCGGTGTTGGCCGTCGGAGCTACGGGGATCGTGGCACTCCAGAAGACCGCCGCGTTGGGAACGGTCACAAGCCGAAACCTCACCAACGCGACCAGCGTTTCGCGTTCGGTGATTGAGATGGCTGAGAGTGAAGCGGGGACCTGGACGAGTAACACCGCGCCCGGCCTTCCGACGGGGAACTGGTTGGGAACCGCACTGGCCACTCCGGACGTTTGGGTTCGGCCCAACTTGTCCGGATTCTCCCTCGATCTCGAACCGCTTGACGTCTCTGCGCCTACGGCGCCGGTCGCCTATTGCACCCAGGTTCGCGCATCCTGGCTTGGCAACCCTACTCCAGGGCCGGGCAACACCGGCGCCACCGCTATTCGGCTCGAAGTTCGAACGCTGTTCGCGCGGGCCCCACGCGACGTCGACGACGAGTGCGCGGCGGCGCCTTCCACGATCACCGCTCTCTTCGGCGGAACGAATCAGACTTACGGGACCACGTCACGCAACGAGAGTGAGTATGGGTTGGTGCAGCTCACCACCGTGCTCAGGAGGAATCAATGACTCGGCTGCGTACCCGGCGCGGCTTTACGGCCGTGGAATTCATGGTGGCTGTTACGGCCGGTCTTGCGGTTTCGGCGGCGGCGTACACGTTGTCCAAGAGTTCGGTCGACGTGTTTCAGCAAGAAGCGAGGCTCAACGCCGCGCAATTCTCAAGCATGATGGGGATGAATCGACTCTCCGCTGACATCAAGCGAGCGGGGTTCCAGACCACACCTGAGGTGGGCGAGGACCCGAATGTGTGCGTGGTGCCCGCGGGCGGGAACTTTCCGGATCCAGACCTGCTGGTCGCGGCTCGAGTGACTGAGGGAGGTCCGTACAACGCCAATGTCGCTTATACCAGCGGCTATCTGGCCTTGCCTGCGGCCTTTGCCTCGGCAAACAACAGGCGCTCTCCAGATCGACTTCGGCTCTCGGCGAACTTTGGCGCATCCTCGAGCTTTCGAATCTCGCGCATGGAGAATGACTTTGTCTGGCTCGACATCGATCAACTCTCCGTTCAGCGTATCTACCAAGCGGCGCAGAGTTCCGGTGGATTCGGCATCTGCTCTGCGTTTGAAGGCATGCCCGTTCCCGATAGTGCTGGAGCGCCAGTTGCTCCTGGAGGCCGCCCTGCAATTCGACTCGTAGATAACGCGGGCCGCTCGCGTTTTGCGTTGATTGCCGACTGCACTGCCGTCAACGGCACCAACAACTATGCGTCGGTGATGTTGGAGCTCGCTCAAACGCCTGCTGGGCCGGGCTGCACTACGATGGACGTGACAAGCCCTGGCTATGTCAATCCAGTGCAATTCGTGGACTACGCGCTATTTGGAGCGGTAGACGTTGCGGCCAACTTCGCCGCGATCGGACTGCCTCAACCGATCGGAGCGATGGCGGCGGAAGACGTTGCTCTCGAGCCGATTACCGGGGCAAGCTCGCGAACCTTCCTGGTCCGACGCGAGTTCGATGGGGTAGGAAACGTCGTGCCAGCCAGTGCTGAGGTGGTCGCTGACTTCGTTGTCGACCTCAACTTCAGCGCGAGGCGGCGTGTGGGAGCG
Organism: uncultured delta proteobacterium; assembly: GCA_903892415.1. Lineage (GTDB taxonomy): Bacteria > Myxococcota_A > Polyangia > Polyangiales > Polyangiaceae > Xiheicaenibacterium. The sequence continues at coordinate 23,266 of CAITIQ010000002.1, read as the reverse complement.
GCCGTGCAAGCTGTAGCATTCGATGCGCTGGCTGGGATTCCACCAAACGAGATTCGCAGCCTTGGCGTTCGGCTCTCGACGCGCGCACGGAATCCTGACCGTTCGGTTGGGCAGGTCGTCCCGCCCAATTCGGACCAGACCATTACTCGCTTCGATGTATTCGCGGGAGCGTCCAACACGCGCGATCGGTGGGCTCGGGTCCGGACGATGTTCAGCGAAGTCTCTCTCCCCAACCTTCAAGGCGACGCGTTCTGAGGCAAGATGAAACACTCCTTCAAGTTCAGAGTTCGCAGTCGACGCGCGTTACGTCAACGTCGCGGCATCACAGTGCTGGTGGTGTTGCTGGTGATCGCGATGCTCACCGCTGTTGGGATGGTCGCCACACGCTCTTCGCAGCTCGGCGTGGTGAACTCGGGTCGCTATCGAGAGATGACGCAGACCCATTACGTCGCTGAGGCCGGCATTCAGGGCGTGGTTGCAGAGGTAGCCAAAAATCCAGGCCATTGGATTCAGCAACTTGAGCAGGTCAACGGCCTTGCCAGCGGCAGCGGAGTTCGCGTCTGCAAAGACCTACCCTCCGCTTCGCCGGTCTCCACATCCTGTCTCAAGCTTGGCTATCAGTTCGTTGAAGAAGCCTACCTGCGCGAGACGTTCTCGGTGGCCTCGGCTACGCCGAGCCAGGCGCTGTTTCTTCCAAAAAACGGGTCAACCCCGGGCAGCTTCGGCAACGCTGATATCCAAGGTAACTTTGGGGTTGAGCTGACGGATCCTCGCGAGCTCTACCCGCCGCCGCCCGGGTTCGCCGCCAGCACCGGAGCCGGAGGGCCGGCGACCGTACGTTTCGTTTCGGTTTCAATGCGTGCGGTTGGGCAAATCGCGCCGAAAACGACGCTCAACGACGCGACGACCAAGTACATGCAAAGTGTTGAGACACTTCGTGCAGAAGTTGTGTTTGGGCCCGTGCCTCGTTGATCCGTTGTTTCGGGCGTGACCCTCGCCCGCAATCAATCTCGCGCTTCCACCTTCGCTAGCCGCAAACTTCGGTATCTGAGCGTCAGTCTGCTGACGCTCTTCTGCTTTCCATGGGAGGCAAAAGGGCAAGCGACAGACATCAAGGTCAAGAAGCCGAATGCCCTTCTGTTGCTCGATAACTCGGGCTCGATGGCAGGTGCCCTCAACGGTGCGTACGCCTACTACGCGGGGGGAGCGGGAACAAAGACGCGCTGGACGATTCTGGCGGAGACGCTCACGGGCAGCGTGAACGGGCTGTACGTAACCAGCGATGGACCGTTCATGGAGTCCAACGACTGTCGCCCTTATGCCAACCTCGACAGCAAGATACTCACCGCCCTCAACACTGCGGGTTTCTCCGGGAGCGCCTCAGGCGCTAGCGCCCCGTTTACCTGGCCAACAACACATGGCAACCCGAAAGACCGCGACGCGGTTGCCTTCTGCAATCCGTACGGGAAGAGCTGCACCACTCAGAGCGGTTGGAATTCGAGCCAGTTGTGTCGGCAGCTCGAGCCTGGGGAGACCGACAACGGCAGTGACTTCAGTCAGGTTGCGGACGGGCTGCTTGACGTCTACCGCGATCGGATTCGGTTTGGCGTCGCCTCGTTCGACACGATGGACAACATTCCCGACGGCAGCGTAGGCGAGCACAAACAGTCGGGCCTTCGTGGGCGCGCCTTGGGCGCGAACGGCAACGTAGGCTGAGACGCTGCGATCGACCCGGGTGGAGACTGCTGGGGAACCGTTGGCTGTCAAAATGCGGTCGACGGCAGTCAGTGTCTCTTGCGGAAGATCTGGCGCAACGATGGCGCCGGCGACTATCGGCCTGCTGCTCCGCAATGGAGCTACTGGCACTCATCTAGCGCGGTCGACACGTGGCTCAACGGTGGTCGCGGTAGCTACAGAACGCTTTCGGTGCTGAGCCAGAATAGCTTCGCTGCGAACGAAAAGTTCGTCGATATCGGTATGCGCAACAGCCGCGCGCACCCGTGGCGAGGCCGGCTGATCGGCTTTGGCCCGGCCGACTGGAAGCTCGACGATGCGCGTCTCTCTGGCGTCGTCGACTGCATCGACGAGGACTCCTGCACCGCCTTGCATAACGAGATGGTGCAACAGTCGGTGCTCGGGCTCTCGCGCTACCTCGAGTCCAACACTCCCCTCGCCGCGCTCATGCGTGACGCGCACGACTTCATCCTCAATGACACGACCACGCCCGGCATTCATCTGCCGCATGAGTATGACGCTGACGCGACGAAGTTCGAGAGCCTGTACGGCACCATCGGCCCGCAGACCGACCCGTACTTCAGCAGTGCCGCGTCGTGCCGAGACACGTCGGTGATCTTGGTTACCGACGGCGAGCCTTGGGAGGACCTAGACGCCAACATGTCGAAGTACGCCGACTTGCTGCACGACGAAGGGGTCAACACCTTCGTCATTGGTGTTGGGATGGACACCGCAAAGTGGAACCCCGCGGGGAGTGCGACGAGCGCCGACACGATCACCACCGATTGTTCCAAGCTAACCGTCGCAGACCTGGGCGCAGGTCGCATGTGCCAACGAGACAAAGTTGGTGGCCGAGGCTGGAAATACGCGGACGTCGCGCCATGGAAGAACTCACCGAAGATCACCCCGGCCGGCATCAGGGCTTGTTGCAACCTGCTTGAGACCGCCGTGCTCGGCGGCACCAGCCGGGCGTATTTCCCGAAGAACCAGCTCGAGCTAAAGCAGGAACTCAACAAGATCTTCGGCTCGATTTCGGGGGGTGCCGTGTCGCGCACCGTGCCGGTTTTTGGCGGCGTAACGGCGAGCTTTTCGGCCAACGCCGGTTCGTCAGACGCGCCCGCCGTTTCGTACGAACTCAGGTCCTCGATGGACGTTTCGGCGGGGGACTCGATGTGGCGGGGCAACCTCGAGCGCGTCCGCTATGCGTGCGACGACGAGGACGCTCCGGTACTCCAGGATCTCGAGACATCCGCAGGCGACGTTTTCGCGGCCAACCTCGTCAGCACCGCCGTCAGACCACGCAAGTTCTTCACCGTTGTTCCGCGTGAAGGCGACGAGATCGAAGGCAGCCTCCGCGCTCCCGAAGTCAACGGGTCGGACAAGCTTTTCGCTGGTGGCAATGCAGGAGCCTTTGGCAGATTGGGAGGAGGCTCACGCGACAAGCCGTATGAGTACGGCAAGTTGGCGGCTGCCACGGCTTTGGTTTGGCCGAACGGAAGCAACGACGCCGAACACTTGTTTGGGCTGACCGCTAGCGACATGGCGTCCTGCAAGTCTGAGCTTGGGGCAACCACGCTCAGCGAGTGCAGCTCCCGCATCCTGCGTTGGTACGGAGGCGATCCCAACCCCGATGATGGAGCCATTACCGCAACGGACCCCGCTCCCTCGCGCGCGCCTGGCAGCGCCCAGTGTACCGGGGATTGCAGCCCGCTCGGTGCTGTCTACCGCTCCGTGCCCATCTTCGTACCGCCCCCGAGCGAGTCTGAAAACGACGACCAAAATTTCGGTAAGCAGCGTAGCACCGGGACACCGTCCTTTGTCGAGCGTTACCAGCTTCGACCAACGATGCTTTACTCGCAGACGATCGACGGTCAACTGCACGCCTTCGTTGTCGCCAAGAACGACTTCACTGCAGGGGGCCCGTTCGCGTCGGTGCCGGAGGCTGACTCGCTCGAGAACAACGAGCTATGGTCCTTCATCCCGCCCGCGGTAATGCCGCGCCTGTGGGACAACTTCAACTCGCACGCACGACTCTTGGATGGCCAGCTTGCCTGGGGCAACGTCGTTTACAGTCGCGAGTTGGGAGCGGACGCTGGAGACGACCCAACGAAGATTACCAGCTGGGACTACCAGACCGTCGTGGTGGGCTGTAGCGGCGTCTCCGTGGGAGGAAGTTTCTGCTATGCGCTCGAGGTCACGGATCCCACCTCCCCCAAATTTCTTTGGCAGCTGCGCAGTGCCGGCGATGAAAAAGGCAAAGTCGGAGCTGCGCTTTTCGGAGACTACGTGCCGGGCGTGGCGATCGCACACATCCGCGTTCTCGATGAAAAAACCGAAGCCGTAAAGGCGGTGGCGATCATCCCCGGGGGCGGCATGGCTCGCACGCCTTCCGACCTCACCTACCGCCGGGCCAAAGACGATCTGGATTCGAGCTGGGACAAGAACATGACCAGGCGCCCTCGCGAGATCATTCGTGAGTGGGGCGACGACTCCTTGCCGGCGCGAAGCCTGACCTTCGTCGAGCTCGAGACGGGCCGCATCTTGGCTCGCATGACGGGCGAGCTCGCCGACCAGCCCCGCCTCGCTACACAAAAGAACTGCGAAACACAGCTCAACGACAGCGTCGTCGTACCTTCCAAGAACAGCAAGTTCGACAGCCCGATCACGGGCATTCCAGCCACCTTCCCTAGCGGCTCCAGAGTCGCGGAGCGAGTGTACGTCGGGGACGCCGACGGCACGCTGTGGCGCGTTGAACTCAAAGGCACCAACCCCAAGAATTGGGAAGCCCACATCGCGTTCGACGGATACAACGTTGGGACGTCCGGCGAGTCGACCATGAGCGATGCCTGGGTGTCCGCAGGAGAGGGCAAGGGCGCGAGACTCGAGGACAGCGTCAGTGTACCGGACAAAAAACTAGCTGGACTGATCGGACAGCCGATCCAAACGGCGCCGCTGTTGTCCACAGACCCGCAAGGGGATTTGGTGGTGACCTTCGCCACGGGCGATCAGGAGAGCTTCAACAGCCTCACCCCGGGCATGGTCAATGTACTGGTGAGCTTCCGAGACACGTTCAACCCCGAACGCGAGGACGACGACGTCGAGGAAACAGCATTCCAAGCTGTGGTCGACAAGGAGTCCGGAGTTGAACTCGCGTGGAGAAATGGCGCGCGTGTTACGGGGCCGCTCAACCTGTTCGATGGGCAGCTTTACTTTGCCTACTTCATCCCTTCCGAGTCGCTTGCTTGTACCTACGGGACCGGTGGCATCTGCGGGCTTCACTACCTCGACAAGTCCGAGAAGGGCGAGCCCATCTCCACAGTGAACGTGAACGGCGACGACCCGTGCAACGACTTCGAATCAGGAGAAGTCGTGTTTGGGTTGTCGGTCAATCTGGTACCTAGCTGCGCCATAAGCGAGACCACCTTCAATGACCTGTGGCTCTCGGGAGGCTACAGAGCGATGACCGAGTCAAACCCCGGTCGCTACGAGCTTGTGTTTCAAACCGGTCAAGGTGGTAGCGAGCAGAACCCCAACGGCGGAAAAACCAAGCGCTCCAAGATCGCCCTGCCCCAGCCTCAATCCCGAACGACCGTGCGTAGTTTCGTCAGGGTCGCGGAGTCGGAGTTATGAGCTTGAAGCGGAGTCTCGTCTTCGCGCTCATGCTTTTCCCTGCGTGTTCGGAGCGCGTCCCGGAGCTGCCTCAACCAAGCAAGGCGACGACGACGCCGGCGGTCTCTCCTGACGATCTGACCGAAGGAAAGATGGTTGTGTTTGGCCTGCCCCTACCGTTGGGTGCGAGCGTAAAGCGAAAAACGCCGAGCTCTTCCAGCTTTGAGGTTCCTGCGAGCTACTGGGCCACCACCAAGTACGTCGAAGGCCGCCTGGCGCTAGACGCAAGCGAAAAGGCGCCGCGCAAGGCGTCATTTACAGGCACGGCCAGCAAGGACGGACCGCGTATCCAAGTGGTGGTGCGCGCGACGAGTTTGAACACAGAGCTCATCGTACGCGTCGACCCGCTACCCGAGTCGGCAGACCTCCCAATGACCGAGCCGCCCGAGCGAGAAGCCCCGCTGTTCGAGAACGAGGCACCTTTGCCGCTCAACTAGTCCGCTGTCTCTTACCGGAACGAGTTCGAGCAGCGCCTCGTGACTGTATCGGCAGCGGAACGCACACCCACACCTCCCGACGACGACGATGTACGAGAGCCTAAGCCGCCCGAGAGCAGTGACCAGCGAGCTCGCAAAAGTTGCAGAGACGCCCGCAAACAATTTGCCCACTCGTGACGAGGTCGCGCCGATTCAGCTTGGATAGCGTCAACGCGCCGACGGTATGGTTCGTGCTTAGCCGCAGGGAGCGCAACCTGCGCGTTGGAGCATGACCATGAAGAGCCCCGGCAACTCGTCGAAATCCTACCGCCGCCTGCACGCTTCTTACGCAACGGCTTTGCTGATGGTGCTCGGTGTATCCCAACGAGCCGATGCCCAAAGCGCGGCGGCCGACATCAAGATCAAGAAGCCCAACGCCTTGCTGCTCTTGGATACGTCGGGTTCGATGCGGCAAGCGCTCGACGGCACCAACAACTACACCTTGGCAGCCAACGGCAAGAAAGCCCGTTGGACGGTGCTCACCGAGACCCTGACCGGCACGATCAACAACCTGCGGGTTGACTCTGCGGGTTCAATCGTGTCGTCGGGCAAGTGCGAGCCGGTGGCCAACTTGGACAAGAAGATCCTCAAGTCCTTGTTGGCCTACGGGGAGACTGGCAGTGCTTCCGGCACCGCTGGTCCGTTCACTTGGCCCATGGTCAACGGTAACCCCAAGGACAAGGACGCGATTGCTTTTTGCGAGAATGACGACAGCCGTTGTTGGAGCATCAGCAACTGGAACTCGGCGAAGAAGTGCAGGCAAGCTGCGCCCGGTGATCCTTATGTCGCAGGTGAGTTCTCCCAGGTGGAAGACGGACTCATTGACGTTTACAAGAACAAGATCCGTTTTGGCATGGCCTCCTTTGACGGCATGGCGGCCTATTACACCTGGTGGGGGGGCGGGCCGTTCGTAGATAATTCGCCAGCGAACTGCCAAAGACGGACGAATGGCGAACTCTGCATGAATTCGGGGATTGAGCAGTTCAGTTATTGGGACAACGGCGCTGGAGAGAACTGGCTAAACGGTACCCGTGCCAGTTACGCCGTTGACACCTTCAACAACGGCCTTGCCTGGACTTTCTTGGATATTGGCGTGAATAACCCGCGAGCCTACCCGTGGAGGGGCCGAATGATCGGCTTCGGGGCACCAGATTGGAACCTAGCGGCCTCGGGTCTTTCGAGCATCATCGACTGTACGAATGAGGACGATTGCACCAAGCGCCACAACGACATGGTGCAGCAGGCCGTGCTCGGAGGGCATACAGCCCTCTTCAACTCAACTCCACTCGCCGCCATGATGCGAGATGCCTACGAGTTTATTGTCAACGATACGACAACGCAGGGCGTGCAGCTTCCGCACGAATACTCTGGGGACATTTCGAGCTTCGGAACACTCTACGGCAAGCTCGGCCCGATGAACGATCCCTACTACACGGATTCCGTCGCCCCTTGCCGAAGCACGAGCGTGATCCTCGTCACGGACGGTGAGCCGATGAATGACATGGACGTGCGCATGTCTTACTACGCAGGAAAGCTGATTGACGAAGGGGTCAACACGTTTGTTATCGGGGTTGGGCTGGCCACGGCGACCTGGAACCCGGGCAGCGGCGCAGTGACGGTTAGCTGCGATAGCCTGCGTGCTGCGGATCTGGGGCCGGGCAAGATTTGTGAGCCGGGTCCTGGGAAGTCTTGGATGTATGCCGACGTCACGCCCAACGGCATCAGCTCTTCGGCGAAGAGCAGTATTCGTGCGTGTTGCAACCTGCTTGAGACGGCCGTTGAGGGTGGGACGGACCGTGCGTTCTTCCCGTCCAACCAGAATGAGCTGAAGCAGAAAATGAGTCAGGTCTTCGGCGCGATCGCGGGTGGCGCGGTCAGCCGAACGGTCCCGGTGTTCGGGGCGGTCAGCGCCTCCTTCAGCCAAACAGGTGGCTCGACCAACGCGCCTGCAGTGTCCTATGAACTTCGCTCGTCGATGGAGGTTTCGGACAGCTCGATGTGGACGGGCAACCTCGAGCGGTTGCGCTACGCCTGCGTCGGGAACGCACCAACGATTCAGAATTTCGATGGCACGAAAGGCGATGACTTTGGGACCAACCTGACCGCCGCGGCGGTTCGGCCGCGCAAGTTTTTCACGGTTGGCACCGAGAGGGCCGAGCAGATGACGGGGACGATCCGAATCCCCTCCGTCAACGCAGACGACAAACTGTTCGACGGCGGGCAAGAGGGCGACTTTCGACGCTTCAGCGGTGATGACACCCCCGTAACCTTCGCTAACCTCGCGACCCAAATTGACGGGCTCTACAGCACTGGAACAAACGATACCAGCGACTTGCTGGGCCTTAAGTCGTCGGACACCGCGGACTGTCTGGCCGAGCTGGGTGCAACGACGCTTGGGCAGTGTGGGGACCGCACGCTCAAGTGGTACGCCGGGGACCCTAACCCAGATGGTGGAGCCACCGTCTCGACGGATCCGGCCCCCTCGCGGGATCCGGCCAGCGCGCAATGTGAGGGAACATGCAGCCCGTTCGGCGCGGTCTACCGCACGATTCCGGTCATCGTCCCGCCCCCTAGCACGACCGACAGCGACGATCAGAACTTCGGTCGCGATCGAACCAACGGGTCGAACTCCTTCGTGGAGCAGCAAAAAGGCCGGCCGACGATGGTTTACTCTCAAACGGTGGATGGGCAGCTCCACGCCTTCGTCCTGGCGAAGAACGACTTCACTCCGGCCTCTTACTACAACGTTGGTGTGCCGAATTCAGACGCGCTCGAGAACAACGAGCTTTGGTCCTTCATCCCACCGGCCGTTGTGCCCAAGCTGTGGGGTAACTTCAATTCGGCGGGGCGGCTGCTCGACGGCCAGTTGGCCTGGGGCAACGTCGTGTACGACCGCGCGCTTGGCTTTGACGGCAGTGACAACGCCGACGCGATCACCACCTGGCCGTACAACACCGTGCTTGTTGGCTGCAGCGGCGCAGCGAGTGGGCTCTCCAACTCCTTCTGCTACGCGCTGGACGTAACGGATCCGAAGAAGCCCAAGTTCTTGTGGCAGCTGTCAACAGCTGGAGACAGCAACGGCGATCCGGACAAGGCGCTCTTTGGCGACCACGTGCCTGGGGCCGTGATCACTCACATTCGCTATCAAGAGGGGCTTACCTCAAGGGTGGTTGCGGTGGCGGTCATCCCCGGCGGGACGGATCAAAAGCCGCCGGGTTCAGCCAAAGATCGTGCGCTCGACCCTGATACCTACTGGGACGATTCTGACCGCCAGCCGCGCAAGAAGGTGCGTGATTGGGGTGGGGCAAACCCTGCGCGCAGCCTGACCTTCGTTGAGCTCAAGACGGGCCGAATCCTGGCGCGCTTGGTTGGGGACAAGAACGATAGCCCGAGTCAGATCGATGATGAGGTGCCCGGCGATCCGCTCAAGACGGCGTTTGACAGCCCGCTAACGGGAATCCCAAGCGTGTTCCCTGGCGGTGGCCGCGTAGCTGAGCGCATTTACGTGGGTGACGCGGATGGGGCAATGTGGCGCGTAGAGCTAGGCTCGCCCGACCCTGAAGACTGGGAGGCACATATTGCCTTTGACGCGTTCAACAACAACGGGTCTGAGTCGACTCTGAAGAACGCATGGCTCCAGACGACGGAGAGTGCACTCAATCAGACGCCCAACGACAATGATGCTGGCGAGATGGGTCAGCCGATTCAAACGGCTCCACTCTTGTCCACCGACGAAGAGGGCAACGTCGTTGTTACATTCGCGACCGGCAACCAAGAGAGCTTCAATACGGTCAATTCTGGAGCGGTGAACCTCCTTGTGAGCTTCACTGACACGTTCACCAACACGAAGTCAGGGGATCCAGAGGAAACTACCGGGTTCCAAGCCAGAGTCGACGCGGCTGGTTCTGACGCAGGAGGCGTGGAGATGGCGTGGTTGAACGGTGGCGGGGTCACCGGACCGATCAATCTGTTTGATGGGCAGCTTTACTTTGCCTACTTCAATCCTGCGGCGACCAACACCTGCACCTTGGGTACAGGGGGAATCTGCGGAGTCGACTACGTCAAGCGACTTGGGAGTGGAGCTCCAACGCCCACAGGTACGGCTGACTCCGGCGACGTGACCAAAGCCTGCGGAGACTTTGACAACGGTGAGGTCGTGTTCGGCATCTCCCTCAACCTCGTGCCAACCTGCACAGTGACGAGTTCATCCTTCAGCGATCCGTGGATGAACGGCAACTACAGCGCCATGACAACCGCCAATGGCGGTCGCTACGAACTCGTGTTCCACACGGGCCAGAGCGGTGGAACGCCCGCTGGCGGCGGTAAGACCAAGCGCACGAAGGTTGAACTTCCCCAACCCAAAGCTCGCACAACGGTGAGGAGCTTCGTTCGAGTGGCCGAGACCGACCAGTGACTCTTGTGCATGCTCTCGTTCGCAGTCTGCTCGTTGTATCCGGCCTCGGGATGAGCCTCTTCGCTTGCTCCGAGACGGTTCCTCAACTCGCTCCCGCCAGCGCACAGCCGAGCACGCAACTGCAGCTCAAGGCGGACGGGCTGGAAGAGGGGACGCTTGACGCCTTCGGGCTTAAGATGCCTGCGCGCACCGCGGTGAAGCGCGCTACTCCGTCAACGATGGTGATGGAGGTTCCTGCAAATTCGCAGCGCACCCTCGAGTACATCAAAGCAAGGTTGCTAAACCCTGAAGGGGAAGCCGCCCCCAGAAAGACGGTCTTTGAAGAAGTTGAGTTTGCGGCGGTGCCAGGCAAGAAGTTTCGAGTTGTGGTCAAGCCGACGAGCATGACCACCGAGGTGACCATTCGACGGGAGCCCGAAACGCAACCAGCAGGAAGCGCCCTCTCACTTGACGAGTCCCTTGCGAACGACCCGAGGGCTACTCCGGAAGCAGTCGCGAGCTTCAAGGCCGCTAACCCTGACGCCGTTCCCGTGAGCGGCGAACAGGCGGCACGACCGACCGGTCTCAAGCAGCCACGCCCCTAGCTGAATCGGCGCGACATCCAATCGCCGCGCTGATAGAAGTTGGCGCGTGTCAGACTCAGCCCTGCTTCGAACACCGCTGTACAACGCCCATGTGCAAGCCAAAGCGAGGCTTGTCCCGTTCGCTGGCTACGAGATGCCAGTGCAGTACAAGGGCCTTGTTGAAGAGCACAAGATGGTTCGCTCTTCAGCAGGCCTGTTTGATGTGTCGCACATGGGGGAGCTTTTCCTCGCTGGAGCAGGCACACTCGGGGTCGTCAACCAGCTGATCACCGGGGACGCAGCAAAGCTCGTGGATGGGCAAGCGCTTTACACCTGCGCTTGCAACGAGCGCGGGACCATCCTCGATGATCTGATCGTCTACCGCCGCGGCCCCGAGTCGTTCCTGATCGTTTGCAACGCGTCGAATCGGGCGAAGATTGCAGCGCACGTTGCTGAGCTGTCCAAAGGTCATTGCGACTTTGAAGACCGCTCCGACGAGTTCGCGCTGATTGCCTTTCAAGGGCCGAAGGCCGTAGGGATCGCCGCCAAGCTCGGGGATCCGGCGCTCGAATCGTTGGGCTCGTTCCACTTCAAGGAGACGACCATCGGCGGCGTCGCATGCACGGCTGCGCGCACCGGCTACACCGGCGAGGACGGGCTCGAGATCTTCTGCGCCAACGAGAAGGCCGAGGCACTGTGGAACGCGCTGCTCGAGGTCGGCAAAGACGTTGGAGTCGGCCCCGCTGGCCTCGGCGCCCGTGACACGTTGCGGCTCGAGGCTCGCTTGTCGCTCTATGGCAACGACATCGACGAGACGACCAATCCGCTCGAGGCCGGCCTTGGATGGATCGTGAAGCTCGACAAGGCGGACTTCCTCGGTAAGGCCGCGTTGGTGGCGATCAAAGCAGCGGGTCTACCTCGCAAGTTGGTGGGCTTCGAGGTCACCGGGCGTGGCATCGCGCGAGGCGGCTATCCCCTGCTCGACAAGGCTGGGACCGTGGTCGGGTCATGCACGAGCGGCAGCCCTGGACCCACCGTGGGCAAGAACATCGGCCTGGGCTACCTGCCGGCGGCGATGTCAGCGATTGGAACTGAGTTTGTTGTCGACTGTCGCGGGCGCCACGCCGACGCAGTCGTTGTGAAGACCCCTTTCTACAAGCGAGGCTAACGAAGTCATGGCCAACGTCCCGTCAGATCGCAAGTTCACCAAAGACCACGAATGGGCTCAGGCCGCCGCAGGCGCCGTCAAGGTTGGAATCACCGGTTATGCCGTCGAACAGCTGGGTGACATCACCTTGCTCAACCTCGACGTGAAAGCCGGAGACTCGGTCGAGGCCGGCAAGGCCTTCGGTACGATCGAGAGCGTCAAGACGCTGAGCGATCTGTACGCCCCGGTGACCGGTGTCGTGCGGGCGATCAACACCGCGCTCGAGACCAAGCCGGAACTCGTGAACGAGGACTGCTACACGGCTTGGATGGTCGAGATCGAGACGAGCTCGGACTTGGCGGACCTGCTCTCGCCCGAGGCCTACGGCGACCTGGTCTCCAAGCTCGATCACTGAGTCGTGCTCAAACGGCTTCACGCCAAACTTCGCGAAGCCAAGGCTGTCGCGAGGCAAGCTTGGTTGCTGCCTCGCGACACCGCTGAAGACGTCGTCCCCGATGCAGCAAGCGGTGACGACGTTGTGCTTTTTCTCCACGGCCTATTCGCCTCCGCCGGCGTTTTGCAACCGATGCGGCTCGGCTTCATGCGCCACGCGGGCGTCCGCACCGGAGCTTTCTCCTATGCTCCGGGACCTGGCGTGGTTGAGCTCAATGAGCGCCTCTCGTCGCTGACGGCCAAGCTGCCCGGCGACATCAACCTGCACCTGGTTGGGCACAGCTTGGGAGGCATCGTCGCGCGCTACTACGGCCAACAGTCCGGGGACGGTCGGCTGCGCTCCCTGACCACGCTAGCAAGCCCGTTCGCTGGGGTTCCACTTGCGTCCAAGCTTGCGCTGTTCGAGGGCGCTCGCGATTTAGCGCCAGAGAGCCCGCTGCTTGCTCAACTGCGGAATCAGCCGGTGCCCGTGCCACACTTGGCGCTGCTCGGTGAGCAGGACCAGCTCACCAGCGATCACGAGGCGCACGCTGCGCTCGGCAGCAAAACGGAGATTTTGGCCGGGCTCGGCCACCACACGATCCTGTTCGCCCCGCAGGTCGCTACGGCGGTACAGAGCTTCATCTTTTCGCAACGCACGCGCTGAGGCTCAATCGTCCTCGTCGGTGTCGAGCGGATCTCCCTCTTGACCCTGGTCGATCATCGCGAGCACGCCGCGAGCTTCTTGGGCGGCCTCGAACTCGGGTTTGCTGTCCAGGAAGATGCGCAGGCTGCGTGCGGCGAGTTCACGCTTTCCCTGCGCTAGTAGCGCCAAACCGAGCGCGTAGTGCGCATCCCCGTCATCCCCGGAACGTTGAATGGCGATGCGCGCCTCTCGCTCCGCTTGCTCCGGGTCCCGCAAACGACGCAGCGAGTGCGAGAGCGAAACTCGTGCGCCTAGGAAATCCGGACTGACCAACACCGCCGCGCGAAAGGCGTCTTTGGCGGGCCCGAACTGTTTGAGCTCCCAGAAGGCAGCGCCCATCAAATTGTACGCATAGCCGTTGTGCGCGTCCTTCTCGACGACGACTTTCAAGGCTCGCAGAGCCTGATCAAAGTGGGCCTCCTCCAGGAGACTGCTCGCCTCCTCAACGGCGTCCCACCGTGCTGCATCCTGTCCGCTACGATCCTGCGACCCGGCTCTTTGCGACATGAGCGGGCTTATAGCGCTTTGCCGTCGCTGCTGAAGGGCGAAAGCGCCATTGCCGACCCTCGGGCAAACCGTTACAGCGAGCCATTCCGACACGCCTGTTTCACGCGCTGCGTCTCAGCCTCTGTCTGCTGCTCCCGCTGGCCTTCTGGCTTCCAGCGGCCGCGTACACGCACGGCCACTTCCCTGCCCCCCTCGACGACGTCTACATCTACTTCAACTACGCTCGCGCGACGGCAGACGGGTGTTTTCTGTGCGCCGAGGCGGGCTCCGGAGGGAGCACTGGAGCGACAAGCCCGCTCTATGCATTGTTGCTCTCGGCGCTCGAGCTCGTCGCTTGGTCTCCGCAAGCGATGGGCTGGCTCGTGGCGGCGCTCACCGTGGCTTTGCTCTACGACGCGACCTCGAGTTTGGCTTCGCTCTTTGGGCGGCGCATCGCACTCGGGAGCGCGCTGGGTTGTGCGCTTTTCGGACTGCCGATCCTCGATTGGTCCCTGGTTTCAGGAATGGAGACGGCGTGGGTCGGCGCGCTCATGGCGCGCACGCTGAAGGCGGTGGATCTCTGCGCGCAGAACTCACCGACGTTGCGTCCAGCTGCGCAGACCAAAGCGGGCGTGCTGATCGCGCTGCTCGCGGTGAGTCGGCCAGAGCTTCTGCCGATGGGCTTGCTGTTCGCGTTGAGCGTCGTTCACGCCTCTGGCTCACGGCCGCTGCTGGGTAGCCTCGGGCGCGCCTTCTTGCCTCTGGTAGCGCTGTTCGGCGCGCTTTCGTTGTGGGCCTGGCTAACGACCGGGCAGCTCGTGCAGGCCGGGGCCGTTCGCAAAGTTGCGCTCTACGATCCACTAGCGAGCCGCTTCGATGCGGCGGTGGTTGCGCTGATCAACCTCGTGCGACTCTCGGTCGAGGGCTTCGAGCTGGCGATCGGGGGACGTTGGGTGTTGGTCCTCTTGCTGGTCTGCGCCGGTTTTGGCCTGCAGCAAACGCGCGATCGCCGTTTGGTCCTTCCGCTCGCACTGGGCGGCATCGCTTCGCTCTTGCTCATCGCCTTCAACCGCACAGCGCCTTTTCAGAATCTGCGCTATCTCGCGCCCAACTACCTTGGTCTTTTGATGGCTGCGGTGATTGGCGTTCGCAGTGGCAGCCGGCCGTTCGGCTTGGCCGTGCGCGCAGCACCCCTTGGTCTCGCGCTCGCGCTCGCCGCGCTCACCTTCCCCAAGCAACTTCGTCACTACGCGCTTTCAGCGAAGAACATCCACGAGCAACAAGTTGCGGTCGGGCTGCGTTTGCGCGAGCTCGCGCCGAGGCGCGTGTTCGTGGGTGACGCGGGCGCCATTCCCTACTTCTCCGGCCGACCAAGCCTCGACGGCCTCGGGCTCGGGGGCTTCCACGCGATGCCGTTCGCCAAAGCGTCGGTGCTGGGCGAAGGCGCCGTGGTCGAGCTGATCGAACGGCTGCCCGAGTCGGAGCGGCCCGACACGCTAGCGATCTACGAATCGTGGTGGCCGGACCTCTCGCGAACGTTTGGCGAACGACAATTCTCGGTCTTGCTCGAGGACAACGTGATCTGCGGCGCCCCCGAAAAGACCGTCTATCGCGCCGATTGGTCGCTGCTCGAGGACCGTCGTGCCGAAGCGGGCGTGGATCGCATCGACTTCGGCGACCTGATCGATGAAGAGCTTCACAAGGCGCGCTTCTTTCCCCGCGAGCCGCGCGTTGGCTTTGACGTTCATCGAAGGAAACAGGGCCGCTCGTTCGATGGGGTGCGCAGGCTCGAGGCCGGACAATGGCTGCAGTTCGAACTTGCGACGGCGGGCCAGCCGCGCGTGCTGGAGCTGCAGCTTGGGCCGTCGAACGAGTTCTCCTTCAGCGTCGAGCGTGGCTCTCTCGTCGAGCGGTTCGCTGGTGGCAGCGAAGCCGACGAGTGGCTGATTCTTACCACCGCGACCCCGAACCCGAGCTCGACTGTCACCCTGCGAGTGCACTCCGGCCTGTTGAAGCTCGGCGCGGCTCGCCTTCTCCCGGCTCAGTAAGCCGGCATCACCCTGCCCTTCGGATCATCGGCGAGCGCACGCAAGAACGACGTGGTTTGTTCGGTCGCCTCGTCGATGTCGAAGGCAACGAAATGACCGTCATCGGTGGTGGGCGCGAACTGCGAAAGCATGCCGGTCGCTTGACCGCCACCGACATTGCCGCTCAGCCCGCCCGCCGGGATCTTGGTCGGCTCGAGCCCGCCAAACAATGCGTCTGGCGGCGACCAGATTGCTGGCGATTCAAGCGGAAGCCCCACGGCGTTGGCCATCGCCTCGATGCAGCGCGGCGGCGCGAAGGTATCCCCGGTGCCATTGGGCAAGACGCCCTCGGTCATCAGCACACTTTTGGCCGCGCCGACGCGTGGCTCACGCACGATGTCGCGTGCGTAGGAGATGGGATCCACCGGATCGACGAGCAGCTGGGCCAGCGCGAACGGCGGGTAGATCAACCCGACCTCCTCGTGCTCCTCGAGCGAAAGCTGCAGGAACAGCGTCTTGACCGCATCGGCGACGCTTGGCGCGGGGCTGGTCTTCTCATTGAGCGTGATTTGCAGATTGCCGCTCCCTCCCGAGAAGACGCCGCCGAGCGCGGCATCGTCGATCGCCAAGAACATCGGACCGTTCAACGCGCCTTGCGAATGACCGAAGTACATCAGCTTGCTCGCGTCGAAGCGCACCTCCACGCCGCTCAAGCTGACCGAGGCCGGTACCGTCAACTTGCTCTCGGTGAATAGCCGTGCGCGCTGCACTTCATCAAGAGCGCTCTGACGACCGTTGGTCCGCGCGGCCTCGACGTTGTTGAAGTTGAAGAACAAGAGCTCCACCGCGCCGGGCTCACTTGGCGCTCCAGGCCGAGTCCCGTGCAAGATCTGGTCGACGCCCATCACCGCGATGCAACGCTTGCCGAGCTCGCGCGCGGTGCCGCTGTTCACGTAGGAGCGATAATCCCCGCCGGTACCGTGCGCAAAAAGCACGATCGGGTAGCCTTCCGCCGGCATCGGGCAGTTGTCGGCCGTCGGGACAGAAAGGCTGAAGCGCGCGTCGTAGGTGCGCTGCAGAACAATCTGACCTTGCTCATCGAACTCGAACGAGCCGCCATCCCCAAAGCTCCCAAAGGGCTGCGAGCCGGCTTGGAAGTCGGGGCACGGACCAAAGGAGCCCTCGTACTCGATGTGATTGCTCATCGCGGCGCGAACGGACCATGCCGCAGGATCGGCGGTCGGGGCTTCGATCGCGTTGGGCAGTTGAGCGGCCGCGAGCGAAAGCTCCGCGGTCGGGTCGTTGGTCGTGAACGAGGTGAATTGCACGACGCTGTCGCGTGCGACGCCCGCCTTCTCGAGCTCGCGCACCACCGGTTCAAACAGCGCTGCAGCGCGTTCGGCGCCATCACTCGTGGGCACGCGCAGTCCGAGGGCCTGCTTCAGACTTTCGCTCGCCACCACTTCCCCGCCCGACTCCGAACGTACCTCTTCAGTGACCACCAGGGCATAACGAGTGCGCGGGCGGAGCGGGTAGCCTGGCACCGGAATGAAGGAGAGCGTGTTGGAGGGCCAATAGGCTCCCGCGTCGCGACGAAACTCCACGTAGATCGGGTGGCGCTGACCGAGGTCGGGTGAAGCTGGATCAACGTCGATCAACTGCACCGAACTCGAAGCACTGGTGGATTCGCCTTTGGCCGGCAGGCTCGCCGGATCCAACGGCCCGTCGAAGCGCATGAACCCAGAGCCCATGATCGAGAAGCCATCGAGCCGCCGGTCGGCGTACGCGATGTACTGGTCCAGGAGTGGGGCGCTACGCGGGTTAGGCCAACCGGCCACGACGACGCGCCCCTCCGACAGTCGCAAGTCCGACGGGAACGGATGATCGAAGAAGGTCTCTTGCGAGAGCTCGCTCAGGTCCGTTGGCAGGACGAACGAGGGCTGGACGTCCGGCTGGGAGTTACAGCAGACCAAACCAAGCGCCGCGACGCTCCAAAGGATCTGTCGGTACACCCTGCGAGTGTAGCTGCGAATCGACGAAGGCGAGCCTCATTCGAGCTTTCCACGGTCGCTTAGCTCGGCTAGCCGTTGGCGATGCACGGTAAGACGGTTCTGGTTACGGGCGGTGGTCGAGGGATTGGCCGGGCGATCGCCGAGCGCTTCCATCGCGAAGGAGCAACGCTGCTCGTCACCGGGCGAACGGCGGACTCGACCGCCGAGGTCGTCTCCGCGACCGGCGCCACGCCTTTCACCGTCGACTTCGCCGACCGCGCGGACGTCGAGCAATTCGCGCGCAAGCTGCTGGACCATCACGCGGTGGACGTGGTCATCAACAACGCCGGGATCGCCGAAAGCGCGCCGGTGCACAA
Organism: uncultured delta proteobacterium; assembly: GCA_903892415.1. Lineage (GTDB taxonomy): Bacteria > Myxococcota_A > Polyangia > Polyangiales > Polyangiaceae > Xiheicaenibacterium. Next base: position 5,244 of record CAITIQ010000002.1, on the reverse strand, counting down.
GACCGACGACGCCATGTTCGACCGCATCATGCAGGTCAACGTTCACGCACCGTTCGCCCTGATTCGAGCGCTGCTGCCGAGCATGATCGGCCGCGGGTTCGGACGCATCGTCAACGTCGCTTCCAACGCTGGCCGCTCCGGCTACGCTTATACCTCGGCGTATTGCGCTTCCAAACACGCATTGGTCGGCCTCACGCGCGCCGTCGCCGCTGAGGTCGCCAAGACCAAGGTGACCGTCAACGCGGTTTGCCCCGGCTGGGTGCGGACTGATATGAGTCGAGAGGCCATCTCGCGCATCGCCGACAAGACCAAACGCAGCGCCGACGAGGCCGAGTCGGAGCTCGCGAACATGTCGCCGCAGCGCCGCTTGATCGAGCCGAGCGAAGTAGCGCACCTTTGCTTTTCGCTCTGTGCTGAAGAGGCCCGCGGTATCCACGGTCAAGCCATCGTTCTCGACGGCGGCCAACTCATGACGTAGGAGACGGTGTGGCTCAAAAGATCGTTAGCGTAGAAGGCTGGCCTCGTCCCAAAGGCTACTCCAACGGGGTCATCAGCACCGGTCCAGCGCTGTACATCGCAGGGCAAATCGGCTGGAACGCGCAGGGCGAATTTCCGGAAGGCGGCTTCCTCCCGCAGTTCGACCAGGCGCTCGCCAACGTCGTTGCGGTCGTCACCGCGGCGGGCGGCAGCGCAGCCGACATCGTCAAGATGACCGTGTACGTGACCGATCTCGACGCCTATCGCAACGGCGGTAGCGCCATTGGGGAGATCTGGCGCAAGCGGATGGGCAAAGTGTTCCCGGCCATGGCGTTGCTCGGCATCGCCGGGCTGGTCGAGAAGCAGGCCATGGTGGAGATCGAGGCCATCGCCGAGCTGCCCGGCTGAGCGGCTCGCGTGAGGTGGCTTGATCCCGCGCGCTCGCTCTGAGAAAGCAGGCGCATGACGCTGAGCCCCAAAACCTTCGACCTCGAGATCAAGCATGGCGTGGCGGAGATCACGCTCAATCGACCAGAGCGGCTGAACGCGCTCACCTTCGAGGTCTACGGTGAGCTGCGTGAGACCTTCCGCTCGCTCGAAAACAGCCGCGAAACGCGTGCTGTCGTCATCACCGGCAAAGGCCGTGGTTTCTGCTCGGGCGGGGACGTCGAGGGCATCATCGCCGAGCTTTTCGCCAAAGACGCGCGCGGCCTGCTCGAGTTTACGCGCGTCACCGGCGCCTTGATTCAGAGCATCTGTGAACTTCGTCGGCCGGTGATCGCCGCCATCAACGGCGTGTGTGTCGGCGCCGGCGCGGTGATCGCCTCGGCCTGTGATCTACGCGTAGGAGCAGAGGCCGCTCGCGTTGGCTTCATCTTCCCCAAGGTTGGTCTCTCCGGCGCCGACATGGGTGCGAGCTTCTTGCTTCCGCGCATCGTCGGTCACGGGCGCGCTGCGGAGCTGCTCTTCTTCGGCAACCTGATCGACTCTAACGAGGCTTATCGCATCGGCTTCTTCAACCGCCGCCTTCCCGATGCCGAGGTGCTGCCCTTCGCTCGCGGCTGGGCCAAGGAGCTCGCTCGTGGACCGGCCTTCGCGCATAGCGTGACCAAGCAGATGCTCGAGAGTGAATCGACGATGCCGCTCGCCGCCGCGATCGAAGCCGAGGCACAGGCACAGGCCATCTGCATGGCCCACCCCGACTTCCGCACCGCTTACGACGCCAACAAGAAGAAGGAGAAGCCGCAGTTCGAAGGCGCTCCGAGCGACGAGGCAACGTGAACCGCGATCAAACGCTTACGAGTTCGCTCGCGGTAGCGCGGCCTTTCTTCGAGCCGCGGCATGAGGCGTTAGCAGCCCAACTCGCCGAGACGGTCGCGCCCGCGCGCGCCGCGCTCAGCGCGGCGCCCAAGCTCGTCGCCGAGGCGATGGGAGCCTCCGGGCTCGACCTCTTTCGTCACCTGCTGCCAGCCGAAGCAGGCGGCGCCGTCGATGTTCGCTCGCTGGTGCTCGTACGAGAAGCGCTCGCTCAACGCAGCGCCATGGCCGACTCGATCTTCGCGGTGCAAGGGCTGGGCTCCTTCCCGGTGCTCAAAGCGGGCTCTCCCGAACTCGCGGAGCAAATCCGCGCGGGCGTCCGAAGCGGAACGACCGTCGGGGCCTTCGCCCTGACCGAGCCGGAGGCTGGAACCGACGTCGCGTCTTTGCAAACAAGGGCCACTCGCAGCGGCGAGGATTGGCTGCTGAGCGGCGAAAAGACGCTGATCTCCAACGTCGGGATCGCCAGCCACTATGTCGTATTTGCCACGGTGGATCCCGCGTTGGGTCGCAAGGGCATCACAGCGTTCTTTGTGCCCAACAGCACGCCGGGAATTCGCGAGACCGAGCTTCATCCGTCCAGTCCCCACCCGCTCGGCGCTCTGACCTTCAGCGAATGTCGCGTGCCGGATCGCTATCGGCTCGGCGAGATCGGCGCTGGCTTTGGCCTGGCGATGGCTACGCTCGACACCTTCCGCATCTCGGTGGGAGCTGCGGCCAACGGCATGGCGGCGCGCGCGCTGTCGTTGGCGCTCGAGCACGTGCTTACGCGCAAGCAGTTTGGCGCTCCGCTCGCGGAGCAGCAGCAGGTGCAAGCGATGATCGCCGAGATGGCGACTGAGCTCGCCGAGGGGCAGCTGATGGTCGCGCGGGCCGCGCACGTTCGGGATCAAGGCGGCACGGCTAGCTTGGAGGCCGCGATGGCGAAGATGTCGGCGACCGAAAAGGCGCAGCGGGTGATCGACAAGGCGGTGCAGCTGTCCGGCGGGCGCGGGGTGCTGCTCGGTTCGGAGGTGGAGTCGCTTTACAGGGATATTCGTCCACTGCGCATCTACGAGGGTACGACCGAAATTCAGAAGGTCGTGATCGCGCGCGCTCTCTATAAGGCGAACGCTCCCCGCGGCTGAACACACTCCACCATGTACCTGCCCAAGGAACGTCTGCGGCATCCTCTGCCCTCGACGCAGCCGCCGAGCGAACAAGAAGCACGCGCGTCGCGGCTGTTTTCGCCGCTGACCTTGCCTAGCGGAATGACGCTGCAAAGCCGCAGTTGGGTGCCTGCGATGGTGCCGTGGCGGGCGACCGAGGACGGTCTCGTCACCGAGCAAGTCTTGGCCTGGTACGAGCGCTTCGCGCGGGGGAAGCCGGGGGCGATCGTGATTGAGGCGACCGGCATTCGTGAGATCGCCAGCGGCCCACTCTTGCGCATCGGCGACGACCGCTTCATCGCTGGGCTGCGCGAATTGACCCAAACGGTCGCGCGCGCAAGCGAAGGTGAAACAAGGCTCTTTATCCAGCTGATCGACTTCCTGCGCATTCGCAAGCGCCCGGACCGAGCGCGCTACCTGACCTCGTTTCTTCGGCTGCGCGCTGAACACCGCGAGAAGCTGTGCCAACTACTCGCGCAGCCCGAGCTGATGAACGCACCGGAGACCTCGCTGCGTGAGGTCTTGCTCACGCTCTCCGACGAGCAGCTGGACCTCGTACTCTCCGCACGTGAAGCAACGGCGCTGAACTTCGGCGAGCGCGAGCTCGTCAGCGACGAGGACTTGCCGCACGTCGCCGAGCTCCCCAGCGTGCTACCTGGCCTCTTTGCGCGCGCGGCAGGACGCGCGGTGCAAGCAGGCTTCCACGGTGTGGAGCTGCACTACGCCCACGCCTACACGATGGCCAGCTTCCTATCGGCGACCAATCAACGCAAGGACGGTTACGGCAGCACGCTCGAGGGTCGCAAACGACTTCCGCTCGAGGTCTTTCGCGCGGTGCGCGCCGCGGTACCGCGGGAGTTCACCGTGGGAGCACGCTTCCTCTCCGATGAAGTGATAGCCGGCGGGCATCACGCATCCGATGCAACGGCGTTTGCCTTGGCCTTTGCGCGTGAGGGCATGGACTTCCTTTCGCTCTCGACCGGCGGAAAGTTCGACGACGCCAAGCAACCGAAAGTCGGAGAGGCGGCCTACCCGTACACAGGGCCAAGCGGCTTTGAGTGCATGCCCCCAGCGCTCTCCGACGCCCGCGGCCCGTACGGTCGTCAGCTCGAGACCCAAGGCGCTATTCGCCGTGCCGTTCGCGCCGCCGGCTTCACTACGCCGGTGGTCGTGGCCGGCGGCATCGCCAGCTTCGAGATCGCCGAGGGCGCGCTCGAGCGAGGAGACGCTGACCTTGTCGCCTCGGCGCGCCAAAGCCTGGCCGACCCCGATTGGTGGCTGAAGCTAAGGCTCGGGCGTGGCGACGAGATCCGCCGCTGTGTCTACTCAAACTACTGCGAAGGGCTCGACCAAAAGCATCGCAGTGTGACCTGTAAGCTTTGGGATCGAAGCGAGCTCGACCAGCCGAACGCCCAGCTCACCGATGGGGGCCGCCGCAGACTGCTGGCCCCCGATTGGCGCTGAGCGGCTCGACCCTCTACCTAGGAGCTGGCCGTCATGCGGTTCTCGCCCGCCTTGACGAGGACCTTCCTGGGCGGGAGCGACGTCGCCTCTTCGGCCTCGATTTGGTCGAAGAGGAAGTAGGTGCCTTCGGCCTGCGTGGGCGTCACCTCGAGCACGAGGTAACCGCGGCGCGCGACGTCGACGAACTTGAAATTGGGGGAACTCATCACCAGTTCATTGCCCAGCTCAGAGAAGATTTCGGGTGGCAAGCCGGGGGCTGAAACAGCAGGAGCAACCATCTCCACGGCGATCGAGCCAGCGCCTGAGGTTGGATCGTACTCGGTACCCTCGGGGTAAAGATCCGAAGCCCACGAGGTGTGAATGTCGCCGGTGAGAACGATCACATCGTTGAGCGATTCCGTGGTGATGAGGTTGTAGAAGCGCTCGCGAGCCGGGACATAGCCATCCCATTGGTCGGTGTTGATCAGCGCCTCGAGCGGAAGCACAGCCATCATCACCTGTTGACCCACGAGCTTCCAGCGGGCCGCGGACGCCTTGAGTCCATCGAACAACCACGCCTCTTGATCATCCCCGAGCAGCGTCCGCTCGGGGTCTGCAATGGCAGGATCATCCTTGTCGACAGCAGCCTGGTCGCGACCCCAGAGCCGGGTATCGAGCAAGAACAACTGAAACAGGTCGCCGTAGCTGAAGGAACGGAAGATCTTGTTCGGGTCTTCAGCCCGCAGCGGCATCCACTCGGAGTAGGCGCGAGCCGCCGCCGCTCTGCGATCGCTGAACTTCCCCTCGGTGGCCTCGTCGTGGTTCTCAGCGCCGTCTGTCCAGGCGTCATTGGCGAGCT
>CAITIQ010000001.1 GCA_903892415.1 uncultured delta proteobacterium | reverse complement strand
GGGCGCACAATCCCCGCAACTGCCGTTGCAACCGTCGTCGCCACAGACGCTACCTCCGCAGTCGGGAGCACAGCCACCCGCGCCGCCGTTTGCAGCCCCACCGTTGCCGCCGTTTGCCGCGCCACCGTTGCCGCCGTTTGCAGCCCCACCGTTGCCGCCGTTTACAGCCCCACCGTTGCCGCCGTTTGCAGCCCCACCGTTGCCGCCGTTTACAGCCCCACCGTTGCCGCCGTTTACAGCGCCACCGTTGTTACTGCCGCCAGCGTTCGAGCTGCCGCCGGCGCCCGAGTCACCGCAAGCAAGCACACCCAATCCGAACATCAATGGAAGCTTGGTCGACGTTTTCATGTTTCTCCCGGGAATGATCCGCCGCCTCCAAAATAGCGGACGAGCCGACTAACCAGCGCAAGCGCCCTAAAGCGCGAAGCAGTAAACCCGCGCGCTACCGCCCGTGGCGTCCAAACCAACAGGGTCACAGCCATTGGACTGGTGGGTGGAGTTCCAGTTGTCGAACTGGTTGATTGGGTTTGGCGAATTGAAGTGACCCACCATCGCTTTGGGCGTGAACTCGGCCGGGCTGGTCCAGTTGTCGCAGGTGTCGGCGGTCGCCGTCCCGTTCTGCGTGGACCCCGTCACGATATCATGATCGCTGATCGGCGGCATTTGCCCGAACTCATTGAGCATACGATCCATCGCGATACCGTTGGCGTGCAGCGAAGCCACATCAGCTGCGACCACGAGCCCAGCGGAATTGAACCAGGGCCCCGTCCCAATGCGGTCGCGAGCGTCTTCACTCGACGTGCTGAGGTAGGCGCGCCAGGTCTTGTCCCCTAGTGCAGCGGCCTCGGCCAAATCTTGGCAGAACATATCGGCGCCAACGACGCCACCGAAGTCTCCAGAACCGTTGCCGACGCTGCTGACGAAGAACGAGGTATCGCCCGAGGGTGCCGTGACGCACGCGCCATCACTGCTGCAGATATCCTCAGGCCCACAAACGCCGCAGCTACCGTTGCAGCCATCGGAGCCGCACATCTTGTTGCCACAGTCTGGGGTGCAACCGCCGTTGCCACCGCCGCCCTGGTTCGCAGCCCCAGCACCGCCCTCATTACCCGCGCCGACGCCGCCTGCGCCCGTATTGCTGCCACCAGCATTGGTGCCGCCGCCGCCCGTGTTTGAGTTACCGCCAGCACTCGAACTCGAGTCACCGCAAGCCAGCATGCCCATCCCAACGACCCAAGTAAGCAGAAACTTCATAATCCTCAAGGCTACCCATGAACCGGTCGCTTTGGCCATAGGGCGAATGAAGCGCACATTGGCTCAGCCGTCGGACCAGGCGACCGTGAGCAGCGAGCGATCTGGGCGAAAGTTCACCAACTGGGCCTTGGGAGCCTTGCCACCGGCCGCTTCCACAGCCACCTCCAGCCCGGTGAGGTAACAGCGGCCGATCAGCCTTGGGATGAGATAAGCGGGGTGCTCAATCAGCAGTTCGCCGGAGTTTCCGGCCGCCTCGCCGGAGACGGTCACTCCGCGGTGCAAGGCGGCAAAACGACGCGGAAGCGTCTGCAACAAAAGCCGCGGCCCGACCAAGCCGAAGAGCACGCGATAGGCCGGGCTCGAGATCAGCTGACGGTTCACCCCACGGAAATGATCGATGAAGGCTTCGTCGCTGGTGAAGACGAGGTCTCGCGCCGCGAGGTAGAGCACCGTGCTGCGCACCTCACTCACCCAGCTCGAATGAACGAGCGGGCGGTCGACGAGTTCGCGCGCAGCAGGAGGTAGTTTGTCGCGGACCTTGGAGAGATCGGTCGCAGCAAGGAACGCGCGGTACACCGAGGCCTTCGCCACACACGCGGGATAGGAATCGAGCCCGCTCGGAAGGTCTCGCAAATAGGCACTGGTTTGGATCAGCGCCAACGCGTGGGCGCCTAACACGGAGTCGGACACGGCCGGAGTTTAGAGAGCCGCCCCACGCGTGTCTCTAGCGTCGATCGAGCGGGGCTACCTGAAACGGCGGCACTGGTCCGGCACCGAGTAGTTCCGCTTGAAACCGGGCATCCTCGAATCCCGCGCCGTACTCGGTCTTGTGCCTGTCGCGCACAGCCTCGATCTCGAGCTGCCCGATCAAATACGAGAGCGCCTGCAGTCCAGAGCGCGCATAACGCACGGCTTGCCGCTCGGCCCAAGGCAGCGGCATACCGGTGGACGCGACCAGAAATTCGGCCACCTGCGAGCGACTCTGCCCCTGGGCGTGCAAGCGGAGGTCCGCAAGCGCGCGCGCCGCATGAATGGCACGGCAGAAGAAGTGAAACAGCTGTTCGGTCGGTTGATAGAAGCCGGCTCGTAGCATCTCGGCCTCGGCGTACACGGCCCAGCCCTCGATCATCAGCTGCGGGATCCAGGCGTCGCGCAAGACGCCACATTCGTCGGGAACCGAAAGCAGCCGCACCGGCGATCGGCTTTTTCCGAAGCCCAGCTGCCACGCACGGCTTTGCAAGAAGTGCCCCGGTACAGCCTCATGCACCGCGAGCGATTGCACGTTGGCGAGCGGATGCATCGCTGGATCGAGCAGCACCGCACAAGCCCCGGGTGCGTCCCCACCAAACAGCGGCGCCGGCCAGTTGGTGCAGGCCGAGAACTTTCGCCACAACTCGGGCGATGCACGCACCGTGCAGTCACATCGTTCGGGGATGGCGAAGGTACCGTGCTTGCGACAGAAGGCCACCGCACGAGCAATCGCAGCCTGATACAGCGGGATGATCGCCTCGACGCTGTCCGGGGTCGGCTCTAGCAGCGCCATCACCGTGGCCTTGGCGTCGGTGAAGGAGCGAACGCTCGCAGGCGCCCCGGGAATAGTCGACGAAAGCTGCGCCGCGAGTTCAGTCATCTGCTCGCGCGCATGTTGTAACTCCTGATTGGCGCGTCGCTCGAGCGCCTCGAGGCTCGACAGCCCCCACCAATCGGAGAGGCGCCGTGTGTACTCCGCTTCGCCCAACGCCACGACGTCGCGTGCCCCCGACGACGGAGCTACCTCCTCGCGCAAAAACGCGACGAACCCTGCGACCTCCTGCGCTGCAAGCACGGCGGAAGCGCTGACGTCGGCGAATTGCGGCGAACCGCGCTCGAAGGCCGTGGCGACGATCGCGAGCAAATCGGCTTCGGCCGTTGCAAGTTGCTGCGCCACCACCTCGACCACCGACTTGGAGAATGGGCGGCTTTCACGCACTCCGGTGCGCAAGGCTTCGCGCGCGGCGCCCACGAGCGCTGGCAACGCAGCAACGCGCCCCGCCACGGTGCGACGACTCGCGTCCGAGTGTGCGTGCGCGGCTGCGTGCGCCAGCATCATGATCGCGTAGGGCACCTCCTCGAGCGATACTGCCGCGCGGCCTCGCTCGGCCGACAGCGCTATTTCACGCGCGTGCGCCCGCAGCGCCCACACATTCAAACGCTGCTCGCGCTCGAGCGGTCCTTCGGCCTCGAGTTGTGCCAGCTTGCTGAGCACGGCCGAGGCAGCCCGCCCTCGTGACGACGCAGCGGCGACCGACGGATCGCGTAAACGACCGATCGGATCGACGAGGCCCATGCTGCTGGCTTCCTCCGGCTCCGCTTTGATCCAGCTGTCGAAGAAGTCCTGCTGCAAGGTCGCAAGTTCTGCGTCACGCGCTGCGAGTTGGCTCACGAGGCGCAGGCTAGCGCTCGCACCGTGCGCGCCCAAACTTCGCTGATGCATGCTAGAAACCGCTCGTGATTTCACCGAGGTCCATCGACGGTCATTCCTCCCTCCCCGCTTCGCCAGAGGGCGCGGAGCTCAGCGAGGCCGAGCTTCCGTTGCGCTTCGAGGACATCACGCAAGACGCTCGCTTGCAGCTCGTGGCCTTGTTGCCGGGGCTGGGGGCTACCAGTTGGCGGTCGCTGATGAAGGAGCCGTACACCAAGCGAATGCTGCGCAGCGGCATCGTGCCGTTGCTTACCCGCATCGTGATGCAAGCGGAAGACGGGCCCTTCAGCGTCAACGGCTCGCTGCGCTATCGCGGCAGTTACGGCTTCTCCCACGTGCTCGCGGCAAACGGTGAGGTCGAGCGGCTGCAGGTCGCGATGTGGCTGGAGGCCGAGCTGCCCATTGGTAGGACGTACGGCGCAGCGCCGGCCAATGCTGGTGAACGCACGCTGGCTGGCCGCGTCTACGCCGAGCACACGCTGACCCGGCCGTTTGGTCCAAAGGAAGAGCGCCGCGTGCGCCGCTTGGAGGTGGAGGGGCTCGAGGCTGTGCCGGGCCAGGCGCTGCAGCCGATGGCCGTCGCCGACAACGCGCGCCTGCCGCTGGGCGCAACGTTGCTCGACCCGGCGCCGCTTTTCGATAGCGCGACGACGGTCTTTGGCGTGGGCCACACCGACTCCAACCAACACGTCAATTCGCTGGTCTATGTGCGCCTCTTCGAAGAGGCTGCGCTGCGACGATTTGCGGTGCACGGCCGGCCGAGCACGCTCCTCTTGCGCCAACTGCAGATCGGCTACCGCAAACCGTGTTTCGCCGGGGAGAGCGTGCGCTTTGCGCTGCAAACCTTCGAGCAGGGCGGCCGATTGGGCGCGCTCGGGGCGTTGCTTCCGGCCGCAGCAGCCTCTGCCGAAGACGTCAGCAGGGCTCACGCGTACGTAAGCGGCTGGTTCGACTGACCGCACCAATTTTTCCCGTTCAACCTTCGCGTAGTACGGTCCCGCCGATGAGGCGGCGGCTCCAATGGGTGTGCTTCGCGGCGCTCCTCGCAGTGGGCTGCGTAGGCGCGGGAAGTGAGCCCGAGGCTCGAAAAAGGCCTGCTCTAGCGCAAATAGGCGACGAGAAAGTTGCCCCAGTACCGCTGCGTCGGCTCACGCGCGAGGAGTACAACAACAGCGTGCGCGATCTGCTCGGTGATAGCTCGCGCCCGGCGTTGGCCTTCCCGCCCGATGAGACCGTGGCCGGCTTCGAAAGCAACAACATCGCGCCGGTCACCGAGCTCTTGGTGCAACGCTACATGGACGCCGCCGAGGAGCTGGCTGCGCGCGCCGCGGCCAAGTTCGACACGCTCGCTCCCTGCGCCGACGCTGCAGCGCCCGAGGCCTGCGCGAGCGACTTCATCGAGCGCTTCGGGCGGCTCGTGTATCGACGTCCGCTCGAAGCGAAAGAGCAGCAGGCACTGCTCAGCGTCTATCGCGACAAGGCCGCGCAGGCCGGCTACGCCGCGGGCATCCAACTGACGCTGGAGGTCATGCTGCAATCCCCGCAGTTCTTGTACCGCCTCGAGCCTCAGGACGGCGCCGGCGCAAGCGCGCGCGCGTTGACCGGCTACGAGCTCGCGACGCGTCTCTCCTACTTTGTATGGGCCTCCACGCCCGATCGGCAGCTGCTCGATGAGGCAGCGCAAGGCCGCCTCTCCGAACCTGCAGACGTTGAACGGGCGATGCGCAGACTGCTCGCCGATGCGCGGGCCAAAGACGGCGTACGCAGCTTTCACCGCCAGTGGTTGGGCCTGCGCGAGCTCGAGACCGAATCGAAGGACAACCAACTTTCGCCCTCCTTCACGCCCGAACTCAAGGCCGCAATGATCGAGGAGACGTTGCGCTTTGCGGCGCACACTGTGTTCGAAGACGGCGATACGGTGAGCAAGTTGTTCCGCTCGAAGCAGAGCTTCATCAACGCGCCGCTGGCTACGCTGTACGGCGCGTCGGCTCCTGGCGAGGGCTTCGCCTTGGTGGACCTGCCGGCCGATCAGCGCTCCGGCGTGCTCACGCACGCCAGCGTGCTCTCGGTCCACGCCAACGCCAACCAGACCTCACCGATCTTGCGCGGCAAGTTCGTGCGCGAAAAGTTCCTGTGCCAGGAGATCCCGCCACCTCCGGCCAACGTCAACATCACTCCGCCGAAGGTCGACCCCAAGCTCACCACCAAGCAGCGCTTCGAACAACACCGCACCGACCGCAGCTGCTCCGGCTGTCATCAGATGATGGACCCGATCGGCTTCGGCTTTGAGCACTACGACGCGATCGGAGCCTACCGCACGGTGGACGGCGCCTTCCCAGTGGACGCGGTGGGCGAGCTGACCGTGACCAAAGACGCCAACGGTGCCTTCAACGGCGCAGTCGAACTCGGCGCCAAACTGGCTGCGAGCGAGCAGGTCCGACGTTGCGTCGCCACGCAGTGGTTCCGCTTCGCGCTCGGTCGTGGCGAGGTGGACGACGACGCTGATTCGCTGGCCGCCGCCTACGAGGCCTTCGCGCGCAAAGGCTTCGACGTGCGCGAGCTGATGGTGGCCATCGCCATGAGCCACGCCTTCCGACACGCCCGTTTTGAAGAAGGACCTTCGCCTTGAAGAGTGCGCTGCTTGGCCGTCGACATTTCCTGAGCGGGCTGGGTCTTGGAGCGGCGATGCTCCCCTTCGTACCGCTGCTCGACGTGCACGCCGGCTCCGAACCAGCGCCGCGCAGGCTTGTTTTCTTCTTCAGCTCGAACGGCACCATCTACGAGAGTTGGTTGCCCACGATGGAGCGCGGCAAGCTCGCGCTCAGCCCGATCCTCGCGCCGCTCGAGCGACACAAATCCAAGCTCTTGGTGGTGGACGGTCTTTGTCACACCGTGATCAATGAGAAGGGCGATCGCAGCGGCCATTCAGCCGGGATGAACACAGCGCTCACCGGCCGGCGCGCCAAGTCGATCGACCCACAATATCCGCTGCGCAGCATGGCCACCGGAATCTCGCTCGATCAGCACCTCGCGCCGATCATGGGCGCCGAGGCGAAGTTCCGTTCGATTGAGCTCGGCATTCAGGTCCAGCCTTTTTCCACAGACAACTCGTCGCTCTCCTACTTGGGCCCGCTGCGACCGATCATCGCCGAGAACAACCCGTACGTCGCCTTTGACCGCGTGTTTCGCGGCTTCAACGAAGCGAGCACCGCCGTCGATCCGCAAGACGAAGTACGCCTCAACGATCGCAAAGCAGTGCTGAGCGCCGTGTCCCAAAACCTCGACGCTCTTCGCCCCACGTTGCCGCAGTCCGACCGCATCAAGCTCGAGGCGCATCTCGCGGCGGTGGCCTCGATCGAACACAGCCTCAACACCGGCGTCGGAGAGGCCGTCGCCAACGTTTGCGGCAAACCCGAGCTCGGCAAGCGCATCGACGTCTGGAACAACAACAACATCCCGGCGCTCGCCAAGTTGCAGATGGACCTGATGGTGATGTCGCTCGCTTGCGATCTCACGCGCGTTGGCACCGTGCAGTTCGGCCGCGCGGGCGCAGCTCACCGCTTCAACTGGCTCGGGCCTGAGTTCGCCTCCGACCCGATGCTCGCCGTCACCGACGAGGCCAAAGGCTTTCATGCGCTGGCCCACAAAGAGAGCGACCCGGTCTCCAAGGCCAAGTTGGTCAAGATCCACACTTGGTATGCGAGCCAGCTCGCGTACTTCCTCGACAAGCTCGACGCGATCCCCGAACGCGGTGGCACCATGCTCGACAACACCGTGGTGGTCTGGTTCAACGAGCTCGGCTCAGGCGGTACGCACACCCACGAAAACACCCCCTGGGTGATCGCCGGCAACACGCGCGGCCTCTTCAAGACCGGCCAGGTGGTCTCCTTCCCCAACGAACCGCACAACCGTTTGCTGATGACCCTCAGTCACGCCATGGGCGTCGAAGAGGCCGCGTTTGGCGACCCAGACTTCTGCAAGGGTGGGCCGCTGACGGGAGTTACGACGTAGAGGGTGGGAGCGACGGAAGGGCGGGCGTTAGAATCGCGATTGGCTGGTTGCCGCCGTGAGAACGGGGAACCAAGGGCTATCACCGATGATGCTCAGACCGCCGGATACGAGGTCGGCGTAGTCGTCTTGTTCCCCGAGCGCCGCGTGAAGAATTCCTTGGTTGACCGCGATTGCGGGCAGACGGAACGCCGCGTGTTCGGTGGGAATCTTCGGCAGAGCAACCACCGCAGTCGTGCTGGCCGGCACAACCACGCTCCAGCTGATGCCACTCGTGAACGCGACCAACGCAACGCCAGCGCCCACGTTCTCGTTGCCCAGCGCGTAGCTCCACTTGGGCTGCAACGGGTCGGCAAAGTCGAGCGGTTGCGGAGTTGTCGGTAGGCTGAGCGCGGTCACGCCGAATGGCGGTAGTGAGCTAGTCTCCACGTCGTGATCCTCGGAGCGAAAGATGCTTGTTCCCAGGGCGATATTCTCGAGCGAACGTGTCGCCCGTAGCTTGCCGGCCAGGGATTTGGGAACGGTGAAGCTGCTGTCGTTCAGGTCACTGTTTCTGAATGTACGAAGTGCCAACAGGGTTTCTGGATCGAGATCGACCAGATCACGCCCATCAATGGCATAGCCACCGACATCCAAAGAGATCGGCGCCTCGATTGTTGCTACGTCGGCGGCGGCAAGCACGGTGACCGGGATGTCCAGGTTGATTGGCAAGGGAAACGTCGTCTGAGCTGTTCCCGCCGCCTTCGGTACACCGTTGCTGTCGTACACGATCGCCGAACCCACAAGCTCAGGAACGCCCGCACAGCCGTTGGTCGAGGTTGGCATGGCGTTAACGATGGTTTGCGTCGTCGTCACCGCGGTTGAGAGCACCGTCTCACAAGAGCGATGGAACTCCACGCGATCCCCGGCCACACAGTTCGAGCAGTTGATCGCTCGCATGGGCAGCGTCTGTGACGGGTTCTCATTCACTAGCTGGCTGCGCACCAACGTCACCGCCGTCACCCCCGGCACCACCTGCACACTGTACACCTCGTGCAGCGCGGGATTGTCGTTGTCGAGCACCGTGACAAAGCCGCCGTGCGGCACCGTCACCGTGGCCTCGCCCAATACGTCGATCACCGTCTCCTCGATCGTTTCACCGTCCGCGTCGCTCACGAGCACGATGCGTCCGGTCAAGGCATTGACCTTGTCGCGATAACGCACCTCAACGATCTCCTCGGTGGGCGCCTCACCGCCGCTGCCACCTCCACCTTGGGTCCCGGCACCAGCACCGCCGCCTCCCGTCGCAACGCCTCCGCTGCCTCCAGACCCGCCCGCCGCCGTCGCGCCGCTGCCCCCCTCGCCTGCCGCTGCGCCCGTCCCTTGGAAGCTCTCCCCACGGCAGGCAACAAGACCAACGACCAGCGCAATCGGTACAAATGCGGACGAACCATGGCGAAGCATATCGCCCGAAGTTACCAGGCTTCGCCCACGGCAGGACGTCCAAACTGAGCGGTTGACAGGAAAGACGCGTTTCCCTTCGCCTCACGGCAGCTTCACCTTCACAGCCTCGAGCGCCTTCCGCAGCGCTGCTAGATCGGCCACATCGAAGCCACCCATCTCGCCCGAAGGCAGGTCCACCCGGGCCGCGCTCTTGCTGCCTTCGTCCAGGCCGGCCGAAGCGCAAAGACCCACCGAGCCGAGCGGCTTGTCCGCCGCGAAAAAGCGGAGGTTGGTCGGCGTCGGGCACTTGGCGAGCCCACCGCTCGGAGCTTGCGCTCCACCCAACGCGGCGATCAGCTCGCCGATCAGCTTCGGGTCGTTGGTCTTCGCCATCGCTGGTGCTCGCAGATCAAACCCAACGAACTCGACGCGGTCCGCCGCACCAAACAGCGTTGAGAGCGACTGCTCGAGCGCCGAGCTCGACGTTGCTGGTTTGCTTGAGCCCTCCACCTTGGCCGATTCCGCGGTCGCAGAAGAAGACGCGGGCTCACCGCAAGCACCCAAGCCGAGAGACATCAGCGCAACCAACCATCGCGATTTCATCAGCTGCTAGACGCGGCGATCGGCCGAGCGATCTAGCCGCTACGCAAGCAGCAGGATTCCAACGTCCAGCACCTCGACTAGCGCGCGAGTGCCTTGTGCACGGCCTCCGCCTCGAGCTTGTCTTTGATCGTGATCGAAAGGTTGCCGCCGGTGATCGGCTCGAGCACGAGCGGCATCGAGCGCGCTTCACCGCCGGCCACGATCACAATCCGCCGTTGTTCGAGCGCGGTGGTGGCTGCGGTCAGCAAGCGTTTGCCCTCGTCGCTGAGCGCGAGCGCCAGCCGAAAGCCGCCGCCGAACTCGTCCTGCTCGAGCTTGGCGCTCGCGAGATGGCTGCGATTCAAGAGCCCCGGCCCGCCGATCAGCGTGCGGATATTGCCCGCTGGTCCGCGCAAAAAAAGCAGCTGGTAGCCGCTCGGCAGGGCGCCGTTGAAGCGCTTCGTAAGCTCGCTCTCGAGCGCCGTGCGCGCTGCTCCCTCGGCGCTAAACCGCAAGAAGTGCCGCAACGGCCGTACGGCCAGCGGCCCCGAAGGCACCTGCTCTTCCTTCACGCTCACCCCCTCCGGCAAGCTCTTTTCGTCGAGCACCTCAAACACGCTGAGCACATCGTCCACAGCGCGCACACAGAAGCTCGCATCACAACCCACGCTCGCCAGGGCCGGCAACGCGCTCGGCGCCGCCTGCGGCCCACGCGGTGATTGCGCCTGCTCGATCAACTTCGCCAGCTCCTCCGGACTCGGCGCGCCGCTCCCGGGCCCACGCGTCGCTGGCCGCGGCTGCCCGCTCGTGCCGATCATCCCATCGCTCCTGGCCGCGCGAGCGCCCGCGCTCCCCGAGCCCACCAGTGCCGCTGAACTCCCAGCCGGCGCTGGCTCCGTTGGACTCGAACAAGCCGAGCTCACGACCAAGAGCGATGAGAGCGTAAGCCAGCGCAGAAGCGTCATCGCAGCGACGTAGCGAAGGCGGCAGGAGGTAGCAAGGCGGCGGCTAGGAAGGCTCACTTGATCGAGAAATAGTCGACGACCTTCGGTTTGCAACGTTCGTCGCCTGGATCGGTCGGCCACGCTAGGCGCCGAATCTCGAAGGACGTCCGCTGCCTCGGGACGTCAAACCTGGGCGTCTTGTCGAAGCCGTAGGCGACGCCGTGAAGTACGCCGGTTTCGTCGATGTGTAGGCGCAAAAAGCTCTTGTAGCCGGTGTAGCGAATCGCGCTGAAGGTCTCATTGCGATGACGACCCGCGAGCGACAACGATAGGAACAGATAGAGACCCATTACCCATCCGCCGATGAGCGCGCCGATGAAGGTGGTGGCGGCCCACGCGCCAAGCAACAGCAGGAGCGACGCAAGCGAGCCGGCACTCTCGAGCCAGCTGGGAGCAAGCAAGCGGGCCGCAAACCACGGGACAGCGATCGCTACGGCTGCATGCGCGCAGCCATGCAACACACCGCCGATGAGTTGATGCGAACGCTTGGAGGTATCGGTGAAGGCGACGAAGCCACCGATCAAGATCCCTACCCACGTAAGCAGCGACGGCGAGAGGAGCAGATCCCACGCGATGGTCGTGGTCTCCTTGAGGTGCACAGCTTCTCGCACCGAAAGCAGCACGATCATCGAGAACAGGCCGTAGATGGCTCCGGAAGCCAGCCAAAACCAGCCGTTGATAAACGGGAAGGCCAACGCCCCAAAGCTCACGCGACTGGACTGCTCGCGCGACGGATAAGCGATAACTTCATCCTTCCCCTTCCCCTTTTCATCGTCATCGAAGCGGTGCGTCGGATGCAAAAAGGCGCCGCCGCCGCCCGCAGTAACGAGCTGCTTGCCGCCTTTCGTTTGTTGGCGGCGGTAGTGATGAAGGTCGCCCGCGAGCAGCAGCTTCACGCGGTCTCCTAGCGCGCGCTCCAACTTTTCGACGTTGGTACCCGAAGGCTCCTCGCTCGCCTCCACCCAATGCGGCTCCGCATGAAGGACCATCACTTTGGCCTTCGGCGGCAGGGACGCTGCAAGCTCCAAGAAGTAGTTCAGCTGCGGACCATCGAGGTCTGACTCGAGCTGCATATCGGTGGCAAAGACCCACCAATCATGCGGGAGCTGCAGCGCGAAATAGCTCCGCTTTTGCACCGTGTCCCACGCGCCGACCTTCGTCTCACGCAGAAAGACCTCGTTGAACGCCGTCAGGTTCTCGTACCAATCGTGGTTGCCCGGAATCGAGAACACTCGCCGCTCTTGCTTGTCCTTCGCCAGCTCGGCCGAGGCGCACTCAAAGGGCACGACGAAGCGCTGCTGGTAGTCGCTCTTGGTACCGGTCGGATAAACCTCGTCACCGCCCAACACCAAGAGCTGACCGGGGTCTAGCAGCGCTCGCAACAGCTCCTCATTCGGTGCGACGCCGAGGCTGCGCGTAAGTCTTTCCGTGAGCTCCGCCTTGAGCGCCGGGTTGAGCTTGGCGAGATCCTTCTCGGTCGCGACGTGAGCAACCGCATACGAAGCATCAAAGCCGTCGCCGGTATCGGCGATGTAGTCGAGCGTCGAGCACGCACCACAAGGGAAGGCCGACTCGTTCGGATGCAAGTAGGGATAAAGCAGCCGCAAATCCGCGTGCGTCGCAAACAGCTCGCTCGTCGCAATGCGAATCCCCGTCCGCACCAGCTGCCGCGGATCGTACCAACCAACGCTCTTCGCCGGCTCCCATTGAACGATCTTTGGCTTCGCGGCCTTCTCGCGCTCATCCCCCATCGCCATGCGCGGCAGACTATGGGGCGCGGCGATTGGAGGCCAGTGCGGTTCAGCGTGTGCGCTCCGTCGCTTGCCACTCACGCCCCACCGCTCTCTGGATTCCCCCTCCTTCCCAGCGCTACCATCTTCCTCACTATGGGGCCCAAGCGAACCATCACCCGCTGCGACTGCAGTCCGGAGACGCTTCACCGTGTGCTGGACAAGCGTCATCCCGGCTACTGGGTTACGACCTTGCTCACCGGAGAGTGCAAGAAGCGCAGCAAGGCCGACGGGCTCGTGCTTTGGAATCACCTCGACTTCGACTACCCCGAGGACGAAGAAGCGGGCGAGCTCGCGGAGAAGGCGCTGCAAAAGAACTAACGCGCGCCCCGACCGCGCACCGAGCCGCGCCTCTCCCTCAGCCTAGGCGTCGGCTTCGACGCACGTATAACGTGAGCACCACGGCCGTGATGGCGCCTGCGACGAGGTGGTAAATCGCCTTCAGCTGCGGCATGTCGGGGCTAGGTGACACAAGCGAGTAGGCGGCCAGGAGCGCGCGCAGCACCGCGAAGACGATGAAGACCGAGGCTACGATCGTCTTCCAACCGAGAGGGCGAGGCGACGTTTGCTGAAGTGTGTTAACCGAGGTGTTCATGGTCGCCACTTTGCCCTGTTGTCGCGGCTCCGCCCACTCGGGTTCGCTCGTCCGAGATCCAGCGAGATTCCCCTGATTCGCTGACGCTTTTGCAAAAAGAAAACAGTGACCGGACTCGGGTTTTGGAGGCGGGCTACGGAGCAGCGGTCTTCGCGTTTGAGCACGCCGCATAGTGAATCCACGGCGGAGACCTGGTACGTCCGCGGCATGGTAAGTCGAGTTGGTGTGAGCTTCATGATGGGCGTCTTTGCAGCGCTGGGCCTGGTGGGCTGCGGCTCAGCGATCGAAGGCGGGCAAGCCGATGGCAAAGATTGCAACTACGCACTCGCCGCGTCGGCCTGCAGTCCCACCTCCTTCTGCGACGCGGGAAAGCCTGACGCCAACGGTACGTATCCGCGCATTCACCACTACGCCGACAAGTCGCATCCGCTTGGCACCTGCCGTCCCAAAGGTGCTTCTGGAATCGAGTGCAACGGCAAGGAGCAATGCGCGAGCGGAGATTGTATCTACGCGTCGGCCACGCCCGTCGGCAGCGCTGGCAAGTGCAAGTAGCTCACCATCCTCCGCTCAGCGCCCCATCCGCTGCAGCCCGGCTTGAATCGAGCGATGGCTCACTACGGTGAGCACCGAGCCCAGCTTGCCGTAGGCCTTGCGGTCGTCGAGCAGGTACGCGGCGCCGTTATCGAGGCAGATCGCGCCCGCTTCGTTCACGTCGCAAGCGAGCTCAGCGCCGTTGGCTGCGCCGTGTCGCGAGAAGGTGCATTCGCCGTTGGCCGACTCGGGCAAGCAACGCGGGCCGTTCGCGAGGCGGCTGGCGACAGCGGGCTTCTCCTCCTTTGAGTACAGGATCAAGGCGGCGAGCCGACCTTCGACGAAGGAGGCATGCGCCCCGTGCACGGCGCGAATCAGGTCGCCTGATTGATCCGGCGCATCGCCATCGCACCGCGCCTCGGCTGCGTTCGGGAAGTCGAGCTTCGGCGAGCTGCGCGTGGCCAAGCAAGCGGCCTTGAACTGCTCCACCGTCTGCCCGAAGGTGAAGCCCGATTGGCCGAGCACAGGCTTTACTCCCGGGGTTTGCGATCCAGCGCGTGAGGCCGGCTCATCCACGCGATCACTGCAGCCCGCCAGCAACAAGCTTCCAACCAATGCCGCGGTGCCGAACCGAGCGCTCATAGCCGAAGTCGATATCACCGTGCGCGACCCGGAAGCAACGCGCGTTGACTGCGTGGGCGCAAAAAAGTCCCCGCGGCGGCGTCTCGCGTTAGCCTGCGCGCGATGAACGCTCGCCTCGCTCTCTTCGCCGTCTTCGGCCTGTTTGGTTGCGCGTCCAACGTCGCACCGGACGGCTCGCCCAACGCTGAGCCCAGCGCCGCCCTCTCCTCACAGCCACCGGCGACCTCAGCCAGCCCGTCTTCAAGCCAAGCGAGCGTAACTCCAAGTTCAGTTTTGAGTGCGCAGACCAGCGGCTCCGCGAACGCCGAAGCGGATTGCAAACAAGAGCCTTGGCCGACCTTCAAAGCGCCCGCGCTCGCGGCCGCGGAAGCGCCGGCGCTGGCAACAGGCACAGCCTCGGCGGCCGCACGCGCGCCCGCAAAAAAACCAACCCCGAAGCCCAGCGCCGAAACCGGCGACATCCCCGGCGCCGCCGAGGTGGTGCAAAGCATGTCGCCCGACTTTGGTCGCTGTTTGACGCGGCAACTTTGTGAAGACCCGCGCACCGACGCGAAGCTGCGTCTGACCTTGACCATCGACCCGCTCGGTCAGGTCAGCGCAGCGAGCAGCAGCGGCGCCAACCCCGAGCAAGCGTTGTTCGCGCGCTGCATCGAGTCGGCGGCCAAAGCCAAACGCTTCTCCCCGCCGCAAGGCGGCATCGGCACGCTAGTTGTGCCGCTCAATTTCAAGGCAGGCACCTGAGCGCTGCTTGGCCGCGCCGGCCGAGGTCGACGGGTGTGTCCACGGCCTCAACGGCCGACGTACCTTCAGCTGCAGCCGTCGACGCCGCAGGTTGCGCCTTCGGGCGCGCTCTCCGCCTGCAGCTGCTCGCGCGCGGCTCGCTCGATCGCCCCTTTAAGGAGCTCAGCCGGCTGGGCACCGGAGACCGCGTATTTCCCGCCGATCACGAAGAAGGGCACGCCGCGGATCCCGATCGAGCGGGCCTGCGCCTCGTCCGCTCGCACCTCTTCACTGAACTCGTCAGTCTCCAAGATGCGCTCGACGTCCGCCTGCGCCAGGCCGACCTCGAGGCTCATCCTCAGCAGCGCTTCGCGCTCGCCGATGGCCTCGCCTTCGCACAAGTAGCCGCGCATGAAGCGCTCTTTGAGCTTGTCCTGCAGCCCTCCTTGCGGGTCGCTCTCCAGGGCGAAGTGAAGCAGCCGATGAGCATCGAAGGTGTTGCCCGGGCGAATTCGATCGAAGCGAAAGTCGAGCCCGTCCTTGGCCGCGACCTCGGTCATGGCGTCGATCATGTCTTGGGCTTGCTGTTTGGTGCGACCGTACTTTGCCGCGAGCTTCGCGACGTAGTCCACCTCGGCGGGCTGAACGCGGGGCGCCGCAGCATCGAGCTCGAAGGCGCGCCATACAAGGTCCACCTCGGGGGCCTCCTGCTCGAAGGCGCTCAGGGCGGACTCGAGCCGCCGTTTGCCGACGTAGCACCAAGGGCACGCGATGTCGGACCAGATCTCGATGCTGAGCTTCTTCATCGGGCGCAGCTTGGCTCAGCTGCGCCTGGAGTCCAACCCAATGCGGGCCAGCAGCTCGCTAGGATCAACGGCTGCGGGGCGCGTAGAACACCAGATGTTGCCAGGGCAGCTCGTCAAAGCTGCGAACCTCCACAAAGCCGTTGGCCTCGAGCTCGCGCTTCATCTGGGCGCGAGACATCTTGTGCTCCGGCTTGATCGGCACCGCCTCGTCCTCGGCGCGGAACTCGAGCAACGCGAGCGTGCCGCGAGGGCTCAACGCCTCGGCGAGGTGACGGAGCATTCCGGCCGGATCATCGAGCTCGTGGTAGACGTCCGCCAGCAGCACCAGATCGCACCCGCGCCTCGGCAAGCGAGGATCGACCCCCTGCCCGAGGATGGTCTCCACGTTGCGTAGCTTCGCCGCCTTGGCGCGCTCGCTGAGCAAGGCGAGCATCTCCGGCTGGATGTCGACGGCGAGGGCCTTGCCTCCCGGAGCAACCATGCGCGCGAGCTCGAGCGTGTGGTAGCCGTTACCGGCTCCGACGTCACAAACTACATCTCCCGGTTTGACGCCGAGCGCTGCCAACATGCGAGAGGCTTGCTCCTCGGCCTCGCGCTCGGGACGGGTTAGCCAGTCCGCGCCCTCGTGCGACATGGTCGGGGCGATCGCGCGGCCGAGGTAGAAGCCCGGCCGGTCCACCTTCGCGCCCTCGGCGCGCACCGAGCTGACGGACCGGGCTGAGCCAGCGCTGCCAACACGGCTCGCTTGGGGCGCTATCTGCGCGCTCGCCGCGTCCTGGCTGGAGGGCTGGCAGGCGAGCAGGAGCAGGATGAACGGGCACCACCGGCGAACCATGAACAAGACGTAGCACCGTTGGCCAAAGCTGGCCGCTCGGCGGACCAGCGAACCGGATTTCCCAGCGCCACGCCGAGCGAGTCGCCACACCGCTCCAGCCAACCAGCCACGTCCGCACGCTTCAAGGGCTGAGCGCCCCCTCCTTCTGATCGCTTCAAGCTGAAGCGACACTACCCCTCGAGGAGCTTTCGCATGAGGGTTGATTCGGTAGTGCTCGCGTTCGCTGTCCTCTCCAGCGTGGCTTGCGCAAGTCGTTCGGTACGCCTTGCAAAGGCGCAACCACGCCCGTGTGTGAGGAGCAGGTGGCGACGACCGAGAGCACGACCGGCTGGCCCGTCGGCCGCTACCGCCGTTCGTATTTGCTGATCACCCGCGGCGAGACCGTATCTCTGGTGGACACGCTCGAGGGCCTGCGCGATTGGCTGGGCTCGATCGACAACGCGGCGGAAGCGATCTTCCTCGCCGCGGCCGAGCTGGACGGCGAGCTCGTGTGCCAGCGCTACTCCACGCCGGTGAACAACGTGCTCGAGACGTCGAGCGGTTGGGAGCTCTATTTGCAGACCGGCAGCGGCTGCGGCGATGAAGCCTTCGATCGTCGGGTGCAAGTGAGCAAAGAGGGCGAGGTCGAGATCCTCGAGTCCGACCAAATCGCCGACAAGAACGACCTCTGCGGCGGATGAGCGCGCGGCTTCGTTGCTAGCGACCACAGGCGTTGGCGACGCCGCCGCTGCACGCCCGCTCGAGCAACTGTTTCGCCTTCGCCTCGTCCTTGGGCACGCCTTGACCCCTTTGGTACATGAGCGCCACGTTGACGCAGCCTTGCACCTTGTCACCGGTGCAAACGCGTTCAAACATGGCGGCGGCTCGCGGGAGGTCTTCTGGAACTTCTCCGCCTTGGAGGAAGAGCACGCCGAGGTTGAAACAGCCGGAGGTGTGCTCCTTGGTGCAGGCGCGCTCGGACCAGTCCACAGCCTTGAGGCGACTCGCCGCGACGCCGCGCCCTTCGATGTACATTGCGCCGAGGTTCGAGCAACCGAAGAGCACGCCACCCTCGCATGAACGCTGGAAAAGCTGCGCGGCACGAGCGTCGTCGCGCGCAAGAGCGCCAGCTTGGCCGAGCATCGTGCCTAGGTTGTAACAAGCCGTTGGCTGGCCTGCTTCGCACGCGCGTTCATAGAGCGCACCGGCCTTGGCGGGATCCTTGGGAACGCCGCGTCCCTTTGCGGTCAGCCGACCAAGGTTGAAACAGCCGTCCGCCGCGCCAGCCTCACAGGCGCGCTGATAAAGTTCGGCCGCGTGGGTCTCATCGACGAAGATCCCTAGGCCTTGCTCATAGACCCCACCCAAACTCGAACAGGCTTGCGCTTCACCGCCTTCACACGCTTGGGCGAACAAGCGTGAAGCCCGACCTTGATCCGCTGCGGGGTGCTTCGGGTCAGAGAGGAGCACCGCCAAGTTGTGACAGCCCGCGGCGATGCCGCCGTCGCAGGCGCGCTCAAACAACGGCGCGGCCTTCGCCTCGTCCTTCGTAACTCCGCGCCCCGTCGCATAGTCCAGCGCGCGGTGCATGCAGGCGACCGCATCCCCCTTCAAACACGCCTCGTCAGCTGACGGAGGCGCCGTTGAGGTGGTGGGCGCAGCACGTGGGACGGGCGCGGTTGGGCTGACGGCAGCTGCGTCGGCGTAGCTACATCCTGCCGCGGCGATCGAAGCGAACAAACCGAAACTCGCGACCGCCAGCCGCGCTCCGAAAACCGACATACCTCCGTACGCGCAAGCAGCCGATCGGTTGCAACGCGCGGCTCGGTTGCAACGCGCGGACGCTTCAACTCACGCGAGCGCCAAGAATTCGCGCATCCGCTCGAGCTCCTGCTCGAGCTCCCGACGAAAGAGCGCCTCGCGCGGCGGCTTGCCGGCGTCATAACCGAACTGCGCCTGCAGCGCGCCACTCACCACCGCGAGGTTGCCCCAGCCGATCACCCGATCGCGATAGAGCATCGGCAAGGCGTAGTAGCCACGCACGCGTTTCTCCGCCGGAGTGTACGCCTCGAAGCGATAGGCGAAGCCGAAGAAGGTCTCGAAGCGCTCGCGATCCCACACGATCGGATCGAAGGGAGCGAGCAGCCTCACCCCGTCATCCTCCTCGCCTACGCGCGACGGCGACTCGCCTTGCGGCCAACACCAAACGCTGCCGTCCACCGTGGCTTGCGGCAGCCGCTCGCGCGCCCGCACCACGGCCGCTTTCAGCGCTCCATTGGCGTGCAACTCGGGCGCCGCATAACGCATGGTTCGCAAGAGCACCCCCAAGCCGCGGAAGGTGGTCGGTGCGTACTTCTTGAGCAACAGATCGATCAGCGCATCGGCCCGCTCAGCTTCGCTCAGCGCGGTCTGCGGCGGCTCGACGGCTGCGTACACCCGCTGGCCGTTCACTCGCAGCGCCACCCGCAAACGGCCCTGATAGTGAAGCCGCTCCATCAGCTGGGTCACCGCGTTGGAGGTACCGCCCCAAGCGTTGGTGCGCCGTCCGAGGCTGAGTTCATCGGCGAGCTCGTGCGCGCGGCTCGGCCCGCGTTCGCGTAAGAGCGCGATCAGCCGCTGGGCGTGCTTCTCGTCGGTGGCGGTAAAGGCGCGACGCGGCGTACGTGGTTGCAACAGCGACACGTGCTCCCGCGGGACGAAGCCGTAGTTGACGAACAGCTCCTCTTCGATCGCCAGCCGCGGATAACGCCGCTCGAGATCGCCTGCGCGATAGTTGTTCACGCGCAGCCGCAAGATCAGATCCTGGGCGCGCGCCGGCGCTCGAATCGGATCGGCCTGCACGAAGCCAAGCTTGCGAATCGCAGTAAGCAGCGTGGTCGGCCGAAACAGCGTACGCCGCACGGCGTAGAGCCGCAGCGCCTCGAGCGTGAGCGGGCTAGCCACGCCGCTTGCCTCGCGCCTGTTCGGCCTCGCTCCCCTCGTCCAATTCAAACTCGCGCTCTTGGGCCTTGCTCAACGCCGAGCCCAGCGCCTCACGCAGCGAACGCTCGGCCGTGGTGCTGACCGCGATGCGAACCTGAGCGCGCCCCGCCTTTGAATCGGCGAGCGCGTGCGCGGCGGCTACGCGGTCTTCCGGAGCCGCGCTCGGATCGAGTACCAGCGCGCTCACCGCCTCCGGCGCGATGTGCCCTTGTCGATAGCCGGCCTCGCCTTCGAGCACTGCTTTGGCGGCACGCACCCGCTCGGCCTGCGAGCCGCTGAGCGCGAGCGGCGCACCGTGCGCGGCTGAAGCTGCGCGCGCCTGCTCGATGCGAGCGGCCAGGCGTTCGGGCGTATCGGCAGCGAGCGAGTCGGTGGCCATCGGAAGACGCAAGGGAGCTTTGCGTCCTCGCACCTCGATCTCGATACCCCCAGCCTGCATCACCACGCTCTTGGCACGGTGGGGCGTTACCCGGAGGATCTGCGCCCACGGAATGAACTCGGTTTTGCCGAGCTTGCGCACGCTCAGTCCGTCCAGCCCAACCGAGCAAAGCACAGGCACGGCGGCGCTCAAGGTAAGCAGCCCAAAGAAGCCTACGATCGCGACCAGGAGCGGTGCGGCCGGCCATTCCGCCGCGACCCATTGCACCATCACCGCGATCATCAGCAACGAGCCCGCGATCACGCTGGGGACGAACCAGCGTTTGCCCAGCCACTCCGACTGCGCGACGAAGTGAGCGGTGCGCATCTCGGCGTCGAGCCCGAGTTGCGTGAGCAGGCTTTGCGCCTCGGCAGCGTCGCTGAAATGCAGCACCGTCGGCTCGCGCCAGCGCTCGCTGCGCAGCTGCAGCTCCACGCCGTCCGCTACAGGCTGCAACAAGCCTTGCGTCAGCGCGCTTCGCCGCAGGCGACGGCTGCCGAGGTGAAGGAACTCGGCGTCGAGCTTCACGTCCACCGGATGGCCGCGCAAGAGCGGTGCGTTGGTGAAGCGCACAGCGCCAAGGATCAGCCCGCTCACCGCGATCAAGCCGGAGACAATGCTGTAAAGGTCGCCCGCGCCCAGCAGCGCCGGCACGAGCGATACGCCGCTCAAGACCATCAACGCGAGCGGCAGCCGCAACGAGCGCAACTCGCGTCGCACCAGCGAGGCCTCGAGCGTTGGCTTCGCAAGCTGCGACTCCTTCGCCAAAAGCTCACTCACGACTTTTGAAGGGGTCCGGCCTCGGCTTCGGCGGCTTGGGCTCTTGCGGCTTTTGCTTCTTCCCGCTGAGGTGGCCGCCGGTAAGGCCGCCCAGTCCAATGCCAGGGGTCACTGGCGGTGGCGTCACTTTGACGAGGGCGCTGCGGGGAGCGCAGCAGCGCATCGTTTGAGCCGACGGCTCGAATAAAGGGCCAACCAGGAACGGAGAGTCGATGGCGATGGTGACCTTCATACAGGGCTCGGCGTTCTCCTCGACGCGATGCGAGGTTTTGAGCGTGAGCGCGCTCTTGCCGAGGTCACAAGTAAGCTTGCTGCCACGTGGAAGCACCCAGTGCGGCTCGTTGGTCATGCCGAGCCCACCCATACTCAGACCGTTGCCGAATAAGTTCCCGACGCCCGGTTTGGGCGGAGTCACCGCATTGTTCGGCGCCGAGACCGTCGCGGAGGTACAGCGGCCGTCGAGCGACCCAAGGGTACGATCCCCGCGCGCTTCAACCCGACTGAGGGTGTTGGCGAAGGGAACACCGCTCAGGTCGATCGGTCGCCCGGCGAGCCTCACGTCCTCTACGCCGCTCAGAATGAACTTGCTCTCAGAAGGTGACACCTCGGGGACCCTTGCTGGAAACGACGCGAAAGAGTGCCCCACGCTGAGTTCTCCGGGGACGAGCGCCAAACCTCCGCCCACCCGCACGAGGACGCCTTCCGCTGCCTTCAGGAGGTTGGCGCCCGGGAGCAAAAGCAGACTCGAGCCATCCTCGAACGTCCGCTCAAAACGCTTGGTCACCACCGGCGCAAGATCCTTCCGCCGCACGAAAAGCCGAAGGTCCACGTTGGCCTCGTCATTCGTGAATCGATCGACCCCGAGCGTGAGTAGGCTGCAGCCAAAATCGAGATTCAGCGCGTCCGCGTAGGGCGACCCCGAGACCTCGAGGAAATCTCCGTGCACCTTCAGAATGCGCACCGGCACCGTTGCATCGAGCTGCGTCTGCCGGCTCCCCTTCTTGAAGGTCGCAAGCTTGAAGCTGCGCGCCTCGGTCTTCGGCTCGACGAACCAGTCGGCATCGCCCCAAACGGTGGCGAAACCGGCTAGCGCTTCCTCGGCAGGAGCGCCCGTCGGAGCGACCGCGAGGTCAGCGAGAGATGTAGGCGGAGCCAGCGCAGGCAACGGAGCCGCGGATCCGGAGGGCACACTGGTGGGCTGCAAAAACGAAGTTGCCGTCGTCGCAACCACGCCGGGTTGCCCTGTTTGCCCAACGGTCGAAGACTCGATCGAAGCGCCGCAAGCTGTTAGGCCGCTAAGCGACCAAAGGAGCCAACGCATCGACGAGCTCATCCCGGCTGCGGAAAGCCGTTGAAGCAAAACTGTTGGAACTGCTCGCTCACGCTCGCGACAAGATTGACGGTCTGGCTGCAGTTATTGACGTCCACCACCTGCGGCAGCGGGCTGCCCTCGCACGCCGGCAAGCAGAAGTTGGTGAAGGCCGTCTGTTCGTCCGCCGAGCCAATGAAGCCGGGGCAGTTCTGGTTCTCGAGGCTGCAGAGGTAGAGCACCTTGCAAGCCTCTTGGCACTCGGGGCTACCCCCGCCAGAGCCGCCGGTGCTGGAGCCACCCGAACTCGAGCCGCCGGTGCTGGTTCCACCGCCTACGCTCGACCCGCCGGTGCTCGAACCGCCCGAGCTCGACCCGCCGGTGCTGGTGCCCGCTCCGGTGTTCGACCCGCCGGTGTTGGTGCCTGCGCCGGTGTTGGTGCCTGCGCCGCTGTTGGTCCCCGCACCTACAGCGCCAGTTCCACCCGAGCCGTCATCTCCGTCTGCCTCGAAGACGACGTTACCACCGCAGGAGATGAGGACGGTGCTGAGCAGGATCCGCGCGTTTTTGAGAACGAACATGGCTCGGATGCTGGCACGGATCCCGACGCGGCGGTAGCGCCGCCGAGGACTAGAAGGCGTTACCGATGGTGAACTCGAACACGCTGGTCTCTTCGTATTCCAGCGGGTTGAACGGAAAGCCCCACTCGAAGCGCAGCGGCCCGAGCGGTGAATTCCAACGCAGACCAAAGCCCCAGCTGGTGCGGACATCCAGCAGGCTTCCCGTGCCGAAGCAAGGGTCGGTCACGTCGTCGGGCGAGGCCGGAGCGGCGTCACAGTAGAGGTCCTCGAAGTTCCAGGCGTTACCGAGATCCGTGAACACCACGCCGCGCAGCTGCACAGCCTCAACGATCGGGAACTCGATCTCGACGTTCTGGTAGTACATCAGGTTGCCGCCGATGTTGGCGCCGTTGCGAATCGGGTCACTGTTCTCGTCGAGCGACTCACGCAAGGGCAAACGCGGACCCACCGTGCGCAGGCGGAAGCCGCGCAGATCGAAAATGCCGCCGAGGAAGAAGCGACCGTAGATCGGCACGCCGGTGGGGTCGGGGCTGGTAACCGCGCCAAACTCGTTGTTGAAGCGGAAGATGATCGAGTCGGTGATTGGGTAGTAACCGCGGAAGTTCCCGCGGTACTTGATGAACTGGTTCTCGCTGCCGAGAAAGCCCATGGCGAGCTCTGCCGAAATGTTCAGGTACACGCCAGAGGTAGGGAACAGCTGGTTGTTGCGCATGTCCAGCGTCAAGCTCGGCTTGAGGCTGGAGGTCAGACCGTCGTTGAACAGGTTGGCCAGCGGTAGCTTCCTGAACACGCTGACCGAGCTCGCCGTGCCGAAGAAGGTCGAGGTGGTCGTGGTCGAGATCTCGTCGTTCTGCAACGTGTAGGTCAGCGCCGCGCGCAACTCCGGCTGGATGATTGGGTAGCCGAGGGTGAGCGCTCCACCAAGCGAGTTCTGCGAGAACTGATCGAAGAGATTGAGTCGGTCATAGAGGCTGATCGCCCCGGAGACGTCGGTGTCGAACAAGTACGGTTCGACCAAACGGAAGTCGATCAACTGACGGAGGCCGCTGATCTGCGCCTGGAGCGCAAAGGACTGCCCGTTGCCGAAGAGGTTGGCTTGCTGAATTTGCGCCGTGGCGATGAAGCTCTCGATGCTGCTGAAGCCAGCGCCGATCTGGAAGGTGCCGGTCGGCTTCTCGACCACCTCGATGTTGACGTTGATCAAATCGTCGGTCTCACCTTGCTCGGTCGCCAGGTCCACGCGATCGAAGTAGCCGAGCTGGGCGATGCGACGCTTGCTGCGCTCGAGCGAGGTCTCGCTGAACAGCTTGCGCTCCTCGATCTCGAGCTCGCGACGGATCACGCGGTCGCGCGTCTTGGTGTTGCCGCGCACCTCGATGCGACCGAAGTAGACGAGGTTCTTGCGCTGAATGCCGATGCGCAGGTCCACCTCTTTGCTGTCGGGATCCACGTCGTTGTCGAGCGGAACCTCCACGTTGGCGTAACCCTTGTCGCGGTACAGCCGCTGCACGTTGCCGATGTCCTTCGCGATCGAAGCGCGGTTGAAGTAGTCCCCCGGCTTGGCGCGAATCATCTCGCGCAGCGCACGGCGACCACCGAGTGGCTCGCTCTCTTTGCCGTCCGCGTCGCGCTCGTAGATCGTCACCGAGCGGACCTTGAAGCGCGGGCCCTCGTTGATCGGGATGGTGATTTCAATACCGGTGCGATCGGGCGTGATTTGGACGCGGGGCGTGGCCACCGAGACCGCCAAAAAGCCGCGATCGTAATAGAGCGAATTGATCACCAGCACGTCGCGCTCGAAGGCGTCTGCACGGAACGAGGCCCCTGCTCCGAAGTCGAAGAAGGTGGTCTGTCCGGTGATCATCAGCTCGCGCAGCACGCCGTCGGAGATGTTGTGATTGCCGACGAAGTTGATGCGCCGGATGGTCACTTGCTCGTGCTCGCGAATCTTGAACTTGAGCGTGACCTCGTTGTCTTTGGGCGGTGAATCCACCGACTCGACCTCGGCCAGGAAGAAGCCCTCTTCAGCGTATTTGTCGCGCAATTTCTGCACGCCGCGGCGAACCGCTGAATACGAGAGCACGCTGCCCACCTTCACTTCGGCGCTCAGCGCCTCGGTCAGCTCCTCGGCGTCGAGGGCGCTATTCCCCTCGAACTCGACCGACTTGATGCTCGGCCGCTCGATCACGGTGAAGCGCAAGTCGATGCTGGCTTCACGGCGGTTCAGGTCCACCTTGATGTCGGAGAAGTAGAGTGAACGCCACATCTCCTTTACGTCTTGCGCGAGCCCCTCGGGGCTGAAGATCTGGCCTTCCCGCGAGTTTCGAATAAGTGCTTCGATATCCTCGACCGGCAAACGAGTCTGGCCGGTCACGGTGACCTTGTCGATCGTCATACCGCGCGCCAGCTCGCCTTCCGTCGGCGGAAGTGGGGGTAGCTCGGCCACGGTGCGCGGAGGCCCGGCAGGCGGTTGCCCCGCAGGCGGTTGGGCACTAGCCGAAGGCGCTGCACTGGCCGAGGGCGCGGCAGTTGCCGAAGGCGCCGCGGTAGCCGAAGGCACGGGTTGCGCCCAACTCTCGCTCGTACCGAGCAGCGCGACGAGCGTGCTGCTGATCAAGACGAACAGAGGCAAAGACCTTTGCGGGCACAAGGCAGCGACGAGCGCTGTCCACGGCTCCACAAAGAACGAACGAACTCTGGGTTGGGTCTGGTCGGGCATTCAGCGGTCCCCCAACTCAACTCGGGGGTAACCCGTGAGTGTTGGGACGAAAGGCGCGGGAACCCGTACTCCACCCGGAGGGCGGTCACAAGCGAGTCAAACGCTGGGAGCAAGTCCTTGGCACGCAGCCGCTAGGCCTTGACCGGATTGACGGTCCCCTTTAGATAGGCGCGTTGCGCACTGAACGCGGGTTTACCGCGTGCGCCGAAATGACCTATGCGACCTCGCGACAACGACGTCAAAGCTTCGCCCCCCCTCTTCTTCGAGGATGCCCCGCTCTCCAAGGAAGCGGAGCGTCGCTACCTCAACTACGCGCTGAGCGTGATCACCTCGCGCGCCCTGCCCGACGTTAGGGACGGGCTCAAGCCGGTGCAACGCCGCATCCTCTACACCATGCAGCACGACCTGCATCTGGGGGCGGACGCCAAACCCAAGAAGAGCGCGCGCGTCGTCGGTGACGTCATGGGTAAGTACCACCCGCATGGGGACCAAGCCATCTACGACGCGATGGTGCGCATGGCCCAAAGCTGGGTGCTGCGCGTTCCGCTCGTGGAAGGCCAGGGCAACTTCGGCAGCATCGACGGAGACGGCGCGGCTGCCATGCGTTACACCGAATCGCGTTTGCGGCCGATCGCCGACGAGCTGCTGAAGGAGCTCGGCCAGCGCACGGTGGAGTGGCGCCCCAACTACGACGGCACGCAGAGTGAGCCCACGGTGCTGCCAGCGCGCTTCCCGCAGCTGCTGGTGAACGGCGCCCAGGGCATCGCGGTCGGCATGGCCACCACCATCCCGCCTCACAACCTCGGGGAGATCATCGACGCCTCCATCCTCTCGATCGAGGACCCAACGGTCAGCACCAAGAAGCTGCTCTCGGTCGTAAAAGGCCCTGATTTCCCGACTGGCGGCCTGCTCACCGCGACCAAGCGCGAGCTCGAGGACGTCTACGAGAACGGCTCCGGCTCGTTCAAGTTGCGTGGCGAGTGGACCACCGAGGAAGACGGTAAGCGCGGCACCCAACTGATCGTGACGTCCATCCCCTTCTCGGTGGAGCGGGGGGCCATCGTAGAAAAGATCGCAGCGGTGATCATCAGCAAGAAGCTGCCCGGCCTACTCGACGTGCGAGACGAGTCGACCGACGTGATCCGCATCGTGATGGAGCTCAAGAAAGGCACCGATCCGAATCTGGTGATGGCCTACCTCTACAAGCAGACGCCGCTCGCGCAGAACGTCCAGGTCAACATGACCTGCCTCGTGCCGATCGGCGGAGAAGACGCGCTCGGCGCGCCGCTGATGGGGCCGAAGCGGCTCGGGCTTGCGGCCATCCTACGGGAATTTCTGACCTTCCGGCAGAAGACGTTGCAGCGTCGGCTGCAGTTCGAGCTGGGCGAGCTGCAAGCGCGCATCCACCTGCTCGAGGGCTTCGAGATCGTCTTCGACGCGCTCGACGAGGTGATCCGCATCATCCGCGCGAGCGAGGGCCGCGCCGACGCCAAAGCCAAGCTGATCAAGCGCTTCGAGCTGACGGAAGAGCAGACCGACGCGATCTTGGATCTGCGGCTGTACAAGCTCGCCAAGCTCGAGATTCTGCTCATTCGCAAAGAGCTGGCGGAGAAGCGCGCCGAGGCAAAGAAGCTGGAGACGTTGCTCAAGAGCGACGCCAAGCAGTGGGACATGATCAAGGCCGAGCTCGCGCGCATCAAGGCCGAGTTCTCGGATAAACGCCGCACCAAGATCACCAGCGCCGCCGCTGAGGCCGAGTTCCAGGAGGAGGACTTCATCACGCTGGAAGACGCCACTGTCGTGCTCTCGGCTCAAGGCTGGATCAAGCGCGCCCGCGAGATCAAAGACGTCGCAGCCACGCGCCTGCGTGACGGTGACACAGTGCTCGAGGTAACCGCGGGCTCCACGCGTTCCTCGCTCGCCTTCTTCTCTTCGCACGGCAGCTGCTACACCACCCGCATCCACGATGTACCGCCCTCCACCGGTTACGGAGATCCGGTGCAGAAGCTGTTCAAGCTGGGAGACGGAGAGCGCATGCTTTCGATGCTCAGCTTCGATCCGCGCGTGCTCGAGGTGCCCGAGCCCGAAGGAGATGAACCGCAAGCGCCGTTCGCCGTCGCCATCACCAAGCAAGGGCTGGGCTTCAAGTTCTCCCTGCGTGGCCACCGAGATCCTTCAACGCGCGCAGGCCGCAAATACGCGCGGCTCAACGAAGGGGACGAGATCGTATTCGTTGGTCTGCTCGAGAACGACTCCGACGCGGTGGCCACCATCTCCAGCGATGGCCACGCCCTGGTGGTCAAAACCAAGGAACTGGCGCTGCTTTCAGGCGCCGGAAAAGGCACCATCGTGCAGAAGCTCGCCGAGGGCGAACGGCTGCTCGGCGGCGTGATTGCGCGCAAAGGCAAAGGCCTGTTGATGTTCGAGACCGACAAGGGCCGCTTGCTCCAGCTCGACGTGACCAAGGTTGCCGGCGCTCGCGCCTCGCGCGGTGAGCTCGTGACCAAGAAGGACAAGCCTGTGAAAGTCGTAATGCCAGCCCCCACCGCGCCTGCAATGCGCGAGGAGACCTGAGATGGCTACCCTCCCCCCGCCGAAGACTGCCAAAGGCAGCACCATCTACGACGCCGGTTCGATCGAGGTTCTCGAAGGGCTCGAGCCGGTGCGGCAGCGCCCGGCCATGTACATCGGTGGCACCGACGGCCGCGGCTATCACCATCTGCTCTGGGAAATCCTGGACAACTCGATCGACGAGGCCATCAACGGCCACGCCAAGCGCATCGAGGTCTCGCTCGACAAGGACCACCGCGGAGTCACAGTTCGCGATGACGGTCGCGGCATCCCGGTGGATCTGCACCCCAAATACAAGAAGCCGGCGCTCGAGCTGATCCTTTGCACGCTGCACGCGGGCGGCAAGTTCGGACAGAAGAACTACGCCGTTTCCGGCGGTCTTCACGGCGTCGGATCGAGCGTGGTCAACGCGCTCTCGAGCGAGCTCAAAGTCACCGTCATGCGCGACGGCGCCACTCATACGCAGAGCTTCTCGCAAGGAAAACCCACCTCCAAGCTGAAGACCGGAGCCGCCACCAAGAAGCGCGGTACCGAGGTGTATTTCCGTCCCGACGCCGAGATTTTCGGCGCCAAGCAGGCCTTCGACGAGGCGGTCGTGCTCGAGCGGCTGGAGGCCAAGGCCTACCTTCACGGTGGCCTCATCATCCACTTCACCGATCAAGCCAGCGGTGAGTCGCGCGAGATCGTGCACCCCAACGGCTTGGCGGATTACCTACCCAAGCTCGTCGCTGAGCGCGGTAAATCGCCCTCGCACCAAGGTCAGTTCGTGCACATGCACGATCGCGAGGGCGAGGTTCGGCTCGAGGTCGCCTTGTTGTGGACCGAGTCGCACGAACCTTCGATCAAGAGCTACGTCAACGGCATCCCCACCCACGCTGGCGGCACCCATGAAAGCGGGTTGCAGAGCGCGGTGGTCAAAGGCCTGCGTGGCTTCATCGAAACCAAGAAGATTCAGCCCAAGGGCGTGACGCTGACCGCTGAAGACTTCCGCGAAGGGCTGGTCGCCTTGCTTTCCGTGTACGTTGAAGCGCCGCAGTTCCAAGGTCAAACCAAGGAGAAGCTCAACAACCCCGAGGTGCAAGCTCAGGTCGAGGGCATCGTAAGGCCGGCGCTCGAGCAATGGCTGCTCTCCAACGGGTCGATCGGTGAAGCCATCGTCGCTCGTGCGCTGCTCGCTGGCCGCGCCCGTGAAGCGCGCCGCGAGGCCACACAACAGGTGCTCCGCAAAACGGCGGTAAGCCACCGGCTCAATCTCCCGGGCAAGCTCGCCGACTGCTCCAGCACGGATCCGGCCGAGAGCGAGCTGTTCCTCGTCGAGGGTGACAGCGCAGGTGGCTCGGCCAAACAAGGCCGAGATCGGAAGACCCAAGCCATCCTCGCACTGCGCGGCAAGGTGCTCAACTCCGAGCAAGCCAGCCTGTCGAAGATCCGCGAGAACAAGGAGCTCCAGGACGTCGTCAGCGCGCTGGGCTGCGGCATCGGCAACGAGTTCGATCTCGGGAAGCTGCGCTACGGCCGCATCTTCCTGCTGATGGACGCCGACAGCGACGGGCAGCACATCTCCACACTACTGCTTACGTTCTTCTATCGGCACATGCGCAAACTGATCGAGAACGGCAACATCTACATCGCGCTACCGCCGCTCTTTCGCATCGACGCTGGCAAAGACACCCACTGGGCGCTGGATGAACGCGAGCGGGATCGCATCTTGGCTAAGCTGCCCAAGAACGTGAAGCCCGAGATCTCTCGCTTCAAAGGGCTAGGTGAAATGCCGGCCGAGGATCTGAAGGCAACCACGCTGGACACACGGCGCCGCCGCGCTCTGCGGGTCACCATCGTGGACGAGCTTGAGACCGAGCGGGT